>JAYSSR010000027.1:0-43605 GCA_043720395.1 Acidimicrobiia bacterium
CGGTCGTCGTGGCCCCAAAACGGGCCGATCCGGGGCCACGACGACCGACCTGGGGCCACGCAAGCGGCTTGTGCGGACCGGGGACCCTGTAGCTTGCGCCCGGTGCGATTCGACACCCTTGCCTTCGACCTCGACGGAACGCTGCTCGGACGCGACGAGCGAGTCAGCAAGCGCAACGTCGAAGCATTGCGTCGAGCCACCGACGCCGGCTTTCGGTTGATCCTTGCGACGGCGAGATGGTTCACGCTCGCGTCCGAGGTGCGTGATCATCTGCGGGGCGAAGGCATCGAGATCGACGGACCAGCCGTCGCGTGTTCCGGCGCGCAGGTGCGCGACCTCACCGACGGGCATGACCTCTTCGACGTCCGACTGCCCGCAGAGTGCGCGGGGGAACTGGCTGCCCTACTCGACTCGGTGCGCTGTGTCGCGTGGGCCGCTCTCGATGAGGACGTGGCGATGAAGATGGACGGACCACCACGGTCGGAGCTGCCCTACGGTCTGCGACAGACCGAGTCGCTGGGCGACTCTCTCGGCGGCGTCCGTCCGAGAATGGTGCTCGTGCAAGGAAGCGATGCGTGTACGCGTATCGAGGCAGAGTTGGCCGATCGCTGGAGGGACCGGGTGCGATTCGTCGACTCGTTCTCAAGTGCGGGCAAACGGATTCTCACGATCACCGCGCAGGGAGCGGACAAGGGGATCGCGCTGCTCGCCGCATGTGAGGCGCTGACCATCGACCCGCGGACGATGGTGGCGTTCGGTGACGCGCAGAACGACATAGAGATGTTCCGAATCGCCGGTGCGAGCGTCGCGATGGGTCAGGCGTCCGACGCCGTCAAGGCGGCCGCGACCGTTGTGTCGGTGCACGGCAACGATGACGGTGTCGCGGTAGCCATCGAGCGTCTGCTCGACCTCGGCGACGCTGCCTTCGACGGTGTGCGCGAACGCTTGGCGTAGCGCAGCGTCCAGGCGGCGACCTCCGGGCAACCGACCTCCAGCGGTTCGGCTGCTCAGGCGGTGAGACTTAAGCGGTGAGCGGACCGCCGGTCGGCGTCAGAGCAGGGGACGCCGCGGGCACGTCGCGTCGAGGCACATGCACTTCGCGGCGCAACGCCTCCACCGCCTTCTCCATTGCGTGGGTCGCAGCGCTCGGCGTGGTACCCGCCGAGAACCGCAGGGGCGCACCGATGCGAACCACGACCGGTCCGGCAGTCTGCGCCTGCTTGCCCTTCGGACGGATGGACGCGAGTCCTTCCATGTACATCGGAACCACCGGCACATTCTGCGACAGTGCGATGAGCGCCGGACCGACACGGAAGCGTGCGAGGCGTCCGTTGCTCGATCGGCCACCCTCGGGGAAGATCACGACGGACCATCCCCGAGCGAGCAGCCATTCCGCGTGGGAGAGCGATGCCTTCCCGGCACCCCGCTTGATCGGGAAAGTGTTCGATGCGATCGAGTACCACCAACCCTGCTTCTTGATGCCCTTGCGGCCCTTGATGTAGAACCGATCCGCCGCTGCGCCGAACGTGAGTCGACGCTGATACCGCCGCGGCAGCGCGTTGTAGAGCGCCGCGCTGTCGAGGTGGCTCGCGTGGTTCGCTATGAACACCGCAGGCCCGCGAAGGTCGTCGAGGTTCGAGCCGCCGACGACCGTGAACGGCTTGCACCATGCCCGAATCGGCTCGGTGTAGGTCGACCGACGAAGGGCGAGGCGTGCGACGCGGGCAGGAAGGCGGATCTGCCATGTGTGAGGACCCGTGGTCTCCGTGCTCTGATCGAGAAGCCGGTTGAACAGGTTCTGATCGATGATCGGGAGAACCTTTCGTTTCGCTCGGGAACTGTGGCTCAGACGGTGCGCCGACTCTGCGTCGGGCAGGTCGATGATCGTCATGACGTCGTGTTTGCCGAGGAGATAGTGCTGCTCGACCACCTGGCCGTTCAGCGTCTCGACATCCGTACGAAGGTCGCTCAGCTCGGGTCGGTCGGTGAGGCCCTTGCGTCCCTCGGCCGTGAAGCTGGAGAACACCATGAAGCGTGGCATCGTGCGCGCTTACGACGTCGCCTTGAGGGATTCCGAAAGGGCGGTCACGGAGAGGGCCGGGATCGTCACGATCCGCACGGTGCCCCGCGAACCGAGCTCCACGGAGATCTTCGCGACCACTTCGTTCGAGGGCGCGTCGAGCACCGTGACGAAGTCGTAGTCGCCGAGCACGGCGTACTGCGAATGGATGCGTCCGCCCATCGCCTCGATCTCCTTGTTGACCTCGCTGACGCGGTCCGGACGCTCCTTGAGCGTTTTGCGGCCTTCATCAGTAAGCGTACTTAGCATAATGTACGTGGCCATCTGAGTCCCACTTTCTTCTGCATTTGTTGAAGTGTCAGGATGCTACCCATGCGCGTAGCACTTTGGACGGCCGACGGAACTCTCGAGATCGCGGAGCGGCCGCAACCCGAGCCGAGAGCCGGTTGGGTGCGCGTCCGCGTGGCGAGCGTCGGCATCTGTGGTACAGATCTCCACTTCTTCGATGGGAGCTTCCCGTCGCCGAAGGGACTGCTCCCCGGCCACGAGGTCGGCGGGACGATCGACGCCGTCGGCGAGGGCGTCACGCTTGTGATCGGAACCCCGGTTGCCGTCGAGCCGCTCGCTGGCTGCGGCGCGTGCGCGCACTGTTTGGGTGGCAACGACAACCGATGTGTCAATCGGACGCTGTTCGGCGTGACCGCGCGTGGCGGAATGGCCGAGTTCATGACGATCCCGGCCAATCGTGTGTACGGCCTCGCCGACGGCCTCGATCCGGCTGACGGCGCACTTGTAGAACCCGTCGCGGTGTGCGTGCGCGGCGTCCGATTGGCTGGCATTGGTGATGGCGACCGTGTGGCGGTGTTGGGGGCGGGCACGATCGGGCTGGTTTCGTGTCTCGCCGCCCTCGCAGCGGGAGCGTCGGAGGTGTGTGTGAGTGCGCGTCATCCGTTCCAGAAGGCGCTCGCGGCTTCGTTCGGTGCTCGCGAACTTGACCCCGACGAGGTCGGGTCGTTCGACGTTGTGATCGAGACGGTCGGCGGTACTGCCACGACGCTGGAGCAGGCCACGCGCCTGACCAAGCCCGGCGGAGTGGTCGCACTGCTCGGCGTGTTCGCGGCTCCCGTGCCGCTCGACGCCTACGACGTCTGTATCCGGGAGCTGCGGGTTGTGGGGTCGAATTGTTACGGCAACGCCGGGTCGCGTCGGGACTTCGAGATCGCGGTGGAGCTGCTCGCGTCGCATCGTGATGCTGTTCGGACGCTGGTCACGCACCGGTTCCCACTTGAGTCGGTGAACGATGCGTTCGTCTGCGCGTCGGACAAGTCGACCGGATCCATCAAGGTGCAGATCACGCCGTAGGTGTGGGGTGTCGTGCACCTTGTCGTGCTGGGAGCGAGAATTCGCACGCGGAACTTGCCAGGTCAGCCGACCAGAGCGAGCGCGTCGAGTTCGATCGCGTGGCTCGCGTGGCGACGCAGCATCGTTATGAACATCAGATCGCCACGCTCGGTCTGGGACGCGAGCATCGTGGCCACGACGCTCATGATCACGCCCCAAAGGCTGCTCAGCCGGTACTGACGCCAGCAGGCGTCGAACCGGTAGTCGATGCCGTGCGACGCCAGCTGCTGGCAGTAGTTCTCGACGAGCGAACGCTCCACTTGGGCGCGATCCACCGGCTCGAAGCTCCCGCCGACCATGTAGGCGACATCGTGCGTGCCGGGACCGGTTGTGATGGTCTGCCAGTCCACGATCGCAAGCGGCGGCGCTTCGGGATGCACACCGAAAAGGAAGTTGTCCGGCCGAAAATCCATGTGCAGCAACGTGTGTGGCGCATCGGAACTGAGCGTCCATGCCGCGACCTTCGGCGCGAGGCGGTAGACAAGGTCGATCGCGTCGGCGGGAAGGTTCGGGCCGAGACGGGCGAGCGTCGGCTCGAACGTCAGGGCGTAGATCTCGTGCAGTCGCACGGCGTTCTCGTCCGGCGTGCGAGGAGTCAGGTCCGTGAACACCGCCTCGGCGAGCGTCGGATCACCCCAGCGCGGAGCGTGGAGTGCCACGGCTTGCTCGACGGCGAGCGCGGCCTCGTCGACCTTGAGCCCACGCATCTGATCGCCCTGCACGGATCCGGCGAGGTCTTCCATCAGCAGCACGAAGTTCTGACGCTCTTCGTCGAGCCTCGCGACGTAGCACTTCGGTGCGCGGACTTTGACGGTGCTCGCGAGCTGTCGGTAGAACGTCCATTCCTTGCGGTAGCTGCCGGTGAATCCGCTTGCTCGCCCGGTCGGGTCATCGGTCGGGAACTTGCCGACAACCGACGCCGGGCGGCCGACGGGGTCGTCCCAGCTGAGTTGGTAGCGCGCATTGCGTCCCATCTGACCGGTGCCGATGTACCCGGCGAACTCAACATCGACGAGAGTTGCACCCTTGGCCATCCCAGCGGCTGTCAGGGCAGCGTGCATCCAGGTGACGTCGATGGCCGTTGGATCATCCGGTAGCGGTAGGTGTGGTGACACTTGGTTCCTCTGGACCGCTCGGCCGCGGTGGCCTTGTCGAGACGGGAATGATGGCACCGTTCAACCTGGGCGCCCCGGACGAACCCGATGCCGTGTGCACGATCTCGCTCTGGGAGCGAGAATTCGCACGGGGCCGCGGCCAGCCCGTCGGCAGTCGCTCAGCCGCCGACGTAGGCCGCAAGGTGCTTGCCGGTGAGCGTCGAGCCCGCGGCCACGAGGTCGGCGGGCGTGCCCTCGAACACGATGCGGCCACCCTCGTGACCGGCACCGGGGCCGAGATCGATGATCCAGTCGGCGTGCGCCATGACCGCTTGGTGGTGCTCGATCACGATGACCGACTTGCCGGAGTCGACGAGCCGGTCGAGCAGGCCGAGCAGCTGCTCGACGTCAGCGAGATGGAGCCCGCTGGTCGGCTCATCGAGCACGTAGACGCCACCCTTCTGGCCCATCTCGGTGGCCAGCTTGAGCCGCTGCCGTTCGCCGCCAGACAAGGTTGTGAGTGGTTGGCCGAGGCTGAGGTAGCCGAGCCCGACGTCGACGAGGCGCACGAGGATGGCGTGCGCTGCTGGCACGCTGGCGTCGCCGGCACCAAAGAACTCGCGGGCCTCGGTCACCGGCATAGCCAGCACCTCGCTGATGTCGCAGCCACCGAGGTGGTACTCCAGCACCGATGCGTGGAACCGTTTCCCGTCGCACTCCTCGCAGGTGGTGGCGAGGCCGGCCATCATGGCCAGGTCGGTGTAGATCACGCCCGCGCCGTTGCAGGTCGGACACGCACCCTCGGAGTTCGCGCTGAACAACGCGGGCTTCACGCCGTTGGCCTTTGCGAACGCCTTGCGGATCGGCTCCAGCATGTCCGTATACGTCGCCGGGTTGCTCCGTCGCGAGCCCTTGATCGCTCCCTGGTCGACCGTGACAACGCCATCGCGTCCCGACACCGAGCCACGGATCAGTGAACTCTTTCCGGACCCCGCCACGCCGGTCAATACCACCAGCACGCCGAGCGGAATGTCGACGTCGACGCTGCGGAGGTTGTTGGTGTTGGCACCCCGGACCGGGAGCGCCGCCGACGATGTCCGCACGTTCTGTTTGAGAGCCGCCCGGTCGTCGAAGTGGCGTCCGGTGATCGTGTCGCTGGACCTGAGCTCCTCGACGCTGCCCTCGAAGCAGACGCGCCCGCCCGCCGTTCCAGCGCCCGGGCCAAGGTCGACGACGTGGTCGGCGATCACGATCGTCTCCGGCTTGTGCTCGACGACGAGCACCGTGTTGCCCTTGTCACGCAACTGCAGGAGCAGTTCGTTCATCCGCGCGATGTCGTGGGGGTGCAGCCCGATCGTGGGCTCGTCGAACACGTACGTCACGTCGGTCAGCGACGACCCGAGGTGGCGGATCATCTTGGTCCGCTGGGACTCGCCGCCCGACAGCGTCCCCGACGACCGATCGAGGCTCAGGTAGCCGAGCCCGATCTCGGCGAACGAGTCGAGTGTGTGTTGAACCTTCGCCAGCAAGGGAGCGACCGACGGCTCGTCGAGGCCGCGCACCCACTCCGCGAGGTCACTGATCTGCATGGCGCAGGCATCGGCAATGCTCACGCCCTTGGTCCCAGTGGCCCCCGTGGCCCCTCCGATCTTCGATGACCGAGCCGCCTCGCTGAGCCGGGTGCCGCCGCACTCAGGACAGGCGGTGAACGTGATGACCCGCTCCACGAAGGCGCGCACATGCGGCTGCATCGCTTCGACGTCCTTGGACAGGTACGACTTCTGGATCTGCGGGATCACGCCCAAATACGTCAGGTTGATCCCGTCGACCTTGATCTTCGTCGACTCCTTGTAGAGGAGGTCGTTCAGTTCCTTCTTGGTGAACCTGCGGATCGGCTTGTCGGGGTCGAACCAGCCGCAGCCACGGAAGATGCGGCCGTACCAACCGTCCATGCTGTAGCCGGGGATCGTGAGCGCACCCTCGTTCAGCGACTTGGTGTCGTCGTACAGCTGGGTGAGGTCGAAATCGGTGACGTTGCCCATCCCCTCGCAGCGCGGGCACATTCCGCCGACCCGACTGAACGTTCGTTTCTCGACCTTCTTCTCGCCGCCCTTCTCGAACGTGACCGCACCCGCGCCGCTGATCGTCGCAGTGTTGAACGAGAACGCGTTCGGTCCGCCGATGTGCGGTTTGCCGAGTCGGCTGAACACGATCCGCAGCATCGCGTTCGCGTCGGTCGCGGTACCGACGGTCGAGCGGACGTTGGCACCCATCCGCTCCTGGTCGACGATGATCGCGGTCGTCAGCCCGTCGAGGACGTCGACGTCGGGTCGGGCCAGCGTCGGCATGAAGCCCTGCACGAAGGTGCTGTAGGTCTCGTTGATCAGACGCTGGGACTCCGCCGCAATCGTGCCGAACACCAGCGAGCTCTTGCCGGAGCCGGACACGCCGGTGAACACGGTCAGACGGCGCTTCGGGATCTCGACGCTGATGTCCTTGAGGTTGTTCACGCGTGCGCCCTGCACGCGGATCAGGTCGTGGGCGTCGGCGAGGTGTCGCGCCGGAGACGGTGCTTGCATCTTCGTGGTCTTGCTCACTTTGTGTCTCTCTTCTCTTGCACGGGCTGGCTGGTCGCGAAACCACGGACGACGTCGCCCGGCCCGCCTGAGAGAGCTTCGCGCAGGACGTCAGTTTGGCAAGACGGGCCGCGTGAGAATTGTCGTGCTGGACCGAGAATCCGCACGCGGCCCGCGACGCCTGGGATCGTCGCGGCGCGGTGCACGCTCGACAGTCGCACGCGATCCTCGCCCGTCTGCGTCGGATACTGCGCGAGCGCTGGCGCATGCGATGGACGTTGCTGTGCGCACCGAGTTGGAACCGCACTACGCGCTGGCGGTCCGCCAGGACGCCGATCGGATGAAGCGGCACACCGCCAGCTACGCGGGCAGCGTGCCCGACGCGGGGGCCGCGGCCACGCGTGACTTCATCGTCAACGGCCTACTTCCGGCGACCCGCGTCGATGCCGACGTGTTCCGGGCCTTCTTCCGCGCGTTCAACATGCTCGACGCCCCCGACGCGCTCATGGCCGATCGGAAAGTGCTCGGGGCCGCGATGGCCGCTCATGCAGCGAAGGCCCCACCACTGCCGAAGTTGGGCCAGAGCGCGACGAGTTCCTTGGCGTGATGGCCGCCGCCGCCGGATAGGCCTGTACTTCGACAGGTCCGTAGAGTGGCCGGAAGGACCGACCGGGAGACGTGAGCACCATGCGCATCGAGAACATCAGCTACGACGTCGACGGCACGACGCACATCGGGACGTTGGCCGTCGACGACGCGGTTGCCGGGACACGCCCGGCGATCTTGGTTTGCCATGAAGGACCGGGGATCGCGGATGTGACGCGAGAGAAGGCGAAGCGCCTCGCCGAGGCGGGCTACATCGCGTTTGCTCTCGATTATCACGGAGGCGGCAACGTGATTGCTGATCGGGCGGCGATGATGGCGCGACTCGGTGGGTTCTTTGCGGACCCGAAGCTGACGCAGGCGCTCGGTCGAGCCGGACTCGCCGTGTTGCTCGCGCAACCGGAAACCGACCCGACGAAGGTCGCCGCAATTGGCTACTGCTTTGGTGGAACGATGGTGCTGGAACTCGCTCGCTCCGGAGCGGACCTCGTCGCGGTGGTTGGCTTCCACTCCGGCCTTGGCACGACCACGCCAGCGGCCCCAGGGACGGTGAAGGCGCGCGTCCTCACGTGCATCGGTGCCGAGGACCCGATGATCCCGGTGGAGCAACGGCTCGCGTTCGAAGAGGAGATGCGAAACGCGGGTGTTGATTGGCGCATGAACGTCTACGGTGGTGCGAAGCACAGCTTCACCAACCCGATGGCCGTGAACTCGGGCCTGCCGGGAATCGAATATCACGAGTCGACCGATGTCCGATCCTGGGCTGCGATGCTCGACCTCTTCCACGAGGTCTTCGGGGCGTAGCGCCCGCCCACTTGCGCCGAGTAGTCGCCCTCGTCGAGGCGGAGTCTGTCAGGCGGCGTGCGAGAGAGCGAGTACGCCGCCGAGGGCGATGATGCAAAGTCCACCTGCGCCGATGAGCCGCCCGATCAGGCGGGGTGAGTTCGCCGACAGCGTCCGAATCGATCCGCCTGCGAATCCCCATGAGGTGTCGCTGATCAAGGACAAAACGCTGTAGAGGGCGAGCAGCACAAGCATCTGTACGACTACGTGGCCGCGTGAGCGGTCGACGAACTGGGGAAGGGCGGCGGCGAAGAACACGATCGTCTTCGGGTTGGTGAGGCCCACGAAGAACCCTTGACGGGCGATGCGACGGCGGTCATCTGCCTTCGGGGAGTCGTCGGTGGTCGTCTTGTGGTCTCGGCCTCGGACCGTCTGCGCTCCCATCGACACGAGGTACAACGCGCCCCCGAACTTGAGGACGCTGTACAGGAGCTTCGACTCGGCAATAACCGTGCCGATCCCGAACGCCGCCACGAGACCCTGGACGGTCGCGCCGAACGAGTTGCCAGCGGCAGCGGCCAGCGCAGCCGGCCGACCCGCGCTCAGTGCTCGGCCCACAATGAACAACACGCTCGGACCCGGTACCGCAACGATCACGACGGCGGTGGCGGCAAAGGTCAGCAACAACTGCGAGTTGATGATCGCGAAGTTCATGGGTCCACGATGAGTGAATCGTCGCTGTGACACCACTGACGCCACCCTCACATCACCCTCACAATCCGCACTGGCTCAGCGAGCTGGCGACATCGACGCCGAGAAATTGGAGTGGCTCGCGGCTTGCGTGATGAGCGTCAACTGAAAGCGATCGGCGGCGTGCGGGTCGCATCAAAGAAGATGATTGGCAAAGTGGCGTGCTACTGGGACCTGTGAGGAAAGTCGTCCGCCTCGTACAGTGCCAGCAATGAGCGCAACCGACCCGAGCCCATTTGCCGAGCCCGACGTACGGTGCGAGATCGACGGCGCAGTAGCTGTTGTGACGCTCGACCGCCCGCAGGCACGCAACGCGATGAGCGCCGCGATGGTGCGGGATCTGCAGACCGTCCTCGAAAGACTCGCGGTGCGCCGTGATGTGCGCGTGGTGGTGCTCACTGGAAGCGGCAATCGCTTCTTCTGCCCTGGCGCGGACCTCGCGTCGGGCGTAGCACCAACGAGCAACCCGATGCCGAACGAGTTGCGCGCCGCCGTGCTGCTCCACGACATGCCACAGCTCACGATCGCCGCGGTGAATGGCGCGGCGGCCGGGGCGGGGATGGGCTGGGCTTGCGCATGCGATCTGCGCGTTGCGTCGACGAGCGCGGTGTTCAACGTTGCCTTTCTCGCAGTCGGCGTCGCCGGTGACATGGGCATGCCGTGGACGCTTTCGCACATCGTCGGTCCGGCCAAAGCGCGCGAGCTGTTCTTCCTGCGCGAGAAATTCGACGCGTCAGAAGCACTGCGAATCGGACTCGTTTCCGAGCTGTACGAGCCCGGCGAGTTCCGTTCGCGACTCGCGCGACTCGTGCAGCGTCTCGCCGCGTCGGCGCCCAACGCACTGCTTACGATGAAGGCGAACTTCCTCGCAGCCGAACGACTGTCCTTTGCAGACTTCTTCGAACTCGAGATCGAACGCCACCTTCGACTGGTGACCGGACCCGAGTTTCGCGACGGCATCGCCGCCTACCAGGCAGGGCGCTCGTCATGACCACGAAGCCGCACTTCGTCGTGCGTGTCGAAGCAACGCTGCCGCCCGACCGTCAGATCACGCCAAGCGTCCGAAGCTCCGCGATCTCATCGGTCGAGTAGCCGGCCTCGACGAGCACTGCGTCGGTATGTTCCCCCACGGTTGCCGGTGCGCTGGTGGCCGTGGCCGTCGTGGGAATACCCCGGGCGTCGTACATGCGCATCGGGTTTGCGGGCACCGTTACCCCGGCAACCTGAACCGTCGAACCCCGAGCGGCCGAGTGTGGATCGCGTGCCACATCGCTCGCAACGTTCACGGGACCGACGGCGGCACCCCGCGGTCCGAGCAGATCGATCCACTCCCGCGCCGGGCGAGTCGCGAAGACGCGCGCGAGATCGGCCCCCGCCGTTGGGCTCGAGGAGTCGGCGAGGTGGGTTAGCCCGAGACCGGAGCACAGCGACGCCCAGGTGCGGGGCTCAGCGGCAGCGACGGTGATCCACGTGTCACCGGCACAGCGGTACATCGTTCGCCCGGGATCCGCAGGAACATTGATTGGGTGGTCGGCGAGGGAACCGTCGAGCCCGCCAAGGCTCCACGTCGCCGCCTCGGCCAGGCTGATATCGAGCCGGCGTCCAAGGCCCGTCGTAGTTCGTTCGTAGAGCGCTGCGCTGACGGCCGTTGTCGCCGTCATCGCGCCCATCGGCACGGCAAGCATCCACCGGGGGCTCCAAGGAAGGTCCGGTTCGAGTGCAGCGAGGAGGCCCGACTGGGCGAGGTAGGTGAGGTCGTGGCCCGGCCACAGCGAGTACGGACCGTCCTGTCCGAACCCGGTGATCGAGCACCAGATCAGCCGTGGGTTCACAATCGATGCCTGGCTGAATCCGTAACCCCGCGCATCCAAAGCTCCGGGCGTGTCGTTTTCAACGAGGACGTCCACCGAACCGCACACCCGGAGTAACACCTCGGCCCCGCGGTCATGGCGTAGGTCCAGCGCGAACGAACGTTTCGCGCGGGCGAGCCCGATCTGACCGACCACCAGGCTTCGCTTGCCGACGCCACTCGACGATTCGACGCGGATGACGTCGGCACCCAGATCGGCAAGGGCACTTGTGCAATAGGCACCGGGCGGGAACCGGGTGAGATCGAGTACCCGTACTCCGCGTAGGGGTCCGATGGGTGCGCCTCGTCCGCCCGACCCACTGGTAACCGATGGTTCGGTCATGGACACTGTCGATTCAGTCGCATGACGGATCGTCGCACCGGTTGACGGGAGCGTCAAGTGCGCGTAACGTCCGCTTCAGTCGTGACGCCGGTCACGTTCACCAATCGGGGGGTTCCGTGAAGGTTTGGGTAGATCCTGATCGCTGTCGAGGTCACGCGCTGTGTCTCACGCATGCGCCGGACGCGTTCGAGTTCATCGCGATGGAAGATCGCGCCGTCGTGATCGAAGGTGCCGTCGACACCGTGCCCCGCGTCCAGTTCGAAGCCGCCGCCCGCGAGTGCCCCGAGCGGGCCATCATCATCGAGGACTGAGAGGACTGAACCGCCATGGCAACCAAGCACGTCATCGATTTCGACCACCACTCGCCCGAACTGCGCGACACCAACACCGAGGTGATGAAGGGCCTCGTGTACAACGAGTCCGGCTGCCCGATGGGATGGTCGGAGGCCCATGGCGGCTTCTGGGCCATCTGGGGATACGACGCTCTCTACGAGGCAGTGCAGGACTGGGAAACATTCAGCTCCGGTCACTCTCCCGAATGCCCGAAGGGTGTGCCCGGCGCGATGTACACCGACCCGCTCATCCCGATCGACCTCGACGGTCAGATCCAGCAGGACTTCCGCAAGGTGGTTTTGAACTGGTTCAATCCCGGCCACGCCAAGGGTATGAAGGCACGGGTCGAGCAGATCTGCGACGACCTCATCGACAACTTCATCGAGCGTGGCGAGGCCGAACTCAGCTACGAACTGTTCACGGCTCTTCCGGCCATCGTCACGCTCGAAATGCTCGACTGGGATTCGACCCGCTGGCGCGACTGGGTCGGCTGGGTGCACGCCATGATCCACGACTCGCTGCACGACCCCGATGGTTCGATGGCCGGCATCATGAGCATGTACGAAAACATCGGACTCGAGATCGCCCGTCGTCGCGAAAAGATGGGCGACGACCTGTTCAGCGACATGATGCGTACGCCCGTGAACGGCGAGCTGCTCACCGACGTGCAGTTGCGCGACTTCGCCATGCTGGTGCTGCTCGGCGGCATGGACACCACGTCGGGCACCACGGGGAACTCGCTGCTTCTCATCGACAAGGATCCGGTGCTGCGCCAGCAGATGATCGACGAAGTCGACAACATGCCCAAGATCATCGAAGAGTTTCTCCGCATTGCCGGCCCCGGCGGCGGCCTGTACCGGCGGCTCACGAAAGACGTCGAGTTCCACGGTCAGCAGATGTCGGAGGGCGAGAAGGTACTGATGATGTTCTGGGCGGCGAACCGCGATCCGGTGGCCTTCCCGGATCCGGAGACCATCGACATCAATCGAACCAGCAATCGGCACATGGCCTTCGGACTCGGCCCTCACCGCTGTCTCGGGTCGCATCACGCTCGCCTCATGCTTTCGACGTTGATGCGTGGCATTTTCATGCGACTGCCCGACTTCAAGGTGCAATGGGAGGGCGTCGAGCGCTTCCACGACTGCGGCAGCGTGTACGCCGTGCGTCATCTCCCGGTGACGTTCACGCCGGGCGCACGCGTGGGTCAGCGATGAGCCCGAAGTAGTGATTCCAGCCCGAGGTCGGCGGCCAGTTCTTCCGCCCGTCCACGCCACTCGGCAGCCATTGAACCCGCGCCACCCCGAGCCTCGGCGACGGCGGCCAGTTCGAGCAGCGTCCGAACTTGGAACGGTCGGCCGTTCATCTCGTCCTCAACGATGAGCGCTTGTGCCAGGTGCGCTTCCGCTTCGTCAAGGTTGCCGAGCACGCGATTGAGTGTCCCGATGTGGTGGTCGAGCGGTCCCGCCCAGGCACCCACTGCGGCGACGCGGACGACGCGGACCCCAAGTTCGTGAACCTTGAGGAGACGATCCCGCAAGATTTTCGCATGCTCGACGTTGCCCGACATGCCGCAGGCCCATGCCAGCATCCCTACAACGGGCAGTCGTTCGGCGCTGAGATAGACCCAGTCCCGATCAAGGATCTCGCCGTCTTGGCCGAGTTGTGCACCAACAAGTTCGTCGGCCGTCGCAAAGTCTCCGGCAGCCGCGGCGACGGCGGGGAGGGCGGCCTCGAACGTCGAGAGGGCCGCAAAGTCCGTTCGGACTGCTCGCATGAGATCGAACGTCGCTTGGGCAAATCCATTGTCGACCGCACGGATTCCCGAGTTCGCGAAATACACCCAGCTGAAGTTTCCGTCCTCGATCGTCGCGCCATGTGCCAGAGCGTCCTGTCCGGCTGCTTCGGCGTCGTCGTACCGGCCCTCAATCTGGGCGATGACGGCGATCATGTTCGACGCGAGGGCGAGTTCGTACGGGCGGCGAAGTTGCTCGGCGATTCGCCGATACTCGTGAACGGCTTCGCGAAACGTTGACGCGTCACCAAGTTCCAGTGCCGACCAGGCCTGGCGGTACAACCCGGTCGACAGAACGGGCAGATCTTGACGTGCGGTCGCGATCCTGATGATTTTCCGGGCGAGTTGACCGAGGGGTATGGGATCATCGATCACCAGCGAGTCCCGTAGTCCGCCGAGCGACATCACGAGGTCGTCGGAAACGTCGGGTGCTGACACAGCGTCGTCCACTAGCGCTGCTGCTTCGTTTCGCCGCCGGTCCGCAACAGGTGTGTTCACGAACCCGAGTTGGCGACGCAGCGTCGCCAGCACTGCCGGACGCAGTACCATTTCCGTCGGACCCAGCTTCACTATTGCCCGTTCGAGTTCCGCGATCCGCTGCGGGTCACTGAAGGTGTAGCGGACGCTCGCCGACAAGCCGAGTGCCGCTCTCGCGAACACGTTGGCGTCGCCTGTTTCGTCGGCCAGGCGCAGTGCGCGTTGGAGGTACTCGTTGCCCTCGGCCAGTCGTCCCGTGGACGACAACGCGGAGCCGAGTCGCATCAGTGTGTCCGCGTGTTCCGCCGTCCGTCCGTCCCACAGCGACGCTGCCCGCTCGTAACAGGCGATCGCCTCCTCGATGGCTGCCGACGCTGACGCAGCATCGCCTGCGCGGACCGACCACTGCGCCGCGGTCCCCCGGACGAGGGGGTCCGCCTCCGCGACAAAGGCCCAATGTCGAGCAACGGTAACGATCTCCGCCGAGAGAGCCGGACCGCGATCACACAGCGTCGTAGCTGCAGACCTATGCAGAACGACGCGACGCGACGCAGCCATTCCCTCGTATATGGTCGTCGCAACGAGCCCGTGGGAAAACGCCGCTGCGTTGACCGACTGCTCGACCAGCAGGCCCGACAGCAGAGCGTCTTCGACGGCGCCGAGCAGCGCTTCACCGGTCAGCGCGACCAGCTGTCCGGCCAGCTGCACATCGAACGTTTGACCGAGAACGGCACCTCCACGTAGGAACGACTGGCCTTCCTTGGAGAGCCCGGCGACGCGCATCTCGATCGTGTGTCGAATGCCGTCGGGGACGGCCCGAGTCTTCGTGTCGCCATCGAACCCGAGTTGGAGGAGATGTTCGGTGAGTTCCTTGATGTACAGCGGGTTGCCGTTCGTCGCCTCGCTGACCGCGTCGATCAAGGCGTTCGACACCGCTGGTCCGGCGAGCGTCGAAACGAGGTCTGCGAGTTCGGGGCGACTGAGGCCGGTGAGCTGAATACGCACCACCGTGCAGTGACGGCGCAACTCGGCCAGCGCCGCACTCGTGGGCGGCGTCACATCGGTCGAACGAACCGTGCCCACGATCATGACGTCGGACAATTCCGGTTGAGCGACCAAGAACGCCAAAAGGGCAAGCGTGGCCGGATCGGCCCAGTGGAGATCGTCGAGCAGGAGCAGCGTCGGGCCAAACGTCGCAAGCAGGGTGCTCACGGTTTCGAACAGCAGTCGACGCTCCATGCCGGGGTCCGAACGACTCGGGACCAGCACGTCGTTGCCGCCGTCAATAAGACCGGGCACGAGGCGTCCGAGGTCGCGGAGGTTGGTGGGGATCTTCCCGTCGAAGCGTCCGAGCGCGGTGCGAACCGGCTCCACGAACGCCTCGTACGCGCCGAGCTGTTCGGCCGTTGACCGACCCCGCAACACCGTCACGTCCTGTGCTGCGAGTTCGGCTGCGAACTCCTCGGCGAGCGTGCTCTTGCCGACGCCCGCCTCGCCGAACAGGAGGGCCACCTTTGCGCGTTGGGTCCACGCATCGTGGAGGGTCTGCCGTTCGTCGAGGCGTCCGACCAAGGATCGTGGTGCGGCTTCGGTGGTGGCGCGCGCAGCGGTGGTCGTGTCGTTCGGGGTCGCCGTGGTGGCCTCGGTTTGCTGAGCTGTTGTGATGAGCTGGGCTCGCTGATCGGCGTCCAGCTGGAGTGCCTCGCAGAGCAGGCCGACCGTGTTGAGGCGTGGCGTTTTACGACGTCCCGCTTCGAGCGCAGCGACCCCGTTCGCGCTGATCCCCGAACGTTCAGCGAGACGTTCCTGGGTCAGTCCCGCCGACGTCCGGAGCCGCCGGAGCATGACGCCGAATGTTTCCGCCGATCGCACCGGCAAACGGTACATGGCGACGCGTCGGCGGGTGTCGGGCGTCCCTCTTGAATCGGATCGGATGTTACAATTGTGGCAACGAAGGAGATCCAAATGCCGAGTGCCTATGTGGTGTCTGATTTGGCGAGACAACGTCGAGAAGTTGTCGATGCTGCTCGTCGCGAACCCGTGCTAATTCGCGATGCCGATGGCCTCATGCTGATGATGCAAACCCAAGATCGCGATCTCCTCACCAACCGAATCCTCGACTACTACGAATTGCATGCACGGGCAGAGGTTGAGTGCCGTCGAGCAGAACCGAACCCGGCGGTCCTCGGGGAGCTGGCGTTCGTGGCCGAGCGGTCGCCCAGCGAACGACAAGCGTTCCTAGACGGCCTTGGTGAGACGCTCGACGAATGCCGACGTGTTGGAAGTCTCGATCCAACAACGTTCTACATTCAGTGGCATGCTCCTTTTGAGGGACCAGTCCCGACTTTGATTGACCCTTTGGTGACGAAACGTTTAGGCGTCGCGATTCAGCGCCACCTCAAGCGTTAGCTCCGAGGTGCCCGTCATCAGACTCCAGAAGTTGAGCGATCGCACGCTGCGACAGCTCGGAGAGCTCCTCCGTGAACAGGACCCGTCGCTTCCCACGCTTGAGGTCGAGCGAATCATTTTCGAGGGAACGGCACAAACTCACCTTGGTGATCCGGGCTCGGCGTTTTTGCTGATTGACGGCGACGGCAGGATTGTTGGCGCTGCGTTGCACTACAACCATGAGCAACTGCCGTTCGTACAGTACATCGCTGCGTTCTTTCTCGACCGTCGTTTTCGTGGCGAGGGACTCGGTCGAGAGGCTTTCGCAGCGGTGGTTGCCGATGCACGTGAGCGCTCCGGTCGACCGTATGTGGCGTGGATCGTGCATCCGGAAAACGTGGCCATGCTGAAGTTGAGCCGTGAAATCACGACGCAACTTGGCATCGATGAGGACACTGGCTATCTGCAGTTCGTCTACCCGGACTCCTGACGAGTAGCACGCCACAAGCGCTCGGTGGGAGTATCAGCTCTATGAAACTTGGAGCTGTGTATCCTCAAATCGAGTTGAAGGGTGATCCGGAGGCGGTGCGACGAATCGGTTTGGGAGTCGAGTCCCTCGGCTTCGATTATCTGCTCGCATACGATCACGTGCTTGGTGCGGTGCACGACGGCCGCGAGCCCTCGTTGACCGGGCCGTACACCGAGCGCGACCCGTTCCACGACCCATTTGTTATGTTCGCTTACCTTGCTGGTCTGACCAAGACGCTGACCTTCGCAAGTGGTGTGATCATCCTTCCGCAGCGTCAAACGGCGCTTGTGGCACGTCAGGTGGCGGACCTGGATCTACTTTCCGGTGGACGGTTTCGATTGGGTGTCGGCGTCGGTTGGAACTACGTCGAGTACGAATCATTGGGGCAGGAGTTCAAGACTCGCGGTGCTCGCCAGGAGGAACAGATTGACCTACTTCGGAAGCTTTGGACTCAGCCGGTCATTGACTTCGCGGGCAAATTTGACCGAGTCGATCGTGCGGGGACGCTTCCTCTACCGACGAAGTCTGTACCGATTTGGCTGGGTGGTTTCGGAGAGATTGCCTACGAGCGTGCAGCACGACTCGGCGACGGGTTCATCTTCGGTGGCCGGGTGACCGACATGGCGGAAGCATGGTCGACGATGAAGGCTCGGGTTGAATCGAACGGACGCGATGTCTCGGCCTTCGGTGGGGAACTCTTGGCCTCCGGCAAACAACCCGCTGACGTCGCTGACAAGTTGAAGATGTGGCGTGATCTTGGTGGAACGCACGGTGGCATCGTGAGCATGTATCACGGCTTTGATTCGGCCGAAGCTCATCTCGACTTTTTCGGTCAAATCAAAGTCGCTCTCGGATGACGGCCCGGCTGTCCGCCCTGCGCCCTGGACGATCGGGGCGGGGCTGAACATGGAGACGACGCGATGGGCGATGGTCGGAACAGGTTTGATGCTCCGACTCATCGGACGCGATTTTGCATTGACCGAGAACGTGGACATGCGGGTCATCGTGTCGCGCACGATGGACCGGGCGGCCGAGGCTGCGGCGGAATACAACTTCCCCGATTCCTCTGCCTATCTTGATGAAGTGCTCGGGCGAAGCGATATCGATGTTGTCTATATCGCGACGCCGCACAGTCTGCATTTCGAGCAAGCGATGGCCGCGTTGAACGCGGGCAAACATGTGCTGGTCGAGAAGTCGATGACAACAGATGCGGCGCATACCCGTGAACTTTGTGCGTTTGCCAAGTCGCGTGGCCTGTTCGCAATGGAGGCGATGTGGACAGCGTTCAATCCGGCGATCGTGGAACTGCGTCGTCGGATTCTTCAGGGTGCAATCGGAGACGTGCAGCTCGTGAGCGCAAACTTCTGTATCGGTGCGCCGTTCCGTGAGGATTGGCGGCTTTGGGCCAAAGACCTGGCCGGTGGTTCCACGCTTGACCAGGGCGTCTACACGATCTCGCTGGCGCACATGATTCTCGGCGCGCCGAGCAAGATCTCGGCTGCGGGCACGGTGCTGCACGAGGTCGACGCTGAGGTGGCAGCCACGCTCGACTATGCGTCGGGACAGCGAGCGCAGTGTCTGAACAGCCTCCGTTCCTACTCACCGCGATCGGCGTACGTGGCAGGGACGGAAGGTGTGATCGAGATCCCGGGGTCGTTCTGGAGCCCCGATGGGTTTGTGCAGCGTCGAGCGGGAGCAGACGGCTGGGCAGAGTCGTCCGAGTTCACCTACGAACGCGAGGGCGGAGGCTATGTGCCGATGCTGCGAGCCGTCAGCGATGCGGTTCTGAACGGCAAGACGGAACACGAGCTGCGCACCCACTCGGAGACGGTGGCCGTGGCGGAGTCCATGGACGAGGTTCTTCGCCAGGTCCTCAGCGGCTGAGGCGGCATCCGTGAGCGTGCGAACTGTCGCTCCCAGAGCGACAATTCGCACGTGGGCTGCGCGAGCGGCGACGTTCTACAGTGCGTCATGCCCTCTCCCGTTGACTTCGCAACCGTGTCGATCGTTGGTCTGGAGTCGTCGCCAGTAGCCGAGGCACTCGCCGGCTTGCGGGCACACGAAGCCCACTACTTCCACACGAAATATGCACACACGTTCACGGTGGAAGCGGCTGGCAAGGCGAAGGCGACCGTCAAGTACGTCGAGAACATTCTCAAAACAGAGCGAGACATCGTCATCGCGTCGCCCGCTCTTCAGGCGACGGCCTTCGAAGCAGGGGGCATCCGGTGGGCCTACGTGTTTTACGAGAGCGGGCTCGCGATCAATGTGCTCTACACGATCGACGACGAGCCAAAGAAGCGCGCGGTCGGCTTCAAGTTGTCCGTCGGAATGGAGATCCCGACCGAGCTTGCGTCGCGGTTCAAGTTCGCAAGGCAGAAGTCGAAGCTGGCGGGCGAAATCCGTGGCTCGTACTTCGTGATCAAGGGCGAGTACTGACCGCAACCGACTGCCGTCAACGGGACGAGTCGCCGCGGAGTCGGCCTGCGGTCGATGGCGAGTGGTCAACCGATCACCATGCGGTCGGTGGCGGCGCGGCCGAAGGTTTCAGGCGCGTACATTTCCTCGGCGCGGGTGGGTGGTACGACGAATGAGCCGGGAGTCGTGGCCCGGGCGACATAGGAGTAGTCGTAGACGCCAGCCGGAAGAAGCGTCGTGAACGCTTCACCGCGGTCGTCGCGGAATTGCTGGAACTGATACCACACACCCCACCACGCGATCTTCCTGAGCGACGGTGACGGCTGCCCGCTGCCTGACACGCCAGGGTCGACGATGGGTTCGGTCACGGCGAGCGTGGGGTTCAGCGCCTCCAGCCCGGCCGGCAGCGGGTCGGTGAGAGCGACGAACGTGCGCTGGCTCTCGGCCACCATGGTGAGACGTACGCGGACCTTCGCGCCGGCCTTCACATGCCACGTGCCATCGGCACCACGGGTGACGTCGTCGGCCCGGTCAACACCTTCGTAGACCCTCTTCACGACGAATCCTCGGTCGAGCGGCTTGAGCACGAGGTCGGCCGGAACGTAACGGAGTCCGATCCGGTAGTAGAGGCGGCCGGTGCCGTCCTTCGAGAGAACCAGGTCGCGGTTGCCGCCCTCGATGAGCGGTTTCATAGGTACGCTTATGACTGCGCGGTCGGTGCTGCGTCCCTTGAAGGTCCGTTCCCCGGCGAGCCGGTCGCCAAGCCAGGCCCGGGCGACGAAGTCGGGGCTCACGGACTCGTAGGTGTCGTAGTACCGCTTGAAGGCCAGCAGGGCGAAGCTGTTCTCCTGCATGTTGTGCCAACGTCCCTTCGTCTTGTGCGCGAGGAGGCCGGCCACAACCTTCGGGATCAGGTCGCTCGTCGGCGTGTTCGCGATCAAGGCGTCGAGCACGATCGCATCGGTGCGCCGGTCACTGCCGAGGGTCAGGTAGTCGCTGTCGGTGTAGCCGCTGGAGAACGAAACGGCACCCGCGGTGTCGACGGCGCGGTTCGTGATCGTGCGTTCGATCGTCGCCTTGGCCGTCGGGTCGTCGAGCGAGTCCCACAACCATGCCAACGAATCGAGGTTGAGTTTGGTGCTCCGTTCGGCGAACAGGGCGGCTGCCTTGGCGGGGTTGCGTTGTCCGGCGAGGGCCGAGACCCACAGTGCGTAGGAGCGCACGACGTCGCGGTAGGTCTCGCCGTAGTCGGGTGGAATGAACTGCTCGACGTTTGCGACGTAGTTCAGTGACCGGTCGAGGGCGGCGGGTGCGACCTTGTATCCAGCCTGCTTCGCCAGCCCCAGTGCATGCGTCGCCTGCACCGAGTTGTACGGCTCGCTGCGCTCGAAGCGCCGCCAGTACGACCAGCCGCCGTCGTCGTTCTGCAGGGCGACGAGCCCGGCGACATCGCGTTCGACCGCTGCGTTCAGTTCCGCTTCGTTGGGGAGTCCTTCCGTCGCAAAGTCCTTCAACACGCCGCGCAGCGCGCTGATGGACATGATGCGCGAGGCGTATGCGTCGCTCGACTGGTAGTCGTAGTCGTTGACGTAGAGGAGCGCATCGGTGAGCGCCTGCAACGATGTTGACGACGTCGAGATCTCCAGTCCGCCGTAACTGTCGACCACGTTGGTCGGCGCGAGGACCGGTTGACGGACCGCGCCGGAGTCGATCGTGCCGTAGGTCGCGAAGGCTTCGGCCGTACCGGGCGTGTACACCGGGACCGACACCTCGGCGGAGTCGGTGGCGCCGGACGCACTACCCGTGGCTGATGTGGCGAACCCGCTGACGCGAACACGGGCAGTACCGGCGGACCGGACCTTCACGAGGAAGCGGACCTCGATTCGATCACCGGCCGGGAGCGTGACGCGACGGCCGAGGGGACTAGTGGCATCCAGGTTCGCCGTCTGGAGCACGACATCAACACCCATGGACGCCTTCGTGATGTTCTGCAGCACGACCGGAAGTTCGAACGCGTCACCGGTGTTGAGGAATCGCGGTGCCGACGGCCGAACCGACAGCGGCAGGCGGGCGGTGATGTTGCTCTCAGCGGTACCGAAGCGCTCGTTGCCGCTCACGCTCACGACCATCACCCGGTAGCGGGTCAGGTTGTCAGGAAGACTGACATCGACGCTGGCGCGTCCGGCAGCGTCCGTAACAACAGTCGGCTGGAACAGCGCGAGCGCGTCGAAGTTGGAGCGGACCGCGACCTGGGCCGCGGAGCCGGTGCCAGGCGCTGCCGCTAATGCCGCGGCAGGTGCAGCTGCCCTTTTGGCCGAAGGACTTTGCGGCGCACCGCCTGTGGCAACTGCATCGGCGGCTGACTCTGCCGCGGCCGCCTCCGTTTCCGCAGTGACGCCCGGAGCTGGCTGCTGCGCTTCGTTTGCGAGCAACGATTCCGGGTCGACGAGCTGGACCTGGCTGCGACCGAACTGGGTCTGAATCGCGTTGTACGCCGTGCCGTAGAAGATGTCGATCGGATTCGGCAGCTGGTAGTCGGTAAGCCCGAGCACGGCCTCGTCGACCACGACCACGGCGAACTCGGCGTGCTTCACGGGTACCCCCTTGGCGTCGTTCACCGTGACGGCGATCGACGTCTTTCCGCCCGGAAGCAGCTCCGTATCGGCTGGCGTGGCCGTGACCTTCAGCGTCCGACTCAGTGGTGGGACCGACAAAGTAAGTGCACCTACGGCATAGGCGGGCCGCTGCGGCGTGCCGCCGACCTTCTTTCCGTCGAAGCCGACCCGGTCGCTCGCACCGACGACTTCCACGGTGACCCCAAGGCCGGGCACGTCGGCCTCGGTGATGGGTACCTGCACCTCGGCGGTTCCGTCGGCGGCGGTGAACTTCTGTGTGTCGCGAACCCCGTTGCCGTGTGTCACGACGAGCAGGCCGACGCCCTTCACGAACGGTGCCTGCACGAGCAGTTTGGCCGTGTCGCCCGCGGCGTAGGTCTTCTTGTCGGGGACGAGCGTGAGGGCTTCCTGGTCGACGGTCCGGGCCGGCTGGCTGGTTGCTCCACTCACCCAGACGGACAGCTCTGTGCGGTTGCGTCCGCCGCTCCCGTCGGTCACCGTCGACGTGATCCTGTACTGACCGCCGACCGGTGTCTTGAAGTCGCACGGCGACGGCTGGGCAGCAGACGTGACGCTGCACGTCTGCGGATCGACGACGGTTTCGACCGACTTGCCGTTGGCGTACGTCGTACGCAGCAGACCGGCCGTGACCGTGAGCGTCGTACCGGCCACGGCCTTGCCGTCGACGTCGGCCACGATGGACTCGATGTTCAGCGGATCACCTTGCCGCACGAATGACCGATCCGATCGTAAGCCCACATATCGATCTGCGGAGTGCACGAGGAGGCTGCGCTGATCCGACCAGGCCTGACGGTTCACATCGGTGACGGTGCCCGAGACCGACACCGAGACGGGCAGGTCAGGAAGTGTGCCGGTCGCGCTGGAGAAGTCGAGACGGAGAGCGTCGCTGCCGTTTGTGTCTGTTGTGCCCGAGTACTGCTTCACCTGTTGCGAACCCGGATTCGGGAACCCGCGTCCGACCGGTCCGCGTCCGACCGGCCCGAAGTCGTCGGCGAACCACCAGGGACGGAAGATGCCGAAGGTGAAGTCGTCCCGTCCGACGGGAGAGAACGTGGTCTCGCCCGTGGAAACGGTCCAGGCGACGGGCGAGTTCGGGAGCGGCCCCCCGGCGTAGTACGACGCCTGAGCTGACATGGTGACCGGCTTCGTGCTGATCAACGGGGTGGCCGTCACCGGTTCGACCTTGACCTCGAACTCGGGGCGGCGGAACTCGGCGATCTGGAACTGATGGCTGCCAGCCGACTGCGCGCCGGTCGAAGACGTGAACACGATGTTGGCCGGGCCGTTGTTCGCGGTCGCCGGTATGTCGATCTTGAGATCGAAGCCGCCGAGCGATCCGAGCGTCATGGTGCCTTTGGCAAGCTCCACGCCGAACGCGTCGATCACCGCGTAGGTCGCGTCCTTCAGCGTCGCAATGCTAAGCGCGCTTGTTGTTCCGCTGACCTGGCGAACCCAGCCTTTGAGGTGCAGCGTCTCACCGGGGCGGTAGATCTGGCGGTCGTCGAACGCGTACCAGCGGAGCGTGTCGACACCCGGATTCGCTACAGCGTTCACGGGGAGAATGAACGACTCCGTTGCTCGCGTCGCCAATACGTAGGTCACCTCGATGTTCGCCGGTAGCGGGACCACGGCCAGTCCGGAGGCGTCGGTCGTGGCGGCCGGGCCAGAGGCGGCGGTCTGCGTCCACGGGGTGACGGCGAGGCCGCTGACCGGTGCGCCGCTGCGAAGGTCGGTCGCCCAGGCTCGGATCGCCGACCCGTCGGTGAAGGCGTCGAGGGCCATGCTGGTGCTCTGCACCCAGGAGAGGATTGGTATGTTCTCGTAGTAATCGTTGGACCCGGGTGCGGGGGCCGGTACGGCCTCAACGAGCACGATCACCTGGCCGGGTTTGCCGCCGAGTTCGCGCGACAGATCGATCGCCGTTTCAACCGCTGCGTGGGGTTGACCGCCGGTTTTCAGCGTGGCGTCGGACAGCATCTTCCAGTTCGGAAGCTTGGAGTCGTTGTTGAATCTGTTCTGCGAATACTGGACGTAGCCGGGGAACGCCGCGGGGTTTGCCTCGAAAACCCGGACCCGCACCTCGGGATGATTGACCGTAAGTACGGAGAGCTTCTGGCTCTTGGAGAACGGGTCGAGCGTCGTGATGAGACCCTGTTGACGCAGCGTCGGCCGTGCCGAACCGACCGTGACGGTGACCGTCTCGTCGCGACCCAGTTTCTGGCCATGGATGTCGGTGAGTGATCCCGGCAACGTGATGGAGTACTTCGTGCGGGCCTTCGACGCACCTTCGATCTGCACGCCCTGGCTGATGGTGATCGTCTCGGCCTGGAGCTTCGGACTGACTGAGACCTTCGCGTCTTTCGTGCCAGTGGCCTTCTCGTCGAGCGGATTGGTGAACTCCACGTAGAGCGGGCTGCCGGGGGGACAGGGGTCGCCGCAGTACGCCTGCTTTACCTTCAACGGCCCGTAGGTGCGCCCGGTGTAGGACTGTGTCGCCGTCGTGGCGAGAGGTCCCTCGGCCGACGGTGTGCCTGGGCCGATGTTCACGGAGAAGCTGGTCTCGGTCGGCATCGGGCGGGCCGGACGGAAGCCGATCCATCGCCCCTCCTCGGCGTTTGCGACGAGGTTCTTCGCAGCTTCATTAGCGGCGATTTCGGCCTTCGTGGCGAGGCGCACGGGCACGACGCCGTTGGCGGTGACCTTGACGGTGGCCAGCACGGCGGCCGGGTCGACGCGCTGGTCGAACGTGGCGACGAAGACGGGCTGCAGGTCGATGTTCTCGTCCTGCTGAGGACCGAACGTCTTCACGGTTGGCGGCGGCGTTTGGAACGTGAAGGTTGCCGGGGCGGCGAGCGTTGCACCGGCGGCGGATTTCGTTCCGGCGGGGACGGTCGCGGTGGAGGTCGTTGCCATGGGAAGACGGTCGACGGCAGCACTGTCGGCGTCGAAGCGGAGCGTGCGCGTGCCGATCCACTGCCAGCGTCCGGGAATCGCGGGCGTGAGCTTCACTGGTGCTTCGGCCGAGGTCACCTGGGCGACGGTGCCGACCGCCACCATCGGCTGATTGAACGTGACAGCGAGGTACGGCGCGATCGGCACGTTACCTTCGGGCTGCACCCGCAGGACCTTCAGCGGGCCGTTGTCGACCGAAGGGGTGTCAGCGGTTGACGCGGGAGGGAACGGCTGGTTGGCCGTCGCTCCGGTGCGCGGGGGAGGGGGTGATTGCGTCGGCCACTTGAACGGTGTTGAGAGGGTCGTTGGGTCGTCCCACTTGGGAAGCTTGCCGATCAGCTCGGTCCTTCGGTCGTCGGTCAGCGTGTCGCCGACCGCAACCTGGTTCGACACGGCGGCGACGGCCGGGATTGCGCCTTTCGAGAGCGACACCTCGAACAGTCGCGGCGCCGGACCTGTCGCGTTGAGAAGCACCGCAGCCGCTGGCTTGCCGGTCGGGGTGGGCTGCAATGTCTCGGGCTGTGACGTGGTGGCCGGTTGCGTCGGTCCAGCCGATGGCGTCGAGGTCGTGTTCGTACAGCCGCTGACTATGGCCGCGAGTGCGAGCATCGTCAGCGCTCCTGACCTACCGGACGTTGACCGTCGCTGATTCGCAAGTCCCTGTACCGGCTTCAAGGCAGCCCTCTTTCCCTCGTGCTGCTTCCAGATTGCCTGGATCGACCATATGACGCTACGGCCGTAGGTCCTGGTTCCCGGGTGATCTGGAACTTCTATCGACGGCCAGAAGTCTTCGACCTCTTGGAGGTCAGCGGCTGTGGACGGAAGAATCGGCGACGTTCATCGCGTGCGGATGGGCACCACGGAGGCCGACGACCTCAACTGACTGACGGACGAGATCATGCCAAAGGTCAGCGCCATCGAGCTGGTTCGAATCGGTATTCTGCGTACAGTTCCGAGGACGACCGATTGCCGCGGCGAACACGGAAAAGGAACTCGTGGGAACGAAGAAGTGGTCAGAGATCAAGAAGCTCAGCAAAGCAACGGGGGCTGATCGGGCTGAGGCGCGAACCGAATTGAACACGGAGATCAGCGCCGTGGTTCTCGACGTCTCCCACGAAGTTGGCAGGTCGGACGCAGCGCAGGGGTACTCACCTCGTGCATTCCTCAAGTCTCGTCGGCCGAACCAATTTTCCGATACGGCTCACAGTTCCGCGCACGAACTGGACCGGTCGCAGGCCGAGTACTTCCTCGAGTCGCTTGGCTCACGGAGCGGAGAAGTCCAGTTCGAGAGTCTCTGCCGCGAAATCGCATGGCACGCTTTGTGTCCGTCGTTGATGCCCCCCACAGGCCCAATGGGTGGGGGCGACAGCAAAGTCGACTCCGAAACAATTCCGGTGAGTGACTCCATCAGCGACAACTGGACGACCGGACATCCCCACCCTTCTTCCGACGAGCGTTGGGCGTTTGCATTCAGTACGCAGAAAACCTGGAAGCCGAAGCTCAGGGCAGATATCGAAAGCCTCCTCAGCACAGGTCGGATATACAAGCGGTGCAGCGGAGTTCGCGCTTCATTACTCGCTCAAGCTGGATTTACAGGAGTCTTTGAAGCCAACGGTCCTGTCGCTTCGACAGCTCGCACTGACGGAGATTTCGAACGGACGAGCACTCGAGGCGCTGACTTGGCTGCGATGCGCTGGGCTGGTCCAATTCGCTCGGACACAGTCAGTACTCGACCCTGATGAGTCGATCGATGTGCGTCTCGCCCTCTTTTTCGCCTTCGAAACGGAGGATCTCGGTCGTTGGGAGTTCCTCCCGGACTATCTGGACCAACTGAGCTTGCACCGTGCAAGGACAGTGTTGCTCATGCGCCTTGGGCATCACTCAGAATTGGGCGACGAGGCTCAGTCGCCGACGTTGCGGGTTTCATGTCGATGCTGGCGGACCAGCATCCCGGCCGGCTTCGGGTAGTCGATGCCGAACCGGGTGTGCTTTCGAGCCGCGTGCTTGGCTGCCAGATTGAAGCCCACTACCCAATCGATCATGAGGCGGGGTTCCGACTCGCGAGGCTCGTCCTTGCCGCCATCGAGAGCTTATTGTCGACGGGCCTCGATCGGGACATGGTCAGTTTCTCCTCGCTCCTTTCGATCTTCGTCAATCCGCAAGTCGATCCTGCGGAGCGACTCTCGTTCTCCCTGAAGCATCGAGTCGGTGTGCCCGAGTTCATAATTTCTGTTGACTCCAACTCGCAGATGGGCTTCGGGGAACAGCAGCAGTTGAGGAGGGGCCTCGTTGACTTCCTTGTCGCATTCGTCGTTGAAGTTGTTGGTTCGTCTGCATCAGCTCAGTCGTTCAAGGCCCTGATTGATCATGACGGCGCTCTTGACCGTTCGACCTATTTCTCGGCGCCGCTCTTCCCGCCGGATGACGTCTTCGCACCTTCAATCGATAGCTTCGATCTCAGGCGGTTTCCGAAGCAGCCAAAGGCGACACTTTTTCGGCGAGCCCCTGCTACCTCGCGCGCGATCAACGAAGTGCATCACGAATCGCTACACAATGACGGGTTGATCCGGAACGAGGTTTGGGATCGTGCCGGTTGGAACGGGTGTGTCTACCTGACGACTGACGAGACCTCAGCGGATGACGTAATGGGTCTCGTCTTCAAGGACGAGCAGGCGGGATCCCAGGTGTTCGAGTCCCTGGTTGACCAGGTCGGTAGAGACAACACACAAGGCCGATTGTCCGTCGCATTCTTGGAGGCTTCGGATTCGCCCCGGTACACCGCATCGATTCAGTCCAACCCGTCAACTCTGGTCGGCCGAGCGCAGGTTTTCCTATCGTACGGTCGCCTTGAAATGGCACCCTCAACCTCTGACAACCTTCGCCGTTTCATGAACTCAATCGTGGTCGGAGGCCCCGCCGAAGACGGGCGCGGCGTGCCGAACCGGGTCTAAGTCTTCGGGCCTAGGAGTTGAACGAGGAAAGCGTCGAGTTCCTTCGGGCACTGCGTGCGCGCGGCAACGAGCGAACTGATTGATCGGTCGGCACGCTGAACGAGGAATTCGACTTGGGGCCGATAGAACTTGGCTCCAACGTCGTAGTCGGCTGTGTGGCGGGCTTCCTGGAGGGCGACAAAGTCGTTCGCCACGCCGACGAGGACGCCCGGGCAAGCCGTCGACAGTGCCCATGAGCACCGGCGGTTTCCTGGGCCTTGTCAGTTCAACTGCTTCCTTCTTCATACACTGTCTTCATACACTGTGATTCAGGAGCCGGTGCACGGTCGGCCGAACCTCTCGATGGTGGTGGCACCCCAGGTCGTGGCCGACGGCGTGAAACAGCGAGTAGTACGCGGCAGACGTTGATCGTCTCAGGCTGGCCTGCCTCGGCCTTCTTGGCTCACGGCGCAGGAGATGGAGCGCTTGCTCTAGAAGTTCGGTGTGCAGGTCCGCCACTTAGGCCATCGGTTCCGCAAGCACCAACACGGGAACAACCCATCCCTCGCTGCTCGTGAGCGCTGCTCTTGCATCCGGCGTCGGGCGAAAGTCACAGTACGCATATGCGACATAGTCGCTCAGCGCTTCCCGGGACGCTTGGCAAGCTGCATCAAGCTCGGCGGTTACCCAGGCA
This sequence comes from Acidimicrobiia bacterium, assembly GCA_043720395.1. Taxonomy (GTDB): domain Bacteria; phylum Actinomycetota; class Acidimicrobiia; order Acidimicrobiales; family JANYDT01; genus JANOYY01. The sequence continues at coordinate 28,569 of JAYSSR010000027.1, forward strand.
CCGTCATCGACTGAGAACAGAACGTCAGCGACGTCTTCCAGCAGGTCCTCATCGCGACGGGTCCGGAACCCGACTACGACAATGCCCGGAGCCCGCGGAATCTGTCCGAGGTTCCGTGCCATGCACTGGGTCCGTTCCATATCCCTAATCCTACGGCTCGCCGCCAGGGCTTTCGTCGTGCGTGCGATAGTGGCGTGACGAACGTCGAAGCCGGGTCCTTTTTCGCGACCAGCTCGCCCGTTCAAACCAGCGTTACCATGGTCATAGGATTGTGCGGGCGACCGGGCTCGAACCTGCACGTCTTTCGACACCAGAACCTAACCGTCATTTGCCGTTTCTATTGTGTCGCCTGGGGACGGGAAATGTGGACTGAGCTGGGGCTTCGCCAACCGGTGTCGGCGGTGGTGGCGAGTTCGGCCCGTTTTGCGCAGTTCCGTTAGCCGTCCGCAAAATTCGGGTCAATCGCGGATGGAGGCGCAGCGCCCGTAGATGGCGTTGCCGGTGATCCATCCGTTGGTCCCGCCACGGTTGTTGCCAATCAGGAAGCGAGGCCCTTGGGCCGGGTGATCAGCGATCGAAGGGGTCGACGATCGCGCCGCCGCAGGAATCCGTGGGCCCATGTCTTCGGCCTCCCTCGTCACCATCTCCTGCAGAATCTTGCCGACCCGGTCCCGGTCGGCGCTGCGGAACGCCTCGACGCTGAGACTGTCGTCGCTTGCGCACGCCGTGATCTCGCCCGGGGTAAGCGGGCGCGATGGAGGCGGATCGTGGAAGTCACGAACACAGCTCGCACGTGGCAGAGATGCTCCACGATGGCTTTGGAGCGGCTCGGCGTTGTCCTGGACCCCACGTCCGAGAACAGAAAGGTCGCCGTTCCCGACGGCGCCGCGACTATCCCCTCACCGTGCTCCGTCATACGATCTATCGTGCCAGACGACGGCCGATCACCGCTCTTCGCTTCGCCCGGTCGAGCTTCGCCGGGGCGAGGTCGTGCTCGTGCCCGCTGCGGCCAATCCTGCGTCCACGGTTCACGTGACGTCGAGCTTCCAGGATCGCAGTGGACGTACCTTTGCGATGAGGTCGAAGTCGTTGTCGGCGTGAACGACGCCGACATCGTGGTGCAGGGCGGTCACTGCGATGAGGAGGTCCGGGATCGGCCGACGGTGCCAAAGACCACGGTGATGCGCGAGGTCCCGTTGCACGTGCTGTGCGGCGAGGAGGATGTCTGGCGGTGAGCTGAGCACGTCGAAGCTCGTTCGCAAGATGGTCTCGAGTCGGTCGTAGTCCCGGGCGTTCTTCGCGGAGTAGAGCTGTTCGAGGAGGCCGACTTCACAAAGAAAGAGAGGACCATCTGCGTCGACGAGTTGTTCAGCCACCCTCGGACTCGCGAGGCGCGTGGCCACGCTCTTGTCGACGATCCATCCAATCAACGCCAAGCCTCACCGCTGAGAAGCACGTCGTTGTCGATGAGTCGGGCCGCGCGTTTCATGGCGTCGATCTGTTCGGCTCTCCGGTTTCGGTCGGTTGACTTCCCGGTTTGAACGGCGCGGCGAAGTGCTTCCTCAACCGTCGCGCGGACGGTTGGCTGGCCAAGTACTTCTCGTGCTTCGGCGACGAGGTCTTCATCGAGTTCGATTGTGGTACGACGGATCATGCATGCACATTATCTCTGGATGTGTATGTACTCGCAGGAGTTGTTGACTCCAGTGAGGCGGGGAGCCGTGAGTGCCCACTCGCTTCGAGGGTTATCGCACAAGCTGGCCGATCATTGCGGGAGTCCAGGATGTGTTGACCGACTCGCACGGCCTCGTCTACGTGAAGCGACGTCTCGCTGACGTCGCTTCAAGTCGACGGCAAGGCAGCGGCAAGCGCTGACGCCGAACGTTGGTGCATGACAACACACCATGCCCCTCCAACCACCGTTCTGGCCGCAGCAGATGTGTCCGACCTGAGTTCGTACCGCTCGGTCCACGGAGCAATTCGAGTCTCGAACGATCGCCTCGTCGGCGCACTCGGCGGGACTTCGATCTGGTCGCAACGTCGAACGGCCGCGTTTCGGCGCTGGGTCGACAGTTACAGCGCGGAACCTGCGAACGCATCATCGCTCCGAAGACGAACTCTTCTTTCCAGCCCTCGCCAAGCGGGTCCCTTCCTATGTCGAATACGCGCCGGTCATCGACGCCGACCACCGTCAGCTCGACGAACTGATCGACGCCCTCGGTGCAGCACTCGCGACCACACCGGGTCCCGAGGCCCTTGCCGTCGCCGTGGCACTTCGCAATCACATGGCGGAACACCTCGACTTCGAAGACACGGACGTACCGCCCATGTTCGAGCGTCACTTCACCGCGGCGGGTATTCAGTGCTGGACGCTGAAGCCGTGTGCGACGTGCGGTCAAGCAAGCAGGCGTGCGCCAATCCATGTTCACCGTGCCGTGGTGGATGGCTGGCGCGGATCCCGTGGCGCGTGTACGTCAACTCACCGAGGGACCCGTCGCGCTGAGGCTCATCTACCGCCTCACACGTCGGCCCTAAGCCCGGTTCGTGCGACTCGCGTTCGGATCGCGACCGATTGATACCTACGGAGCGGCACTGATGCGCGAGGATGCGAAACAGAATGTGGTCGTCGACGACGAGCACGTTCAGCTGGCGAGATCGGGATCGCTGGCGGCCACCCGTGCGATTGCCCGATCGAGTTCGCCGGTTTCGATCATCTCGCGAGCCCATTCTGCGATCTCTGGGTTCAGCGGTGTCAGGTCAACCGGAATGCGGGGGCGGGTCCCGACCTGCTCGCGTGCGCGTCGCGCTGCCTCGGCTACCTCTTTGGGAAGCCTTCGAAGGTCGCTTGGCATCGCTGTCGACTTTAGCTTGCCCGCCGCTTTGGCCAACGCTGGAGCACGCCAGGCCGACATGGGAATCCAGCCGCCTTCGGGGCACGCACACCTTGCCAGGAAGTCGGCTCAACCTCGCGGCTGGGCATCCAACCTCGACGCAGCAACGCCCGCGTCGCCGCCACTGGCAAGAGGGTCGGCTGACGGAAGTCTCGGCTCGAATCCGAGTGAAGTCCAGGCGTCAGAGCTTGACGACGTTGAGTCCGCGCATTTCCGCCCACGACGCTGACACGCTGTCGACGGTGACGAAGTGATCGACCTCGGTCGTCACGGCGGTGGCGACATGGAACGCGATGTTCGGCGGTGTCCCTAGCCACGCGAGGTCAATTGCCGCCCGATGTACCTCATCGTTGAGCGTCACGATCGAGAGCGCGTTGATGGCCCAGACCCACGCGACTCGGTCAAGTTGGCGTCCGACAAGAGACGGAACTTCGACTTCGGTGAACTGCGAGGTGCACGTGGCGTCGAACGACGACCACAGGGCAGCGACCTGATCGCCGACAGCCCCAGGCGACAGCGAAGCCACGAGCGCTGGGCCGTCGATGTACCCAACCGTCATACGGACCGGCCCCACACCGCAAGACTCTGTGCCCGGATGGCGGCAGGGTCGCGCGGCATTTCAGGCAGACGGATACATCCTTGTGCGACCAAGTCCGCATAGCGAGTGGGGCGACCGATCGGCACGAGTCGACACAGCGGCACTCCGGCCTCCGTGACAATCACCTCTTCGCCCTCGCGTACGTGGTCAAGCGCTGCTGCGGGCGTCCGTCGAAGCTCCGTGAGGGTTATCTGCATACTTCTATGGTAGTGCGCATACATACCACTGGTGAGGTGTGCATCGCGTCGATTGACGTCACGGGCCTTACCTCACGCGTGTGAGACAAGCCATTCCTGCCAGCGCGGCTCGTCGCGTGCCGCAGCGTCCGCTGCGGCGTCCCCGTAGAGGTAGGACCAGATCGAGACGGCGACCTGCTCGTCGCCACCCTCGACTGCGAGAATCGCCGTCCCTGGGGCGGGCTGATCCAACAGAAGGCCAGACGCCAGGTGTCGGCTTCGATCACTGTGCCGCCAAGCGTCGGTGCATCCACTGCGGTCACATCGATCCGGGTGCCAACGGATGGCGCTGCTGGAATTCCGAGCGCGTCGGTGAGCGATTGCCACGTTTGACGCTTGGGTCCGGGCCACATCGCCATCGGTAGGGCCGCCGTGGCGTGCTGACCGGGAAAGTGGGTGAGGTGCAGGCGCAGGTTGAGAAGGAACAGCTTCCAGCCCTCGCGCATCTGGTCGTACTGGTCGTCCCAGGGTTCTCCGGAACCGAATCCCGAGTTCACGAGGCGGACGATGCAGGTGCCACCGTCGCGCGCTTCGACCGTCCATTCGAAGGCGAGCCCTGTAACGTTCTCGCCGCTGTCGAAGACGATTCGGTGTGGCGGCTCCCATGCAGCGACGCGTCCGGTCACCTGCATTTCGGGCCCGGAACCGAACGACGCCGTCGCCGTTCCGCCTTCTCGCTCTTCGACGGTGTGCGGCACGTACCACGAGCTAATGCCCGGTCCGGTTGCGATTGCGCGCCATACCTCCTCGGGCGTCCCTGGTACTTCGACTTCGAGTTCGATGGAACGGTGCTCATCGGTCATGGCGGTGGTCCTTGTCGTGTGGGTTGCGGTCTTGTTGGGTTGTTAGGTCGTCGGCCGTGGGTGGGCGGCGATGACGAGACGGTGCCAGCGGCCACCTGGCGATTGGTGGTCGTGGTACTTGCCGGTGAGTGACGTCACTGCACCAGCAAGTTCGGCGGTGAAGGCTGCCCGGTCGGCGGCGGAGCGAAATCGGATTTCGGTGTCGATCGCGAGGGTTGGTAGCGGTTTGCGTGCCTTGTCAGCGTGACGTGCCAGCTCGGCCACCTCTCGGACCATGCGCGCTCCGAGCGCGATGAGATACCGGCTCGACAATCGAAAAAGTGGGGCATCGGGAGCGGCGGCACCGAGCGCACTGGGGGAGACGATGTAGGACCGCGCCGACGCCTGCACCACTCGTTCCGTGAGCCCACGACGCTGACGTTGTTCAACGAGCCCGACGAGGCCGTGGTCCTCGAGGAGACGCAGGTGATAGTTCACCTTTTGACGGGCCAGGCCGAGCGTGCTCGCGACGGTCGTGGCCGATCCGGGTTCGACGAGGGTGGCGAGAATGTGGGAGCGGACGGGGTCCAGCGCAACGATCGCGGCAGCTGCGTTGTCGATGACGTCGAGGTCGAGCACCTTCTCATTGTGGATTCGACAAACATTGTTGTCAAGTGCGCCTCGATTTCTGCAGAGACACCGTGAACACCGTCGGGTCGATTGCTCGCATCGAGTACCGAGCCCGGTTCGCCTCCGCGCGGGCGTGACCATTGACGCAGCGACGCGCTCAACCCGGACAGAACGACCGAACTGCGTTCGAGCTCGCCCAACGTTTCCATAGGTGATGCCATTCGCGTCGACGCGGCGCACGACGACGACACCGAACGAAAGTGTGTTGGGCATCATTGCGCGTCGTTGGCGTTCAGACGGGTCGGGCGTCGATGTCGGCGCCGGCGGTGAACCGTTCGACGGGGCGGAGGCGGAACGTCGTGGTGGTCGCCGTGAGGTTGGAGATGCGGTCGATTCGGAATGAGCGCGCGTCGTTGCGGACGCGGTCCCACGCGAGGGCGTACCAAACGGGGAGGCTGTAGTAGAGAAAGTGGATCTCGACGGTGCGTGTCGAAGTCGTGCCGGTCTGGTCGGTGTAGTTGATGTCCGCGACCTGTTGAGCGGTGAACGTCCGCAGGAGCGGCCCGGTGATGCTGGCCCTGGCCGGTTGGTACGTGTCGGCGACGGTTGGGGTTGCGCTCGGCCCGACGAGTACTCGTCGGCGAAGGCTCCGAATCCGTGCGGCTTGGGATGGGGAGAACGCCTGTGCGACTTTGCGTTCGATCGAGCGGACGTCGTCAAGTAGAAACGGTGAGTTCAGTCGTTGCGCGATGGCGAGGCTGAGCAGCAGTCCGATGGCTTCGGACTCGTTGAGGTGGACGCGGCCGAGTGACCAGCCGCGTTCGAGGTGGACTCCACCGCCCCGGCCGGTGACGCCGCCAACGGGTATGCCGAGGTTGCGCAGGGTTGCGAGGTCACGTCGCACGGTCCGCAAGCTGACACCTAAATCTGCGGCGAGGTTGGCAGCAGTGGCGTACTCGCGTTCGGAAAGCAGCAGTTTGAGAGCTTCGAGCCGCCCGACCCGACCTGACGTGTCTGGTTCGTGCGCTTCAACAAGCATGCCAGATACTGTCACCATTCGTCGTACGGTGCCTCCGGGTGATCAGGGCCGCACATTTGCTGCGGTCCCGCGTCACTATGCACACCTACGTACTCGCCAACTGGAGTTCCGCCGACATGAGCGATATCGATCTCACCGCGATCTACCGAGCCCCACTCCCTCAGGTCGAGGCGAAGAAGCGGGGCCGCCTCGATGACACCTCGGCCGAGTTTGTCCGCCGCTGCACCTTCGCTGTGCTGTCCACTCACGACAGCGCTGGCAACTGCGACGCATCACCACGTGGAGGTCCCGCGGGGTTCATCCTGCCCGTCGACGACCGTCGCGTCGTGATCGGCGACATGACCGGCAACAATCTGATCGACTCGATTCGCAACATCGCGACGACCGGAAAAATCGGGATGCTCATGATCCACGCCGGACGCTCCGAGACCCTCCGCCTCAACGGCTCAGCGCGGTTGTCGATCGACGCCGCACACCTCGATCTCTTCGCATCGGTCATCGCACGACCGAAGCTGGCGATCGTCGTCGATCTCGCCGAGGTCTACGTCCACTGCGCGAAGGCCGTCAGACGTGGACGATTGTTCGATCCGGACCTGTGGGCCGAATTCGCAGACGCGCCCGACGCAGCGGACATCATTGCCAGCCAGTTCGCAATTCCGTCCCCAGACCAGATCCGGGCCGCACTTGCCAGCGGCTACGAACAGGACCTCCTCGCCGACCAGCCGTCGTCCGGGCGTTGACTCGACGCGCCTGTTTGACGGATGGCCGACCCGCCCGCCTGGACCAATCTGGCGTAGTTAGAGATTCAGAAAGGTAGGCGGCGAGACCGTTCGGAGCGTGGGAAATCTGCTGAAATCGCGGTCAAGCGAGATCAGCGTTTCGATGCCGTGCGATACGCAAATGGCAGCGATCCGAGCGTCGTGCACTTTTGGTCCAACGATCTGTCCGGCTGATCCGGGCCGCACTTGCCAGCGGTTACGAACAGGACCTCCTCGCCGACCAGCCGTCGTCCGGACGTTGAACTCGACAACGCGGGCTGTCCCGTTCCCCCAGGTTCCACCTCAACTGAGGAACTGGAGCGCTGTTCCGTTTCGCTCGAGTTCGCACAATGTCGGCTCCGACTCCGGATGACGTCCGCGCACGCTGAATCCGACCTTCGTGTACCACTGCTCGGTTTGTCGTACGTCGGCGGACTTCAGAATGGCCACGGCAGGGCGATCGCTTGTTTGGGTCATTTGAGCCAAAACCTAGTCCTGCGCTGGATCGCCGGAGTCGTCGATCTCCGCAACGAGGAGCGCCGGGGTCGTGGACAGTGGACGCGGGACGCGGAAACGGTCCGGACCACTCGAGGGAGTGAGGGTCCGGACCGTGGCCGTGCTCGACCTGTGGTTGGTCAGGTGGCCGAGATGGTGGCCCGAGCGGTGTTGTTGGTGATCGACGGGTCGGGCACAAGGGAAAACACGGTGCCAGTCGCCGAAGTTGAATACGGGCGGCGGGCGGTCTCGGCCTGCACCGTCACGGTGAACGTGACGCTCGCTCCCGAGGCCAGGCCCGAGGTGGTCCAGGCCACCGCGTCGCCTTGCCGGTTGACGGTGCCACCACCACCGGCCGTGATCCGTAGATTGCTACCCAACTGCAGGCCGGTCACGACCGCTGCCGCAGCGTTGGGGCCGTTGTTGGTGACCGTGACCGTCACCGTGCCTGTGGCACCCCGAGCGATCGACGCCGGGGCCCCGACCGTCACCGCCAAATCGGCCCGGGCCGCGGTGATCGACAGCACCGTCTCGGCGAACGACACCGACACAGACGAGGACCCAGTGACACTCGCCGTTACCGACGCCGCACCAGCGGTACGGCCGGCGGTGAGGGCCGAGGCGGTGGCCACACCGTTGACGCCGCTGATGGCGGTGGTGCTCGACGACGCGCCGAACGCGGCGCTCCCGGAAGCGACGGTGAAGGTGACCGAAGCCCCCGACACCGGGTTGCCGTTGGCGTCCTTCACGACCACCGACAGCGGTGCCGCGAACGGCTGGGTCGCCGTCGTCGACTGGGCGTTCCCACCGTTGATCGTCAACGTCGCCGGAGCACCGGCAACCACGGTGATCGACTGCGGACCCGACACCACGGGAGCACCCGACACCGGTGCCGCTTGCACGGTGAACCCGTAGGTGCCGGCCGTCGTGGGCGTTCCCGACAGCACGCCGAGCGTCGACAGGCCGAGACCCGGAGGCAGGGCCCCCGACGCCACGTTGACCGTCGGCGAACCCGTCGTCGTGTACGTGAACGAATACGGCGCACCCGAGGTGGCTGGAGTGGTCGCCGTCCCCGAGATCGACACCGCGACCGCCGGTGTCACGGTCGTCGTGCCGGGCGCGCTCGAGCCGAACGAGGTCGTCGCGATCACCGCCACCGAGTACGTCACGCCACCCGTCAACCCGGTCAGCGTCGTGGACGTCACCGTCGCAGGCACCGTCGCCGACACCGGCGAGAGACCAGATCCCGACGGCGGGGTTGCCGTCACCGTGAACGAGGTCAACGGAAACCCACCGCTGATGATCGGCGACCCCCACGAGACCGTTGCTGATTCCGGACCCGGGGTCGCGGTGACCAAGGTCGGGCTCCGAGGCAGCGTCGCGTGCACCACGAACGTCACCGGCAACGACGCCGAATCCACACCGTTCGACGCCGTCACCGTGAACTGGAACGTCCCGGCCGTGAGCGCCACACCCGACAACGCCCCGGCGGCGTTCAACATGAATCCGGGCGGCAGCGTCCCCTCGGTCACCGACAACGTCGGCGTCGGTGACCCCGTGAGGGTGAAGGTGTGCGAATACACCTGTGGCACCGTGGCCGCAGGCGGCGCACCCGAGATCGCCACCACCTGCGGCAGCGCATAGGAGATCACGATCTTCGGGGTCCGTGAATTGTCCAACCCCAACGCACCCCCCGTCGGCACCAGACTTGAGCCGCCACCTCCGCCGCCGCCGCCGACGAGCAACGACACGCCGCCACCACCAACGCCTCCTCCGCCTCCCCCACCGAAGAGGCCACCCCCGCCGGCGCCACCTCCGCTGTGGCCCTGCAAAGCGTCGCCACCGACACCGAGGACCCCTTCGAGACCGCGGTCCCCGTCGGAGGAGCCCGCGCCCCTCCCGCCGGCGGTCGCCGTGCCCGCTCCGCCGCCGGCCCCGAGCTCGTGGGTGCTGGGGCATGTTCCGGCGACCACGGCAATGTGGCCGTCTACGCCGGCGTCGCCGCCCGCGCCGCCGAAACCGCACTCATTGGAGCCACCCGACCCGCCGCCCCCTGCGGCGACCAACACCCGGTCAGCGAACCCGGTCCCGCCGACCCGGATGTCCGATGCCCCACCGCCACCCGCAGAACCCGCGAGGAGGCCGCCCTCACCGGTGGAGCCGCCACCGTTGTACCCGCCGTTGCAGGAGGTCCCGACTGACGGGCGACAAGGCCCCGTCGCGACCCCGCCGACGGTGGCGTACAACACATTCCCGCTCGACACGGCCAGGTCGGCGACCACCACCGCCCCTCGGCCGCCCAGTATGGCAGCCCCCTTGGGGAAATAGAGTGCGGAGTCGACGCCCGTGCCGCCGGGCGCGCCATGGGTGACGACGTGCACCGAGCTCACGCCCGTGGGCACAACGAACGCCCGGGTGGTCCCGGTCGGCAGGTAGGTGCACGTCACCGTCTGCCCCGCCGTCACGCAGGGATTGGCCGGCAGCGTCGGGAGCGGACCCACGTAGGTCAGCACCAACCCCGGTACCCCGGAGTCATCGATCGCGAACGTCCCGCCGGCGGGCACGAGGCTGGAGCCCCCACCGCCGCCACCGTTGCCGGCCGGGTACCCGAACGTTGGCCCTCGCCCTCCGCCGTAGAGGCCTCCGCCGCCGGCACCACTCCCGACCGCCCTGTCGTCGCGTCTCGTGTCGGCACCCTGGCCGAGTGAACCGCCGTCAGCGCCGCCCGACGTCTGGGTTCCGGCACCGCCGCCCTGCCCGGTAGGTAAGCCGGCGCACGCGCCCGCCGGGACGACGGTCTGGCCGGCCGCCCCCGCGTCGCCGCCGGTGCCTCCCGAAGCGCAGCTGCTGGCACCGCCACCGCCACCGCCTCCGGCCACCACCACGCGATCCGACAAGCCCGACCCGCCGACCCGCAGATCGGTCGCCCCGCCACCGGCGGCACCGCCACTGAAGGCACCGTTATAGCCGTCGACGTAGCCTTTGCCGCCGCCGTTGAAACCACGGCCGCACTGGCGCGCCGACCCCGTGAAGAAAATGCAGTCCCCGTCCGTGGGGGTGCCGCCGACCACGACCGTCAGCACCTGACCCGGCGTGACGGCGACGTCGCCCGTCACGCGGGCACCCCGTCCCCCTGGGAGACCAGCGCGCTGTAGGGATGCTGCATAAATCCACCCCGCGCGCCGATGGCCTCGACGTGCACCGAGGTCACGCCGGCCGGCACGACGACCGTGTCCGGGGTGCCCGAGAAGCCGAATGTGCAGGTCACCGTGCCACCGGACGAGGTGCAGTGCCCCAGCCCGGTCGCCTCGGCCGGTGACGAAATCACCGTCGCCAGCCCGACTGCTGTCAGAACGGCGGTCGCAACCGCCAACGCTCTACGTCGAAGATCTTTCATGGCTCTCCCTCCCGTGGCGCAGGAGGTGCGCCCGGTTCGTAATGCCTGGGCTCGTCCCGGGCGTACGGCTCGTTGTACGGGTCGACCGTTAGCTCACCATTAGGCGCCCGGCTTACGGTGGCTCGCCTGACGCCTGGTCGGCTGGCCCCCGGCGGCGCGGTTCGTGAGACCGTGGTGCGTGAGATCGTGGCGGGCCGGCGCGTGCGGATTCTCGCTGCCAGCACGACAATGTGCACGCGGTTGGCCCGGTGCGGCGTGACCGCGTGCGGATTCTCGCTTCCGGCACGACAATGTGCACACGGTCGGCCCGGAGCGGCGTGACCGCGTGCGGATTCTCGCTGCCGGCGTCGCCCCAGGGGGACCTTCCGTGCCCCGTGCAATGGGCACCGGGGGAGCGCGTTGCGCTATGGTCAGTCGGCCTTGCAAAGGGGGGTGCCGGGTGATTTCGCTCAGTCTGCTCGGGCCGCCACGTCTCACGTCCGACAACGATGTCGTGGAGGTTCGGATCCGCAAGGAACTGGCCTTGTTGGCCTTCTTGGCGGTCGAGTCGCAACACCGCCACCGTCGCGAGGTGCTCGCCGGGCTGCTGTGGCCCGATATGGCGGAGGACTCGGCCCGGAACAATCTGCGGGTCGTGCTGAGCGGGTTGCGGAAGTTGCTCGGCGACGCCTCCGACGCGCGGCTCGAAGCCGACCGCGTGGGTGTGCGCCTGCTCGTCGATCCGTCGCGGGTCGACGTCGTCCGTCATCGCGAGTTGGTCGCCGCGGTCGGTGCCCATGGGCACTCGTCGGTTGCCGGCTGCGACGAATGCGTTGGTTGGTTGAGCGAGGCGGCGTCGTTGTATCACGGCAGTTTCCTGCAGGGTTTCGATCTGGCCGACAGCGACATTTTCGAGGAGTGGTTGACGGTTCAGCGTGAGCAGCTGATGTTGGGGCAGCTCGCGGCGCTCGACACGCTCGCCACAGCACACGAGTCGCGAGGCGAGCATGCCGCTGCCGTGGAATGCGGGCGACGCCAGCTGGTGCTGGAGCCGTGGCGGGAGTCGGCGCACGCTCAGGTGATGCGCGGCTTGTGGTCGATCGGTGAACGCGGCGCGGCGCTTGAGCAGTACGAGGCATGCAGGCGCATATTGGCCGACGAGCTCGGCTTGGAGCCCGTTCCGGAACTCGAGGCGCTGGCGGAGGCCGTCCGGAACGCTCCGAGGCCCGGAGGCCCCGCCAACCCTGCGGCCAGCGCGTCCAGAGACGGGGCCGCGGCGACGCGTCACAACATCCCGGCACCCGTCACGTCGCTGGTCGGACGCGCGGATGAGCTGGAAACCGCACGTCGTCTGCTGGCTGGCGACGCGCGGCTGGTGACGCTGGTCGGTCCCGGCGGGGTGGGCAAGACTCGGCTGTCATTGGCGGTGGGCTGGCTGTCGTTGCCGCAGTTCGATGACGACGTCCGGATGGTGGGGTTGGTCGGTGTCCAACATTCCGAGGACCGGTCCGATGAACGGCGCACGCTTGCTGGCGTGATCGCCACCGCGGTTGGCGTAACGCTCACCGGGCGTCGTGACCCGTTGGAGGAGTTGACCCGCGGGCTGCGCGACCGCGCCGCCCTGGTCGTGCTCGACAACTGCGAACACCTCTCCGAGGTTGGCACCGTGGCGCGTGCCCTGCTGGAGGCGTCGCCAGGGCTGCGGATCCTGGCGACGTCACGCGAGCCGCTCGGGTTGAGCGGCGAGACGCTGATCCGTCTCGACGGGCTCCCGGTTCCGCCACCGGGCGTGCACGACGCTGCCGTGTATCCAGGGGTGCAGCTCTTCGTCGAACGAGCCCGGCAGCACGCTCCTGGCTGGGACGCCGACCTGGCACAGGGGGCAACCGCACGCTTGTGCCGCCTGCTCGACGGCCTGCCGTTGGCGATCGAGCTGGCCGCCCACTGGGTCGGCCACTTCACGCCGGACGAGATCGCGGCCGAGATCGCGGCCGACCTCGATTTCCTTGCGGCGCGCTCGGCCGACGTGCCGGAACGCCAGCGCAGCCCACGTGCGGTCTTCGACTACACCTGGCGAGCGCTTCACCCCGCCGAGCAGCAGGCCGTGGTGCGCCTCTCGGTGTTCCGGGGCGAGTTCGACCGCGAAGCCGCCCGAGACGTTGCCGACGTGCGTGCCCCGACCCTGGTGGCGCTCGTCGATCGGTCGCTCGTACGCAATGTCGGCGACGGTCGCTACGCCATCCACGAGTTGCTTCGCCAGTTCGCGGCGGAACGTCTCGCGGCCAGCGGTACCGAGGCCGAGATGCGTCGCCGTCACGCCACGTACTACACGGCGCTCGCCCAGCGGTCCCGCTCACGCCAGGCCGGCGTCACCCAGGCGCACTGGCTGGCCCGACTCGACGCTGCGCTCGACAACCTCCGCGTGGCGTTGGTCTGGGCCGACGACCACGGCGAGCAACACGTCGGGCTTCGGCTCGCCAGTGCCCTGTGGCGCTACTGGGAGATCCGCTCGCACCTGACCGAGGGGAGGGCTTGGCTCGAGCGGTTCCTCCCGGGTGCCGCCGACGTCGGCATCGATCCGTCGGTGCATGCCAACGCCCTCTACGGCGCGGGCTGGCTCGCCCATCTCCTACGCGACTTCGACGGTGCCGACGCCTGGTTGTCCGAAGGGCTAGCCGTCGACCGGGCAAACGGCAGCACCGGTCGTGTGGCCTGGGTGCTCACCCAACGAGGGATGATGGCCCGAGCGCGCGGCCACTACGCCGCCGCGCTCGAACTGCTCGAAGCGGGCATCGACGCCGCTCGCGAATCAGACGACGGTGCCGGTCTCGCGGCGGTCCTGTTCCGGCTCGCCATGGTGACCCGCGAACTCGGTGACTACGGCCGCTCCGCCGACATCTGCCGCCAGGCGATCACGATCTATCAACAGCGCGGCGACCGGTCTGGGGAAGGGCTCATCTGGCTCGGCCTCGCGGACAACGCCCGAGATACCGGCGACGCCGCCCAGCTCCTCGCCCACTCAGCCCACGCGCTCACGATCGGTCGCGAGCTGGACCAGCACTGGATCACCGGCTACGCGCTCAACAACCTGGCCATCGCCGCCGCCATGTCCCACGAACTCGCCGAGGCCGCCTTGCTTGCCGACGAAGCGCTCATGGAGATCCGCAGCCACAACGAGCTCAACGGCGAAGCCGAAGTGCTCCTCACCATTGCCAACATCGACCTCGCCGCAGGCCGCACCGGCCAGGGCCGCCAGACGCTGCTCCAGAGTCTGCGCCTCGCCGCCGAGATCGGGCCCCGCTTCCTCGTGCCCACCGCCGTCGAAGACTTCGCCCGTTATGGCGACGAACCCGCCGCCACCGTTCGGCTCCTCGGCGCCGCCCACACGTGGCGCACCCAGCACGACCTACCGCAACGCACCGCCCGTCAGCCTGCGTGCGACGCCGCACTCGCCGTCGCCCGAGCCACCCTCGGCGACATCGATTATCACCGCGCCTGGAACGACGGCATCACCTGCACGCTCGAAGAGGCCATCAGTGAGCTCACGGTCGCCGCATACAACCCTCAACACGAGAACGTCCCGGCTGCTTCGTAGGGCGTCCGAAAGGTCCTTATGGTCGGTGAGCCGCTCTCGGCTGGTCGGCGACGGAACGGAAGGGCACGTCGTCACCGTTGCTCACCGCGGTGAGATAGACGAACCACACGGCTGCGGTGATGCGGCACTCGGCCTCACCTGGGGCAATCGCAAGCCTTGTCTTGCCAGCATCTTGCGGACGAATGTCGTTACTCGGAAGCGCGCACAAACGATCCACTTCCGAGTAGATTTCCGAGTGTGAGTGAGCGCGTTGATCTGCTGTTGAAACGACACGAAGACAAGACTCTGGAGTTCAAGCGGGACTTGTCGTCGCCGGGCCGAGTCATCGCAACCTTGGTCGCGTTCGCGAATTCGGCGGGCGGGGTCGTCGTCCTCGGGGTCGAGGACGATACTCGGGCAGTGCTGGGACTTGGTGATCCGACCGCAATTGAGGAGCGCCTTTCGAATCTTGTCGCCGATCGAATCGCGCCGTCGCTCCTCGTTGAGGTTTCGGTGGTTCCCTGGCGAAGCAGCTATCTCGTGACGGCCGAGGTGTTCCCCAGCGCGAGACGACCGCATCATGTGCGGCAGTTGGGTCAGGAGGGTGGCACCTACGTTCGGATCGGGTCAAGCAATCGGCTGGCGGACGATTCATTGC
>JAYSSR010000028.1:0-43237 GCA_043720395.1 Acidimicrobiia bacterium
ACTTCGAGAGTCCGATGATGGCCGCCGCGACGACGCCGAGGAGCAGGTGCGAGGTCGTGAACACGAGGAGGAAACCATACGATCCTCACGGATGTTGCGGCCAGCACAACAAATGGCCCGAGTCCCCGGTCGGTCCGGCGGCGGAAGACTGTCACACCTCGCCGGTACCCTGGTGTGACCGTGCCCGACTCCGCCCCGCCCGCCGCGCCACCGACCGCGCCGCTCTCCCTCGGCAGCACTACGCCAAGACCGCAGCGCCGCTCGTTGTTCGACGCAGCAACGCCCGAGGAGGCCAAGGCAATCGCACGCGGCGACGATGCGCCACCGCCACCCGCGCCGACCGCCGCCGCCCAGGACATCTTCGCCCGCGCCTCCGCGCTCGCCGAGCGGGCCATGGCCCAGGAGGGCGAGAAGCGGTTCCGCAGAGCGACACCCGCAGAGCTGTTGGAAGGCCTCAACCCGAACCAGAGCGACGCCGTGCAGCACGAAAGTGGGCCGCTCCTGATCGTCGCCGGTGCGGGGTCGGGCAAGACGCGGGTACTCACGAGCCGCATCGCCTACCTCATCGCCGTTCAGCATGTGTCGCCCTTCGAGATCCTCGCGATCACGTTCACCAACAAGGCTGCCGGTGAGATGCGTGAGCGAGTGGCCAAGCTCGTCGGTCCCGTCGCCGAGAAGATGTGGGTCTCCACATTCCACTCGGCCTGCGTTCGCATCCTGCGCCGTGACGCCCACCGCCTCGGCTACGGCCAGAGCTTCACGATCTACGACCAGTCCGATGCGGTCCGCCTCGTGCAGTACATCGTCCGCGACCTCAACATTGACCCAAAGAAGTTCTCGCCCCGCTCGGTCCAGGCCACCATCAGCGCAGCGAAGAACGACCTCATCGACGCGGAGCTGTACACGCAGCGAGCGAGCAACATCTTCGAACGGCGGATCGCCGAGATCTTCACCGAGTACCAGCGTCGGTTGCTCGGGGCGAGCGCCATGGACTTCGATGACCTGCTCGTGCAGACAGTCCGTCTCCTACAGACCGAACCCGAGGTGTTGCAGCACTACCAGCGGCGCTTCAAGCACATCCTCGTCGACGAGTACCAGGACACCAACCGTGCCCAGAACGAGATGGTTCTGCTCCTCGGTGCCGTGCACCAGAACGTCACGGTCGTGGGTGATGGCGACCAGTCAATTTATCGCTTCCGCGGGGCAGATATGCGCAATATTTTGGAGTTTGAACACGCATTTCCGAATACCACAATGGTCGTACTGAACCAGAATTATCGATCAACACAGACGATTCTCAATGCCGCAAACGCGGTCATATCGAACAATGAGTCCCGCAAGCCGAAGGAACTGTGGACGGATCAGGGCGAGGGCTTCCCGATCACCCGCTATCACGCAGAAGACGAGCGCGATGAGGCGGGGTGGATTGCGCGTGAGATGGCGCGCCTGCATGCGACCGATCACACGAGATGGGGCGACATGGCCATCTTCTATCGCACGAACGCGTGCAGCCGGGCGATCGAGGAACAGCTCACCCGCGTGGGCATCCCGTACAAGGTCGTGGGCGGCACGAAGTTCTACGACCGTCGGGAGGTCAAGGACGTCCTCGCCTACCTGCGCGTCCTGAACAATCCGGCCGACGAGGTGTCGCTGAAACGCGTGATCAATATGCCGAAGCGTGGCGTCGGTGATACATCAATTGGGCGTATCGATGCCTGGGCGCGTAGCCACGGGCGTTCCTTCGCCGAAGCGCTTCCCTTCGCCGAAGAAGCGGGACTCACCGGCAAGGCGCTCGGCGGCACGAACAGGTTTCTGACGCTGCTCGACGAGCTTCGTGCCGTCGAAGGCGGCCCGGGAGCGATGCTGCAGGCGGTCCTCGACAAGACCGGGTACGTCACCGACCTGGAGAATGAGAACACAATTGAGTCAGCCGGCCGGTTGGAAAATCTCTCCGAACTCGTCGGGCAGGCGAAGGACTTCAACGACCTCGCAGAATTCCTCGAAACGGTGTCACTCGTGGCCGACTCCGATGACGTGCCCGAAGGTGGCGATGACTCCCAAGCCGTGCTGATGACGCTGCACACGGCGAAGGGCCTGGAGTTCCCAGTGGTGTTCCTCACCGGGCTCGAAGACGGCGTGTTCCCGCACATCCGTTCACTCGGAGAACCGCACGAACTGGAGGAGGAACGTCGACTTGCATACGTGGGAATAACCCGTGCACGTCAGCGTCTGTACATCACGCATGCCTGGGTGCGGAGCCTCTTCGGGTCATCGCAATACAACCCGGTCAGCCGGTTCGTGAACGAGATCCCAGCGAACCTGATCGCCAATGTCGGCGAGTCTCGTCGCTCGCAGCAGGGACCCGGTTGGTCACGCGGAACGCAGGGGAGTGGCTACGAAACGAACGGCCGCGCCTGGACCGGACGACGCCAGGAAGATGACGAGGGCACGAACGGACGAACCTTCGGTGGGCGCAGCGACCGCCATCGTGACGACGTTGTCGAGGCGGCGTTGAGGTCGCGCGACTCTCCACCGACGTCCACGACCGGTGCAGAGGCGCTCGGCCTTTCGGTGGGCGACGAGATCATGCACACTCGCTACGGCGAGGGCAGCATCCTCGAGTTGCTCGGCAGTGGCGACAAGACCGAAGTCATTGTTTCCTTCGCCGGGTTCGGCGAAAAGCGATTCCTGCTCGCCTTCACACCGCTGAAGCGGAAGTAGCGGTCCGCCGCCCTGCGAACACCGAATCGCCACCAAGCAACACCTCAACGTCATTGACCGAAAGTGGCTTGGCAAACAGGAATCCCTGTCCATAGACGCAGCCAAAATCAGTGAGCGCACGTAGTTGCCCTGCGGTCTCGATGCCCTCGGCAATCGTGGCGAGCCCGAGGCTCTTGCTCATCGCGACAATTGCCTCCACGAGAGCACCACCGCGCTCGTCGTCGATACGGTCAACGAAGGAGCGGTCGACCTTCAAAATGGTGAGCGGAAGATCCTGAAGATATGCGAGCGATGAGTAGCCCGTTCCGAAATCGTCGACCGCGAGCCCCACGCCGAGCTCGGCGATCTTCGCGAGGCGTTCTCCCGATGTCCCTCCACGTTTTACGACGAGACTCTCCGTGATTTCGAGAATGAGACAGTCCGCAGCGAGTTGAGAGGAGTGCAATGCGTCGGCGATCGTCTGCACAATCATCGGTTCCTCGATTTGTCGA
This sequence comes from Acidimicrobiia bacterium, assembly GCA_043720395.1. Taxonomy (GTDB): domain Bacteria; phylum Actinomycetota; class Acidimicrobiia; order Acidimicrobiales; family JANYDT01; genus JANOYY01. The sequence goes on from JAYSSR010000028.1 coordinate 3,213, forward strand.
ACCGAGAGGTTCACCGAAACTGTGAGAGGCCCTGCAGTCGGGTACCTGCGCTGCCAGTCACGAGTCTGATGGACGGCTTGATCAAGGATGGAGGCTCCGATCGGCACGATGAGTCCGTTTGATTCGGCGATGTCAATGAATACGGCCGGACTGAGGACGCCGCGCTGCGGGTGGTTCCACCGGGCGAGTGCTTCGAAACCCTTCACGTGACCGGTCGCGAGATCGAGGATTGGCTGGTAGTAGGCGATGATCTCGCCACGCTCCACAGCTTGACGAAGCTCGGCCTCTACCGTTACCCGGTCCATGATCACCGCATGCATGCGGTCCTCGAAAAGCTCGACGCAGTTCTTCCCTTTGTTTTTGGCCGAGTACATGGCCAGGTCAGCGTCACGGAGCAACTCGGAACCCGTGACATCGTCGCTGGTCGCCACCGCGATGCCAATGCTGCACGAGAGATCGATTTCTCGGTCACCGATGGAAAACGAGGGTCCCATCGCTCGCATTATGCGGTCGGCGACAACGAACGAGATCCGCGGGTCATCGGTATCTTCCACGAGTACGGCGAATTCGTCGCCGCCGAAGCGAGCAACGGTGTCGTTGGAGCGCACACAGCCGAGTAGGCGCTCTGCGACCGATACGAGCACGGTGTCGCCGATTGCGTGTCCAAACGAATCGTTGATTCGCTTGAAATCGTCGAGGTCGAGGAACAACACCCCGAGCGCTCCCGGCCGACGACGTAGCCGCACAATCGCGTGGTCGACGCGATTCGAAAACAGGGCACGGTTGGCGAGCGTTGTGAGGGGATCGTGGAACGCCTGGTGGAGCAAGCGTTCCTCGAGGCTTCGCTGCGTCGTGACGTCGCGAACGATTGCGCTCCAAAGCCTGCCCCGTGAACCTTCGTAACTGGCCAGCGAAAGTGCTGCTGGGAACGTCGATCCGTCGATACGGCGGCCTTGAAGGTCGGTGTTGTCGGGAAGGTCGCGCAGAGCGTGAGGGTGGACGTCGCGGCCGACCATCAGACCGCCGAGTGTGTTCTCACCTGCCGTTTGGTCGTTCAGCCCGAACAGCTCGAGCGCCGCCCGGTTCCAGGTGAGCAGTTGACCGCCGTCATCGGTGAGCAGGATCGCGTCTGTTGCGGCTTCAACTACGGCGCGGAACCGAAGTTCCGATTCCCGCAGAGACCGGAAGCCGTCAGCCCGTTCGATGGCATAACGAATTGTGCGTTCGAGCTCGATCGGCGTGATTTCGCCCTTGACCAAATAGTCCGCCGCACCGGCCTCCATCGCCGCCACGTCGGTGTCGTGGTCGCGCTGCCCGGTCAACAGAATGCAGGGGGTATGTATCTCGCCGGTGTCGATTGCCTTGAGGACATCGAGACCCGTTTGAGCACCGAGGCGGTAGTCAAGCAGCGCAACGTCGTAGTGGCCCGACCGAATCTCGTCGACGGCGGCCTTGACATTTGTTACCCAGGTGATTTCGTAACGCGTCCCATCGACGTCGCGTAGAGCCTCGACGGTGAGGAACTTGTCGTCTTCGTCGTCCTCGACGAGGAGAACGTCCAGTGTCCGTGGAACCATTGCTGAGGGACCTCGACGAGGGTCAGGCCGCGGAACTTGCGGGGAGTTCGACGATCTCGAGCCAGTACTTGCCGACGTTGCGAATGACCTCGACGAACTGCTCGAAGGTCACTGGCTTCGTGATGAATGAATTCACACCGAGGTCATACGTCCGCAGAATGTCTTCTTCTGCCTTGGAGGTGGTCAGTACGACGACCGGGATGCGACGAAGCTCAGGATCACTTTTGATTTCCCGGAGTGCTTCACGTCCGTCCTTCTTCGGCATGTTGAGATCGAGAAGAATGATGCCCGGGCGCGCGGGCCGCGACAGTGCATACGCGCCGCGTCCGTAGAGGTAGTCGAGCAATTGCTCGCCGTCTTCGACCATGGCGAGTGGGTTCGTGAGACGGGACTCGGCAAATGCCTCCTGGGCCATGAACCGGTCGTCCGGGTCGTCGTCGGCAAGAAGAATGGTGATGGGTTTGGCCGATGACGGCATGGTGCCTCTGACGTTGGTGGGTGGTTGGGTCGACGTCACGTCCCGACGAGCGCGCCGTCACGCGTGTCGACGGTGGGACGTGAATGAACGAGTTCGCCTGACGGGGTTGGTGTGTCGCATTCGTGGCCCGCCCCGAGATCGTGTGGGTTCGAGTCGGTCTGAATGGAGGGAAGGATGATGTCAAAGACAGCCCCCGAGCCCAATTCGCTCGTGGCGTGGATCCGCCCCCGGTGTCGTTCCACGATCCTGCGGCAGACCGCCAGGCCGACGCCGCTTCCCTCGTATTCGGAACGTCCGTGGAGCCGCTGGAAGACGGTGAAGATTTTGTCGGCGTACTTCTGTTCGAAGCCAATTCCATTGTCCCGTACCTCGATCCGCCACCACTCCCCTCCGTCGGGATAGGCGCTAAGCATCTCGTCGGCCTCAGAATCGGAGAGCTTCGATGCCTTAATTCCGACGTATGTGGCGACCTCGGCGCGACGGAATTTCAATGCGTTCCCGACGAGATTCTGCACGAGTTGACGAAATTGTGACGGGTCGACGTCGAGAGTCGGAAGCTCGCCAATTTCGATGGTTGCGTTGGCTCGTTCGATCGCAACCTCGAGGTCGCCTATGACACCGTTGACCACATTGCGCAGGTCCGTGCGCAAGAAGGCTTCGCCGCGCGTCGTTACGCGCGAGAAGGTGAGTAGGTCCTGGATCAGCGTCTGCATGCGCCCAGCGGCATTTTGCATCCGAGCGAGATAGTCGAGCCCGTCCGGACCAAGCTGTTCACTACAGCGGCTCTGCAGGCGGTCTCCGAACGCAATGATCTTCCGGAGCGGCTCTTGAAGGTCATGTGACGCGACGTACGCGAAGTCCGTAAGGTCACGATTCGACTCCGAGAGCTTTCGGTTGAATGCTCGGAGGTCCGTGGTATTGCGTTCGAGCGTGTCGAGCATTCCCTCGCGCTCAATCGCGATTCCCTGCAGACGCTTACCGGCAAGTCGACTCAGCATGAGGACTGCTGCAACGGCGAGCATCGCCGCAGCAGCGAGCGGTATTGCAAGGGCTCGCGTGCGACCAGCTGCTGTTTGCCCACTCGCTAAGAGGTGTTGCTGTGAATCAAGCGAGAACGCTGTGATCTGACCAAGGATGGTCTGGGCGTCACCAAACACCCGGTTCATCGAAGCCATTGTTTCGGTGGCATGGGCGACCTGGCCACCCTCGTATTGGGTGAGTGCCTGCCCCACGAGAGTGTCGAGACGATCAATCGTCGATGCGAGTCGGTCGAACTGAGTGCGAATTGCCTGAAGGTCGTCTGCGTTCGAGAAGTGCGTTCCATCGAGCTGCTCCCAACGTTGTGCAAGCACGGTGTCAAACGTCGCGCGGGCCGATCGCAGCTTCGTCCGTTCGCCTTCAACGTCACGCGTCACGAAAATGTCGTTGCCGGGTGTACTCACGCCGTGCACCGCTGTGTTGAGCGCAGCGTAGCTATCGATGCGATCTGCCCATTCCTGGACGCCGCCCACGGTGGTTCCGAACCGCCCGATGACGCTTGCGAGCAGGGCCGTGCCACAGACCACGGACAGAATCACCAGCAAAGCGGTGGCAATGAAGAGACGTCGAATGGAGCGGGTCAACTGCTCTCGCGATGTCGTGTCCATAGCAATTGCTCCGGTCGGGTGCAGGAGGCATCGACCGAGATCCGCTTGGAGTTGAGAGTCGTCCCGCGATTTCTTATGGCTGCGCACTCTTGGGCCATGCGTAGGAGGCACGCTGGCTTGGCGCTCCAGAACCCGCCTATGAGGTCGGTCGCCGCAAGGCCTCGGGGTACGGCGTGTTGAGGTCTACCGACAGAATCCCCTTGGCCGTCACGTCGGTCGTGAAACGTTCGAGCTTCTTCCCGGACGCCGCCAATCCGTCGTAGCCATAGACCTCGCCGGTGCACGGGTCGACAAGCGTCTTCGACGCGACGTTGGGCTTGACGAGGCATTGGTTCGCCGCACCGGGAGGCAGCGCGTTCAACGCAGCCCAATCGGTACCGGACACGTGCGCCAGGTAGAGCGTCCGAGAGAGACCGTCGCGAACGAGGTCGGGAAAGAGGATCGGGCCCTTCGCGTCGGCGGTTTTCGCGAGGTTCGCCGACCGACCGACTTGGAAGACCCGATCACCGAGACTGACCTGGTCCGGTCGATTGGCCGCGAACCGAGCGAAGGCGAAAAGGCAGAACGCGCTTATGAAGAGCGATCCGACAACTGCGACGATGAGCCGCCGCGTATGCACTCGCCGTGTGGTCCGAGAGGGTGGACGCCATGGTGGACGCCATGGTGGACGCTGGGCTGCCGAGGCGGCGTCCGGTCGCTGTGGTGGGCTCGACTGGTGGTCGGAGGGGGGCACCTCACTAGTATTGACCCCCGATGCAACGCCGCTACCGAGTCGTGGTCGCCAAACCAGGCCTCGATGGCCACGACCGGGGGGCGAAGATCATCGCCCGCGCCCTTCGCGACGCCGGCTTCGAGGTCATCTACACCGGACTGTTTCAGACGCCGGATCAGATCGTGGCCACGACAGTCCAGGAAGACGCCGACGCGGTCGGACTGTCGGTGTTGTCGGGTGCACACATGACGCTGTTTCCCTTGGTGGCGCGAAAGCTTCAGGAGCAGGGCGTCGACGACGTCATTCTGTTCGGCGGCGGCATCATTCCGCCCGACGACATTGCCGAGCTCAAGACGCTGGGCGTCGCGCAGCTGTTCACTCCCGGCGCACCGCTCGACGACATCACGTCGTGGCTCGAGGCAACTCTCGACGCGCGGGAGTCGGCACCGAGCTGACCTGTTCTTGTTGCGCCCGCTGTACCCGTTCCCCCCGAAAGGCAATCTGTGGATCTGTTTGAGTACCAAGGCCGCGCCGAGTTCGCTCGCTTCGATCTTCCCGTTCCCTCGGGAGGCATCGCCGACGACGTTGACACGGCAGTCGCTGTGGCAGAAACGGCCGGTTATCCCGTCGTGATCAAGGCGCAGGTCCAGGTGGGTGGGCGCGGCAAGGCAGGCGGCGTCAAGCTCGCGGAGAACGCCGACGAGGTCCGGTTCCATGCGGGGAACATCCTCGGCATGGACATCAAGGGCCACGTGGTCAAGCGGCTCTTCGTCGCCAACGCTTCGGACATTGCGGAGGAGTACTACGCGAGTTACACGCTCGACCGGGCCGCAAAGATGCACCTGCTCATGCTGTCTGCCGAGGGTGGCGTCGAGATCGAACAGGTCGCGGTCGAGAACCCCGACGCGCTCGTGAAGCTCCACATCGACCCGGTCGACGGGATCTCGCTTGAAACGGCTCGCCAGGCGTGCGTCGACGCGAAGCTGAACCCGATCGCCGTCGACCAGGCCGCCGAGATCCTCGTGAAGCTGTATCGCTGCTTCACCGAGGGCGACTGCGACCTCGCGGAGATCAACCCCCTCGTGCTGACACCGTCGGGGAAGGTGTTGTGCCTGGATGCAAAGGTCTCACTCGACGACAACGCGATGTTCCGTCACGACTGGGCCGAGTACGAGGCCACGGTGCTCCGTGATTCCCGGGAGACGTTGGCGCACTCGAAGGGCCTGCAGTACATCGGCCTCGAAGGCACGGTCGGCATCATCGCAAACGGTGCGGGTCTCGCCATGAGCACCCTCGACGTCGTCAATCAGGTCGGCGGCTCCGCCGCGAACTTTCTCGACATCGGAGGCGGCGCGAACGCCGACGTGATGGCCGGCGCGCTGGAGGTCATCAACACCGACCCCATGGTGAAGTCGATCTTCATCAACATCTTCGGCGGCATCACGCGTGGCGAGGAAGTCGCGAAGGGCATCGTGGAGGCGCTCAAGCGAGTCGATCTCAAGGCGCCGATCGTGATCCGCCTCGACGGCACGAACGCCGAGGAAGGTCGCGAGATCCTCGCTTCGGCAGGCATTCCGGCGGACAAGCTCATCAGCAAGCCCACGATGCTCGAAGCGGCCCGTGCCGCTGTCGCGCTGGCCAAGTAACCCTTTTTAGAAAGCATACATACCAATGTCTATTTTCGTTGACGAGAACACCAAGGTGATCGTGCAGGGTCTGACCGGTGGTCAGGGCAAGTACCACGGGCTGCGCAACAAGGCGTACGGCACCAACGTCGTAGGTGGCGTCACGCCGGGCAAGGGCGGGACCGATGTCGAGGGCATCCCCGTTTTCAATTCGGTGGCCGAGGCCGTTGCCGCGACGGGTGCCGACGCATCGTTCGTGGCCGTGCCCCCAAAGGCCGCGCCTGCCGCGATCCTCGAAGCGGCAGCCGCGGGGATTCGGTTCATTGTCTGCATCACCGAGGGCATCCCGGCCCAGGACGAGGCGCGGGTGTTCAATGTGCTTCGGCGTGACTACCCCTCGACCCGGTTGCTCGGGCCGAACTGTCCCGGCATCATCTCACCAGGACGCTGCAACATCGGCATCACGGCGGGCGAGATCGCGCTGCCGCCGATGGAGGGCAAGCCCGCTGTCGGGATCGTGTCGCGGTCGGGGACGCTGACCTACCAGGCCCTGTATGAACTCAAGCAGCTGGGAATTGGCGTGTCTACCTGTGTAGGCATCGGCGGCGACCCGGTGCCCGGCACGGCGTTCATCGACGCGTTGGCCGAGTTCCAGAAGGACCCGGAGACGAAGGCGATCATCCTGATCGGCGAGATCGGCGGCACCGGCGAGGAAGAGGCAGCGGACTTCATTCGGGCCTCCGTTACGAAGCCCATGAGCGCCTATATCGCTGGTGTCACGGCACCGGCTGGCAAGAAGATGGGCCATGCGGGCGCGATCGTGTCTGGCGGCAAGGGGACGGCCCAGGGCAAGATGGACGCGCTTGCGGCTGCCGGCGTGCGGATTGGCTTGAACCCGACTGAGGCCGGGCAGCTGATGGCCGAGATCGTCGCGGGGCTCTGAGGGCTCGCGGCTCTGAGTGGGGAGCGAGCATGACCAACACGCAGAACCGCTCCTTCGTCGGTTGGCTTGCCGCATCGGTCGCCGGTTCGATTGCGCTGGTTGGCGGCGGCGCCTTGGTGCACGACCGACCTGGGAGATCGTCTGGGACCGTCACCCTCGAAGCATGTGACCTCGGCGATGGCAGACCCGGGTATCTCTACGATGACCTTTGCCTCAGCGCTCCACCCGCTGGGTGGTTCGCTCCCGCCGACTAACACGCTCAACTTGCTGTTGTGCGGTCGCTCTGGCTGGCCAGGGCTTCCGGAACGGGCAGGATGATGAGTCCGGGCGTGACATGGGCAAGTCCGCCGGGTAGGGAGGACGCTGATGGCGTTGTGGGGAGCGGTGTCGTTGACGTCGACGATGTTTCGCCAACCGGCTCAGCACTGACCTGGAGCCCGCCCCAGGAGACCGCCGCGACTGCGGCTAGAGCGACGGTCATTCCGCCGATGCGTCGACGGCTCATCCGTTCCTTCACGCAAACCCGCGCGAGCAACAGTGTGCTCGCCGGGTACATCGAGGCGAGCACAGCAACGACCGACAGCATCCCGTCCCGGCTGGCAACGAAATAGAGCGCGTTCGCGGCGGCGTCGAGTAGGCCGCCAAACACGCACAGTTGCAGTCCTCGGGCCGACGGTGCCACCTTGACACGCGGGCGCTTCCAACGGAGTACTTCGAGCACAACGGCCAATGTGCCGGTCGCGGCGAAGCGGCCAGCAGCGACTGGCCACAGCCCATGATCGCCGCCCGATCGCGAGATCAGCACGAAGTAGCCACCGAAGAATAGCCCTGCGACAAAAGCCATGGGGAGCGCCCGCGATGGTCCCTCCCTTTGCTCCTGGGGGGAGGTTTCACCTGCAATCAGCCAGATTGCCCCGACGGCGACCACGATGCCGATGACCGTGACCATTCCGGGTCGTTCGCCGGTGGCGAATCCGACGACGACGGGAACGATCGCCGAGGTGACTGCGGTAACCGATGCAACGGTTCCAAACGCACCGGCACCCATCGCCGCGTAGAACAGACCGAGACCAGAAACAGCCGAGAGCCCGGCAGCGATTCCCCACCCAAGCTGGTCGAATCCAGGAGGGAGACCGGAGACGAGGAGCGACACCGAGGCGAGGCCGAGCCATCCGGATGCCTGTGCAATGAATGTTGTGGAGATGGCCGGCGAGTCTCGGGTGGCGAGTCCGCCAAGAAAGTCGCCTGCCCCCCAACAAGTCGCTGACGCGAGCGCCAGGAAGAGTGCAACGTGCACAGCTTTGTCGACGTGACTTCAGCGGGTGCGGACGAGGTCTTTGCTGACCTCGTTTGATTTGCGCAATGCGTCCCTACGGGTCGGCCACGAGGAGTTCGTGTCGCCGGTCGAATCACTGTGCTTTGGTTTCGTTGACCCTGCGGGAGCTGATGCCGTCAGCAACGTGCGGGTTTCCCAGTCATTTGCCGCGAGGATCGTTTCAGGGGCAACGCCGGTCATCCAATCGAAGATTTCAAACTGGGGATCGCTCATCGCGCGCTGAAGGGTCGCCGTTTCTAGAACACGGCCCGGCGAGAACTTGGCGAACTGGCTCGACATTCGTCCGTCGAACACCCGATAGCTCGCACCGTCGACCAGTGACACGACGTAGGCGGCGATCGCACCGTCCACGGTGAGCGTTGCTATCTCGAGTTCGTCGGAATAGGTATGGGCGACGATGGTCTCCTGCCAGAAGCGACGGGAAACTGCGTTGTCGAGGTCGGACTCGCTTCGCCGGTCGTGATCGCGCCCGATATGAGTTTCCTCGATCTCCGGAAGCAGAGCCATGATCGCGTCCGTCCCTCGATGGAAGTCGACCTTCCAGTTCGACGTCTCGCTGTCCAGACGAGACCTACCACGTCGAAGCTGCTTGCGCATGTTCTTGCTGAGCAGTCGGCCGAGATCAAGGTCGGAGAGAAGTAGGACCCGCGGAACGGGAAGCGCGCCTTCAACGACGACGTTGGGAAGCACACGTTCGAGTGCAGCCGTCACGACGTTCTTGCCGGCAATCTGGTTGAGCTCAAGGTCCCAAAACCCAGGCGAGTTCTGGACCAGGTCTGCGATGCCGTTCGCCAGCTGTAGAGCCGACTTTTCGTCGTGGGCGAAGACCGACGCCACTGACGCCATCTGGTCCGAGATCGTCGAGATCTTCGTCCGGTTGGCGTTCTGCGTCGTCGCAAGGATGGCAGCGCCCTCGATCTTCGACGACTCTGTCGACCGAACGACAACACACCGAATGTCATTGTCGGGGTGAAGGTGGAACCATGAGGACAACCACGGCCAGCGCGCCGTGACCGGGGCACCCACGGTCCGGTGGAATTCTTCAAGTTCCTGCAGAATTGGTTCGAGTTGGCGCAAGCCGCTCAAGACCTCGGCCTGCTGACCCGCGGCGATTACCTGGGCACGACGGGCCTTGCCGGGGAGTGGCAGTAGCTGTTCAGCTGCGTTGCGGCGCCGGAGAAGATCGCCGAATGCACCGGCCGGAATCGGACGCGAGAAGAGAAAACCTTGCACTAGATCGCATTTCAAAGCCGAAAGAATGTCGAGTTGGCGTTGGTTCTCGACGCCTTCCGCCACCGTGATTCCGCCAACAGCTCGCGCGAGGTCGATGACCGTACGGATGAGTGCGTGTGATGTCACCGAGTCATCGAGCTTTTGAACGAATGACTGGTCGATTTTGATCGTGTCGACGGGGAACGAATGGAGGTAACTGAGCGATGAATAGCCGGTACCGAAGTCATCAATTGCCACGCGCACCTTGAGTGCCGTGAGCTGCTCAAGGGTTCGAGTACTCGAGGTGCTGTCCGCGACGAGCAGCGACTCGGTGACTTCCAGCGTGAGGTCACCGGGTGCGAGACCCGACGCGCGCAGCGCATCGGTGATTCGATGCAAGAGTTCGGTGTCGTGCAGTTGCAATGCCGAGAGATTGACGCTTGCTCGAAGCTCACCGCAATGCGGCACGGTCAGCTGCCATTCGCGAACCTGGCGACACGTTTCTGCGAGAACCCAGCTGCCGATCTCGTTGATCGCGCCCATCTCTTCGGCAAGCGGGATGAAGATGCTCGGCGAGATCATCCCTCGTGTTGGATGGTTCCAGCGGAGTAGCGCCTCAACAGAACGGATTATGGCCGTATCTGTGTCGACGATGGGCTGGTAGTACACCTCGAACTCGTGCCTTGAAAGAGCATTTTCGAGGTCAGTTTTCAGGTTGATTCGGTCGACGACTTCGGCGTAGTGACTCTGTTCAAAGAACTCGAAACGATTCTTTCCCTGACGTTTCGCGAGATACATGGCAACGTCGGCGCTACGAAGCAGGGTTTGAACGTCAGAGTTCTCTGCACTCTGCATCGCAACTCCGACACTTCCACCGATCCGAACGGAGCGGTCCATCACGATGGTCGGTTCGGCAAGGGCCTTCAGGATGCGCGCTGCGGTGTTCGCGGCGTCTTGGCTGTCGATCGTCTTGGTCAGCAGTACGGCGAACTCGTCACCACCGAGTCGTGCAACCACGTCGTTCTCGCGCACGCAACGTCGAATTCGCTCGGCTGCCGTGACCAATACTTCGTCACCGGCGGCGTGGCCGAGGCTGTCGTTGACCGCCTTGAAGTCATCGAGGTCGATCAGAAGAACTGCGACGTTTTCACGTGACCGGCTCAACACGGCCTCAGTCTTTTCGGCGAACATCGTTCGATTCGCAAGGCCGGTCAGGGGATCGTGGCGTGCTTCTCGGCGAAGGAGTTCACGCCCGTATTCGACCGATCGAACCAGCCCAAGTACCCGACTGAGCATGAGGGCAAACAGCACAGCGGACGCGGTCAGCGTGACGACCTTGTCTTCCTGGGTGCCCCAGAACAGGTCGATCACCGGGACGGTGAGCGTCGCGACGAACATCAACGCGAGGCGAGCGCGACTGATCCGTTCCAGCTGATTTGCGCCGGTGGCGACGGATTTGGACATCGAAGGGTCGAGTGCCCCGAGTGCAAAGAGGGTATAGAAGCCGATCCAGAATGCGTCGACGATCGATCCGGTTTTGAACGCGTCTGCCGCGTTCAGAACTCCGTATTGGATGTCCGCGATGACGAGCGATCCGAGCGCCGCGATGATAAAGATCAAAGCGTTGGTTCGACGATGGAAGGTGACGGCGAGTCGAATCGCGACAAACAACACAGCCAGGTCGGCGACCGGATAGGCGAGGGAAATGAGCCGTTCGCCAGTTCCTTGACCAGAGGCCGGGACATAGGTGTCCATCACGAGGACCCAGAGCACGGAGAAGAGCGCAATGCCGAAGATGCCTGCGTCGATCAGGCCCGCCCAATCTCGCCGCCCTTGGACGCTGTAGCGGATTTTCAGCGCAAGGCCGACGATAACCAGCGGGTACATGCCGAGGTAGAACGCGTCGGCCACCGACGGGAACGGCACGGACTCGGATTGCTTCTCCAGTAGGTAGTAGATGACGTCCGCTACGAGAAACGATGCCTGTCCGCCCGCGAAGAGAAGCCACGGTGTTCGATATGTCGGCTTGTTGACACGGATGCCGACCAGCGTCATCAGGAGCGCCAGCAATCCCATGCCGTTGTAGAGCACGAGCTTGCTGTTCGGCGTCGGGGCGAGCGTGAAGTACGCCGACGACATTCCGAGAACGGCGATGACGTAGGAGATCCTGATCAGTTTCACTGAGCGCCTATCGGCGCTCTCAGTGGTCCGGCCAAGCAGATTGGTTCGTTCTACCTACGTGCGCGAATGAAGTGAACGGACGGGACTTACTCCGCACTAGCACGTGTCATGTGCCCCACGTGCCTCGGTGCTCTGTAGAATCGCGTGTTCTAGGAAGGGTGGCAGAGCGGCCGAATGCGACGGTCTTGAAAACCGTTGACCTGCAAGGGTCCGTGGGTTCAAATCCCACCTCTTCCGCGTCGAAGTCCTGCACATCCGCGGTTCTCGTGTGAACGGGGGGCGGCGGGTGTGCAAGACTCTTCGGGCTCAGTTTCCGACGTGGTTCGCCACGTAGGGGACGTGTACGGAGAAGTGCGAGAGCGGCCGAATCGGACTCACTGCTAATGAGTTGACTGGGGAAACCTGGTCCGAGGGTTCAAATCCCTCCTTCTCCGCGAAAGTTGTGGAGTCAGCGTCCGTCTCGGGCGGTACACTCGGAGGCTTACAACACAACAAGCGTTCGTAGCTCAACGGATAGAGCATCTGACTACGGATCAGAAGGTTGGGGGTTCGAATCCCTCCGAACGCGCCAGATAAATCTAGCCGCTGACCTGCGGTGATACGATCCGGAGGCCCTCGCACCAGCGAGGGCTTCTGCCGTTTCCAAGGCCAATGTATCGGGAATGTATCGGAACCCGTGCACCGGTATCGGATGCGTATCGGCGGAATCCAGCGGTAGTCAGCGGAGGTGTCTGATGGGGTGGAAGCCGACGGGCGAGCCGACGGTGCGTAAGCAGCGCGACAAGTGGACAGTGCGCGTGGAGGGCATCGACACCGAGACGGGTCGGGTGAGGCCGCGCCAAATCGGGACGTTTCCGTCGCAGCGAGCCGCCCGGGCGGCGGCCTCGAAGGCGACGGCATCGGGCGATCTGCCATTGGCTCGGGGGACGTTGGCCTGGTTGCTCGATCGGTGGGTGGCGTCGAAGACCGACGTGACGGCGAAGTCGAAGCTCCAGTACGAGTGGGCGGCCGGTCACATCAAGGCCGGGCTCGGTCAGTTGCCGATCGACAAGCTCGACCGTGACGACGTGGCCCGTTGGCTGGAGGACTCGGCGGCAGCCGGTCGACTATCCAAACGGTCGTTGCAGATCTGTCGAATGGTCCTGCGTGCGGCACTCGCCGATGCGGTCGAGGAGGGTCTGCTCCGACGCTCACCGGCGGCACGGGTTGCTTTGCCAAAGGTGGTCGCGCGAACCGCTGCGCCGAAGGACGTCGACGCCTGGGACGAGGTGCAGGTTCGTTCGTTCCTCAATGCGGTGGCCGATCACCGTTGGGGAGGTCCGCTCCGGCTGGCGGTGCTCTATGGACCGCGGCGCAGCGAACTGCTCGCGTTGAGGTGGAACGGCATCGATCTGGAGTCGGGCACGGTGACGATCGCCGGTGGCCTCGTCGAGGTGCGAGGTGTTCCGGTGTGGACCGAGGGGAAGAACGCACGCTCTCGGCGCAAGATCGTCGTCGATGCGGAGACGGTGCGGGCGTTGCGAACGCATCGCGCGCTGCAGCTTCAGGATCGCCTCGTCGCCGGTTCCGATTGGGAGGACCACGACCTCGTTGTGTCGTCGAAGACCGGGACACCGGTGTCGCCCGGGAACTTCGACCAGACGCTCGAACGGCTCGTCGTCCGAGCCGGTGTGCCTCGGCTGACGTCGCACGGTCTGCGACACACGGCGGCGACTCACATGGTTCGTCAGGCGGCCGATGCCGGGGAGTTGCGAGCGGCGGCCGATGTGCTTGGTCATTCACCCGACATGCTCATGAAGACCTACGCCCACCCGCTGCCTGACTCGATTCGTGCGGTCGCCGACCGCGTTGCGGCGAGAGCGGGGCGCACTCCGTGAAGCCACGGCGCTGGCGGTTCTACGCAACGCCATCGGGACGAAGCGCAGTACGCGACTTGATCGCCTCGCTGAGCGACGAACAAGCTGCGCAAGTGGCTGCTGCGATGCGGTCGGTCGCAGATCTTGGGCTCGTGGAGGCTCGCCACCTGCGGGGCGACATCTACGAGGTGCGTGCCTCGATCGGTGGACAGGCGTTCCGGGTGCTGTTCGCCAGCGAGGGCAAGCGTGGGCAGATTCTGCTGGCTCTCGAAGCGTTCGAGAAGAAGTCGCAGCGAACGCCTCCTCGGACGATTGCCCTGGCCGAGACTCGCCTTGCGGACTGGCGCAGTCGGGCTCGTCCTCGATCTACTTCTTGATATCTCGTTTCTGAGATGAGAAGATTGGTGCCATGGCACGAAAGCAGGCACCCGACGATCTCGATCGGCTCATCGCAGAGCGTGCGAAGAAGAACCCCAAGTTCCCGGCGATGGTGGCGGCGCGCACGAACCGGCGGGTGCTGCAGCGTCAGCTTGCCGATCGTCGGGTCGCGCTCGGGATGACCCAGACTGAAGCGGCGGTGCTCATGAGCACGTCGCAGTCTTCGGTCGCGAGGCTTGAGTCCGGCGAGCACGACGTTCGTGTGTCGACCCTGGAGCGGTACGCCGCCGTGCTGGGCTGTGCAATCGACATGTCGCTGAATGAAGCGTCGTAGGTCGTCTTGAGAAGCTGTGGCCCGTGGCGTGGATCGGCGAGCGCAAAATCATCGAACTGGAAGGAGAAGCGCCCATGAGAGCAGGAGAGCACGACTCCGTCGAGCTCATCGCCGCCGTCTTCCTTGTGCTTGACGTCACGCAGTTCAGCGATCTCCCCCAGCTAAAGCCTTTCGACAGCTCGCTGGAATCCTTTGGCGACTGGGATTTCGCACGGCGGCAATGGCGGGACGCACAACGCGAAGCTCTTGGGTTACCGCAACGCCCCGGACTCGAGGGACTCTTCGCAGTCGATGACTTCGAGAGCGAACGACTCATTGAAGCCGGTTGTCGTTACGTAATCGAGGCTGGCACGGAGTACGGATGGGATGCGTGGCTGGACGGTGGCCTCGTGCTCGTGATCAATGAGGTCCACATCGCTGGGCCAACGTGCTGCTGCGACCTTGAGGAGGGTGTGCGCGATTGGGTACAGCTCTGCACGGACTGGCCGGAAGACTGGAGAGGGGTCGAAACGGGTCATCCGGGCGTTCTTGCTCGAAGGCGAGGCTCGCTCGTGCAGTTCTCTGAACAACTCGACGATTTCCCGGATCAGATCATGGTTGCTGCCACTGTCGAGCTTGCCGCACTTCGCGCTGCACTCCCCGCCGCCCTTGCGTCCATCGAGCGGTTCGCGGATCGGATGGGCAACGCGCTTATGGCTCGGGGCATCCACAATGGCATCGCATTGGGCCGAGTGGTTGCGGGCTTGGCCGTCGCTGGCAGTTGATTCCGATGGAGACAGTTCCCATTTCGGAATCGGGTCCTCTGCTCCAAGGGGTCCTCGGTCCTCTCTCGGTGATCCAGGAGCGCACCGCTCGGGAGATGCTTCTTGGGCTCGGCGAAAGATTGAAGGCTGCTGCCCAACTCGTTCGGGGAAACGTCGGCTGGTTGAACTCGGGAGTCGAACTCCATTGGCTTCCTTCCGGCCAGCAGAGTTTCTGGGGATGCGTGTCGGCAGTTGACAGTCCCGGGCAGTGTGTGGATTTCGTTGTTGAGCTGCGGCCCGGGTGGTACTTCGGTGAGTGTGAAATCGAGTCGGCGTGGACTGTCGAGTTGACGGTCGACATCGACTGTCAACACACGCCCGACCATGGATCGATGCACGAGGTACACCGGCGGACCATCAAGGTGAAGACGGTCGAGCGCGCCTTGGCGGCATTCGCCGAGGTGGTCGCCGAACTCGAGTCGCTCTCTGCCAAGCCCTTGGCCAGCTGGAGTGCAGCAGGCCGTTGATCGAACGATCGTCGACCAGCCAAATCGTGCCTCGGTTCCGAACTCGTATGGGAGCCGCCTTGGTCGCGTCACAACGCCACTGTGTGGTCGACTGTGAGTCGCTCGACCGCCGAGCTTCGCACCCGGACGTGTCGGCCGACCTTGACGTAGGGGATGCGCTTCTCGGCGATGAGGCGTTCGACGAAGCGGACGCCGACGTTGAGGCGTTCGGCGACTTGGCGTTTGTCGAGGAGGGGGTCGGGGTCCCAGAGGGTGAGCTGTGTCATGTGTTCTCCTTTGGTCAGCGCCGGAGGCGGGGTGCTTGGTGGCGGAGTTCGTCTCGGTCGATCGGTTTCGGATTGATGGCGTGCTCGACGACTCGTGCTGCGCCGAGCCAGTCGGTCGCGGCGTGGACGTCGTTCGGCCTTCCGCCGAGAACGCCGACAGATGTTCGGCTTGCGATGCCGTCGCTCTTGTCGAGCCCGTTGCGGTGGCGGACGGTCTCGATTGCGTTGGCTTTGTCGTCCCATCGAGATTGGAGCGTGTACCCCTTCGTCGGTCGGTGCCCGATGAGGTCGGTCAGGTAGTCGGCGGGCTCGGCAACGGCCTTGGCGATGCGGTCTCGGATCGGGCCCAGCATTTGTTCAAGCTCCGGCGCGCCTGGCGCGGCGCTATGAAGGCGGTTGTTGAGTTCTCGAACGGGGAGACGGTCGATCGCAGCAGCGGTCGCTGCGTTGTGCGCGTGACGCACTTCTCCGTCGGTGGGATTCCACCGCCCGGAGACGAGTTCGTACTCCGCTCGTGTGCGCACCGCCCGGTCCCAGATCGGCCGGTGCGGATCATCTGCTGCGGGTCGACGTCCGTAGTCCGTGATGAAAGACGGAGGCGTGTCGATAAGTGCGCGTAGCACTGCTCGATCGATGGCGATTCGTCGAGCTGCAGCGATTTGGCGTGTCGGTCCCTTCAGCTTGTCGAAGGGGCGTAGCGACAGCCGATGGACGTTGAGCGCGGCCGGGTCGACGGATGTTGCGGTCCCTATCGCTGTTCGCTGCTGCACTCGTTCGGCGACGGCGGCCAGCAGATCGGGTTCGTCGAGCAGGACGGGGAATTCCGCGTGCTGCGCGGCGATTCGTCGCTCGGTGCGTGCGGGTGAATCGAGGACGTAGAGGCGGGTGTCGTTGCGCCCTCGTGTGAGCGCAACGTACGCCGCCTCGGGCGCAGTTGATTCCGTCATCACTGCGCGTCCTGCGTCCATCGTTTGGCCCTGGGCGACGTGAGTCGTGATGGAGTATGCCGGAGCGATCGCACCGACGACTCCGGGACGCACTTCTTGTTGAAGCCAATCGTCGTCGAGCCGACGAACCCCGAACCCGGGGAACTTCACTGCGATCGATGGCCGAGCGCTGTCGTTGCCGATCTGCACGACGGTGCCGACGACACCGTTGCGCAAGGTCCGGCCGTCTCGTTCACGGACATCACGGTTCTGGGTGCGGGTGATGATCTCGTCGCCCACGTGGATCGTTTCGTCGCCGACGCGAACACCGTTGCCGGTGATGGTTCCGTCGGCTCGGAGGAGTTGCTGTGCGGCACGGTTGAGGAGGCGACGGGTGGTGTGGTGCTCGGCCATCATCCGCGATGCGGCGGTGCCCTCGGCGAGGTGACGTCGGTGATCGGTGTGCCAGTCGGCGACGATGTCGGCAACAAGTTCCGCCGCATCGTTCGCAGTGTGCAACCGGCTCGTACCGGCGAGGAGTTCCACTGCGTTGCGGCCTTGTCCGGAGCGGAGCAGCTCACCAGCGCGCCGCACGTCGGCCATCGACGCCGCGTTCTGACGACGGTTGTGTTCAAGGTGCACGACTCGTTCGGGAAAGGTGTCGAGGAGCTGCGCCCAGAGTCCACCGGCGTCGACTGCTCGGTGTTGTGCCGGGTCGCCGATTGCCCGCATTGCCGCACCGCTTCGTTCGATTTCGGCGACGAGCGTGTGATGGTCACGGTTCGAGAGCGTCGATGCTTCATCGACGATCAACACGGACTTCGCCGTGAACGGTTGACCCCCGTAGCGGATTTCGGCGACGAGCGATGCGACGGTGCGGGTTGGGATGCCGCATGCGTCGGCGAGCACGTCGGTCGCTGCTCCGGTAACGGTCGTGCCGAGTGGCTCTAGGCCGGCTGATTCCCAAGCGCGAGAGGCAACGGCGAGGCTCGCCGTCTTGCCAGTTCCGGCTGGGCCGACGCCGAGGCTGAACTGGCGGGGATCGGTGACGAGGTGTTCGACGAAGCGTTGTTGATCGAGGCCGAGGGTGCGGCCGGTTGCTCGTTGCCAGAGGAGTTGTTCGGTACGCACTATCGCAGCGTCTATGGCGTGAACGGATGCACCGTTTCGGTATGCGTCGATGACTGCGTGTTCGAGACGCAACATGTGTTCTGTCGTGTAACGGGCGGTCGGGTGTCGATCTTCGGCGAGGCGTACGACCGCGGGCGAGGAGATCCATCGGTCGGTCTGGTTCTCGATGTCACCTGCGGCGAGTCGGGAAGCACCGCCGTGTTGGCCGTCCCAAGCGATGACGGCGCGGACGACGTCGTTGCGGTCGAAGGTTGCTGCCTGTTTGGTAACGCCGTTCGGACCTTCGAGGAAGGCCGTGAGGTTGCGCTCGTCGGCGGTCGTGAAGGCAGTGATCTGGGCGCGGTCGTGCAGTGCCCGTTCGTGGTCGGGAGTGAAGCCCCAGTGGCTCAGGGTGTCGGACCACTTCGCTTCGAGGGCGGCGTAGTCGGCGGGTTCCTCCTTGCGTCGGCGAGTTGTGAGAGCGGCGATGCGGCGGGCCTGCTGGCTATCGACACCGAAGGTTCCGGCGAGTTCACGTACCTCACGTGACCGCGTGGAGATGGCGCTGAGCGGTGTCGGGTGGATGTGCGCGAGGTCGCAGGTGCCGTTGCGGAGCGGTCCCCACTCGTAGCCGAGGTGCTGGGTGAGGTGATGGCGGATGGCTTGTCCGGCGAGGTGGCCCGCTGTCGTTGCGTGGGTGAAGAGCGAACGTGCGGCGACGGTCTTCGTGTTGCCGTTCGAGTCGGCGGCGATGTTGGCGATGACGACGTGGTCGTGCAGTTGCGGTTCAAGGTTGCGGTTGGTGGTGTGGCGATATTGCACGGCCCACATACCGCCCGCACTCACTCGACGTTCGTGGTCCCGAACTTGGAGACCGTGGTTCTCGAGATAGGCAATGCCGGTGCGGACGCCGAGGTCGAGCGCGTCCTCGATGACTCGCCGGGTTGCGGGGTCAGCTTGGACCCATGCGGCGCTGATCGACTTCTCCCACTTGAACGCCGCGTCGTACGCAACAACAACTCTCGGTTCAGTACGCGCGCTGATGAATCGCTCAACCTCGTGTGAGTCGACTCGCCAGCGTCCGGCGTCGTCGCGGTGACCGTGGAGTGGCTGCAGCGGTTGACGGTGGTGGTCGGGGTCGAGCGCGCGTCGTTCGGTGGCGAGGAGCAGACGCTTCACATACGAACGATCGACCCCAAGGCGTGTAGCTGTCTGGTCAACGTCGAGCGCGCTCGTGATGGTGCTCGACGGTGGCGTGCGGTCACGAGCGGCGCGCCCGGAGGAGCCGACCGACGCGACGAGCACGACGCCGCTGTTTGGATGTGCGCCGAGGAGGAGTCGAGTGAGTTGCTCCGGTGTGGCTTCGCCCATGAGTTGCGCGCCGATGACGCCACGACCGCGCCAGATGCCCGGTCGCTCGGCTCGGTCGGCGTAGTAGGCAGCCGGCGCGTCGACTTCGAGCGTTGGGGTGGCCTGTTGTGCTGATCGAGTGAGGTAGTCGACGATGGCGGCAACAGCGCCGCCGGTTCCCGACCGCGATGAGCCAAGTGGGGTGATGTCGAGGATCGGCATCACTCGCCGCCCATCCGACGATCCATCGTGTTCTCCACGAACAGACCATTCGCAGTCGAAGTCCGTCGAGCGCAACAACAAACCGAGCTTTCTCGATGGGTACCGACGGAAGCCGTTGGATGCCGTAGTCGCATGCATCCGGATCCGCTCGCCAATGTGGCTCCGCGGACACAGATTGTTCGTAAGTGTGCGGGTTTTTCTCGACAGAGGGCTGCGTGGTGAGCGCATCAACCATTCCGAAGGGGCGGCAATACATTGCAGCCGGGTAGCCAACGGCTACCCGGAGGTCTGTCTCATTCCTTCATTGGTTGATGCGGCAACGTTGGTGGTCGAGAACAATTCGACTGTGTATGTGCGCAAGATGGCGCAGTCAAGGTTGCGCGAAGCGCACCTCGAAGAGGCTCGACCTTGACGGCGACAGTGTCAGCACAATCGATGAAGGTCTGGCGATCAGCCAGACCTTGGTCAGCAGGAGCGGGTCGGACGAAAAGGAGGCGGAGACGCTGGACTGTTTTGAACCGGTGCGTTGGGTGACTCGATTCGTGGTCGGTCTCTATTGCAGAGTGACTGCAAGAGCAAGCGCCTTTCGTAGGGGTGGCACCGCGGCGTCAGTAGATTGAGCGACGATGCCTTCATCGACGAGCGGGCGTAAGTCGCTGCTCCAGCGGCTCGACGATCGAAACCAACGCTGGGCTGAGCGCCTTCATCCCGAGGTGACCGTGCATTCGTCGGTCTATGGACTTCTCTCGATTCGGCTGCTGTTGCCCCAGCGACACGAAGGACAGCAAGTCGGACAGCTATGGTCCATTTTCGGACGGACGAAGTGGGATCGGACGACTGCGCCCGGCGAGGAACTTCGCGCTCACATCTTGGGATCGTTCTTCGCGCTGCGCTCGCCGCAGTCGGTCCCCGGTCACAACCATCGAATCTTCGTCGTCGTAGTCAGCTCACTTGGCGGTGACCAGATCGGCCTCTTGAGCCGGAGCGGTGGTTCAATCTCTCCGAAGGGCAAACGCGTATCGAGCAACTCCGGCTCCATTTCTCGTCCGGTGGTGAGCTTGCTACCACGCCCGCGCGGTGACATTGGTGGCGGGGGCGTTGTGCCCTGTGCACGCTGGCGGTCGTGGAGTCGGGCGAAGCTCTGAAGGCGCTGCGGGACTGATCAAGAAGCATCTGATCCCACTGCGTGAGGTTCGCTAACTTGGGTGCCATGACGCGGAAATCCGGAAATGATCTCGCAATGGACTCTGTGCCGAAGCAACATCGGCTTCGAAAGTGGCTGTTCATCGGATTCGGCGCCTTTCTCGTCCTCGGGGTCATCGCATCGCTCACGAACCCCGGAAAAAAGTCGGCTGAAACTCCGGTCACTCAGGAGGAGACGATCCCGGATACCCTGCCGCAAGCGACGCCTTCGGTTGCGACCCAAGCCAAGGTTCAGGTGTCGGTGACGACCGCTTTGGCGGAAGCGTCAATTCCGTCGAGCACTAGTCCGAGCATTGGGTCGGCGGCCGACGAACTGGACGAACCGCTCGGTACGAAAGAGGAGCAACTCAAAGAACTCGGACTCCCTGCGAAGGCTGTTCCGCAATCCGTTGCGGACGCCTACCCAAACGTTTGCCAAGACATCATGAACGATGCTGACTATCCGGGCGGAGACCTTGTGTCAGGTGTAGTTCGACCACAGGGTGACGGAATCGAGATCACCTGGAAGCAGGCAGCGCCGGTGAAGCTTCAGCCGGGCGAGACGATGATCTACGTTGCGTACTACGCAAGGTTGGTCGGTCCGGAAGAGTGGACCCAAGGTCGGTTTGCTTTCTACTTCTTTGCTCAAGACGGATCGGTGAAGCCCGAGGCCTCCTTTGACATCGCTGGTCCGCTCGGCAAGTTGTCCGGAGTGATGGACGTGACTTCCGACGTTGTCGCAGAGGTCGAGGGCTCAAGCTTCAAGGTCTGGATTCCGGGCAGTCGAATTTGGGCTTTCGTTGGGAGAGGGCTTGATACTGCCGTCTTGGACAACTCGGCCTTTACCGACGGTCGGTGGCGATTGTTGACCAGCCTTTCGTCATCGACGCCGGGCGAGCCCCCTGGCAGCGATGACGACTGCGGAATCGACGATTCGGACTCGCTCCACCGATAGGCCTCGAACTCGGCGGCGCTCACGTTGTGCGGCCATTGTTCGAAGTTCGGGATCCATCGAGATCGCTCGCGACGAGCTGGCAAGGCGAATCCGCCATTCACGGCCTGGCGTTGTTCGCCGAAACAGAAGCCGATTTCTCGGCCGACACTTCTAGGATTGCCGGATGGCGGACGACCTTCGTTTCCAGGTTCATGCGAGCAGCGACAGCGATGAGTTCGAGGTCTTGGTGTTCGTGAACGGCGTTGAGATGACCAGCAGGGGTGCTGGGATGGGCATGGATCCGTACGACATCTTCGTGCCCGAAAACCGTCTGCGGCCCAAGGTCGACGAGTTCGAACTCCCGATCGCGCGCTGCACGTGTGGGACCTATGGCTGCGGTTCGACTGATGTTCGGATCAGCGTTGAGGGCGAAATTTGTGCGATTGGACTGGCTAATTGAGAAGCCTGGTTTGGAGACTTCTCGCTTGACTGGGAAGCGTACGAGTGCGCCCTTGTAGCGCTTGAGTCGGACCTGTCTTGGGAAACGCCAGTGCGCACTGCGGGACGCCTCGTCCTTGGAGGGCTCGACCGCACGCACCTATCGCAGTTCGATCTTCGACCGAGTTTCGTCTGCAACGACTGGCGGAAGCCGACGCTGTTTCAGATCGTCCTCAACCACCGCGATACGCACCAGGTTTTCGTGCGCTTCGATTGGAACGACGACTCCCCAGAGGTCCTCGCCAATCGGGTCGTTGCTGCGATCAACGGCGACCCTCAATCGTGGAAAGCGACCTGGCATCAGTGTGTCCAGGGAAAGCCAACTCGTCCCTACTTCGCTACGTGGCGCTGGAAGAGGGACCGACTGTAGTGGGCGTCTCGAAGCGGTCCCGATGAACGCGAGGCAGCCACTGCTCGTCGTTTTCGATCTGGACGAGACACTGATTCATGTGAGCGCAAGCGTGTCGTCGTCCCAGGCGGACTTCATGTCTGGGCGACATGCCTGCATCGTTCGACCGTATGCGCGCGAACTGATTGCGGAATGCCTCGATCGCTACGACGTCGGTGTCTGGACCTCAGCCGGGTCTCTTCATGCCGACGCTGTTGTCGAGGCATTGTTCTCCGAGACACGAGGCCCGTCCTTCGTTTGGTCCGCCGCACAATGCACCCCGCATCGTGATTTCGACACGATGAACGAAGTGTCGGTGAAGAACCTTCACAAGCTTCGGCGGCGAGGCGTCGATCTCGATCGAGTTGTCGCGATCGACGACAGCCCAGAGAAGCATCGTCGGAACTACGGCAATCTGCTCCACGTCCACCCGTGGGAGGGAGACCTCGACGACACCGAACTGGACGATGCACGGGTCTACCTTCGCTGGCTTGCTCTTCATCCATCGGTGCGTGCCGTTGAGAAGCGGGGCTGGCGGCGGCAACAGGCTTGGAGAGAACCTTCAACCAACGGGAGGTTTCGAGGCCAGGAGCCGAGTCGAAGCCTCGTCGTCCGCCATGATTGACTCATGGACCAGGCGAGATGGCAGCAGGCGAGACTGATTCCGACGACAGGAATCAGTGGGCAGGATGAGCAAGAGATGCGTGCTACGTCGGCGCTTCTTGCTGTGGTGAGTTCTGTGAAGGAGTTCGGCGCTGCCGTTTTGCGTCCACTTGGTGCCCCGGCGGGGACCATCTCCACGTTCATCGAGGTTCAGTTCGAGTTGGCTGACGGCCGGAAGGTCCGGCCCGATGGAGTCATCCGGGTCTCTCGCGGAGCGAAGAACTGGACTGCGTTAGTCGAGGTGAAGACGGGGTCCTCCGACCTTGCGCGTGAGCAGGTCGAGACGTACCTCGACGTCGCACGAGACAACGGTTTCGATGCCGTGTTGACAATCTCGAATCAGATTTCGCCGTCCGCCGACGCACATCCCGTTGATGTCGACAAGCGGAAGGTGAAGAAAGTCGCGCTGTTTCATCTGTCGTGGGCAGAGGTGCTTTCGATCGCCGTTGCGCAGCGCGTTCATCGAGGCGTGTCCGATCCCGACCAGGCGTGGATCCTGGCTGAGTTGATTCGGTATCTCGAACACCCGCGGTCGGGCGCCCTCGACTTCTCGGACATGGGTGCTGCGTGGGTCGGCGTTCGCGAGGCGCTGTCGGCCGGCACGCTCCGTCCAACGGACAAAGGAATCACCGACGTTGTCGGTCGGTGGGAACAACTTCTCCGCTTCGCTGCACTACGTCTCGAACGCGAGTTGGGTAGCGGAGTTCAGGTTGTCGTGTCGCGGAAGGAGCAAGCTGATCCGGTTGCTCGTCGTGGGCGCCTCGTCGACGATCTCGTGAATCGGCACGTTCTATCTGGGACGCTTCGAGTGCCGAACACCGTTGGCGACATCGAAGTGCTCGCCGACCTCCGTGGGAATCGGTGCCAGGTTTCCGTCGACGTTGCCGGTCCCGTCGAAGGGCGGAGTCAGACGCGGGTCAACTGGCTGACACGCCAGCTCGGTGACGCGCCGGATCAACTTCGAATCGATGCATTCGCGCTGAACGCCCGGACCAGCACGAGCGAGCTGCTGAAAGTCGTGCGCGAAGATCCGGGTGTCCTCCTCCTGGATCCAAAGGTTGACCTACGGCGCTTCCGGATCACGGCGATGTCGGCTTTGGGAACGAAACGCGGGATTGGCCGAGGTAGCTTCATCGACTCGGTACTCGGGTCCGTCGATGGCTTCTACGAGCTTGTTCTCCAGCGGCTCCGTCCGTGGCAGGCACGAGCACCCCAGTTGCCGAAGGAAGGCACAGCCGTGGAGGCTGCTGGCATCGACGTCTCCGTTCTTCCGGGCGAGGCAGGCGCCATCGCCGAGGTGATCGAATCGAGCTCGGAGGCCATCATTACCGAGTCGACGGAACCGGAGGTGACGCCACTCGTTATCGACGACGCAGAAGCGCTCGTCACCTGGGATCAGCAGATGGACGATTTGGCCGAGGAGCGTTCAGGCGTTGTCCCGCCGGAACTACCAGCTTCGATTCCCGGCGCCGTCGAAGGAGAGCAGCAGAACTGACAAGCCGAGGACTCGGCGGCCAGCCTCGCTTCGTTCTTACTTCTCCTCTTGGGCCCGGACAACCTCAGACATGGTCGCTTCGTCAGCAGCCGTAAAGGCAACGAGAACGACGGCCATGGCGCCGTCGTAGCCGGCCACTTGGCTCACGGCTACCTCCGTTGCGGCTTGAAGTGGGTACCGGTAAATGCCGGTAGAAATCGCCGGAAACGCGATCGACCTCGCCCCGACGTTGGACGCAAGGTCGAGAGACCGGCGGTAGCAGGATGCCAGAAGCTCAGGTTCGTGGTGTCCGCCTCCTCGCCAAACGGGGCCGACTGTGTGAACGATACACTGCGCCGGCAGCTTGAAGCCGGGCGTGATCTTGGCTTCGCCGATCTTGCACCCTCCGAGCAACCGGCAGGCGTGAAGGAGGTCGGGTCCTGCCGCGCGATGGATTGCTCCATCGACGCCTCCTCCGCCGAGCAACGACGAGTTCGCGGCATTCACCACGACATCGACGTCGAGCTTCGTGATGTCGCCGTGAGCGACGGAGATCTTCACTGGTTCATTCTTGCTCCCTCAGCGATGAGAACCCCGAGGATTCGCGAGTCGCGCTTGCAACGGTTGGACGCGACTGAAGGGTCGCCTCTGCACGCACGAAAATCAGCGGTCCGAAAACGGGATCGATGCGAGCATTTGGGGATGGCACTCACACCACCAATCGAGCGACGGTACGTGCCTCCGTCACCCGAGGAGCAGGCACGGCTTGCTGCGGATGCCCAAGCGCAGCGGGAGAAGTTCGAGGCTGAGCGAGAGGCACTGAAGCCTGCGAAGCGTGCTGTGTTGGCGGCGGGGCCGGTGCTTCGTGACCTTGATGCCGCGGTCGAGTGCAGGTGTGCGTGTCATCCAACCCCACCGTCCCCGGACTCGCACGACGGTGGGTCGACGTGTCCGTGTCAGCAAACGCGCGAGGAGCGCATTGCTTTGCGGCGTGAACTCTTCGACGACCTTGGTGACTGGGACGCGGAGCAGGAGTGGGAGGAGCGCGTCAACGCAGAGTTGCAGGCAGAGGCGGCTGCGCTCGGCGTGAGTGCGCAGGTCGTTATTCAAGCCGCTCCGATGGTGATCACGGGCGTGTGCGACGGTCGAGCGTTCTACCTTCGCGAGCGTCACGAGTCGTGGCGCGTCACGATTGCGACCGACGATGATCCTCTCGCCGATCCATGGGCGTCCCCGCTTGAAGCACCGTCGATCGATATCGCTTCGGGTGAAGCGACTGATTTTCACGACGACGAAGGGCGCTCGTCCCGCGGTCTTGCATTGCGTGTCACGGTGGCCGCAGTTCGGGGCGCGCTACGCCGCAACGCGTGCGGGCACGAGCCTCCCGAGTTGGCCACGCATCACTACTGCCGACTCTGTGGTGTTCTTCTCGCCGAAGCCGACGCGTGGCGTTGGTCGAAGTAGCAAGCGGCACAAGCCCAAACACGTGGGAGAACGACATTGGCCGAACACTCTCGCTGGGATGACATCAAGAAGATGCGCTCGGATATAGCGGACGAGGTGCGTGCCGTGATCGAGGGTGACCTGGCGCTCGGTCAGCTGATCTACGACCTTCGCAAAGCCTCGCGGCTCAGGCAGCGGGACTTGGCCGAGCGGATGGGCGTAGCCGAGTCCGTCATCTCGCGGCTTGAGGAAAGGCGGCGGCGCGGGCAACCGGATCGACATCCTTGCCCGAGTTGCCGTTGCTCTCGACCGTCACCTCATTGTGTCGTTCCCGGAGAAGGTCCCAGCCCTGCTCGCGGACGCCGTCCAACTAGCGTAAAGGTCGTTGACTACGCGCAGGCTCACCCGCAGGGCCGTTCTGGCGCTAACGACTCTGGCTGTGGCCTGTGTCGTGGCGTTCATTGCTGGGCCGTCCGACCGAATCGCTCGATTCGTTGCTTTCTGTGTACTTACGATCGGACTCGCACTGTTCCTTCGATCGTGGAGAAACGATCCTCAGGTAACGCCGATGGCACGGCATTTGCAACGTGCATGCTCGCTGTGGGCGTCGCCCTCCCATTCGTTCTCGGCGTTGTCGGCGTGCTCATCGCGTTCACGCTTATTCCGATAGCCGCAGGCGGGTTCGCTCGGCATTGGGTTCGGGCAACTCGGCGGTCGACTGCGGTTGCTGCATGGGTTTGCGGAGTAGCCGTTGTTTCGCTTGCAACGTGGTTTGGCGGGCGGGCCGACGAACGGCCGTGGGAGGGGGTCCTTGCCGGTCTGTTCCTGTTGGTCTTGCTTGGGGTCCTCGTCTCGATACGTCGAGTGGAAACGGCGGAGGTGGCGGTCAACCGCGCCGAGTCGATCTTGCGATCTTCGACGACCGAGCAGGAGTAGCGCTTTTCCAACCGAACGTCGAATATGACGATCTGTCGGTTTATGAAAGTGGCTGACGCAGACAACGCTCGCGTTCTGCCGGTCTTACTGAGTTCGGAAACGAGCTGCGCTAGTCCAGCGAGATCTCGTCGATGCGGGTTTGTTGAAGTGCGAACAGGAACGGCCCCTGCCGCTCGGCGCAGATCGCAGCGAGGTCGGTAAGTGCACGGATGATTCGTTCCGCCATCTCGGCCGCAGGAAGGTTGGCGTTGGTGATGACCGCAGCTCGCACCCGGGACTCGACCAACGCCCGCCGCGGGGCATGCTCCGCCCGCCGTTCAGCACCGACGTAGCGAATGCGGTCGTCCTTCATGATGGCGAACCAGCCACGCTCGCCGCACAGCTGAAGCCACTCGACGTCCTCAACGGTCTCGTCGTTTGGGATGCCGTAGTGCTCGGCGAGGGTCACCAAACGAAGTCCTTCGGCGCGGAGGAGCTCGGGGACCTTCTTGCGTCCCAGGCTTCGATCGAGGAAGAGGTCAGGCAGCCCGTCGGGATGCGACACGCAGCGCGTCCTCGATGTCAGCGACGCTCACGCCGAACTCTTCGGTGAGTTCCTCGATCGACTCGCCGGTTTGGAATCGCGAGATGACGTCATCGACTCGTGTGCCGCCCCGAACGAAAATCGGACGGCCAAACGAACGCAAAGGATCGCAGACCACGTCGCTCCGGTACCCAGGCACTCGTAAGAGCGTGGCGTAGCCATCAGCACCGAACTGGATGCGCTTCAGTTCCTCGCGTACGACGTCAACGAAAACCCGCTGCCCGTTCCGGACCACCACAAGGGACGCCACCACTTCGGGATCGACCTTGTCGGCGGTGAAGTCGTAGAGGACTTCGGCGCCGTCGGTGTACAGCTGGCGTGATGCAAGGGCGTGCCCGATTCCCATCTCCTGCTCCAGTGCTGCGAGCGCTGGACGAACTCGTTGCATCGGGACGCCTGACCTGCGCACCGCGGCAAGAACCATGGCTTCGGCCAGCCCGATGAACGGGATGCTCGGCGCGCGCCCTTCCGCTGGGAACGCAGTGACGACCGCTTCACCGATCACGGCGGGACGGTCGGATCGGTCACGGACGTAACCCTTCGTCCAGGTGGCGAGGGTGGACGACGGAACCTCGATGACTCGCGCCGCTTCAGCGACTGTGTAGAGGGGTTCTTCGAATCTGATGTCTCGCTTCGTCATGTTCACCTCCGTTGTGTCCGCCAACAGTGTGCCAGTCCCGTAAGACGATTTGCGGCCAACCCCTCCGCAAACATCGACCGGGCGTTGCGCAACCTTCTGCCGAACATGGTTGACCGAGTGCGATGCGAGAATTCGAACGTGACGTCTGTCGACGCGGCCCGTGCGCTGTTTCTGGAGAAGTTCCGGTGGACCGATGGTCACGCCGACTTCTCGTGCGTGTTCCGGTCAAGCGAGCTGGTCGCTGGCTTCGGCCCGGCGCTCGTCGCACCCTTCAGCGACAGCGACATCACGGCAGTCGTCGGCATCGAGGCGAGGGGTTTCGTTCTCGGAGCGCTCTGCGCACAGACCCTCGGGGTCGGGCTTGTGTTGGCCCGAAAGAAGGGGAGCATTCATCCGGGCGAGAAGGTCACGGTCATATCGGAGCCGGACTGGCGAGAGCGCCGAATCAGGTTTGAACTGTCGCGGGTGCTGGATCCGAATGATCGGGTGTTGCTTGTCGACGACTGGATTGAGACGGGAAGCCAAGCCTATGCCGTCGCGCGCGCAATCGACCTGTGCGGCGCCGAGCTTGTTGGAACAAGTGTCCTTGTCGATCAGACAACGCCGTCGAAACGGAGAGCGCTTCGCATCGCGTCACTCGTCCAAGCTGCCGACCTCCCCGCGCATTGACCGGAACGACTTTCTGGCAAACCGTGTAGCGATTTCGCCCGACCTTTCA
Organism: Acidimicrobiia bacterium; assembly: GCA_043720395.1. Classification (GTDB taxonomy): domain Bacteria; phylum Actinomycetota; class Acidimicrobiia; order Acidimicrobiales; family JANYDT01; genus JANOYY01. The sequence goes on from JAYSSR010000028.1 coordinate 32,094, forward strand.
CTGGAACCGTAGTCGCCGTGCGTTCGGACTCCAGGACGTTCGATCTCGCTTGGTCGAAGTCGGGGTTGGTTAGTTTTCGAGCGAATCGAGCACGCTTCGAGCGAGCTCCGGCTGCGTCGGATCAGTGCTCGGAGTTGTTGCTCGTAGAACGCCTGACGACTCGTATCCAAGACCGACCTCCACTCGCCATTGCGTGGAGTCGTGCCGCCCTCCACGTTGCCGATCCCCCAATCGCCGCGAACGTGCAGATGGGCCTCGGGGAAGTTGTCGCCCTTGTCGCGTTCGTACTCGTAGCGGAAGAGCGCTCCTCTGGACATGTCGGACGACTCGTAAACCCCGAAGCTCGAACTTCCGACGGTGAGGTAGCTGCCCTCCGAGTCGAGCTGCAGCTTGAAGAACACGCTCAGGAACAAGGGAGCGTGGGCACCGCGGGCTATCGGGAATGCCTCTTCCACGACGAACTGGTGCCGGGTCAGTCAGTACCCGACGAAGACGAGTCCCTTCGGGCGCGACACAACGGCTGACAATCGCAGGCCGTCCGTGACGGTGAGGTTCAGGAATCGGGTTATCGAGTCAGCGAATGCGCGAGCAAGTGACTCGAGATCAGGCGGGGGCGTACTCCCGCAGCTCGGACACGGCCATCCATGTCAAGCACGCGCGCTCACTGGAGAAGCGGCCGGACGCGGCTTCTTCTTCGAGTTCGCTGAATGTCTTGCCGATCTTGCTCAACGCATCGGTGACGGCGATTCGTAGGTCGTCAGCATCGGCGAACACAACCTCGTTGGTTTCCATTGTGTGCCTCCTCTCGGCTGGACCCTGTCTTCCAGGGTACCTTCCATCTTGTATCGGCAGTATGCGGGAGCTGTATGACAAATTTCGCGTCGTCCGTGTGAGTCCAAGGGTGTTCGCCGATACATTCCGATACATGGCGATGTCCGATTTCCGCTGCGGTCAGAAGGTTGTATCGACGAACGCCGATGTATCGGAAATGTATCGATTCGCCTGATACACGCCCGATTCCGCTCACCACCGCCCAACGAGAATACCCAGCTCAGAGGCCGTGAGCGGACACCAGCGGACCCCCTCGCGTGCCCCGAAATTCGGCCTACGGATCAGAAGGTTGGGGGTTCGAATCCCTCCGAACGCGCCATGTGATGTTGCGAGACATCGAAACTCTTGAACCCCCGTTGTGGGGGTTCAAGAGGTGGGTTGGTAGGTGGTGTTGGGGTTGAGGGTGAGTTGTCGGAGGATGTCTCCGGTGGCTGCGTGGATGATGCGGATATTGAGGTTTTGGATGAGGACGATGAAGGGGGTTCCGGTGTGGGTCGTCCGATGCCGATTTTGTACGATGATGACGGCAGGATGATCAGTCGGGCTTTGGACACCCGGCCAACAGTTTCCTACGACCCGCGACAGCTGTTTCCTGACGCTCGACATTGGTGTCCTATGTCCTGAGACGACAGACGGCCAGCCCGACCCTGTGATGTCGCGAGACATCGGAAACTCACGGCAGCTGGATATCCTGCGGCCGGCCGTCCTAGGCGGCTGACGATCCCGCCGCGATGAGAGAGGCGCGCCACCTGGCCGCACATCTCTCACATCGCTAATCGGGTTCAGCTCGTGACGGGCGCATGATCGTCGTCGTGCAGACCGCCACCGCTCGGAGTCGCGGTCACCGGCGTGCCGGTGGTCGCCTGGCCTGGCGCGCTCACCGGGTGTCCCTTGGAGTTTCCGTTGACGGCTTTGGTGTCGAAGGCCAAGGTGAGCGTTACGTGCGCGACGGCGTCGGCCATCTCCTCAAGACCTTGTTGGCTGACGTTGGCAAACGTGTCGCACGCCAGGTGATAGCAGGGGTCATAGGCGACGCCCGCCGTGCCCCCGAAGATCGACGCCTCTTCTGGCGTCTTGATCCCCTCGGCGCCGGTGAACAGGCCACCAGAAGGAATGCCAACACCGGGGGCTATGAAGGGGCCGTAGTCGCTACGACCGCTGAACGCCGTCTCGGAGGACGCCAGACCCTGGCTGGCGAAGTAGTCGTGGAACATCTGCTCGATGGCAGCTGAGCCCGCAGGGCCGGCGGCTGCGCCCGGGCCGGCGTTGAGGGTGCGACACTGCATCGTCTTCGCCACAACGTGGCCACGTTCCTCGTCGAGCGAGGCAAAATCCTCCAAGCCCAGGCACGACTGGGACACGCAGACGCTGCTACAACGTTGCGCGAGTACGCGTACGCCCTGCCGCTCGCCGACACGGCCGTTGCTGACGCCATTGATCAGCACCTCGACCAACTTACGGCAGGTGAACCCGAATCTGCTTCGTCTGCGTCGCAACACCGGACCTTCGGCCGGTAGGTCGCCGATAGCTCCGGGATGATGGTTGGGCGGGTCACGTCTCGCGGCGCGGTTGTTGGTGTGCATCGAACATTTGGGAACCGCCTCGTCGCTGCACGGCGGTGTTTTGTGTGCGTTCCTTTAAGACGGTTCCGCCTCAGAGCGGGTTCGCATCCTGCGTAACGGCTGCGTTGTTGCCCTGAATCGAGCGACCGTATCGAAGTAGTGCTTCGGCCATCCGGAGGTCGTCGACGGTGTCGATTTCCGGCAGGTTCTCGACGGTTGTTCGGCGTTCGGCGTAGATGTCGAGGAGGGCGATATGGAGCCCCCATGTGACGCGTGGTCGCCTGGGCAGCAGATACGTGAGCGAGTCGAGTGCGGCGTAGGCACCGAGTTGGGCGAGTGCACTGATGCAGTCGCGCTGTCTTGACTCGAGTTCCGTCGATTCGATCAGCGACATCAGGAAGTGTTCGGCAGCGTGCGGTTCAGCGTGATGGACGAAGGAGCCGAGCAACTCACCGAAGCTACTGACAGTTCGGTCGTCGGTTCTCAACATCGTCTCGAGGTGCGTCGCAACGCGTTGGAGCGGTGCCGTCTTCGCGAGTGTGTAGATCGCGGATTTGGACACGCTCGGGTTCGTATCGTTGATCATTGCCAGGAGGGTGTCGGTTTCGTTCCACGCAGCGAGTGCGTACGCACTGATACTCCGAATGGCGGGGTCAGGATGCGACCGGAGACAATCGATCAGGGCGGGGCGACTAGTGGGTGGGACACTGAGCCAGTCGAGGTTCGAGCGGAACCTGTCATGGCGGTCCGACCATTGCCCGCCGAGATCGGCGAGCGAAGCAACGAGTTCCTGAATGTCCTCGGACTTCGCTTCCTAATTCGACGCGTTCGAGGCGACGGTTTCGTCCTCATCATCGAGGGCTTCGATCACTGGCTCGACCACGGTGAGTATGTCGCGCATCCAAAATGCCAGGGACGGATCTGCCTTCAACGATGCTGCGAAGTCCTCTGCGATTGAATCGAACCTCTCGCCGTGCACGGAAGAAGGCCGCCGGAGCACACGGCGATCCGGGAACTACTGGAGCGTGTTCTCGACTTCCGAGCGCACGCTGTCGTCGTCATCGTCGAGACATGCGAGGAGTCCGGGAACCGCACCGAGTGGTTCCTCCCAGAGCACGGTGGTGACTGCTGCGCAACGGACTTCGGGGTCCCGATGCGACAGGGCCGCGATGGCCAGGTCCTGATGGGCTTCGAAGCCGAAGGCGAGCGCGTCGACGGCCCGGGCATGGAGTGGGTGATTCGGATCGGTTGCGATTGGCAGAACGATGTCCTCATCGCGCATCGATCCGAGAACACAGCGGGCAAGTCCGGGGTGATTGAGCTCCCAGACCGCCCGCCGTTCGGCATCGGTGAAGTAGTCCGAGCCGCCCTCGACTACCTCGTATGCCGCCAGCCTCACCTCGTCCGGAGCGTTTTCGGCGAACACGAGATCGCGTAACCGGCGGGTGAGCCGAGGATCGTCCACGTACGCAAGCGATGTCACAACGTCGTCGCGTTCATGCGAGGAGGTAAATGGGTCGACGAGCGCGGCGAACAACGCATCGGACGCGTCTCGGTCCATCATTCGACGAATCTCCGTATGGTCGAACTCCATCACCAGAGTCTTGTCGGTGATCGACCGCTGCTCTACCCGCGGTCGATTGCTCTGCAACGATGAGGAGGTGCAGGCGTGGACCGATGAGAGCATCTACGAAGGCGCTACCGGCTTGTGCGTTGTGCTCGTTGCGGTCACGGTCGATGGCGGCACCGATGTTGACGAGGTACGCAGGTCGTTTCTCGCTCTCGTGCCACAGGGCAAAAGAGTGCTGCATTGGCGCGACGATCGCAATGTGGCGCACCGCGGAGCAATCCTTTCGTTGGTCAACAGTTGCGGGATTGACGTGCGGGCAACAGTGTCGTATCCGGTGACGAGGCGAGGACAAGAGGCAGCCCGCGTCCTGGGTCTGCGACGTCTTCTCGACGATCTCGATCGGCACGGCACAACCGACCACGTGATTGAGTCTCGATGGCCAGAACTCGACCGCCGCGACCGCCACACCCTCAATGCCGCCCGACGAGACGGACTTAGACGCGACCTGGAAGTGCGACACGTGGACAAGGCCGATGACCCGATGCTGTGGGTCGCCGATGCAGCCGCGAGCATCATCGCTGGCTTCTACGCCGAAGCGGCCCGCGGATCGCACGTCTGGTTCCACCGCCTCCAACCCCGGACGACCACGATCCACCGCGTCTGACCGAACCCCAGAAAGTCGTCAGCCTGGGCTCCAACCGAACGGCTGTCCACCCAGGCTTCCTTCACGAGGGATCGCCCCGTGCCCCACAAGTATCGACCAGAACGCGCCGCAAGGCGAGCAAATCTTCGGGAGCGGCGGCTCAACCGGCTGGAAGGTAAGCGTACGTATGAGAACCAAATTGAGAACATTGACCTAGTTCTCAAGGGACACCACCGGTCATCACGGGTCAATTACGGACGGCCGCCCACCCAGCAGCAACGCTGGTCGCGGTCTCTATCGGTCACTCGGTGACACTTCCGGATGGCACCGGATACCAGGTCTGAGAGGACTACGGATCAGAAGGTTGGGGGTTCGAATCCCTCCGAACGCGCCAGAAGCCCTGGTCAGGCATGTGTCGGGAATCGACACCGTCCTGCTGAGAACACGCGTGAGAACATTAGGTGTTCGAAAAGCATTCTCGGAGGTTCGTGATGCCTCGTTTCAAGGGCGTCTACCGAGACGCGAGTGGCTGGTTTTTCAAGGCGCGTACGTCCAAGGACCTGCTGACCGGCAAGTGGACCCAGGTCACCAGGCGTGGATTCGCGACCGCGACCGAGGCGTCACAGGCGCGTCACCAATTGCTGGACCTGGCGGCCGTAGCTGTGACGACCGCTTCCGAGACCGGAGACGCCTCGTCGCACTGCAGACACACGACGTGGAAGGAAGTCGAGGCGTGACAGCTGTCGGGTCGGTTCGTGGAGCGCGGTTGTTGCTCGACGCGGACGTGCTCTTCCCGATACGGATCTGCGATTTCATCCTGACCGCAAGTACGAACAGTCTGTTCCAGCGGCCGATCGTAAGTGAACTGAGCCTTGCCGAGGCGATCCGGAACGTCGTAAGTTGTTCCCCAACTCGAACGAAGCGAGAACCCATGAGCCGTAGTTCCTTGACAGTGAGCGCGCTTGTTGTCGCGGCGCTGGCCGCGCCTGTGGCGTCGAGCTTTGCGTCAGGGTTCACGCCAACCGTGGGGTCCGTGGTCGTCAACGAGTACAACTCGATCAACGACGCGAAAGGCGGCGACTGGTTCGAGCTACTCGTCAAGGTCGAAGGGACGGATCTGCGCGGGCTCCGCGTCACGGACAACCCCATCGTCGGAGGCGCACTCAAAGGTGGCGAAGGGGTGTTCGTCCTTGGCTCGGACCCGTTCCTCAAACAGGTACCCGCCGGCACGCTGATCGCGATCCACAGCGTCGCTACCGGCGTTACAACCGACACGACCACGAACGCCGCGAGCGGGGATCGCTCGATGACGCTCGCGCCGGGGACCGGCGTGACCCGGACCGCGGACGGCCTTGGTGGCGCGCCGACGACAGGGCTGTCGACAGCTGGTGACTCGCTCACTGTCTACCTCCCGGGGCCCGACGGAGCGAGTACGGGTTCCGACAACGTGTACCTCGACTTCGTATCTTGGGAGGATGACGGCAGCGAACCGCCGGTCGGCCTTGCCGATCTGAACCTGCCGGCACCCTCCGACGCGGGCTTCACTATGCGGAGCTGCGCGGCGACAGTCCAGAGCCCGATCGCGTTGTGGACACGGCACATGATCGCGCCTGGGCGAGCGCCGAACACGCCGGGCGCCGCCAACCCCGCCCAAGACCTTTCCTCCTGCGTCCCCAGACCGGCTGGTCAGGCGAGCCCTACCACCCAGTCACGCCTTGCCGCCACGACAACGCTGGCACCGCCAACTCTCCAGCCGTCGACTCCGAGCACCCTTGGTCCGGGCGACGTGGTGTTCAACGAGTACCGGACCTCGCTGCCCGAGTTCGTCGAGCTTCTCGTGCGAAGGAAGTCGGACCTGCGCGGCCTTCGTATCACCGACAACGAGCTCGTGGCGGGGAAGTTCAACAGCGGAGAGTCCGTCATCGTGTTCGGCCAAGATCAGTTCCTGGCCAACGTTCCGGCCGGAACGTTGGTCGCCGTCTTCTTGAACTCGGCGGTGCTCGCTGGTCCGACGTCCGACGTCCAAATCGACACCGACGCATCCGACTACGGACTGGTGCTCGCCCCCGGTACCGGCTTGGCCGTCAGCAACGACGGCCTGGGCGGTCCGGTGAAGGTTGGATTCGGCGACGACGACGCCCTCTTCCTCTACACCGTCGGTCGAAACAGTGCCGGCCCGGGCATCTTCCACCTGCACTTCGTCTCGTGGCGCAAGTCCAAGACCGCTCCCCCGACCGGGTTAGCCACTCTGAAGGTCCAGGCCACCCTTGGGATTCACACCGGATCGTGCTCGACCGAGCACTCCGAACTAGCGCTGATGTGGGGCGAGGGCCGCGTCCCGACGCCCGGAGGCGTGAATCAGACCCAGGACCTCTCGGACTGCGGAACGGGATCGCCCCGGGTCGGCGATCCCTTGAGCAGCCCGTCCGACGACGACTTCATCTCTCAGCTGGTCAACGGCACCATCCGAACCCCGGTGTTCCAGACGGCTCCATCTCTCGACAATCCAGTGTCGATCCCAGCGGTTTCGCACAACAACGGCATGGCGGTGACTGGTCGTGGTCAGATCGTCGGGAACTACCAGATGTCGGACACAATCGGCCAGATCCACATCTTCAATCCCGGAAGCAGCGCCTGGAAGACGTACCGATCCGAGTTCGCCGAGCGCCTGAAAGAAAACCGCTTTCCGAGCGGCATGCAGGCCGAAGGACAGCTGCTTGCGGTTGCCGACAACCGGTTCGTGAACTTCCACTTGGTCGGCCCCGAGCCGAAGTTGGGCCTGATCCCTCTCAAGATCACCCCGCCAGCCGGCACGAACGTCGAGTCGGTCGGGTTCGTCTACCACCGACTGCTACAGCGCTACATCGTCGCACTTCCCGGGAGCGTGCTTTATGCGTCGACCGCCGGTGAGCCAATGACCTTGCCGAACAATACGCTCAATCCCAAGTTCAAGTTCACGCAGATCAAGTCGACCGGCGACATCCCGTACGGCGAGGCGGGCCTGGCGCTCCTGTATGACCCCCTCATACAGGAATTGGTCGCGATCTCGTTCGGGCCCAAGGGCTCCGAGCAGGCAGAGACGTTTGAGTTCCGGAGCGTCCGGTTCGACGCGTCCGGGACCAAGGCGACGATCGGCGATCGCGGTGGAACACGAATCGTTCCTTCGGCGAGCGGTGGCCTGACGTTCGGACCGAGCTTCCGCTGGGGCGCGACAGCGACGATCGTCGACGGGCGTATCCGGTTGTGGGCCATGCCGCGGCGCCAGTCGGGACTCGAGCAGCTCGGCGATTACACCGAACCGGCCTACTGGGACATCGTCGCCTGAGCACGACCGCAACTCGATCGTGTCGGGTGCGGCGAACGACATCCCTGTGTTTGGAAGTAGGGTACTCGATGGCGAGGAGCCCATCGGGCCGCGCGTCACTGAGCGACCGCAACAGTGGGTGGCCTTCTCGCATGAACAGGCGTCCCCCAGGGCGCAACAGATCTGCCACGACCCGGGCCAAACCAGCGATATCGGGGAGCTAGCATAGAGCCCCAATCCCTGTGTACACCAGATCGAAACTCGCACGCTGCACCACGCTCGCGGCGTCGTACACGTCAGCTTCAACGAACGTGACGGCCAACGTTGCGCCGCGGCTATGGCCAACGGTGAGAAGTCAAGCCCCGTCACGGAGCGCGCGCCGAGGCGAGTGAGACTGACCGTGTCGGTTGCGATGTGGCATTGGAGATGCACGACGTCGAGCCCGTCGAGCGGACTGAGGCGGGCGGTGTCGTAGTGGACCACCCCGCTGATGTGGACTGGATCGTCGAAGTCATCGAGCCCGCACCTGGGCCGCGTGGATGGGGACTCGTGAATCCCAGTTGGCTTTGTTGAGCTCGCGCTCGGGCGGCTCATCTACGACCTTCGCACCTCGGCAGGGCTCAGCCAGCGTGCGCTCGCGGAGCGGATCGGATCGACTGGGCGAAGTCGTTCATTGCGTCCGGCGACCTAGACGCCGCGATCGCCGAGATCGCAGCGTCGGACCCTAACCTTCATTCGTGATCGTCGTCGACGACCGCCTGCTCTTCGAGATCCTCTCCGGCGCTCACCCGGGAGTTCGCAGCGCTGACCGATGAGCGACGAACGTACGTGCACCGGCTGCTCGAAGACCTCCCCAACACGGTAGAGATGGTTCATCCGCGTGACCTGGTCCCGTCGATGAGTGCCGTCGCGGCGCTGACGTCGGTGAACTTCCTCACAGCCGAAGCTGTTGGCCGTCTCGTTGATCCTTGAAGCGCCGATTGTCGTCTCGACGCGGTCAGCGCTGATGGATCGGGCAGCGTCGCAGGCGGGCGTTGAGTGCTTCTGGTCGTATCGCGAACATAAGCGTACGTATGAGAGGAAAATTGAGAACATCCGCTTAGTTCTCAAGGGACAGCACCGGACAGCGACGGACACTTCCGGTCGGTCGTCCACCCAGCAACCACGCCGACCACGCTCTCCCACGACACTCCGTGACTCTCCCGGGTACCACCGGATACACGTTCTGAGAGCATACGGATCAGCTGCTGTTCGCTGGACTTCCAGTCGTGGTTGACACCCCGTCATATTGGCCGCAGCTTCATGAACGCCTGACCCGCCTCGCGGACCGAAATCATTCGGTGTATCGGTTCGTGGAGTGCACCGCCGACGACAGCGTGCGCGAACGCCGGCTTGCGACCCGACCGGCTCGACGAAGCCAGGGCACCGGGCTCAGCAAACCACCGGTCGACGCTCCGAGCGACATGGCTGAGGTACACCACCGCCCTATCGCCACACCGGAGGGTCGCCAATGCTCGACGGTTCGAACCGACGGCGACTGGCGCGTTGATGAACTGCTCGCGGTCCTCGCTCTGGATCGCTGAAAGAGGTCGTCTCCCCGGGCGTCCCTCTCGATCGCCAGTCGCCGAGTGTCTGCCGAAATCGTTGATGTCGACAGCTTCCCCGGACCACTAGCTCGCTCGGTCAGGCGGAACGCGCCGCCGTCACGGGACGTCGTCGTGAAGCGACTCGCCAAACCCTGACCCTGCTTCGTGATCCTCGACGACGACTCCCGAAGGTCACTTGGCACCCTGTGGTAGGCCAGTTCATGGTTGCAGTTATTGCTGGGACTGATAGTCTGTGAGCATGACAGTTTCGGTGCTCTCGACCGACACCGTTTCTGCGCGTCGTGTCGCGAAGCGTCTGGTGTCGGTGATCGATGGTGGCAGCGCGTTGGAGCTTCAGCTCCGCGATCTGCTCGGTGAACTCGCGGCGGGTGAGTCGTTCCTGGTGGTGAAGGCCGACGAGGAACTCACTCCTGCGCAGGCTGCCGAGGTTCTGGGTGTCACTCGCCAGTACGTTGATCGGCTGCTCGAAGATGGCGTACTCGACTGTCGGCGTCTGCCCGGGAGCAGTCATCGTCGGCTGAAGGCCACCGACGTTGTCGCGCTTCGCGACCGGCAGGAACGGATGCGGACCGGCCGTCGCGTGATCGCCGGGCTTCTCGGCGAAGACTGACGTGGCCGAGGGTCTTGACCGGGTCTTCGTCGATACGAACGAACTGTTCCCGTTCACGGTGATGGACCTCGTCCTCGCTCTCGCCGAGCATCGGCTCATCGAGTTTGTGTGGACCGACGAACTCCTCGCCGAATGGGAACGCGTCATCGTGAGGGAAGGACAACGCGACCCTGCGTCGGCGCGGTCTATCGTCGAAGCGCTCGGAAGTTCTTTGCAGAGTCGCGCGTCGACCCCGGCTCGTACCGCACAGGTTCGTGGCCGGAGTTACCCGACCATGACGATCGGGTACACGGCGCGGCCGCTTTAGCCGGTGCCGACGTGTTGCTGACTCGCAACCTCGGAGACTTCCCTTCGAGGCTCCTCAGCCCCATCCGAGTCATGACTGCCGACACGTACCTCACGAGTCTGCTGCGGCGTCGACGCCGGGCGTTCCTCGACGCTGTGGTCGGGCTTGCCGGCGAGAAACGCCATCCACCGGTGACGCCCTGTGAGTATGCCGTCGTCTCCATGGAGCTGGTTGCCACGACCTCGCCGCTGCCCTTCGGCGGGCACTTCGATGTGCCTAATAGTATGTGCACGTATGAGAACACGAGTGAGAACATTGGCCTGGTTCTCAAGGGACACCACCGGTCACAAACAGACAGTCCCGGTCGGTCACCCTCCCAACAACTAAGGCGGTCGCGGTCTCTATCGGTCACTTGGTGACTCTCCCGGATAGCCCCGGATACCGGGTCTGAGAGGACTACGGATCAGAAGGTTGGGGGGTTCGAATCCCTCCGAACGCGCCAAAAGCCCAGGTCAGGGTACGTGTCGGGAATCGACACCGTCGTGGTGAGAACACGCGTGAGAACATTAGGTGTTCGAAAAGCATTCTCGGAGGTTCGTGATGCCTCGTTTCAAGGGCGTCTACCGAGACGCGAGTGGCTGGTATTTCAAGGCGCGCACGTCCAAGGACCCGCTGACCGGCAAGTGGACCCAGGTCACCAGGCGTGGATTCGCAACCGCGACCGAGGCGTC
>JAYSSR010000029.1:0-42912 GCA_043720395.1 Acidimicrobiia bacterium
CGATCGGAAACGGCGCGCTGTTGGGTGTGCTCGCGATCCTGGTCGCGGTGCCCGCGCTGATGGTGATTGTGAACTCGTTCAAAACCCAGGGTCAGATCATCAGCCAGCCACTCGCGCTGCCCACTTCGCCGACCGTTCAGGGCTATCGTTCCGCGCAGGAGCTGGACATCCTTCGGGCGCTGCGCAACAGCGTGATGGTGGTGCTGTTCTCGGTGCCGCTGAGCATCGCCTGTTCGTCGCTTGCCGCCTTCGCGGTGGCCCGGCTGCGTGGATGGAAGTCAACAGCGTTGTTCGCAGTGTTCGCGCTCGGGCTCGCCATTCCGGCGCAGGTGATCGGTGTGCAGCAGTCGGCGTTGTTCATCGACCTGAAGCTCAACAACTCGCTGCTCGGGCTCGTGCTCGTGAACATCGCGGCCACGCTCCCAGTGGCGGTGTTCATTCTCACCGGCTTCATGCGGACGCTGCCGACGGAGCTGTTCGAGGCGGCCACGATCGATGGTGCATCGAATTTCCGGACGTTCCGGTCGATCGCCGTGCCGCTTTCCACGCCGTCGATCGCGGCAGTTTCGATCTTCCTGTTCGTCATCCACTGGAACGATCTCTTCTATCCGTATCTTTTGATCAGCGACAATTCGAAGGCGACCCTGCCCGTCGCGATCGCGAGCTTCCGTGGCGAGTTCTCCACGAACTATCCGGCACTGTTCGCGGGACTTGCAATCGCGAGCGGTCCAATGGTCGCGGCGTATGTGTTCCTGCAGCGCTGGTTCGTGGCGGGGCTCACGAGCGGTGCTGTGAAGGGCTGAGACGCGGCTGCCGTCAGCTGTGCGCGCATGTTGTCGTGGTGGAGCGTGAATTCGCACGCGCGGCGTGGGGCTGGGCGGGCCTGCGTGCATGCACTCGTGCTGGGAGCGAGAATTCGCACACGCGACCGTCCTGTTGCCAAGGTCGGTAGCGTCTCAGCGATGATGCAACGCCAGGCGCGCAACTCCAAGCAATGCGGAGGGCGACGTCGATGAGCATTGGCTACCTCGGCGAGTACTTCGGTGCGTGCGACGTGCTGACGCTTGGAGCCCGCCTTGAACTCGCAGAGCTCCTGGCCGTTCCTGGCGAGCCGACAGCACTCGCCGGTAGTGAAGTCGGCCGACTTACGATGCCGGAAACGAGGGAACTCCTCGACGAGGTGCAGGTGGCGATTTCGCACGGCTTGACACTTTCGATGATGTCGACTCTCGCCGATCGTCGGGTGGTCGACGTCCTCCCCGCGATCTCGCGAGTTGCGGTCGGCCCTTTCGGCAATGCAATGCCCGGTCGGCTGCGTTCTGCTTTGGCCTTCAACGGAAGCGACACCTGGGGATCAATCGCGCAGGTCACCCTTGGCGACATCGGTCGGCTCACCAACGTCGGCCCGAAGGCTCTCGTGAGGCTGATGCAATGCGGTCTCGCCGCGACGTTCGAGGGCATCGATTCAGTTGAGAACGCGTTGCCGCGCGACGACATCGAGGCACTCCTTGCCTACGAGGTCGAGGTCGGGTCTACGGCGTTGACTGATGCCCTCGACCGACTCGCGACGGGACCAGGTTCGGCGGCCATACGCGCGGCGGCGTCGAGGCTGCGGGCGGGTACCGGCGTGGTCCGACCTCTGGCCGCCTTGGAACGAGCGCTCGAAACGGCGGGTGACGCTCGTGACCGGGTGGTGTTCGAGCGTCTGGTATTGACCATCGAGAACGCACCGACCCAAGCATCGCTGGGGAGATCGCTCGGGCTCAGCCTGCAACGGGTGCGCGACATTCGCGCACGCGCGCTCGAACGGGTTGAGGACGCCCTGCGCAGCCACTCGCCGGCGATCGTCCACGTCGTCGCGAAACACCTGGGGTTCGCTGCCCCGGCCGAGACTGTTGATCGCGTCCTGAACGAGGCCGGTCTGCCGGGCAGCCGGGACACACGTTCGCTACTCGTGTTGTGGTCCGCCGGTCCGTATCGCTCGATTGCAGGTTATCCAGCCTGGGTATGCGTGGATCCCCGGACGCTTGTCGCCGAGACCAACGCAGCGCTCCGAGCCGATGGCGGCGTCCGCACTCTCGACCACGTTCGCAAGGACCTCGTGGCGGTCGGCCTCGCCGAGGAACATGTTGACGCTTGGCTGCAACGTCAGCCGGTGTTCTTTGTCGAGGGCCTTGTCGTGTCGGACAGCGGTTCGCGCGCCGACGTTGCCGAGCGAGTGCTCTCCGCAACCGGCCGCGCCATGTCGATCAAGGAATTGTGTGAAGTCGGATCGCAGTGGCCAGATCATCGCGGAATGTTGGCACTGTTGAGTGACCGTCGCTTCGTGCGTGTCGGGATCGACTCGTGGGAGCTGTCGGAGTGGGGTGGCATCGAGTTCGATGACGATCCGTTCGGGGACGACGCTGCCTTGATGCTTCGCGTCGAAGTCGACGACAAGTTGATCGCCGGCAATGGCGGACCGGTGCCCGTCGAATTGGCGCTCGCTCTCGGCGTCGGAGGCGACATCGTGCAGGCGCGTCGACCTCCTGGACGGCCTCGCAAGGACGGCTCCGTGAGGAGTCACGCGGGAGGTCACACCGGAGGCCCATCGCGCACGTTCGCAAGCCGGTTCGGGCCGATGATGCTCTCGTTCGACGGGGTCAACGCGTCGAGAGCATCGTTGCGTCCCATCGCCCTCGCCGCCGGTGCGATCGCGGGCGACGTCCTGGTGATCCGATTTTCCGAGCCGTTGACCGGCGGACCGGCCGACGCGATCAGCGTCGAAGTGATCCCTGCTTCGGGGACCGTACACTCGCTGTTCTGAACGCCCCCCTGACCTGCGGAGCCGCAAATGCCGAACGAAAATCTTGAGGACGCACTGGCTGCGCTGGAACGGGAGGCCGACGCCGCTATCCGGGCGATCGGTTCGGCAATGAAGGAAGCCAAGAAAGTGAAAGCGGCGGCAGCGCACGGTCAGCATCGCGAACTGCGAGCGGCGTTGGACGCTTCGGTCCGGCTATGCGACCAGGCCGGCGTGAGTGTGCGTGACGTCCGCGACGGTTGGACCTTCGATGAGCGGGCGTACTTCGAAGGTGGCGGCTACACCAAAGAAGTGTTGGCCCTTGCTGCCGAGGAGGGCGTGCATGCGTTCGAGTCTGACGATCGCATCCTGAGCTTCCCGGTCATCGTCTCGGTTTCGGCCGGTGACTCGTCGGTCGTGATCGACAAGAAGAAGGACCGTTCGACGCGGCCGTCATTGTTGGTGCGCACCTTGAAGGCGTTGCAATCAAAGCCACCGAAGTTCAAGGCGGAAGCGTTCCTCGAATCGCTTGCGATCGCGTACGACCTGGTGAGCCCTAAGGGTCGGGACGGTGCGGTCGTGAAGCTCGTCGATGTCTATGCGGTGTTCACCGTCATGCCCGGAGCGTCGAGGGAGTATTCGAAGCCGGAGTTCGCCCGCGATCTCTACCTGCTCGATCAGGCCGGGTGTGTCGACACCCGTGATGGGCGACGCCTGTCGTGGCAAGCAAGCGCGTTGACGCGAGGTTCCGGCGTGCTCTCCACGGTCAGCAGATCCGGACAGGAGAAGGTCTACGCAGGTATCAGCTTCGGTCGGGACGGACGATGATCGACGGCACCGACTACGCAACGTTTCTCCACGACGAGTACCTCTCGTCGTTCGTGGCCGACGGAGGTGCCGCGGTGAAATTCGCGGTCGCCTTCGACGACGATCACAGTGATGCCTTCCGGGCCGGTCTCGACCGTCACGCGTCGGCTGATGGCTACGTGGTCGTGCGCGTCGACGCCGCGCAGACGCGGGTTCACATGATCGACCAGGTGTTCTTTGCAATCGCGGAGCAGATCGACTGGAACGCGTTGGCGCGCGTCGCGATCCGTCGGGCATGGGCTGCGGTGGCCTACTCGGTTCCCGACGATGTCGACGATCTCACGGTCGAGAGCGTGGCGGCTCGCCACGGTGTCGACGCGGCCGAGCTGACTCGCGACGTCAACCGTCACCTGCAACAGCGCATCTACCGTGACTACGCGATGGTGCAGGAGTTCCGCATCGCGATGCTGCGGCTGTGTCAGGCAGAGATGGCGACCGGGCAGGTGACGGAGGCGGAGCGGACTGCCGTGCTCGAATGGCTGCGTGGCGAGCTGCGGCAGATGTCGGTGCTGCGGTCGGCCACGATCTTTCGAAAGGTCGGTCGCCACAACGCGCGGGAGCTCCTGTTCTCGTTGGCGCACTGGCTGTCGGTGAACGACAAGGCAGGGCTGGTGCTTGAACTTGACGTTCGCAGGCTCGGCTTCTCACGCCGCCCGCACCCGGAGGAACGGGTGGGTTTGTACTACACGAAGTCGGCGTTGCTCGACGCGTACGAGCTGCTCCGTCAGCTCGTGGACAACACCGACGAACTGGGCCACTGCTGTGTCGTGGTGCTTCCGGCCCCGGAGTTTTTGACGGATCTGAATCGTGGACTCGACGCCTACCAGGCACTCAAGTTGCGGATACTCGACGAGGTCCGAGACGTTCGCCGCGACAACCCTTACTCGTCGCTTGTCCGATTGGGAGCGGTATGAAACACAGCGTCGTGAAACACGCCGACATGAAACACGCCGATGCGGACGCCTCAACGAACCGTCAACTGATGGCCCGGCGAGCACTTGAGGCATTGCGCGCCGGGGTGCCGAACCGTGACGCCGTCACCGCACTCGGTTCGCTGCAGACCGCGGTTGACGACCGGTTCGCGCAGCTGCTTGCGGGTGTGCGCAAGCCGGGGTCGGCAGCGTCCGAGGTCAAGGTTCCGGTCGGGAAGCCGTTGTCCGGCAAGGCTGCGGTGGAGCGCTCGACCGATCAGTCGCCCGATCCCGGCATATTGATCGGCGGCGGGTTCGGGTCGGGGAAGAGCCACGTCCTGGAATACCTCGCGCACGCGGCGCTCGACGCCGGGTTCGTGGTGTCGAAGGTCGTGATCTCGAAGGAGACGCCGCTGCACGATCCGGCGAAGGTGTTCCGTGCGGCGATCGACGAAGCACGTGTTCCGGGTCGCCCCGGCTCGGCCATCGACGAGATCGCTGCGGGTCTGCAGACGTCATCTGCTGAGTACGCTGCGCTGTACCGATGGCTGCACTCCGACGGGGTCCCGGTCGACAGCCGATTCGCAGCGTCCATGTTCTTACATGAGCATGCTCGTGGCGATGCCGAGTTTACGGACCGGATCGTGCGGTTCTGGGCCGGTGACCCGTTGCCGGTCGCCGACATGCGGCGGCGGCTGAAGGAGGCGGGCGCGGCGACAACCTACAACCTCAAGTCTGCGAAGGAACGAGACCTCGCGGCGCAGCGGTTCCGGTTCGTGTCACGGCTCGCGTGTGCGGCGGGCTTCTCGGGATGGGTGATCCTCATCGACGAGGTGGAGCTGATCGGGCGGTACTCGCTGCTGCAACGAGCCAAGTCGTATGCCGAGATCGCACATTGGGTGCGCGGCGATCGTGACGATCTCGCAGCACCCATGTGCGCGGTTTTGGCAACCGTGGATGACTTTGAGTCGCAGGTGCTGGTCGGCAAGAACGATGTTGAACTGATCCCGAAGAAGCTTCGTCTGAAGGGCACGGCCGAAGCCGACCTGCTCGCGGGCGCGGCAGAGATTGGTATGCGTGTCATCGAGCGAGCACAGCTCGTGCTGCAACCGCCGGACCGTGACGAGCTTGATCGCACCTATACGACGCTCAAGGCCATCCATGGTGACGCGTACGGGTGGGACCCGCCCGACGTTGAGGGCTTGGAGCGGCTGCCGTCGAATCGGATGCGCCAGTACGTCCGTGCGTGGATCAATGCATGGGACCTCCAGCGACTCGACTCCTCGTACCTTCCGCATATCGTGAGTTCGCAGGTCCGGATCGATTTCAGCGAGGACGTTGACCTCGAAGGAAACGATGATTCTGGCGGTAGCTCTTCTCGCAGCTGATGGCAAGCGACGCTGACGAGATTGCCGGCGTCCTCGGGGCACGTCCCGGTATGACGCTTGTCGAGGTTCGTGACGCTCTGCGGACTCGTGGGCGGGTCTCGATCACGGTCGCCGACGTTGCGCGGCTGCTCGGTGCGCATCCTCGGCGATTTCACGCGGATGCGGAGGAACCGCCGCGGTGGTGGCCTGGCCCGGTGATCGTGACGATGCCGCGCGCGGCTGTCGCCGACTCGTCCAGGGGCACGGTGTTGCCCGAGTCCTTCGTGCGTCTGTCCTTTGCCGGGTCGAGGTCGGGCTCGGTAAATGTGTCCACCGAAGCGGGTTCGGCGGGGCTGCGCGGTGCGGGCGGGGAGGTCACCCCTGCGATGCCGGTGCTGTACCGGTGGCAGAGCGAGGCGCTGCAGGCGTGGTCGGAACATGGGTGTCGTGGCGTCATCGAGGCGGTCACCGGCACCGGCAAGACGATGATCGGTGTCGCCGCGACCGTTGCGGAGCTGAGTGCGGGCGGTCAGGTGTGCGTGCTCGTGCCGACCCGTGACCTGCTCGACCAGTGGAACACTGTCCTGGCGGCGTACCTGCCCGGCCGGTACCGCGTCGGCTTGCTCGGAGACGGACGCCGTGACGGGCTCGGTGATTGCGATGTGCTCATTGCGATCGTGAACTCGGCTCGAGAGAGTGATCTGCGGCCGCGACGGCCCGGTGGTCTGCTCGTTGCTGATGAGTGCCATCGGTACGGGTCGCTAGGGAATCGCGTGGCGCTTGAGACCGCGTTCGCGCATCGGCTCGGGCTGAGTGCCACCTACGAACGTGCCGACGACGGTCACCTCGCATGGCTTGACCCGTATTTCGGTGGCACCTGTTACCGGATGGGCTATGCCCGTGCGATAGATGATGGTGTGACGGCACGGTTCACGGTCGCGTTGGTCGGAGTCAGTTTCAACGTCGTTGAACGCGACGAGTACGACTACCTCTCGATACAGATGTCGACCGCTCGGGCGAAGCTGATCCGCTGCGGTGTTCCGCCCGAACCGATCGGGGTGTTCCTTGCGGCGGTCGCATCGCTGGCCCGTCATGGCAATGGCTACGAGGCAGCGGTCGCACGGGAGTACCTCGTTGCGATGCAGGGTCGTCGCCGACTCATGGCCGAGACACCGGCCAAACTCGACGCCCTCCGCTCGTTCGCTGGCGACATCAATGCGGCGACCCGTTCCATGGTGTTTACGCAGACGATCACCGGTGCCGTCGAGTGTGCCGACGTGTTGCGTGAGGCGGGTGTTGCGGTGGCTGCGATGCATTCGGGGCAGACGTCGAAGGAACGTCGGCTTCTCCTTCGCGATTTTGGCTCGGGGACGCTGCAGGCGGTCGTCGCGCCGCAGATCCTGGACGAAGGTGTCGATGTCCCGGCGGCGGACCTTGCGATCATCGTGGCGTCAAGTCGCTCGCGGCGGCAGATGGTGCAGCGCATGGGACGGATCCTGCGCCGCAAGCCCGACGGCCGTCTCGCACGGTTCATTGTGTTGTATGTGGAGGCGACCGTCGAGGACCCGGCCACCGGTGCACACGAGGGCTTTCTCGAGGAGATCACCTCCGTGGCGGAGTCGGTCACCGCGTCCTCGTCCGTGCGGTCGGGCGCGAGTGGCTTGGAGTGCGACTACTGAAACCTTCGGATTCACCGCGAACAACTCGGACGGCCAGACTGATTTGCCCGTCTCTCGGCTCGGTCACCGACAAGTGCCCGTCCGAGTTGCTGGGAGCACCCTTACGGCGCAACGAGCGTGAAGTGATCGAATCCAGCCGCGTTGGCGTCCCCGTGCAAGACGACCGGGTCGAGATCCACGCCGTTTGGCCACACGAGCGTTCCGTGTTCCACGGTGACGGACGCAAAGAACGCCGGGTCCGATAGTGGTCCGAAGACGCCATCCGTTCGCGGTCCACGAGGAACACCGCGATCAGCAGCCACCTAGCGGTGTCGTCCGCGCCGGAGAAAGTCGTTCGCGCACGCTGCGCGGACGACTCTGGCCAGCGCGAGCGACACACTATGTGTGCATATTATTGTGCGTCTGCGCCCTGAACCGGTACGAAGGAGTTGGCAATGCGAGTTGTGGTTATACGATGGCAACAACGGCAGCGCCAGCGATCTGAACCCCGCCGAGGCCCCTGGTGAGGCGACCGTTCGATGACGAGAAGCCGATGCGCTCAACGGTTTGCGCCCGGACGGATGCCACGAACAGTTGCGAGCCGGTGTCGTCGAATACGGCGTGACGGGCACCGGGCGCGCAGTGCGCCGCGTCGGCCTGGTCGAGCGACGGCCGACGGGCAAGCAGTCCAGTGACATCGAAGGATATGCAGAGGTCGGGCCCGCGCGACAGCACGACGAGCCACCGACCGCTCGGGTCGACAAGGCCCTCCGCGAGCGCTCCGGGCGGCGACACGGCAAGGGTCGCTGCGACTGCCAGTCGGCCCGATCCTGGCGCCCGGTCGAGGATCGTCAGGGTGGAGTTGAGCTCGCCGACCACGGCCCGACGGGTTGGGCTGAGGGCCACGATCTGACGCGGACCTGTTCCGGCCGGAAGCACGAGTACCTGGCGCAGGTCGAGTGCGCGCCAGTCTCGACCGAGCGAGAACACGAGGACGCTGTTCGCGCCGAGGTCAGCGACGACAAGCTGGCCTTCGTCGAACGCCACCGAGTGCGGGTGTGTCGACGCTGCGGGTGCCGTCCGGTGCAGAGCTAGCCGGGACCGGATCGATCCGTCGGGGGCGAGCTCGAACAATGCGACGGAGCCGTCGTAATTGGCGACGGCGAGTCGCGATGCGGTCTCGTCGATCGCGAGGCGAACGGGTGACTGTCCGCCCGAAGACCGCGAGCTGAGTACCTTCCCCGTAGTCATAAGCGCGCGTAGGTTCATGCCACCGGAGAGTTCGGAAGTTGTGTAGATGACCGGGAGCGTGGGATGAGTCAACAGAAATGTCGGTGACGGTACGGCCGTCAACGGTTCCGCGGTCGGACGATCGAAGGGACTCGGGATCGGGTTCCCGTTCACGTCTCGGAGGTCGGGGCCGCTGGGGGAACCGGGGAAGCGGACCCGCACGATCCCGTCGCTGCCGTATCCACCGACGAGCAGCGTCACGGCCTTGCGTTCGGGTCCGGCTGGCGTCGGGACCTGCTGCGCGATTGTTGCGCCGCTGAGAGCGACCACGAGCAGGATCGACCTCACGGGAGGAAACCTATCGGGTGCGCGGGTTCGGGAGAACTGATGTTGTGGCCTGAAATCGGTCAGCGCGGCCTCGATTCGGGCCGATCTGAGGCCACACCGACCGATTTGGGGCCACACCGTTCGGGAGCAGCGTCGGCTACTTCTGCCTGTGAACGGGACGTTCCGCGGCAGTATGACCCGATCCAATCCGCTGGAACATGCCGTTTGACGCACGGAGTGATTGACTTCGGCGGATGACGACTTCGGCGCTTGATGGTCTCCTGGTTCTCGATCTGACTGCCGGGGTGTCGGGTGGGTTCGCTACGAAGCTGCTCGCGGACCTCGGTGCCGACGTTGTGCTGGTCGAGTCGTCTGAAGGTTCACCGCTGCGCCGACACGGTCTGTTCGAGCACCTCTCCTGTGGGAAGCGCTCAATGGTGTTGAACAAGGAGGCCGAACTGGCCGCATGGCTGGAGGCGGCTGATGTTGTCGTGACCGATGGATCGTCGCCCTGGCACGCAACCGCGCACGAGATCGCCGGTCGCACGCAGACCATCGTGCTCGTCGACTTGTCACCGTTCGGACGTTCCGGGCCGTACGCGTCGTGGAGAACGTCGGATCTGGTCACGTGGGCGATGGGCGGGTACCTGTACTTCACGGGCGCGCCGGACCGTGATCCCATATGGGTGCCCGGATGCCAGGCGCAGTTGCATGCGGGAGCGCATGCGGCGCTCGCCGCGCTGGTGGCGGTGCATGAACGTGAGACCAGTGGACGTGGGCAGCGCGTTGAGGTCAGCGAACTTGAGGCAGTGCTCACGGCACATGCCTGGCTCGTGTCGTCGTGGGCGGCTTGCGGGTTGACGCTCGCTCGTCAGCCCTGCGACCTCATTCGTGCAGCCGATGGGTGGGTCTACGTGATGCGAATCGTGCCCAAGGAAGACTTGTTCGTCCTGATCGACCGCCCTGACCTCGCGGCCGAGAATCTCACCGTCGACGTTCCGACGTGGCATGCGAATATCCCACGCATTTTCGAGGCGGTCGCGCAGTGGGCGAAGGACCGGACGGTTGCGGAGGTTGTGGAGCTGGGCCAACTCCTGCGCGTCGCTGTGACGCCAGTTCTCGATGGACCGGGCGTGCTCGCAGATGAACAGCTGGCGTCCCGTGACTGGTGGGAACGTGAGGGGGCGATCGCGTATCCCGGTCAGCCGTATCGACTATCGGCCACGCCGTCGTCTCGACGCGGTCCGGCACCGTCGCTCGGAGAGCACTCGGACGACCGTCCCATGCTCAGCAACTTGGCAACGTCTGTGCCTCGGAAGACCGGCTACGTGTCCACCACGGGTGACAATGCAGCGCCGCTTGAAGGTCTGCGCATCATTGAGGTCACCACGAACTGGGCCGGTCCGGTCGCCGGGAGGTTTCTCGCCGATCTCGGGGCCGACACGATCAAGGTCGAATGGGCAACTCGGCCTGCGACACGCTCGCTCTTCTGGGCCGGACCGACCCAGGACCTGCAACGCCAACCACACCATCGGGCGATGTACTTCAACGAGATGAACCGCAACAAGCGGGGAGTCTGTATCGACCTGTCGGCACCCGACGGACGCAAAGCATTTCTCGAATTGGTGAAGACAGCGGACGTTGTGATTGAGAACAACAGCGCACGGGTCATGCCGAATCTCGGCCTCGGCTACGAGGACCTCCGAGAGGTGAATCCTGCCATCATCATGGTCTCGATGTCGGGTTATGGTGCCGACGGCCCCCACCGTGATTGGGTCGCGTACGGTGCGAACATTGAGACGACGAGTTCGTTGACGTCGATCACGGGGTACCCCGACGGTCAGCTCTCTCGCACGACGCTGTTCTACGCCGACCCCGTCTCCGGGAACTATGCCGCCATTGCGATCATGGCCGCCCTCAGGCATCGAGCCAGGACTGGCGTCGGGCAATGGATCGACATGTCACTGAATGAGTGTGGTATCACCTTCTGCGCAGAGGCACTCATCGAGCTACAGCGCACGGGGGTGACCCGCAAGCCGAACGGGAATCGAGATCCGTCGGTCGCACCTCAGGGCGTGTACCGCTGCATCGGCACGGACAACTCGGTCGCCCTCACGGTGCATTCGGCGGACGACTGGCAGCGCGTCGCAAAGCTGATCGGCCGCCCCGATCTCGCCGACGACGCTGAGCTTCGCGAGTTGTCGGAACGCCAGCGTCGACATGACGAGCTCGACGTCGCGATCTCGGCCTGGACCGCCGGGCTTGAGCAGTACGAGGTGGCTCACGCGTTGCAAGCGCTCGGCGTCGCAGCTGCGCCGGTGCTGGCCAACTGGCAGGTCCTCGCGGACCCGCACGTCCACGATCGTGGGATGTACCAAACGATCGTTCATCCCGTCGTCGGCGCATATCCGACGACGACCTGGCCGTGGCGCTTCGACCGAACTCCCGCCCGACTCACCCGGCCCGCACCTCTATTCGCGCAACACAACCGGGAAGTTCTCCGCGAAGCCGGGCTCGACGAAGCCGCGATCGACGCGCTCTACGCGAGCGGCACGACCGCCGACGCGCCCACGCCAACCTGATGCCTCTGACGTTGTGGCCCCAAATCGGTCGATGTGGCCTCAATTCGGCC
This sequence comes from Acidimicrobiia bacterium, assembly GCA_043720395.1. Lineage (GTDB taxonomy): Bacteria > Actinomycetota > Acidimicrobiia > Acidimicrobiales > JANYDT01 > JANOYY01. The sequence goes on from JAYSSR010000029.1 coordinate 11,775, forward strand.
CGATCTGGGGCCACGCCGACCGATTTGAGGCCACGACCGATGGGGACGCTTCACCGCGCGGGAGCGCGGCGCGCCGGTTAGTTCGGCTCCCTCGGGCGCTCGACGAGCTCGATGAGGATGGCGTCCGGGTCGCGGATGAACACCATCTTGAGACCATCGACGAGCTTGGTTCCCGGAAGGTCGAAGGTGTATGAGTTCTGGCGGGCGATGCCAGCACCATCGAGAGCCTCGACGGCCGAGTCAACGTTGTCGACCGACATGGCCATCCGGTACAGGCCCTGGTGGTAGGGCATGCCGTACGTCGGACCGATCGGAAGCGGGCCCGACCATGTGTTGAGCACGATGCCGAACGACGAGTCATCGGTCGGCACGAGGCAGCGTTCGCCTGTGATGTGACGTGCCTCGTCGCCCGGCCAGATTTCTTTGGCATCCACGGTTGCCAGAGGGGCTTCGGTGAAGCCGATCTGCTTCCACCACGCCGTCGTCCGCTCAAGGTCGGAGCAGACGATCCGCAGGTAGCGGGCCTCGCTCGGCCCATCGGCCCGAAGTACTTCGACGGCAACGCCCTCCGGGTCGCGCAGGAGCAGCCAGTCGTCGGAGCGTCGCACGAGGGTCGCTCCAGCCGCCTGCGCTGCGACCGCGATGGCGTCGAGGTCGGACGCCGTGTAGGCAACGCCGTGAATGCCACGGTTCCACGGGTCGGGGTACGTCGTTCCGATCGTGGCGGGCTCGATCCACTGGACCAGTTCCAGCGAGCTCGATCGCCGCCCGCCACGGTGGTCGTAGACAAACGCCACCTTCGATTCGGTTGGATGGCCGAAGATGCCGAACGGGGTGGCGTTGGAGCCCGAACTCTCCGAACGCATTACGACCCGCAGGCCGAAGAGGTCGACGTAGAACCGCTCCAGTCGGTCCACGTCGTGGCAGTTGTAGTTGCAATGGAGGAAGCGTCGAACCTCGATGAGCGAAGACATGCGGGAGATACTCGCATGTCACAGCTGAGACCTCCCATTGCTGAACCTGACACTATGAGGATCAGCACGAGAGAAGCGAGCGAATGATGGACGCTGCGACAACGGTTGCGGATCACGGAGACCACGCGTCGACGTTGCCAAGGATCATCTCGGTGGACGACCATGTGGTCGAGCCGCCCGACCTTTGGCAACGATGGTTGCCAAAGGCATATCGCGCCGATGGACCGCGGGTCGAGCGTCAACGCGGGAGGGTTCGGTTCTCCAAGAGGCGCCAGTTCTTCGTGCCTTCCGACGATGGTGGCTGGGCGGACGTCTGGATGTACGAGGGGGAGGGGATGCCGTTGGTCGGTGGGCTCGCGTCGGCCGGCACCAACAAGGACCAGGCCGACAACGCCCCGATGCTCTTCGAGGACATGCGGCCGGGCACCCACCAACAGGCAGCACGCCTTACCGACATGGACGCGAACCACACTGAGGCGTCGCTCAACTTCCCCACGTTCCCGCGGTTTTGCGGACAGACGTTCCTCGAAGCGTCCGACAAAGAACTCGCGCTGGCGTGCGTGCAGGCCTACAACGACTGGATGACCGAGGAGTGGTGCGGTGGTGCCGGGAGGGGCCGACTTCTCCCGATGACGCTGATCCCGCTGTGGAGCGTCGAGCTTGCGGCGAAAGAAGTTCGGCGATGCGCAGGCAAGGGGAACACGTCGATCGCCTTTTCGGAAAGCCCGCCGGCGTTGGGTTTGCCGAGCATTCATTCGGGAGCATGGGACCCGCTCTGGCAAGCCTGCGTCGAGACCGACACTGTGGTGAACTGCCACATTGGATCGTCGTCGACGTTCCCGAGCACGGGGCCCGATTCGCCGATGCTGACCAGCATTGCGTTGTTGCACGAGGGGTCGCAACGCGCGCTCGTCGACTGGCTGTGTTCCGGTGTGTTCGAGCGTTTCGACGGGCTGCGCGTCGTGTTGAGTGAAGGGCAGATCGGCTGGATGCCGTATGCGCTGGACCGCCTCGACAGCGCGTGGCAGAAGCATCGCGGGTATGCAGGCGTCGAGAACCGGATCACCCGGACGCCGAGCGAATATGTGGCCGGACACATCTACGGGTGCATCGTCGATGACATCGTGGGGCTGGAGGCGCGCCATCGCCTCCCGATGGACCAGCTGATGTTCGAGGTCGATTACCCGCACGGCGACTCCCACTGGCCGCACTCCATGCAGGTGTTCGAGCGGCTGCTCGCCGACGCGAAATTGAACGACGTTGAGGTGCGCAGGCTTCTGCGCGAGAACGCAATCGCGTGCTACCGACTCGAACGTTTCGGGCTCACGGCCTGACGCACGGTGAGTGCGTGTGGATTTGCCACACGGCTGACTGTATTCCACACCGCTAGGTGTGGCTTGCTTTCAACCGTGTGGGGATTCGCGTTGCGCGAGGCTGGCACTCATGAGGACGTTTCAACGCAAGGCCGCCGTTCGGTATGCCATGGCTGCAACAGCTGTCGCAACAGCTGTCGCAGTCGCGTGCCTGACGAGCGTGATCGGACTCCCTCCGGGTGCTGCGTTCGCACAGGCTGCGGCCCCGCTGAAAGGCCTCGCGTTCGAGACCATCGCGACGGGTCTGGCGGAGCCCGTCGACGTGGCCGCCCCGCTCGACGATGGCCGGCTCTTCGTCCTCCAACGAACCGGCGTGGCCCGCGTCGTCGAAAACGGGCGTCTGGTCAAGCAGCCCTTTGCCAACCTCAAGAGTTTTGTGAAGTCGTCGAGCATCGAGCAGGGCCTGCTCGGGATCGCGTTCCACCCGAAGTACCCGATCGACCCGCGCGTCTTCTTCTTTCACTCGAAGCGCGGGAACGACAACGTCCTGGTGTCGTACGCAGTCGCGGCCGCCGGAACGCACGTAGAACCGGCCAGCCGACAGGAGCTGCTCACGATCGACAAGTCGCCGGACGCGGTCCGCCACAATGCTGGCGCGTTGCGCTTCGGACCCGACGGGTATCTCTACATCTCGGTCGGTGACGCTGCACGAGCGAGCGTCAACGGCCAGAACCCGAAGACGCTGCCCGGTTCGGTGTTGCGGATCGACGTCGACTCGAAGCGTCCCTACGCCATCCCGCCGGACAATCCGTTCGCCGACGGAGTGAGCGGCGCACCGGAGGTGTGGTGGTTCGGACTTCGCAATCCGTGGAGGTTCAGCATCGACTCGAAGTCCGGCCTTGCCTACATCGGCGACGTTGGGCAGGAGACTCTTGAGGAGGTCAACGTTGTTCAATTCGCGACCGGTGGGTTGAACTTCGGTTGGCCGTTGTTCGAAGGTACGAAGCGGTTCTACCGCGGCGAACCAAAGGTGCCTGTGACTCCCCCGGCGCTCGAAATCCGCCACGACGACGTCGAACGAGCGTGCTCGATCACAGGCGGCGAGGTCTACCGAGGTGTTGCGATCCCCGAGCTCGATGGGCACTACTTCTATGCGGACTGGTGCTTCGGTTGGATTCGCAGCTTCCGGTACGACGGCGCCGCAGCAGTGGAGCGGCGCGACTGGAGTAGGCAGCTCAAGGCCGAAATGGTCTCCTCGTTCGGGCACGATGCCAAAGGTGAGCTGCTCGTTGTGGACTACGCCGCTGGCACGATCTCGCGAGTCGTTGCGGTGCGCTGAACCAATCGTCGACGCGGCGAAAGCGGGTCGGCTCGAACGTGTGTACCCTCATGATTCAGCGTTGACTGAATTCAGCGCGTGGACTGCCCGGTCGCCACACGGCCTGCCCGGTCGCCACACGGCTGATGGGATTCCACACCTCTGGGTGTGGCTTGTCTTCAACCGTGTGGGTTTCTCCGGTCGTGCTGAGCCTCAGAGATGCTTGGCCAACTCCTCGTCGATCGCTGCGAGCAAGGCGGGATCGTCCGGGGTCACGGTGGGAGCGAATCGCTTCACCACTGCACCGTCGCGAGCGACGAGGAACTTCTCGAAGTTCCACAGCACATCAGGGTCCTCGTTCGGGGTCATGCCGAAGCCACGGAGGCGGTCGCGGAACGCGTCGGGATTGCCCTCGGCCCGGGGTGCTGCGGTGGTGAGGGCCGCGTAGAGCGGATGCTGATCCTCGCCGACGACGCTGATCTTCGAGAACATCGGGAACCCGACGTTGTAGGTGGTGGAGCAGAACTCTGCAATCTCGCTGTCGGTACCGGGCTCCTGAGCTCCGAAGTTGTTCGCTGGGAAGCCGAGCACCGTGAAGCCCTGTTCACGGCGTGACTCGTAGAGCGTCTCAAGTCCTTCGTACTGCGGCGTCAGGCCACATTTCGATGCGACGTTCACGACGAGGAGCACCTCGCCGCCGTGGTCAGCGAGGGAAGCGTCGGCGCCCGTGATGGTCGACACCGGTATGGACTGAAGTGCGGTCATGTCCCCACGCTGCCACATTCGGTCCGGTTCGGCCAACGTCGTTCAACGGGTGGGGTCGGGGATCCTCACCGAGGACCGTCGGGACTCTCGGCCGCCACGCAGATCAACGTTGTTGAACCAGACCGTCGCCACCCCGATCGTTGCCCGTGACGTTTCGGTCGTGCGATGGCCGTCGGAGGAGCCGCAGTCCGTTGGCGATCACGACGAGGCTGGCACCCATGTCGGCAAGGACGGCGATCCACAGTGAGGCGCTGCCCGTGATCGTGAGGGCGAAGAACACGATTTTCACACCGAGCGCGATGGCGATGTTCTGCCAAAGCACGTGAGAGGTGTGACGCGAGATACGAATCGTTTCGGCGATCTTTCGTGGATCGTCGTCCATGAGCGCAATGTCGGCGGTCTCGATCGCGGTGTCGGTACCCGCTGCACCCATCGCTATGCCGAGGGTGGCTTTTGCGAGCGCTGGTGCGTCGTTCACGCCGTCGCCGATCATGGCGACGTGACGGTGTTCGCTGAGTTCGGTGACGATGCGAAGTTTGTCGTCGGGTAGGAGGTCGCCGCGGGCGTCTTCGATGCCGACTGCGCGCGCTACCGCAGTGGCGGTGCGCTGGTTGTCTCCCGTGAGCATGACGGCGTTGACGCCCAATGCCTTGAGGTCTTTCACCGCTTGGACAGACTCGGGTCGAATGGTGTCGGCCACGGCGAGCACCGCGAGCGCCTTGTCGTAGGTCATGAGAACAACCGCTGTCTTTGCATCGTTCTCGAACGACTGCAGGATCGCTTCGAGGTCGGGGCTACAGACGCCGGTCTCCTCGGCCAGGCGATGGTTTCCGAGGACGTAGGCGGTGGCGTTGACGACGCCCGAGACCCCGCGTCCTGGGATCGCCTGAAAGTTCTCGACCGGATCGAGCGGGCCTTTCCAGGCCGTCACGATCGCGTGGGCGACGGGATGCTCGGAGAACGTGTCGAGCGACGCGGCGATACGTAACGCATCGTCGCGCGACGTAGCGCCGATGGGTACGAGATCGGTGAGTCCGGGTTTGCCGTGGGTGAGCGTGCCGGTCTTGTCGAGCGCGACGGTGGTCAGCCGCCGCGCCTGTTCAAGATGGACGCCGCCCTTGATGAGAATCCCGCGTCGCGCCGCACCGCCGAGTCCGGACACCACGGTTACCGGCGTCGAGATCACCAGCGCGCAGGGGCAGGCGAGAACCAGCAAGACGAGCGCCTTGTAGAACCAGTCGCGCCACGTCCCCGTTCCAACGATCGGCGGGATCACGGCAACGGCAACCGCGGCCACAAAGACGAGTGGTGTGTACACAGCGGCGAATCGGTCGACGAATCGTTGTGCGGGCGCTTTCTCGGCTTGCGCGGCTTGTATTGATCGGGCAATTCGGTCGAGCGTGCCTTCGCCCCTCTCGGCGGTCACGGTGCACTGCAGAGTCCCGCGCTCGTTGATGGTGCCGGCGAAGACCAATGAGCCGATTTCCTTGGCGACAGGCAGGGATTCACCGGTGATCGGTGCCTGGTTCACGGTTGACGCGCCGAACGTGACGGTCCCATCGAGCGGTATGCGTTCGCCGGGCTTGACGAGGACGACCGAACCGACCGGCACGTCGCCGGTCGGTGTCGAGATCCACCCGCCGCCGGCTGCCTGAATCAGGGCCGTTTCCGGTGCGAGCGCAACAAGTGATCGGATCGCGTTGCGCGCCCGTTCGAGACTCAATGCTTCGATGAGCTCAGCCAGTCCGAACAGCCAAATCACGACAGCGGCTTCGGGCCACTGCCCGATGATAAGTGCACCTATTACTGCGACGGACATGAGCAACGCCATCGTCAGTCGTCGCGTGATGAGAGCCTGGAACCCCTTACGAAGTGTGTCGCGCCCACCGAGCCCGATCGCCGCAAGCGCAAGGATCGCGACGGGAACGGAGCGTTCCTTGACGCCCGCAATCACGATCAGTTCCGAGCTGATCGCCAAGATTCCGGCGACGACGGTCGTGACTATCGTGCGTGTCGGCAGCGTTCGCGAGTTCGTCGCTGCGGGTGTGGCGATGAGCAGCTTTGGCCGCATCCCCGCCGCACGGATCGCAGCCGCGATCGAGTCGGGCAAATCAAGGACGTGGCGAACCCGAACGTGTCGGGCGACGAGGTCGAACTCAAGCCCGCGGACTCCGGCGAGTGGCGTGAGGACCTCCCGTAGCTCGTTCTCCTCGGTCGCGCAGTCGAGTTCCTCAACCCGGAACACCGATGTACTGACGGTCACGGCCGCACGCGCGTCAAAGCGGTTCGCCGATCGCTCCAGAACACGGCGCGCCAGGCTCGGGTGTCTCGGGGCCTTCCTGATACGCGGCGATGAACGCTCCAAGTCGAGCGTCGTTGACGTTGTCGAGGGCAAGCTGGTGGCCCCATGCCGTCACGACGACTGGCGACAACTGCCCTGGGTACGGCGATACGAGGAGGTGTGTCTGGTTGACGGCAAGCGCACGCAGTACTGCCACATCGGTGTCTGCAAGATCCGGCCTGTACGTGATCCATACAGCACCATGTTCCATCGAATGCACTGCGGTTTCGTTCTGCACCGCTTCGTCGTAGGCACCGCAGTTCTGCCACGCAGGATTGTGATCCCCACCGACCGGCGGGTTCTGTGGATACGAAACCTTTCCGTCGACGTGCTCAGGCGCGGGTAGCTCGTAGACCATCATCCCTGGCATGCTTTTGGCAGCTGCCGTCTCAATAGTCGTCGCAGCGTCGGTCGTACCCGGGTCGGTCGTGACGACCTCGGTCGTGACAGCAGCTGTCTCGGGCGACGAATCCTTGCTGCACCCTGCTACGAGAACTACGCCGACAACGACTGCCAGCAGCCGCATGCAATCGGTCGCACGTGAGCTTCGACGCTTCCTGGTGTTCATGGTGGTCTCTTTCATTGGTTGGCCCTGCTGGGATTGAACTCGACTGTCGTGAGGCCGGTTCTACTCATTTTTCGACGAGCCTTCTGTTGCGACGTCGGAGGAGAGCGACTCCGGCCACAACAGCCAGCGCGGCGGCACCTCCGGTGACGATGGCAACGGTAGATCCGCGATCTTTGCGGGAGTCGGCGGGTCGTGACCGATCCTCAAGAGCGACCAACGATTCATCGGTCAGTTCTGTCGCGTCTACAGCAGTTACAGCTGGTGGGGTCGTCGATTCGGGCGAGGACTCGGGCACAGATTCCGTACGTGCCAGGAATGCAATTGGATCGAGCGAGCTGAACCTGATCTGCCACGTGCCCGCGCTGGGGAACGTAATGGTTCCTTCGTACATGCCCTTGCCTCCTGGAAGAGGGACCAGAGATACCGGGCCAACGACCGACGTGCCCGCTTCGGCAACGATGGTGGCAACCGCGTCGGGTGCGCCGTGGCCGTCGCCGTCAAAGGTGATCAGCGCCACGTAACGGATCGTCAGAGGGCCGGTCACGTCGGAGCTCCGTATCTCGATCGTGCCCTTCCCCGTGTGTGCTTGGGCTGGTGAGCCGATCATCGCGAGGGCGGCGATCAGGGAGAACAAGCGAAGCAGACAAGCACCTGTTCGTGCGCGAAACGCATCGAAGGACTGCGTCGTACGCGGGTGCGTGAATCTGTTCGGGATCATTTGATCGGAACCTCCATCGTGAACGTGTTCGTGGTGCCGCGACGCCCGGTGCTCAGCGTCAACGTCCACAGCCCCTTCATCGGCAGAATGAATCCCGCTGCCGTGAAATGATCGGCGGTAATCGGCAACAGCGTGATCCGGCGTGGCGGGATGTCACCGATCGATAGAGACGCAGTGGCGACATCGACCCGATCGGGATTGCCCGCCGCGTCGTAGAAGTACAGGTGCATGGTGTTGAGCCCGGTCTTTGCCGGGACAACGGTCACATCGATTGCCAATGACGGTGTCTCGAGTCGCACGTAGAACGGATCGTTCGATCCTGCGCGTACCGGAACCGCGCCAACCAGCGATGCCGAGACTGCGAGGACCATCGCGGCAACGAGCAATTCGAACCGAAGTCCTGCGTGCGTTGCTTTGACAACCGCTCTCCTGAGACGTCGCCGATTCATCCAACCGAGCCCACCCATTACTGCGAAGCCGGCCAGCTTGGCGAGAACCATTCGCCCGTAGTTCGTCGTCGTCAACGATGTGAACGAACCGACCTGGACATAGCCTGCCCACGCGCCCGTTCCTGCCAGAAATGCCGCAGAGACGATTGCGACGCGACCAAACCGGCTCACGTACTCCCCCGCCTGTGCAGCGGGCGACCTGGGCGGCCTGAGCACAAGGAGCAACGCAACGAGGCCGCCCGCCCAAGCTCCAGCGGCCCCCTGGTGCACGATGTCTGCCGCAACGCTCGTCCCCCGAGACGCGGCCGTCCACGCGTGGCCACCCAGTGAGTTCGTCGCGACCGCAGCAAACGTTCCGAGTGCGACGAGCTTCGGACCATGGCGAGGCGACCAGCGAAGTGCGCCGATGAGTGCTGCTCCGGCCGCGGCCGAACGCAGAGCGTCGAGAGCACCGGGCCGGGTCGACGACACGGCTTCACCCCACAGACCCATCGCGTCGAACAGTCCGCGTCCTGAAGCTGCGGCGACCTGGACAGCGAATCGCACGACGCTGCCCGCAAGGAGTAGCGCCGCGCTCCGAACCGCGAGTCGTCGGAGCATCGATCGATCTCCGTTGCCGAGCACAAACGTGGAGACGAGGGACGCCCCGATGAGCAGCGTTGCAGCGACGAGGACGACGTACCGAGATAGCCACGCGAGCCATGCCGGAACCGACTCCGAGACCGCCGTAGCGACCGCACCTGTTTTCGTTCGCACGTGGAACACCGATGAGCCTCGCAGGACATGTGCGTCCTCCGAAACGACTCGCCAGGCGACGGTGTAGGTACCAGCGCCTGCGTCGTCGAGGGAAACGGCGACCGACCTGTCGAGGTCACGCAAACGCGACACGGACCGGTCAACCCGTCGTCCATCGGGACCGAAGACCCGAATGCCGGCACCCAGGTCGAGGGCCACGGGGCTATCGAAGCGCAACACCACTTCGGAAGCGATGACGCTGACCACGGAATCGTTCGCCGGAGCGACCGTCTCCAACGACGCGTGCGCCGACGCGGTGCTAGCGCCGAGCAAGATCAGTGCAATCGCGACGAAGCCGATCGCGCAGACGCGGCGTCGACGGGTGATCAATCGGACGATTCGATTCATTGCAACTCCAGACCTTCCCGGGCACACCGGAAATCCTCGAACGAATACGGAACCCACACTCAGGTGGGCGCGCTTCTACCGAGGAGGTCTGTCGAGCCGTTCTGAAAGGTTCAGCCCGATGGCAAGGGACGCTGCGGCGACGAAGCGAACATGGCGCAGCAGCGGACCTTGGGCGGTCAACGAACGGGGTGCCGGTGCGAGAAGCGGAGCATGGCGACAAACGGCACGACACGAATCGGGCGTCGGAACGTCGCAACGAGACGCCTCGCATACCGCCGCAGTCGTGCTTCGATGCGATGAGCTGGCTGCGGCCGCGCTCGTCCAGGTCAACGCCGAGGCCACCAACAAGATGACCGTCACCAAAGCGCGACAACGCAGCGACATCTCCTCGATCGTACCCGCCTGACCGAGTCGGGTAGGTTCACCCAAACAACCGACGCGGAATCAGAGGGATACATGAAGGAACCGATCGAGTTCACCATTGATGTCACCGAAGCAGCTGGACTCGGTATCGAGGCACACACTGCCGTAACGGTGCACCTTCCCGACGGCGCGATCGCCGACCCACCGGTCGTCTGCTTCGCCTTTCCCGGCGGGGGCTACAGCCGCGGGTACTTCAGCTTTGACATGCCGGGTGACTTGCCCGGTGCCTCGGGCGGCGGACAGGCGGGCTTTCACACCGACCGGGGATGGATCGTTGTCGCGTGTGACCATCTCGGCTTCGGCGATTCGACGATTCCCGAGGGCAGCGTCCTCAACTACGACAACGTCGCGAGCGCCAACCTGGCCACGGTCAACGAAATCATGAAGCGACTCGAAAGTGGCACGCTCGCGCCGGGCCTCGCTGCGCTGACAGGTGCGACGAAGCTCGGCATCGGCCAGTCGATGGGCGGCTGCTTCACCATCGTCCTCCAGGGCCAGCACGCACCCTTCGATGGCATCGCGACGCTCGGCTACAGCGCAATCCACACCGTGGTGCCGTCACGACCCGGTGGTCCGCAAGCGGTGTGGCCGTGGGTGGCTCGCGGCGACAACCTCGACAATCCCAAATTCCTCAACGCAGCCGCCCTCGCCGCAGCGGCGGGGCCTGCGCTGTCCGACCAACAGTCGCTGAGCGATGCCGCCGCGACGGCGGAGCATCCGTTCGCGTGGGCGTTTCACTACGACGACGTTCCGGCCGACGTTGTTGCCGCAGACCTCTATGCCGGCATCGATCCCAACGTTGCCGTCCCGTCCTGGAAGTCGATCACGACCCCTCCGTGCGGGCTCTATATGGTCTCGCCGGGCACGGTCGCGTTGGAGGCAGCGGCGATCACGGTACCCGTGCTGTCCGCGACCGGCGAGCGTGACGTCGTACCCGACCCGTGGATGGAACCGAAGGCGTTCAAAAGCAGTGGGGACATCACGGTGTACGTCTGCCCTCGAATGGCACACATGCACAACTTTGCGGGTACCCGCGTCCAGTTTTGGCAGCGGATTCACTCCTGGGGCTCTGGCGTCGCCGCGGGAACCTCTCGTCGCTGACTACCTGTTCGCCGGGCACATCCAGTAGTACTAGCTCTACCGATGCAGCACACCTGATCCAACTACAACGGGGGATTTACGATGCAACTCGAAGACATGGTCCTGATCAGCGTCGATGATCACGTGGTGGAGCCGCCATCGCTCGGCGACTTCTTCAGCGAGAACCTGCCCGCGAAGTTCAAGTCGCGAGCACCGAGGGTGATCCGTCGCGCCGACGGTACCGACGCGTGGCTGATCGAAGGTCAAGAGGTGGCCACGTTCGGCCTCAACGCTGTTCAGGGGCGTCCGCCGGAGAACTGGGGAAGTGACCCGTCGAGCTTCGATCAGGTGCGTCCGGGTTGCTACGACGTGCACGAGCGCGTCCGCGACATGAACGTGAACGGGGTGCTGGCGTCGATCAACTTCCCATCGTGGCCCGGACTCGGTGGGCAGTTCTTCATGAAGAACGACGACCACGAGTACGTCGCGGCGATGACTCGCACGTACAACGACTGGATGCTGCACGACTGGTGCGGCCAGTACCCGGGACGCTTCCTGCCGATGGCGATCTCGGGGTTCATGCTCGGTGCCGAGTGGATGGGTGCGGAAATACGTCGCCTTGCCGATCTTGGGTGCCATGCCGTCTCGTGTCATCCCGACGCGTATCGGTTCGGCGCGCCCGATTATCACGGCGACGAATGGGACCCGGCATGGCAGGCGGCCGAAGACACGGGCAGCGTCATGGTGTTCCACTTCGGTGGGTTCCCGAACTTCATGCCGCGTACGCCGTTTTCTGTGATCCCACACGCGATGCCGTTCCAGACGGCGATCTTCGCCGGTGAGCTGCTCTGGTCCAAGATCTTCCGGAAGTTCCCGAAACTGCGCATGGCTCTCGCCGAGGGTGGCATCGGCTGGATTCCGTACTTCTTGGAGAAGGCCGACTTCGTGTACGACCATCACCGTGCCTGGACGAAGGAGGACTTCGGTGATCAGCTCCCGAGCCAGGTGTTCCGTGACCACGTACAGGGTTGCTTCATCGACGACGTGACCGGTCTGCGCAACCGGGACGCAATCGGCATCGACTCGATCACGTGGGAGTGCGACTATCCGCACTCCGACTCGACGTGGCCGACCGCGCCCGAGGTGTTGTGGAAGGCAATTCAGGCTGCGGGTCTGAATGACGCCGAGATCGAAAAGGTGTCGTGGGCGAATGCGGCCCGTTGGTATCAGTTCGATCCCTTCGAGCATCGTCCTCGTTCGCAGTGCACGGTCGGAGCGCTGCGTGCTCAGGCAACCGATGTAGACACGACGCCGCGGGAGTACGGCGACGCTGACCACACGCACGCTCTCGCACAGGGCGCGAACTCGTTCCTGAAGATCTAGCAGTGGCAGCCACGGTGCCTGTGGACGCTGCGAAGCCACCCGACTACTACGAGCGCATCAAGGAGCGCTTCGCCGAGGAACGAGAGCTGCGCCTTGGCTTTCGGCCTGAAGGCACCGCGCACTACCTCAGCGACCTCACCGGCGACCTCGCGAGGTACGAGACCGACGCGTACGGCGGCGAGGTTGTCGAGCGCGAGCCGATCAGCGACGTTGTCGAGGTTCTCTTCATCGGAGGTGGCTTCTCGGCGCTGCTCACCTCGGCGCGTCTGCGCGAGATCGGGGTCGATTCGATCCGGATCGTCGAGCGCGGTGCCGACGTTGGCGGCACGTGGTACTGGAACCGTTACCCGGGCGTGGCGTGCGACGTGGTTGCGTACGACTACCTGCCGCTGCTTGACGAGATGCAGTACGTGCCGACGCGTCACTACGCCCGCGGCGACGAGATCTTCGGTCACTGCCGAGCGATTGCCAACAAATACAACCTGTACCAACTTGCGGTCTTCCAGACGACGGTCACCTCGACGACGTGGCTCGAAGCCGAGCAAAAGTGGCTTGTCACAACGGACCGAGGTGACTCAATGCGTGCCAAGTTCGTGGTGTGCGCGAACGGCACGCTGACGAAGCCGAAGCTCGCCCGCATCAAGGGCATGGAGACGTTCCAAGGTCACTCGTTCCACACGTCACGCTGGGACTACGACTACACGGGGGCGGACCTGACGAACCTCGCCGACAAGGTCGTCGGCATCATCGGCACCGGTGCAACTGCGGTGCAGGCAATCCCGCACCTTGGCGAACACGCGAAGGAACTGTTCGTGTTCCAACGGACGCCGTCGTCGATCGACGTGCGTGACGACTGGGAGACCGACCCCGTGTGGGCGCAGGGGCTCCAGCCCGGTTGGCAGGGGAAGCGTCGCATGAAGGCTTTGACGGAGCCTCCGCTCTCGGCAGTGCAGATTGACCGCCGAGCGATGTCGACGCCTGAGGACAAGGTGCGCCGCCAGGAGATGGCGAACATCGACTACATGATGCGTATCCACCGACGCATCGACGACCTCGTCGACGACCCCGTGACAGCCGATGCCTTGAAGCCCTGGTACATGTTCATGTGCAAGCGACCGTGCTTCCACAACGATTATCTGCCGACGTTCAATCGGCCCAACGTGCATCTGATCGACACGCGCGGCGAGGGAATCACCGAGATCGACCGCGACGGACCGGTCTTCGGTGGCACCCGATACAAGCTCGATCTCCTGATCTACGCCACCGGTTTCGAGGTGCAGAAGACGGGTACGTACAACACAATTCGCGGCCGGGATGGGTTCGACCTCCAACAGAAGTACGAGGATGGCATCCGGACCGTGCTCGGCATTCACACCCACGGTTACCCGAACTTGTTCATCATGGGTGGCTATCAGGCGTCGTTCAATTTCAATCTCACGGACGTGCTGCAGGCGCAGGGCGATCACATCGCCTCTTGTATCGGTCACGTTCGTACGCATGCATACGACACGATGGACTGCACCGCCGACGCCGAGCAGTGGTGGGTCGACGAGGTAATTGCCCACCGCGGCAAGACATCACGCAACCAGGAGTGCACTCCCGGGTACTACAACTTCGAAGGAGAGTTCAACCGCCGCCAGGACGGCAACTACAACGGCGGCTTCCCGAAGTACGGCGCGCATATGGCAGATGTACGCGCGCATATGGATGAGCGGTTCACGTTCACCTGAGCGTCACCGATTCGGCTTGGGCGCGGTCCGTTAGACCCGGTGCGTCAGACCCGGTCCGTCAACATCGCTCCCGAACGCTCGTATTCGGCGGCCTCGCTGAGCGAGATCCCGAGCCAATCCATAAGTACACCTACGTTGTCCTCACCACGGTGACGAGGTGGGCCAGCGACGCCGCTTGTCAGTTCGGAGAACCGATACGGCGATTGGAACACGGGCCGAGTCCCACCGACCCGGTCATCGACCTGCACGACGGAGTGCCGGGTGAGCATCGTCGGAGAGTCGAAGATTTCGGCCCTGTTCTTGACGGACCCCCAAGCCAGGTTCGCCTCATCGAGAGCCTCGATGAGGGCCGTTCGGTCGGGGAACGAGAGGAAGAATGCCGTGGTTGCTTCGTGGCGAAGTCGGATCTTCGTGTCGAGGTCTGCGTCGGTGGGGGAGGGGTCGGCGAGCCCCAGCTTCGTGTTCACCCGCGACCAGACCCAGCGGGGCCCGCCGGCTAGGACTATCGGCCCGCCAACGGCGTCCCACACTTCCCCGTGGGTGGCGACGGCTCGGCGATCGTCGAGGTTGAAGGCGATCCCGTCGTCGGAGAATCCGATCGCGTCGACCATCGCGATGTCGAGATGCTGTCCCCTGCCGGTCATGTCTCGTGAACGGAGCGCGGCGAGAAGGCCGATGACTCCGTGCAATCCCGAAGTGGCGTCGGCGGCCGAGAAGTTGAGGTCGTACAGACCTTCGGCTCCAAGCTCCGGGCCGCGCGCAATGAGCCCCATTTCGGCGTGGGCGATGCTGGCGTAGGCGGCGCGACGGGACTCCGGGCCCTCCTGACCGAAACCGGAGATCGAGAGCATCAGGAGGCGCGGGTTCACTAGCGAAAGGCTCGCCCAGTCGAGGCCGAAGGCTGCCAGCACTCCGGGCCGGAAATTCTCGATGACGATGTCGGCGACTGTCGCGAGATCGGTGATGATCGCCCGTCCATAGGGATGATTGAGATCAACGCAGACGTTTCGCTTGCCGGTGTTCTGCTGCACGAAATACGTGCTGAGGTCAGCAATTTTGCGCCCCCAATTTCGGCTCACGTCGCCGTCGGGCGGCTCGACCTTCACGACGTCGGCACCAAGATCGGCGAGAACTCGACCTGCCACCGGTCCCGCGAAGACCCGGGACAGGTCCAGAACACGGATGCCCTGGAGAGGCCGAGCGCTAGCGTTCATGTGGTCGGGAATCGATGGGCGGGCATGTCGCCGACCTTAACGGCGCATGTCACGATCGCCAAGCAAAAATGAGTTCAGGCCGTCGTAGAGTCCGGTTAGGCGACGATGCTCGAATTAGCCCGAATAGTCGGTCGTTGCCGCGAGGTCTGCGGCGTCTTTCATGGCGCTCAGTACAACAGGGCCGAAGAACTCTTTCGAGATATCGCCTGCCTTGCCGCGCTGAAATCCCTGCTCCAGCACGATGGCGAGCTTCCACTTCGCGAGGACGTTGTAGTAATCGATGTCGTCGACCTGTCGGCCGGAGACCTCCGAATACCGTTCCAGGAGCTTCGTGCGCGACGGCATGCCGGTGATGTCGACGTAGGTGATCCCCTGGCCGGTGCTGGTGTCTTCCGGCCACGAATTCACGACCCACGCGAGGTCAAGCTTCGGGTCACCAACGGTGCCCATCTCCCAGTCGATTATTGCGGCCAGGTCCGGCACGTTGTGCTTGTACATGACGTTCGCGAACTGATAATCGCCATGCATGATTCCCGGGATGAAGTCGATCGGACGATGCGCGCGCAGCCACGCGGTGGCCTCGTCGTAGCCGGGCAGTTCGCGTCCCTTGATCCGTTCGAAGAACGAGGTCCAGCGGTCGACCTGACGGTCATGGAATCCGTCGGGACGTCCGAGGTCGCTGAGGCCACGGGCCTTCCAGTCGATGTTGCCGAGGATGGCAATGCCCTCCACGAGCGAGTAGGCGAGGCGATCCCGTAGCTTCGCATCGGAGGCGAACGGCTCCGGCCACTTCTTGTCCTTCATGCCCATGGGCGACCACCCGTCGACGAAGCCCATCAGGTAGAACGCTCGACCCAGCACAGTGGCGTCCTCACAAGACGCGATGGCCTTGGTATGCGGCACGTCGGTGCCATCGAGTGCTTCAATGATCCGCCATTCGCGGAGGATGCCCTCATCCCGTGCGCCCGGAGCGCTGGGCGGTGGAATGCGAAGCGCCGCGTGGACGCTGCCGCGTCGGATCTCGTAGATGGCGTTCTGCGACCCGCCGGACACGAAGTTGTGCTGCAACGGGGCACCGACGCCGAGGTCCCGAGTGTCCATCCACGCGGCGAGTCGTTCGACGTTGAGGTCAATGGTGGGCGCTCCGCCCGATGGTGCACCGACGCTCATTGGTTCCCCACTTCGGCTTCGAGGTACGCGGCGAACTTTTCGCGTGCCGCTGCCTCGCGCTTGGGAAGGTGCTGCGTGGGCCACAGATCATCGCTTGGTCGGTAGTCGCGCAAGACCTGCTTTGCGACCGTGATCTTGTGAACTTCTGTTGGACCATCGGCAAGACCCATGACGCCGGCACCGAGGATCATTCTGAAGAACGGCATCTCGTTGGTTGTGCCAAGCGCACCGTGGACCTGCATCGCGCGCGTAGCAATATCGTGGAGTACGGCCGGCATCGCAACCTTGATCGCTGCAATATCCTTGCGGACCTTCTGATAATTGTTGTGCTTGTCGATCAGCCATGCGGTGTAGATAACCATGAGACGGAATTGTTTGAGCTGAATATACGAGTCAGCGATGTAACCCTGCACGAATTGCTTGTCGGCGAGCAGCGAACCCTGCGTGGTTCGGCTCAGCGCCCGTTCGCACATCATGTCGAGCGCCTGTTGCGCCAAGCCGATGGTGCGCATCGCATGGTGGATGCGTCCGCCGCCGAGGCGGGTCTGCGCAATGGCGAACGCCTGCCCTTCTCCGCCGAGCAGCGCATCAGCTGGAACTCGTACGTTCTCGTAGTGAATGAGCGCGTGCGAGCTGTGCTCGTCGGTCTCACCGGCCAGGGCGACGTTGCGCACGATGTTCACGCCCGGTGTGCGGCGAGGAACGAGGAACATCGACATGCCCTTGTAGGCGCTCACATCGGGATTGGTCACGACCATCACGATGAGGAACTCCGACGTACGGGCGTTCGATGAGAAGAACTTCCATCCGTTGATGACCCATTCGTCGCCGTCGCGTACCGCCTGGGTCGTGAACATCGTTGGGTCGGCACCTGCATGCGGCTCAGTCATCGAGTAGCTCGAGAAGCATTCGCCGTTCAAGAGCGGCATGAGATAGCGCTCCTTCTGTTCGGCTGTGCCGTAGTGGGCGATGATCTCTGCATTGCCGGTGTCGGGGGCTTGGCAACCGAAGATGATCGGTGCCCAACTGGAGCGGCCGAGGATCTCATTGAGCAGCGACAGTTTAAGCTGCCCGTACCCCTGTCCGCCGAGTTCCGTGCCGAGGTGCGTGGCCCACAGTTTCTGCTTCCGGACCTCGTTCTTCAACGGATCGAGGATCGTGCGGAGATGAGCCGTGGGCGGCGTGAACTCCAGTCCTTTGAACAGCATGTCGAGCGGTTCGACCTCGCTACGGACGAACTCGTTCGCCCAGTCAAGCTTGACCTGGAACTCAGGATCGGTCTCAAAATCCCACATGCGCTGGCCTTTCGATGCCTTGGTGGAATATCATTCTGGGATGCAGAATGATGTTCTGTCAATTCGGAGGTTCACACGTTGAGCACGGTCGCAGCGCGTATCGCGAAGCAGACGGCATCGCGCCGCGGTATCGATTACGACGACGAAGTTCGCCGTCTGCTCGATGCTGCCCGCAACGTCATGAAGGCGTGCGGCACCGAGTCGCGGCCGCGTGTGGCCGACATCGTGACGGCGTCCGGTCTGTCGAACGAGGCGTTCTATCGGCACTTCTCGTCGAAAGACGAGTTGGTGTCCGCGATCCTCGAGGAAGGTACGGAGCGCCTGCGAAGCTACTTAGCGCACCGAATGTCGAAGGAAACGTTGCCGGACAGACAAATCGGCCGTTGGGTCGATGGGATCTTGACGCAGGCTGCCGATCCAGAAATTGCTGCTGCGACGCTTGCCGTGCTGTGGAATGCCGGTTCGATCAACCCGGCCTCAAGTTCCGGTTCGCCGTCGACCGCTCAACAGCTTGGCGCGCTGATCGAAAGACCGCTCGCCGAGCTCGGCAGCGAGCGTCCGACGTTCGATGCGACGTTGCGGGCACACGCCGTGCTGGGTCTTCTGTCCGAGCACCTGTGGCGTCGAACGCGTCCGATGCCCGCGGAGGTCAAACGTGTCGCCAGCTTCTGTGCGAACGTCGGTCAAGTCGGTGTAGGAATCAGGACATGAACGCATTTGACGCACAGAAGCGCGGTCGCAAGATTGCCATGACCCCGGCGGAGGTCGACGAGTTCCTCGCTGTCGAACGGACCTGCCGTGTTGCGACGGTGAGAGCGAGCGGCGCTCCGCACGTCACGCCCCTCTGGTTCTTATGGCACGACGGCGCACTTTGGCTCACCACCCTCACCGCGTCGCAGCGTTGGACGGATCTGCAACGCGACTCGCGAGTCAGCGTCATTGTGGACGCGGGCGAGCAGTACATGGAACTTCGTGGTGTCGAGCTTTCCGGCGCGGTCGAAGTGGTCGGCGAAGTGCCCCGAACCGGTGAGCCGAATCAGGAACTCGACGTGATCGAGCAACTGAATGCGATCAAGTACCAAGGTCCGGGCGGCACGGTCCGCCACGACGGACGCCACGCGTGGGTCCGGCTACGGCCTGCGAAGATCGCGAGTTGGGACTTCCGCAAGCTTGCAGCGGGGCGACCCTGAGTCGATGAAATCGTCTATGGAGGCCGAGCGGATAGGGCACGACCGCGGAGCGGCGATGTCCGGCGACCGGCTTCGCCGCTCGATTTATTCTGCTGTGTCTGATTGAGGGCTCAGGGTCGAATGGCCGCGAGGACACCACCGTCGACGGCGACGTCGGTGCCCGTGACGTAGCTCGCTCCAGGCGAACAGAGGAATGCAATCACCGATGCGATCTCGTCGGCGCGACCTTGGCGACCGAGGGCACTCGCTCCGACGAGGTTGGCCGCACCGCTTCCGCTTGCAACTTCGGCTTGGCTCATCGGTGTGTCAATGATCCCGGGTGAGATCGACACGATGCGAGCGCCGCGTCGACCGTACGGACCCGCCAGACGGCGAACGAGACGCAGCACACCGATCTTCGAGAACATGCAAGCCGTGCCGGAATTGTCGGTGAGGCTGGCGAGATCGGCGTTGAGCGGGTCGTCGAGCTTCGCGAGGAGTTCGGGATCATCGGGCGGCCCGCCAAGATGGGCGGCCATCGATGCAAGGCACACCACCACGGTGCCGTCGCCGATGAGATGGTCGAACGCGTCGAGCGCCAACGCGGTACCGGTGAGGTTCACGCGCAGAATCGCGGCGGGGGGTGCGAGTGCGGGTGTGAGCCCGGCAGTGATGATAAGCGCGCGTAGTTTGTCGACGCGGGCAGCCAGCGCGTCCAGTGAAGAACGGTCGGTGATGTCGCAATCGATCGCGCCGCCGCGGAGATCGGCCGCGAGCGTCGCACCCGGGAGTGCCGCAACGGCCGCCGCTCCGATGCCAGATGCGCCGCCGATGACAACGTTCATGCCGCCAGTCGTGCGGTTCGTCATGCCGCCAGTCGTGTCGTCTCTCATGGCGCTTCGGTCGCGGCCTTTCGGGAACCCTCTGGCCGTCGGGGGTCGTGCGCACGCCCAGCGTCACGGGAGCCGCTCTTGCGCTGGAACGTCATCGACCGTGTCATCAACCGCCAACCATCGGACGTTTGCACGTATGTGTCGGAGTACCAACCGATCCGCATGGCGTGATTCGTTTGGTCGATCATGAGCAGCGGCTGGGTGCCAGTGCCCGTGCCGACCTCGATGTCCAGGTTGAGTTCAGGCGGGCCGACCATGAACAGGCCCTTCGGTGCCACGGCGACGAGTTCCGCGAACACGGACAACTCGTAGATGTCGCCGAAGGCGCCGTACGTGCCACCGGGTGCAAACACGCCGATCACCGTTTCGACGTCGTCCTGTGTCATGCCGACCGCGTAGCGGGCAAGGAGTTGCTGGATCTCGATGATGTGAGGGATCAGTTTCTCGTCCATTGCGTGTCCTCTCGGCGGGCCGCAAGGTAGGGCGGCTGCTGTCGCACGGTAGCGTCGTTCTCCCCTTCACAGCAAGGTCGAGTGTTAGCCGTCCAGGAGCAGTCGGAGAATGGCATTCTCTCGGACGGAGATGGCTAGTGTCCGAAGCGACACACTCACCACGATTGACCGAGGGACTCACGATGAACGCGCCCATTGACCCCTACTACGACCCGTACGACTTCGAGATCGACAACGATCCGTATCCGGTCTGGCGTCGATTGCGCGACGAGGCACCGCTGTACGAGAACGAGCGTTACGGGTTCTATGCGCTCACGCGCTTCGACGACGTCGAGCGCGGGATGCTCGACTGGCAGACGTTCAGCAGTGCGCACGGCACGATCCTGGAAATGGTCAAGGCCAAGGTACAGATGCCACCGGGCATGGTGATCTTTGAAGACCCGCCCGGACACGACCTGCATCGCGGTCTGCTGTCACGGGTGTTCACCCCACGGCGGATGGCCGCGATCGAACCCGAAGTCCGCAAGTTCTGCGCAGAATCGCTGGACCATTACATCGGTGCAGGGGGCTTCGACGTTGTGAAGGACCTCGGAGCCAAGGTTCCGATGAAAACCATCGGCATGCTTCTCGGCATCCCGCCGGAGGATCAAGACGCGATTCGCGAGCAGACCGACGAAGGCTTGAAGCTGAAGTCGAGCGACATGCCCTCCAGGGAAGACTTGGAGCGGATCAATGCAAATGCGATGCAAGGTGGCTTCGCCGACTACGTCGAATGGCGCTCCAAGAATCCGTCTGACGACCTCATGACGGATCTTCTCACCGCCGAATACGAAGACGAAGATGGCATTACGAAGACGCTCAGTCGCGAGCAAGTGCTCGGCTACATCCGGCTCATCGCATCGGCAGGAAACGAGACGACGAACCGCCTCATCGGGTTCACGGCCAAAGTGCTGGCGGAGAATCCGGCTCAGAGGGCTGAGGTTGTTGCCGACCGATCGCTCATCCCGAACACGATCGAGGAGATGCTGCGCTTCGAGGCACCATCGCCGATTCAGGCGCGATATGTGACTACCAACGTCGAGCTACACGGCAAACTTGTGCCCGAAGGAAGCGTGATGCTTCTGGTGAATGGGTCGGCCAACCGCGACGAGCGAAAGTTTGAAAACCCCGATCAATTCAACGTGCATCGCAGAATTGACCGTCACCTTTCGTTCGGATTCGGTGCGCATTTCTGCTTGGGGGCGGCGCTTGCACGATTGGAAGCACGGGTTGCACTCGACGAGCTTTTGAGCCGCTTCCCGACCTGGGAGGTCGATCTCGTCAACGCGGTGCAAGGGCACACGTCGACGGTGCGGGGCTGGGAGAGCATGCCGATCATCACCACGAACTGACTGGTCTTCACGGCGGGCCGAGGTTCGAGCATGGAACCACCCAATCGGACAAATGTCGGGATCGGTCGATTGGGTGGTCGTATCGGGTGGTTTCTCGATCGATTCGTGCGCGGGTTTCACTACTCGCGGCGCAGCAGCATCGTGCCGCCGGGAGTGACCCCGCCGGTACTTACGACGGCGGTCTCTGCGTTCGCAACCTGACGTTCTCCGGCGTCGTGGCGGAGTTGTTTGACCGCTTCGTAGATGAAACCGAAGCCATGCGTGCGACCCTCGGAGAGTTGGCCGCCGTGGGGGTTCACGGGTAGGTCCCCACCCAGAGCAATACGACGCCCACCGTCGAGCCAATCCTGTGCCTCGCCGATCCCGCAGAAGCCGAGCGACTCCAACCACGAGATCGCGTTGAACGTGAAGCCGTCGTAGAGCAGCGCGAGGTCGACGTCTTTCTGCCGCAGGTCCGTTCGTGACCACAGATGCGCTGCCGGGCCGAATACTTGCGACTCGTGGGTAACGGTGTCCTGGTCCCACGACATCCGCTCGGTGATCTGCGACCCAACTGACTCGATCCGAATTGCTTTGTTCGGGCCGTCTTCCGCCGTATCCACCGCAGACACGATGACCGCCACCGCGGCATCACACGGCACGTCGCAGTCGTACAGGCCAAAAGGCGTTGAAACGAGGCGGGCGTTCATGTAGTCGTCCATCGTCATCGGGTCGCGGTAGATCGCGTCGGGGTTGCGGGCAGCGTTCGCCCGGGCATTGAGGGCGATCCACCCGAGCATCTCCCGCGTTGCTCCGTATCGGTTCATGTACTGGTTCGCGTGCATACCAATAGCGCTCGCGGCGGACATGAGTCCGAACGGTGTGCGCCACTCGTGGGGCCCGAGAACGCGTCCGCCGCCCTCGTGGAGCCGGAGCACCGATGCCGTCGATTGGAACACCGTGCGGTAGCAGAGGACATGACGGCAGAGTCCGCTCGCGACGGCCATCATGGCTGCGCCTATGACTCCCGATTGGCCGGGGGTGTCGCCTGCACCATTCATCCACGTGGGTTTCAAGCGCAACGCCTCCTCGATCGGCGTGATGCCGCCCTCCGTGAATCCGATGTCGTACCCGCCAGCGCCCGGGTAGGTCGACAGGCCGTCGATGTCGTCGAGCGTGAGCCCGGCGTCGGCGACCGCAGCAAGACAGGCGTCCACGGTGAGCGACACGGGATCGCGCATGAGTCGGCGTCCCATCGCTGATCGTCCGATGCCGGACAACACGGACTTGTGTTCGAAGCGCTCGGAAGTCACGGGCGGACGCGGGGTCGGACGCTGCGGCTCAGGCACACGGTCCACAGAATCGATTGCGCCCGTAAGTTCGAAGAGTGGCAGCCAGACGTCTTCGAACTGTTCGAAGCGGACTTGTACCTCCGATCCGATGCGTACATCGCTGGGCTCGCACCCGACAATGTTCGTGGTGAGATGCACCGTCGTGTCCTCGGCCATAACGACGTTCGCGATCACGTAGGGCGGTTCGAATGCGGGATGCCACGCCTGGTGGTTCACCGTAAATCCCACGACCGTTGCCTTGCCCGACACTTCCGTTGGGGTCGAGCTGCGGCCGCGACATTTTGGGCAGATGGGTGCCGGTGGATGAATGATTTTTCCGCAATCGTCACAGCCCAGGAATCGCAACTTGTTCTCGGCCCCAGCGGTCCAGAACCAGTCGTTCATGAAGGTGAGGCGGGGCAGCGGACGAGAATTGGTCGACACAGCTCGACGGTAGTCGGTAGTCGCCGAACAGGGGCTGAATTCCGCGCGTTCAGGCGAAAAGTCAAGCGTATTTCGGCCGAATCTGGGGTCTTACCGCGCGACTTCCAGCCCTTGTTCGGTGCTGCACCGGCGAGTCGGGGTACCGTCGGCAACATGAACACATTGCAGAATCGAGTTGCCGTCGTGACCGGCGCGGCGAGTGGAATTGGGCGTGCTATCAGCGAAGCGTTTGCCCTCGCCGAGGGCATGAGGATTGTGTTGGCCGACATCGACGAGGTGTTGCTTGCCGAAGCGGTCCTTGAACTCAGCGAACGAGGCGCTGATGTGCTCGGCGTCGCCATTGACGTTCGTAACCCGCTCTCGGTCGAACGCGTCGCGGTCGAAGCGGTCGAACGGTTCGGCGCGATCAACGTCTGCGTCAACAACGCGGGAATCGTGAACCGTGGATTCAGCTGGGAGCTGAGCGTCGAGGACTGGGAACGCGTATTGAACGTGAACCTGTGGGGCGTGATCCATGGCGTGCGGTCGTTCGTGCCGCGCATCCTTGGGACCGGCGAAGAGGGACACGTGGTCAACGTCGGCTCGATGGCGTCGGTGACGGCGATCGACCGCCTTGGGCCGTACACCGTTGCGAAGCACGGCGTGCTCGGGCTTTCCGACGTTCTGCGCGCAGAGTTTCGCAAGGTCGGCGCGCCGATCGGCGTGAGCGTCGTCATGCCGGGACGCGTCGAAACGAGGATGAACCCGCGCGGCGTGCTCCCGGCGTCGATGGTGGCGGCAAACGTCGTCGACGCCATCAAGCGTGGGCGGGACTACGTGTTCACCGACGACGAAGCCACCGACGAGGTGCGGGCACGGTTGACCGCGATCATCGATGCTCGCGACCACGTCGTGCGAGTCGATGACGTCTGGGCCTGAGGCGGCCCGCACCACGAGCCTTCGGACGTTGGGTCAGGTCGCCTCGGTGAGCCGGGTTCTACGTCTCAACGTCGGGAGGGCGGGACCCGGACAAGCCCTCAGCCGCGGCCCGTCATGAAGTTCACGATTCGCGCCGCGGGCGGGAACGAGCCGGTGATGCCCGCGCTCATATAGCCCGCGTCCGTCACGAGAGTGACGCCGGTGATTGCCTTTGCGGCGTCGCTGCACAGGAAGAGAAGCGGCCCTGCTTGCTCGGACGGTGTCGATGGCTCGATGCCCGTCTCGGCGCGGTAATCGGCACCGAAGCCGAGCCACGTCGCGGCGTTGGCTTGTGCGAGTGGAGTGTCGGTGGGGCCGGGAAGGATCGCGTTGATGCGGATGCCACGCTTGAGCAAGGTGAAGGCCTCCCGTGCGACGTAGGCGTTCACGGACTGCTTTGCCCACCGGTAGTCGGCCTTGCCCTTCTCGATCGCCCATGCCGTGGCAGCGTCGAAGTCGAGGTCAAGGTACGCGGAGATCGACGGCCAGGCCGCTGGCGTGTCCCAACCGGCACCTGCGAAAGAAGAGATCAGGCCAATCGCCGAGCCACGAGCGAGGAGGTCACGCTGAAGGAGGCAGTCGATGAAATGACGATGGCCGAGGAAGTTGATCTTCTCGATGCCGGGCGTTCCGTCGGCAACACCGGCGCACGACATGAGCGCGTCGAACGGACCCGTCAGCGAGGCGGCCGCGTCCTCGATCGACGCCTTGTCGGCCAGGTCGATCCGGGCGACGGTCGCGCCAGGAAGCGCGAAATCGGCTCGGTCGAGCGCAATGACGTCTGCGCCGGCGTCGATGGCAAGAGCGGCGGCCGCAGCACCCATGCCGGTTGCGGCACCGACGACGAGGACTCGCTTGCCGCGAAAACTGAAGGTATCGAATAGGGACACGTGGACTCCGTGCGAGTGAGGGCGAACTAGGCGGAAGCGGGTGGGGCGGGACGTGACGCGACTATCACGGTGGGCATCGCCATGGTCCGGCCGCCGCAGACAACGGTATTCATAACCGTGATGAGTTCATCGACCTCGACAAGTGCGCCGGTGATATAGCCCTTTGCGTACCACTGCGGATAGAACCGGCCAGCCACCTCTCGGTCCCAACCGACGTTGAACTCGCTCTGGCTTTCGCCGGGACCACCCGCACATTCGCCTACCACGAATTGCGTGAAGCTCAGGTGTGGATGCTCGACCCGCCACGCCTCGATCAGCTTGTTCAGTGCCGCCTTGCTCACCGCATAGGAGCCCAGGCCGGCCCACGGTGCGGTGATTGTTCCAGCCACCGACGAGAGGTAGATCGCCTTCCCCTGCGACGCCTCGAGGTGCGGTAAGGCAGCCGCTGTTGCCAAAGACGCGCCGATGACGTTGGTGTCGAAGATGTGCCGCCACGTTGAAGCGTCGGTGTCGGCCAGCGCCCCGATCGGCCCGACGCCGGGTGCGTAGATCACTGCATCGATGCCACGAAGACCAATGGCTGCTTCGGCGATTGCCGCCTTCACGGATGGCTCGTCCGTGACGTCGCAGGCAATCGCTGCGGTCCCCGCGCCGGCTTCGGCTGCCGCGGATTCGAGGCGTTCCTTGCGTCGAGCGAGGAGCGCCACGCGGTGGCCCCGCTGACCAAGCCCGACGCCGATGCTGCGGCCAAGCCCGCCCGATGCACCGATCACGACAACACGCTGTGGTTCCATCATCTCCCCTTTGGGCCCATCGTAGCGAAGTCTCCCTCTCACCACCAGAGAACATCGTTCTCATGGCTCTGTCGCGGTGCAATCGGCCCGCTCGCGGTGCGTTCGGTGCGTCCGAATGCACCGCGAACGCACCGGATGTACCGCGACCGAGCCCTTCGCGCGATTTCAGCGGGGGACGTCGCCCTCCAAGGTGATGCGGTGCATGATCCGTGTGTGGCCGTGGTAGTCGTTCACAGGGTTGTGCATCGCGCAACGGTTGTCCCACATGGCGAGCGAACCGACGCGCCAGCGAAACCGGCACGTGAATTCCGGCTTCACCTGATGCTGGAAGAGGAACTGCAACAGCGGACGACTCTCCTCCTCGGTCATTCCGTCGAAGCGCGCCGTATGGGCGACGTTGACGTACAAAGCCGTACGCCCGGTTTCGGGATGCGTCCGCACAACAGGGTGGATGGATTCATACGTGCGCAGAGCATCACCCGATCCGCCGTCGCGAACGCGGTCTTCACGCGTCTTGCTCACATCGGCCAGAGCAGAGCTGTTGACGCCGCGCAACGGGTCGAGCAGCGTCCGCATGGCAGGCGAGAGAGCCTCGTAGGCCGCGTACATGTTGGCGAACAGCGTGTCGCCACCGAACGGCGGAATCTCACGAGCGAGCAGCATCGACGCCATCGGCGGCGTGTCGAGGTACACCGTGTCGGAGTGCCAGATCCCGCCGAAGTTCACCGTCTCGTGCGGAAGCTTCTTCACGGCGATGATCTCGGGGTGACCGTCGAGACCCGGCACGAACGGATAGCGGGCTGGCTTGCCGATGCGACGCGCGAACGCGAGGTAGTCGTCGAGTGACAGCGGCTGGTCGTGGAAGAACACGACGAGATGTTCCAGCCAGGCCTTCCGGATCTCTGCCAGCGTGTCGTCGTCGAACTCAGCCAGGTTGACGGCGCCGATCTCCGCTCCAAGGGCTCCAGCGATCGGCGACACGGTGATGCGTCGATATGCGTTCATGACGTTGCTCCTTCACGCAGTTGCGTGCGCAGGTCGACCTTGCGGACCTTCCCAGAAGCGGTGCGCGGAAAGTCGTTCACGATCCGAAGTTCCTCCGGCCACTTCTGTCGTGCGAGCCCGCTGGAGGCGAGATGCCCACGCAAATCCTCAAGAGTGATCTCGCTCGAACCAGTATGCATACGTACGATCGCGCACGCACGTTCGCCGAGACGTTCGTCGGGTGCTGCCACGACCGCCACCTCTGCGACGCTGGGCAGCGTCTGAATCGCCTGTTCAACTTCGGCGGCACTGATGTTCTCGCCTCCGCGGATGATGATGTCCTTCACACGGTCAGTGATGGTGAGGCAGCCATCGTCGTCCAGAACGCCGATGTCGCCCGTGCGGTACCACCCGTCGGCGTCGAACGCGACGTTCAGCGCCGGGTCGGTGTAACCGAGGCACAGGTCGGGACCACGCGACAGGATCTCGCCCGCCACGCCAACGGGCACCTCGTGGTCGTCCAAGTCAACGAGGCGAATCTCGACTCCCGGAAGCGGACGCCCGTCCGTGCGGTGTCGGATCTCGGCCGAGTCGTCGAACTGCGCCCCGGTGGTCGACGGGTGTTCGGTCGAACCGTACGCGCGGATGATGGTGACGCCATGCGACGCAGCGAGTTCACCAAGCGAAACCGGCACCGGCGAACCGCCCAGGCCGACCCGTCGCATGTTCGCCGCGTGTGCGGGCGTAAAGGTCGGATGGTTCAGCAGGCTGGCGAGAAAGACCGACGCGCCCGTTCCGCCACCGATGCCCGCCTCGGCCATGACCTCCAGCGCGTGTGCGGGGTCCCACCGGTCGATGAGGTGAATGTCGCTGCCGACGTTGAACGGCCCGAGAACTGCGCCCAGCATTCCTGTTGCGTGTGCGACCGGCGAACCCATGAGATTCGGGTTGCCAGGCGTGACCCAGCCGCCCATGTGGCGCACCTCGCTCAGCAGCGTCCGGTGATCGTGCATGACGCCCTTCGGGTCGCTCGTGGTCCCCGACGTGTAGGCGAGGACGGCGACGTCGGTTGCAGCGACGATCGGCAACAGAGCAACCGGCCGGCAAGACGCGACCTCGTCGTAGGACACACGAGTGACCTGCCCTACCGCCGGCGCCCACACTCCCCCACCGACGACCACGTGACAGCGCAACATGTCCGGGGCCTCAGCATCGATGATGTCGACGTAGTTCACCGGGCCGAACGAGGTCGGCGAAAGATAGGCAGCCGCGCCGCTCTCGCGGAGGATGAAGCCGACCTCCTTGCGTCCGTAGATGTGCACGATCGGGACGAGTACGTAACCGCCCATCGCGAGCGCAGCGAACGACACGATGGCCTCGCGCCAGTTCGGGATCTGGAACGCAACGACATCGCCCGTATGAACACCATGCGCGCTGAGGAAGCCGATGAGACGACGCGCCTCGACGTCGATGTCGGCGTATGTCCCCGTCCAGGGCCGGGTCCGCGACCAGATCGACGCGTTCGCGGACGGGTTGTCGCGCAACGCCTCGGCGACCATTCCGCCAACCGTGTCCGACGTCCACCAACCAGTCGACTCGTACTGTTCAGTAAGCGCGCGTGGTAGTTCACGAGTGGTCCAGCGGGTGTTGGTCATTGGCTCGCGGCCTCCGGGAGGCGGATCATGGATTCTTGCGAGTAGCTCGCGACGAGTCGATCATCCAACGTGTAGACGTCGCCGCGTCCGAACGCGGAGCCCCCGACCGCGACCGGGCTGGTCTGTTTGAGAAGGAGCCAGTCGTCAATACGCAATGGTTGGTGAAACCACAGCTGGTGGGTGATGACCGACGTGCGCAGCGTGTTGTGCGCGTCGAGCTGGCTCCACCCGTCGTGAGGGAGAAGGGCCGTACCGATCAGCGTCAGATCCGTGAGATAGGCGAGGAGGGCTTGGTGGGTGGCTGGAGCGTCATTGAGCGGTTCGGTACGCGTCCACAGACGCAGCTCGGGAAGCTGCGGCGCCCGGTCGTCGAGATCGTTGTCGCTTCCGATGCGGCACTCCCACGGCACGAGCTGCAGGTCGATGACCCGGGCGTCGAGCGGTGACGCTTGCGCGGGCATCGGTGTCGAGTGAGCGAGCCCTTCGACCGGCACGTGGCAGAGGACCATGGCACGGAACGCAACAACATCGCGGCCCGACCGGTCAGGTTGGCGAAGCTCGACCTGCAACGTCGCGTAGGTCGATCCGCGGTGCAGCGTGTCGACGTGGAGCGTCAGTGTGCCGGTGTCGCGAACAGCGCGAGGAAAGTGCGCAGTGGCCGACTTGACCGCCATGTCGTCGCAGGTGCGGGCGGCAGCCACGACGGTCTGGCCGAGCAGTTGGCCACCGAAAACCGTCCCGCCCTGCAGCCCCAGCGTGCCCGCCGTCCACTCGTTGTCTCCCGTGCGCACAAGGTCGGTGAGGCACGACGCCACTCGGCCGAGCATGAGCTGATCAGACACGTCTCGACCTTACCAGCGCGCGGAAATCGCGTTCTCGTTTGGAGCGAACGTCGCGATCGCGGCCAGACTCGTGCGCATGAGCCTCCCCCTTCTGGCACCCCCACCTCGGCGATACCGAGTCGTCCAATGGGCGACGGGCAACATCGGCGCTCGGTCGTTACGTGCCGTTATGGAGCATCCCCGGTTCGACCTCGTGGGCCTCTACGTCTACGGCGAGGACAAGGCAGGTCGGGACGCCGGCGACTTGTGCGGTGCGCCAGCGACCGGTGTTCTTGCAACGAGATCGATCGACGACATCCTCGCTCTCGACGCCGACTGCGTGCTCTACATGCCGCGGCTGTTCGACCTCGACGAGGTGGTCACTCTGTTGGCCAGCGGTCTCAATGTGGTGACGACCCGCGGCGAGTTCCACCGCCCGGCGTCGCTCGACGAGTCGATGCTCGATCGAATTGAGGAAGCGTGCAATCGGGGTAGGTCCTCCATCCACAGCACCGGCAGCAGTCCTGGCTTCATTACCGAAGCTGTGCCGCTCGTGCTCACGTCGCTGCAGCGTCGACTCGACCGACTCGTGATCGATGAGTTCGCCGACGTATCTTCGCGGAATTCGCCGGAGCTTCTCTTCGACATCATGGGGTTCGGGAAGCCGCTCGCTGAGTTCGACGCAAACCGCCTCGCGCATCTGCGCGGCGGCTTCGGTCCGTCGCTGTGGTCCCTTGCGGATGCTTTGTCCATCCCGATCGAGGGCATCGAAGCGATCGGCGAATTCGCGACAGCACGGGAGACGTTCGATATCGCCGCCGGGCGTGTGGAGGCGGGCACCGTGGCCGCGCAGCGGATCACCGTGTCCGCGACGAAAGTCGGCGAGCCGGTCGTGCAGTTCCGAGCCAATTGGTATTGCGGCACCGACATCGCACCGGCGTGGCCCTTGCGAGAAACCGGATGGCGGTTGTCGGTACAGGGTGACACGCCGATGGACGTGGACATTCGCTTTCCGGTTCCGATCGAGCGGTGGGCGGAAACGAGTCCAGGCTTGACTGCGCACCGCGCCGTCAACGCCGTCCCGTACGTGTGCGACGCCGCGCCCGGTATCCGCACCACCGCGATGCTTCCCAACATCACCGCATTCCTCGGACCAACGCGCACTTGACCACTTCCCGAAGCCCCTCGCGTCCGGCACTCTATGTCGTGCCTCGCGATATCTCAAAAGCCTCTGATGCGAAGGAGCACTCATGGCCAAGAACTTCCGCACTCTTCAGACCGAACTCGCGGCCCGTCCAGGCGCGGCAGGGTTAGCCGCCAAGCATCGGACGAAGGCTCTCGCCCAGATGGGACTCCACCAACTTCGGGTGGAACGGGAAGTTACCCAGGCACGCTTAGGGCCTGGAAAGTGTTTAGTTGGTCGTTTGTGGGGTTGGGGTAGGCGTGAGGGTGTAGTTCCATTCGCCGTGGAAGTCGTGGGGGGTGAGTCGATGG
>JAYSSR010000030.1:0-12507 GCA_043720395.1 Acidimicrobiia bacterium
CAGCTTCAACACGCTTGCTGCGACAAGCGCACGATGGTGCCTTTCATCACCACAGGGTAAAGAGCGCCTCGTGGCGCACACGCTGCGCGGGCGACTCTCACCAGCGCGGACGACACCTTCAACGAGGGCTCGGGCGACGCCCGACGAGGCTGACGTCGGTGGCTCAGCGCTCAGCCGGTGAGGCTGCTGGTCCAGTCGGCGATCGACCTTGCGTAGGTGCCACCGTTCGCAAGAAGTTCCCCGTGCGTGCCGATCTCCACGATGCGGCCGTGCTCCATGACCGCGATCCGGTCCATGCGCGCCGCGGTCGAGAGTCGGTGCGCGATCACGATCATGGTGCGACCCTGTCCGATCCGCTCGATCGCTGCGGCGAGCCGTGCCTCCGTGGCAGCGTCGACGGACGATGTTGCCTCGTCGAGCACCAGCACGTCGGGTCCGACAACTTCGGCGCGCACGAGCGCGACGAGTTGACGCTCACCCGCCGAGAGGTCCGCGCCGCGCTCGCCGACGTGCGTCGAAAGACCCGCGGGTAGGGATTCGAACCAGTCAGCCAACCCGAGCCGATCGATGGCTGCACGCAAGTCTGCGGTTGAGGCCGAAGGACGTCCGCCGCGGAGGTTCTCCGCGATCGACAGGTCAAACAGGAACGGCTCCTGCGGAACGAGCTGCACCCGCGTCCGGAACATCTGTTCGCGAATGTGTCTCGCATTGATGCTCTGTACACATATGGTTCCTCGCTGGGGGTCGCTCATTCGTGCGAGCAACCGCGCGGTCGTGCTCTTGCCTGAACCGGTCGCACCGACGATCGCGAGCGACGTTCCGGCGGGAACGGCGAACGACACATCCTTCAGTGCCCACGTGTCAGCGCCATCAGTCGAGTACTCATCGCGGCGCGCCGGGTAGCGGTACCAGACGTGGTCCAGCGAGACACCCAGCGGGCCCGGCGGTAGGTCGATCGCGTCGACGTCGGCAGCGAGTTCCACCGGTAGGTCGAGCACGTCCAACACCCGTGACAGCCCGGCGACGGCGAGCTGCGTCTGATCTAGGTTCTCGCTGATCTCCGACACCGGATCGAGCAGTCGAATCGTCGCGAAAATGACCGCGATGATCGTCCCTTGCGTCAGTCCCGTCTCGGGCCCGAGGTGGACACCCACAACAACAATCGTCGCGACTGCCGCGGTGGAGAACAGGTCGCCGACGGGGAACAGAAACGCGCCGAGCGTGCCTGCTCGGATCGATGCACGTCGACGTCCCTCGATGGACGCGGCTGTCGACGTTCGCATGATGTCTTCGGCCTGGTACGCGCGGATCACTGCGGCACCGGTGACGATCTCGCCCGCCCGTCCGAGGTACGCACCGACGTGCCCGCGGACTGCGTCGTACGCACCGAGCAGCCGATGCTGCACGGTCTTCATCACCAACGCCACGGGGAGCACCACAACAATCGCGATTGCACCGAGACGCAGGTCGAGCAGCAGCAGATAACCGCTGAGCACGATCACGATCACGGAATTCACCAGCCAGGCGATCGCGCCCCACTCGAAGAATCGCGAGATCGATTCGACGTCGGTTGTCGCCCGCGCAACGAGGACGCCGCGTCGTTCACGAGCGTGCTGATCGAGGCTCATGCCGAGGAAGCGATCCACACAGCCGCGTCGCAGCGACGCCATCGTCGCCTCGCTCCACGTGCCGAGTCGGTACGCGGCGACCCGAGTGGAGATCTCGGTCAGCACGGTGGCGAGCGCAGCGAAGAGGCACAGTCGAGCAACCGTACCCACCTGGACCTCGCCGACCCGGATGCCGTCATCGATCGCCTTCATCAGGACGATGGGCAGCACGAGTCGGCCGAGCGCACCAAAGGCTGCAAAGGCGAACGTCATGCGCAAGCCTCGCTCGACCCCCGGCAGATGCTGACGGGCGCGCCGAAGCGTGTCACCGACCGCGATCTCGCGGGGAGCGTCCTCGGCCTCAGGCATGCGTGCTCCGGTCACCGACCGCGTATGCCAGGACGATCGAGCGGTAGAGCTCCGACGTTGCCATGAGATTCTCGTGTGGTCCGTGAGCCTCGATGCGGCCGTCGACGAGGAACACGACTTCGTCGGCCAAGGCGATCGCGGACGGTCGGGCGGCCACGAGCGCGACCGTTTCCGCAACGTCCGGGTCAGCAAGCGCGCGTAGTACCTCGGCCTCCGTGGTCGGATCGAGGCTCGATGTCGTATCGTCGAGCAGCAGCACCTTCGGCCGCCGTGCCATTGCTCGGGCAAGTGCGACCCGTTGGCGCTGCCCGCCTGACAGCGTGACACCGCGTTCGCCCACGAGGGTCTCGATTCCGTTTGTAAGCTCGCCTACGAATTGCGCGGCGCTGGCTCGTGCGAGTGCATCGTTGAGCGCCGCGGGTGCCGCCTCAGCACCAAGGGTGACGTTGTGGCTCAGCGTCCCGGAGAACAGCAGCGGCTCCTGGAACACGAGAATCGGCGCGATGTCAGGTGGACGATGCACGTGTCCGCTTGTGGGCGCGTCGATACCCGCGAGGATATGGAGCAGGGTCGTCTTGCCCGAGCCCGTCGGGCCGACGATCGCGACCCGCTGGCCACGTCGGATCTGTAGCGTGACCCCGTCTAGTGCAATGCGGCCGTCGGGATGGATCACGCTGACGTCGTCGAGTTCGATGACGTTGCCGGGCGACCGAATCGGCAGTGCGACGGGGAACGGTTCGAGCGGCTCGTTCACGATGGCCTGGACACGCGCGAGTCCCGCAATCGACCGGGGGAGTGCGGCCATGGAGAACGCGAGCATGCGCAGTGGCCAGAGCAGGCGCTCGAACAGCTGCACGACGGACACGACTTCGCCGACGCGAACGGCACCCCGCTGCACTCGCCACGCTCCTACGAAGATCAGGAGAATCGTCATACCGGCGGGGAGAAGATCGAGGGCCGCATCGAACACGACCTGGAGACGAAGCTGGACCATCTTGGCGAGACGCAACTCCTCGATCCGCTTGAAGGACAACGTCCGGCGTGAGTCGTGCGCTCCGAGAACCTTCACGACCGCAATGCCGTCGACGGTCTCATGCACCGTGTCGCTGAGCTGTGCCACTGCGGCTTGGATGTGTTCGGCAGGTCCCTCGGCCTTGCGCACGAACACGATGTTGCTGATCGCCAGGAGCGGCATCACGACGACCGCCACCGCTCCGAGGATCGGGTCAACGGCGAGCAGCCAGAGCGCGGAGGAGACGATGAGGACGATCGCTCCGAAGCTGAACGGCAACGGCGGCAGCATCGAGATCGCTGCCTCGGGGTCGTTGTCGGCCGCCGCGAGCAGGTCGCCGGTGTGACGCTTGCGGACCCAGCTGAGCGGCTGCGCCAGGAGTCGGTCCACCACGTCGGAGCGGTGCGACGCGGCAATCGAGTGCTGCCAGCGTCCGGCCCAGGTGCGTCGGACGATGACCGAGATGGCACGTAGGAGAGCGAAGGCCAAGAAGAGCCCGAGTGCTCCGAGGATTGTTCGTGTGGACGGTCGGTGGCCGTTCGCGGCGAAGGTCGGCACGATGACGCGGTCGACAATGCGGCCGAGTGACCACGATGAAGCGACCGTGAAGAGGGCGAACCCGGAGGCACCGATCAACGAGATTGTGAACGGGGCCGGATGTCGGCGCGCACCGTCGCGCACCAGACGCCACCCGGCTCGGTAGGCCCCGCGGGGCGCGTCAGCGGCACCGGCTGGTGCGAGGTCCGTCACCCGTCCATTCTGGCCTGGGCCGCGTCCATTCCCACCCGGTAACCTCTTGGGCAACGAAACTGTCATACCCCCTCGTCATGCTCGGAGTCGTGATGAAAGCCGTGCTCCTCGACATTCCCCCGTTCATCCAGTGCTGGATGGACGAGCGCGCTCGGCTCGATCAGGACCGATCAGATGAGATGTGGGATGGGGTGTTGCATATGGTTCCGCCAGCAGGTGCAGGTCATCAGGACCGCGGAAGCAGGTTGACTGAAATGCTGGGGCCGCTTGCGCGAGCGAGTGGGCTTCGGCTTTCGTACGAGACAGGGGTATTTCGACCCGGTCGAACAGACGACTACCGAGTGCCTGACATTGTCGTTCGCGCCGATCTCTATTCGTCAGCTCGCGGGGTGGAGGGTCGTGCCGAGCTGGTCATCGAGATTCGCTCGCCAAATGATGAGTCGCGGGACAAGGTTCCATTTTTCGCCGAAATGGGCATCCCCGAGGTCCTCATTCTCGAACCTTCTGAGCCCATCCTGGTGCGATTGGACCGCGGCGGTTCCTACGCACGGGTAGCGCCCGAAGCGGACGGTTGGATCACGTCCGAAGTGCTCCCGTTCGCCGTTCGTAAGGACAAGGCGGACCGCATCGAGGTCCGAACCGCCCGCGAGACCGTTGCAATCTGACGGCCCTCCGGGTCGGCCTGCCATGCTGTCATAC
Source organism: Acidimicrobiia bacterium (assembly GCA_043720395.1). Classification (GTDB taxonomy): domain Bacteria; phylum Actinomycetota; class Acidimicrobiia; order Acidimicrobiales; family JANYDT01; genus JANOYY01. The sequence goes on from JAYSSR010000030.1 coordinate 4,438, forward strand.
CCCGTCGTCACACTGGAGTCGTGATGAAAGCCGTGCTCCTCGACATTCCCCCGTTCATCCAGTGCTGGATGGACGAGCGCGCTCGGCTCGATCAAGACCGAGCAGACGAGATGTGGGATGGGGTAATTCATATGGTTCCGCCAGCAGACGCAGGGCATTCGGAGAGACAGAGTTGGCTGCTGGAGGTGTTCCGGCCGCTTGCTCGTGCAAGACGTCTCTTCGCGAACGTCGAGATGGGAGTGTTCGAACCCGGTCGGACCGACTCCTACCGGGTTCCTGACCTCGTGATTTCCGCCGAAGCACATCGCTCGAAGCGGGGCGTCGAAGGACGTGCGGAGTTCGTGATGGAGATCCGCTCGCCCTACGACGAGGCGTGGGAGAAGGTGCCGTTCTTCGCCCAGATGGGCATCCCGGAGTACGTCATCATCGAACGGGACGGCGTTGCGCTATTGCGTCTCGACCCAGAGACGGCGACCTACATCAGAGCCGGTCCCGACGTCGATGGGTGGCTTTGCCTAGCGGTGCTGCCCGTCGCGTTCCGGTCGGAACCGAACGGTCAAGTCTCCGTAAGGACACCGGATCAGACCGTTCTGATCTGACCACTCGTCAACCGACGAACTTAGGGGAACACCACCGTTTTGTGACCCACGAGCAGGATGCGGTTCTCTGCCCAGTAGCGCACGGCGCGTGACAACACGAGGCGCTCCGTGTCACGGCCCAGCGCCGTGAGCTGCTCGGCGGTGTGCGCGTGATCGACTCGCGCAACGTCCTGCTCGATGATTGGCCCCTCGTCGAGCTCCGCAGTCACGAAATGTGCCGTGGCCCCGACCAATTTGACGCCGCGGTCATGCGCCTGGTGATACGGCTTCGCACCCTTGAAGCCGGGGAGGAACGAGTGGTGGATATTGATTGCTCGGCCTGACAATTTCGAGCAGAGGTCGTCGCTCAGCACTTGCATGTACCGCGCGAGCACGACCAGGTCCACAGCATGTTCCTGGACCAGCGCAAGCAACGACGCCTCCTGCGCTGGCTTCGTGTCCTTGGTGACTGGTAAGTGCACGTAAGGAATGCCATAGGAGTCGGCGGTTGACTGGCAGTCCGGATGGTTCGACACGATGACGGGGATGTCGACGCGGATCTGCCCGTTGCGCCACCGGTAGAGCAGGTCCACGAGGCAGTGGTCGAACTTCGACACCATGATCAGGACTCGGGGCCGGTGGTCGACGGGCCGGACCGTGATCTCCGCATCGTCGCTTCCGAGCGCCGAAGCAACCGCTTCCCGAATCGATGCGGCATCGTCGGTCGGCGCGTCGAACTCGGTCCTCATCACGAAGCGGTTCGTGTCAGCGTCGCCGAACTGGGCGTTCTCGGTGATGTTGCCGCCGACGTCGAGCAGGGCACCGCTCACGGCGTGGACGATCCCGGGGCGATCCGGGCAGGTGAGGGTGAGGATGTGGCGAGTCATGGGAATCGTTTCAACGTGTGACGGAGGAACAGAGTATGACCTAATGTTCTTACATGGCCGCCACCCCCGCTCCCTCGCGACCGACCCGTCGCGATTACTCGCTCACGGGTCCAGAGAGTGTACGGGCTGTGGAACGCAGCCTTTCTGAGGCGACGTGGTACAAGAGTCCGGTTCCTCGCAAAGACATGAAGGCGCTCATGCAGCGTTCCGACATGCCCGCCATCCGAGACACGGCAATTTGGCTGGGTCTCCTGATCGTGCTCGCGGTCTTGGGTGTGCGCACCTGGCTGTCGTGGTGGTCGCTGCCGATCTTCATCGCGTACGCCGTGCTGTACGGATCGGCGTCCGACTCCCGGTGGCACGAGTGCGGGCATGGCACCGCGTTCAAGACGCGGTGGATGAACTCCGTCGTCTACAACATTGCTTGCTTCATGATCATGCGAAATCCAGTCGAGTGGCGCTGGAGCCACACCCGTCACCACACCGACACGATCATCGTCGGACGGGACCCGGAGATTGCGATCCAACGTCCACCGTCGATCGTCAAATTCTTCGGAGCCTATGTTGGCGTCTTCGACGTGTGGCTTGGCATGTCGACGATGGTTCGAAACGTCCTCGGCCGGGTGTCGCCGTCGGTGCAGACGTTCGTTCCGGAGACGGAGCGTCCGCGCTTGATTGCCGCTGCGAGGGTGTGGTTCGCCATCTACATCGCGACCTTTGCGACCGTGATCGCGACCCGCAGCATTCTGCCGCTGATGCTCATCGGACTTCCGCGCTTTTACGGCGCGTGGCACCTCGTGCTGACTGGCTTCACCCAACACGGTGGCCTTGCCGAGGATGTGACCGACCATCGGCTCAACAGCCGGTCGGTGAAAATGAATCCGATCAGCCGATTCATCTATTGGAACATGAACTACCACCTCGAGCATCACATGTTCCCGATGGTTCCCTACCACGCGCTGCCGAAGCTGCATGAGGCGATCAAGGAGGATCTTCCGCCGATTCTGCCGTCGATCTTCGCCGCTTATCGCGAGTTCGTGCCGGTCCTGTGGCGTCAGCGCACGGACCCATCGGTCGTGGTCACGCGGACACTCCCGAATGCCGCTCCAACTGCCCTCAGCAACTGATCCGAATTAGAGGTTCATCACATGTCCAACTGGGTCGAAGCCTGCAACGTCGATGATGTCGATGAAGAAGACGTCATTGCGTTCGCCCACGGTGGTCACCAGTACGCCATTTACCGGTCGCCACGCAACGAGTTCTTCGCAACCGACGGTCAATGCACGCACGAGAAGGTGCTCCTCGCCGACGGCCTCGTGATGGGTTCGGTCATCGAGTGTCCGAAGCACAACGGACGCTACGACTACATGACCGGTGAAGGACTTGGCGCACCGATCTGCGTGAATCTTCGGACCTATCCGACGCAGGTGGTCGGCGGCGTCGTATCGATCGAGATTGAGCAGTAGCCACGGCTGTGAAGCGGATCGTCATTGTCGGCGCGGGTCAGTGTGGCGCGACAGCCGTTCGAGCATTGCTCGCCAATGGTTTCGAGGGTGAGATCTCGCTTGTCAATGACGAACTGGAATCGCCCTACGAGCGCCCACCGCTTTCCAAGGACGCGCTCATTGCCAATCAGTTCAAGCTCGCCCCGATCATCGACGACCTGTTTTCGACGATCCCCGAGTTGGCGGAGTACACGGCCCCCGGCGTAGCGGCCGTGTCCCTGGACACGACGCAACGTCACGTCGAACTGTCCGACGGTTCGTTCCTCAGCTACGACAGGCTGATCCTCGCGACAGGTGCGAAAGCACGCGGACTTACCATCGAGGGTGGGGAACATGCCCTTACCCTTCGCACCGCTGCGGATGCTCGAGTTCTCCGCTCCGTCTTACGTGCTGGAGCGTGCGTCGTCGTTGTCGGTGGTGGGTTCATTGGACTCGAGGTTGCGGCCAGCGCGCGCACGCTCGGGTGCGACGTGACCGTCCTCGAGTTCGCGCCGCAGCTCATGGGACGCGCCGTCCCGGCAGGTATGGCGCAGACGGTCGGTGACCGCCACCGTGAGGCCGGCGTCGATGTGCACTGCAGCACCGAGGTCACCTGCATCGAACTCGCGCGAGACGGGTCCCACGGCGTCATCACGAAAGACGGCCGGCGATTCGAGGCGGACGTTGTCGTCGCCGGGGTCGGCTCCGTGCCACTGACTGCCCTCGCGGAAACAGGCGGTTTGACCGTCGACAACGGCATCGCGGTCGATGCCCGTCTCCGGACGTCGGCGGATGACGTGTTTGCCGCAGGCGACTGCTGTTCGTTTCCGCTGGCGCTCTACGGCGGCGTCCGATTGCGGCTCGAATCATGGCGTAACGCCGTTGAACAAGGTACGACGGTCGCTGCGAACGTCCTCGGTGCCGACGTTGCATTCGAGTCGGTCCCGTGGTTCTGGTCGGACCAGTACGACCTCGGACTCCAGGTCGCGGGCCTGCCGTCGATGGCCACCCACACCGTGACGCGCGACCGCGGCGACGGCACCTCCATCGTGTTCGGCCTCGACGCCGACGGTCGCATCGTGTCGGCAGCGGGCGTCGCGCCGGGCAACAAGATCGCCAGGGACGTCCGGCTCGCCGAGATGCTGATTGCGAAGCGTGCACACCCGTCGGTCGACGGGCTGGCCGACCCCACGCGCAATCTCAAGTCCCTACTCCTCATCTGACCCTTCTCCCAACCGACCTGGAGCACAACCGTGGCCATGAATCGTTCCCGCAAGTCCGTCGCTGAGATCCGCGCGCTGCGCGGCAAGCGTCAGATGTCGATGATCCACATCGAATCGCAGGACGAGGCACGGGCCGCTGCGGCCGCGGGCATCGACATGCTCTCGATCGAAACGCCCATCTGGAGTCCTGCGATGCGCGAGGCAGCGGGCGACTGTTTCGTGTTCGCCGGCCTGCTCTACGGTCAGCTGTGTACGTTCGAGGACTACCTCCGCAAGGCACACGAGGTAGTCCAACAGGGTGCTGACGCGGTGTACTGCGCGGCATCCACGGAGATCGTGCGAGGCCTCGCTGCGGAAGGCATTCCGGTCTGCGGGCATACCGGGCTCATCCCGTCGAAGCGTACGTGGACGGGTGGCTTCAAGGCGGTCGGCCGCACGGCGGAGTCTGCGATGCTCGTCTTTAACCAGGTGAAGGAGCTCGAAGCAGCGGGCGCGTTTGCGGCGGAGATTGAGGTGGTGCCGGAGCGCGTTGCAACGGAAATCGCCAAGCGGACGTCGGTCACGCTTCTCTCGATGGGTGCGGGCGCAGGTTGCGATGCGCAGTATCTCTTCTCGACGGACATGCTCGGCTACACCGACGGCCACACGCCGCGTCACGCGATTCAGTACCGGAACTTCCGCGTTGAGCTCGACCGTTTGCAGGCGGAGCGCATTGCCGCGTTCACGGAATTTTCCGCCGACGTCAGCAGTGGGGCCTACCCATCCCCGAGTCACATGGTGGGCATCGACGACGAGCAGTTCGCAGCGTTCAGCGCCGCGCTCCCGTAAACGCGGTCCACTCCGAAACCGCGACTAACAACGCGCCGTTGCAAGGCTCGAAGCGACGGTTGCGGCCACAGCGCCACCCTGACCCCATAGAGTCACGCTGTGCGGACATTGTGGCGTTGTGCCGACGCGACGTCCGAGCCTTCAACGCGTCTGGAGTTCGTGCTCCAACGCTTCCAGTTCCGCGCCTCCGGCCATGAGACGGGTCAGTTCTTCGCGGGAGAGTTCGCCCTTGTCGAAGTCGCCCATCGAGTGGCCGCGGTTCAGCAGCAGGAAGCGATCGCCCACGGGGTACGCGTGGTGCGGATTGTGGGTGATGAAGATAACGCCGAGACCGCGGTCGGCCGCGGCGCGCACGTAGCGGAGGACAACACCTGATTGGCGCACGCCGAGCGCCGAGGTCGGTTCGTCGAGGATCAGCACACGCGCCCCGTAGTACACGGCCCGCGCGATAGCCACGGACTGACGCTCGCCACCAGACAGCGTACCGACGGGTTGGTCGATGTCTCGAACGTCGATGCCCATCTTCGCCATCTCGGCTCGCGCTGTTTCGCGCATGAAGCCGGTGCGCATAACGACACCCCGGATCATGGGTTCGGCACCGAGGAAGAAGTTCCTCCAGACGGACAGCAGCGGTGCCATGGCGAGGTCCTGATAGACGGTCGCGATCCCCCGGTCACGGGCTTCGCGAGGGGACTCGAAGGAAACAGGATGACCGTCGATGAGATACTCGCCGGCGCTTGGCTTGTGCAGGCCCGAGAGGATCTTGATGAACGTCGACTTGCCCGCACCGTTGTCGCCGAGCACGCACGTGACTCGGCCGGCGTGCACCGACGTGGACACGCCTTCGAGCGCGGTTACATTGCCGAAGTACTTCGCGATCTCGCGCAGCTCGAGAAGCGGGGCGTCGGTCATCGTGCCTCCAGAGCCTTCTTGCGCGTATAGGTGTTCACGAGGACAGCGACCAGGAGGACGCCGCCGAGGAAGGCGTAGCGTCCGTCGCCGTTCCACCCTTGAACGGTCTGGAATCCGGTTGTCGACATAGCAAGAATCGCGGCACCAAGACTTGCGCCAATGACGGAGCCGTAGCCACCCGTCATGAGGCAACCGCCAACGACTGCAGCAATGATGAACTCGAACTCAAGTCCCGTGCCCTGATCTGCCTGCACGGTGCCGTAGCGCAGCGCGATCAGCGTCCCCGAAAGTGCTCCGCATAGCGAAACCACAACAAACAAACCGATTTTCACGCGATCAGCGGGAACGCCGATCGCTCGGGACGCGTCCTTGTTGCCGCCGACAGCGAAGATCCAGTTGCCCCAACGGGTTTTGAGCAGCACGTACGATCCGACGGCGGCAACGAGCAGCCACCACAGAACCGTCTGGCGTAGGACGTTCTGCGGCACGGGTTCACCGGCGTCTCGAAGCGCCGCGGCATGGGCTTCGGTGAAGTTCGTGAACAGCAACCGAACCGCGCCGCCGAAGATGATGAGCGCTGCTCCCGCAATCTGCAGTCTCCGGCCGAGGCGGTCGGCGGGGCGGTCGCCGAACGTTCGCTTCGTCATCGAGAACTCGAGAAGCGAGTTCGCGACCAGGAGAGCTGCGCCGATCATCAGTCCGACGGGCAGGACGGTGCGGAACCGCGTGGCGGACGCGTCGCTGCGAACCACCAGCCCGAGTGCGACGAGCGCGGCGGCAGCGACGACGCCGATCACGAGTTGTGCCGCAGCACTCGATCGGCCGGCAATACCACGCGCGCTTAATAACAACGCGAGGCCACCGCTTCCGAGCACGAGCATGCCCATGGCACGAAGTGCTTGGACGGTGGACAGCTGAAGGGCCGCGACGACAAGAGTTACGAGGACAAGAGTGGAGTAGAGCGAAAAAAGCGCGACCTTCACGAGGTCGCGTCCACGTTTCTGGCTGCGCAGGCCGGGGAGCATGGTGCGAACGGCGAGGGTCACACCGACCAGCGCGGCGAACGCGACGATGATCGGTCGGATTCCTGAATTGATCCAGGACAGAACCGCCCGACGTTCGTTGCGGTCGAAGGGGATCGGAAGCAGGCAGGCGAGCGTGATGCCGACGATGCCGACGTAGCAACGCAATGCGGCACTTTTCGCGACCGCGAGTTTCTCGGTGAACCTCGACCGCGGTGTCCATCGAGCACGCGCCACACCGACGATCGCCACAATCGCACCCACCGCCGTCAGTCCGCCCCAGACGGTGTTGGCAACGACGCTGTTGGTCCGAAGAAGGCCTGCGAAGCCGGCGAGCGCGGCGACTACACCGGCGCCACCCAGCAAAAGCGCCGAGGCCGAGAAGCCGGATCGTCGGATGAACGATTGCTCCATCAGCCCATAGGCGAAGAGCGCGGCGCCGACAATCGCGCAGCAGACGTAGAGCTTGTCGCGAGCGCTGAACTCAGTGAGGAGCCACTCATGGGCGATCCATCCGCCGAATGTTTTTGCACCTCGCTGATCCTTGATCTGGTCGACGTAGACCTTCTCCGCCAGTCGTTTCGAGAGCACGAGCATGAGGCCGCGCATCACAAAGAACGACGCGAGGGTGATGATGAAACTTGGGAGCCCGGTTCGGTTCACCATGAATCCGTTGAACCAGCCGATCGCCGCTGCCGCTGCGAAGGCGGCGAGGATCGCCCAGCCGATGTGCATGCCGGTGCCGGTGAAGAAGCGCGAGCTGAGTCCGATGATCATCGCAGTCGCACCGGTGATGACACCCGAGGAGAGATCGAACTCACCTCCGATCATGAGGAGTGCGATGGCCGTCGCCATGATGCCGTAAGGCGCAGCAACGTCGAGCCAGTTGAGCGTTGTACCCGCCGTCCCAAACGTCTCACCGTTGCCCCAGAGGAACAGCCAAACGACTACGGCACCGATGAGCGCGCCGATCTCCGGCTGTATGAGCCAGCGTCGCAGTGGTCCGCGGTGCGCGATTCGTTCGTCACCGACTGCGGACTTCGTTGCGGTTTCTACAGCGCTCATGTTCCCCCAGGTGCGAACGGCAACGTCGGGGGGGGGGGGGGGCCGGGGCCCCCCCCCCCCCCCCCCCCCCC
>JAYSSR010000031.1:0-41940 GCA_043720395.1 Acidimicrobiia bacterium
CTTTGTTTTTGGGGGGCGGCCCCCCCCACCGCCGCAAAGGATCGACCTGCCGATACCGTCACCCCGGAGCGGACCTGTGTGCGATTCCGATGCGACGGAGGGTTGTGCGCTCAGGAGTGGTCGACCCGGAGGCGGGTGAGGCGGAGTTCCTCAATGCGCCAGTGGCCGTCATCTTCCTTGCGGTAGCGCTCGTGGTAGTGGCCGTAGCCGCGGAAGCGGGAGGCCGGTGGGCCGACCGTCTCGACGTCGTCGAACATGGCCCAGATGCCGGTGGCAGTGGTCGCACTCGTCACCGAGATCTCCGGCATGTGGCCGTGATGGACTGTGAGGGCCTCCCCGATGACGCGATCCACGAAGGCGATCACCCGCTCACGTCCGACGCTCCATCGGTCGCCGCCGCCTGGGAATTGGACACGGCAATCCGCGGTAAAGACATCAGCGAGCGACGTCCACTCCTTCATATCGACGAAACGGAAGTACCGAGCCTTGAGCTGCTTGATCTCCTCGATCGCGAGGAGGGTCGACAGGCTCGACGCTGTAGTCATGTCCGACATGGGCAGACCGTATCCGTGAACCGTCCCAACACGCTGCATGAGGTCGTCAGGAAACGCCACTGGATGGGACAACGGCGACCCGGGCCGGGTACGGTCGCGTGCATGATTCTCGACACGCTCGATATCTCAGCGGAGCAGTTCGCCAACGCCACCGGTTGGCAGATCAAGCCGGCGGGCGCATGTAAGGCGGAGGTGTGCGTCCCGCTCGGCCAATCGGGCGAATTCGACCTTGCCGCAACGGCCGCAAAGTTGCGCATGGCGCTCGTGCACGACGAGAAGGCGGGCCTGTGGGCGCTCGGTCCCGAGTCACTCGGCGATCGTGCTCTCGCGACCGCACAGGCACCCGAACTCGTGCTGAACGACCTCGACGGAAACGAATTTCGCCTCTCCTCCCTGCGAGGTCAGAAGGTCGTGATCGTCTCCTGGGCACCGTATTGAGGCTGTTCCTTCGACCTGCCCGTGTGGCAGGACCTGCGCAGCGAACTTCACGCCAAGGGACTTGAGGTCGTCACCGTCTCACTCGACATGACCGGGGCCGAGGGTTCCCGCGGATACATCGAAGCCGCGCATCCGGAGCACCCGTCACTCCTCGATCCGGGCCACGTCATGGACGCGCTCTTCGGCGTCGTGAACATCCCCAACGTCGTGTGGATCAACGAGGAGGGCGTGATCGTGCGTCCGCCGGAACCAGGCTGGCCGAGCGGTGAAACGAAGATGCCGATGTCGTTGTTCGCCGAGATCCCGAAGATGGGTCGGGCTCCCACCGCACCGACACGCGAAGACGCTGCGGATCAGATGACGACGATCCGCTCAGGCCAGGACCGCGCAGCGTATGCCGACGCGATCCGCGACTGGGTCGAGAAGGGCGCGGCGAGCGAGTTCGCACTTACTCCGGAGCAGGTCATCGAGCGTTCGCAGCAACGTCCGCTGAGCGTGTCGGAGGGCGCGGCTCATTTCGAGCTTGCCCTGCACCTCTGGGCGGCTGGCGATCGCGAAGGTGCGATTGCGCATTTCAACGAATGCCATCGTCTCCAGCCGGACAATTGGACCTATAAGCGCCAAGCCTGGTCCCTTGTTGGTCACGAGCGCGTCGGTGGTGACGTCGGTCGTTTCGTGCAGGCCCCATTGGTGGGCGAGGAAGATGCCTGGCCGTTTGCGTCCGACTTCCGCTCCGACGTTGCCATGCTCGACGCGGGCCAGTACTACCCGGTCACGATGTAGCAGCCCCGTACTACGGAAGCCGTCCACATCACACGAGCGGTACTCACGACCGACTGCGTGACGAGAAACCGCGCACCCAATCGGCCGCAGTACCGGTGCTTCACAACTTGACCGTTGGAGCTGTTTTGGTCAGACTTATGACTATGTTTGAAACGCGATCCGTGGCCCACGTGAAGGCTCACCTCTCAGAACTTGTTGCGCAGGTCGGCGCTCAGCACGATCGAGTTACCGTCACCGTCCACGGACGACCTACTGCCGTCTTGGTGGCCGTCGAGGACCTCGACAGCCTTGAGGAAACAATCGCCGTTCTGTCTGACGGCGCAGCCCTCCGTGCACTCGCGGACGCCGACGCCGAACTCGCCGAGGGCGGCGGAGAAAGCGAGGCGACGCTGCGAGCGGCGATGGCTGCCCGACGTCGATGAACGATGCGCGCTACGAACTGATCATCGCTCCATCAGCTCGCCGACAGCTGTCAGAAGAACTCCCCAAGGCAGCCGCATTTGCTGCGTTCGAGTTCATCGTCGGACCACTCCTCGACAACCCACAACGCGTGGGAAAGCGACTTCGGCCGCCCTTGGACGATCGCCACAGCGCTCGACGAGGAACGTACCGGGTCCTCTATCGAATCGATGAGCACCTTCAACAGGTCACCGTTGTCGGCGTCTTCTCACGGGCCGATGCCTACCGAACACGTTAAGTAAGAGGGCGAGCCGAGAGGCGAGTCCTCAATCGGACACAGCAGAATGAATCGACCGGCGAAGCCGGTCGCCGTCTTTCGCCGCGCCGCAGACGTGACCTATCCGCTGAGCCTCTAACACAACTCATCGAGGCCGCCCAAGACGCCAACCAATCGGGCCGGAGTCATGCGGTGGTGAGCTGCTTTGATCGCGATTGTCGGGTGGTGAATCATTGAAGGGTGTCGTGAGTGGGCGTGTGGAACAATGCGCTATGGAATCCGGCACCGACGGTGGGAGGCCGTCGGGGACGGTGACGTTCCTGTTCACCGATATCGAGGGTTCGACGCGTCGGTGGGAGGCCGATGCCGACGCGATGCGCGCTGCGTTGGCAGTGCATGACGGCGTGCTGCGTTCAGCGATCGAGACCAACGGCGGTTGGATGTTCAAACACACCGGTGATGGGGTATGCGCGGCGTTCGCCTCCGCCCGTGCCGCAGTCGATGCGGCTGTTGCTGCGCAGCGGTTGTTGGGATTGCCGGTGCGGATGGGTATCGCGACGGGCGAAGTGGAGCAGCGTGGGGATGACTACTTCGGGCCGGCGTTGAATCGCGCCGCCCGTGTGATGGCGGTTGGCCATGGCGGCCAGATCCTCGTGTCCAATTCGACAGCGGCTCTGGTCAACGGTGTTGACCTGCTCGATCTGGGTGAGCATTGTCTGCGGGACCTGTCGGGAGTGGAACGTCTGTTCCAGGTTCGCGGCGAGGATCTCGCGACCGGGTTCCCTCCGTTGAAGACGTTGAACGCGGTACCTGGGAATCTGCCGATGCAAACGACAAGCTTCGTCGGCCGCGGCCAAGAGATAAGCGAACTTACCGAACTCGTTCGCGCCCATCGGCTCGTCACGTTGACCGGCGTGGGTGGTGTCGGCAAGACCCGTCTCGCCGTGCAGGTCGCTGCCGAGTTGGTGTCCGACTTCGATGGGGGTGTGTGGCTGGTGGAGCTGGCCCCAGTAGGTGACCCGGCAGCGGTGCCCGATGCCGTGGCGACGGCGTTGGGGATCACCCCCCAAGCTGGACTGGCGGTGACCGCGAGCGTGGCGCAGGCCTTGGCGGGCCGCCGGTTGCTGGTCGTGTTGGACAACTGCGAACATGTGATCGATGCCGCGGCTGATCTGGTGGAGGCGATCCTCGCTCGTTCGTCGACGGTAAAAGTGGTCGCCACATCACGCGAAGGGCTACGGGTCGGAGCGGAGCATCTTTGGCCGGTTCCGTCGCTCGATGTGAAGGCCGGGACATCGTCGGCGGCGGTGGAGTTGTTCATCGAACGGGCCCGCGCGGTTAGACCCGCCTTCGGGCTCGACACCGAGGCCGCTGCGACTGCGGTGACGGAGATCTGCACTCGCCTCGACGGGATCGCTCTTGCGATCGAGTTGGCGGCGGCGCGGATGGTGTCGATGAGCCCCACCGAGGTGCTCGCCCGTCTAACCGACAGGTTCCGGTTGCTGAGTGGCTCGCGTCGCGGGCTGGAACGTCATCAGACGTTGCGTCATGCCGTGCAGTGGTCCTACGAACTTCTCACCGACGATGAACGTGTTGTGTTGCAGCATGCGTCGGTGTTCGCCGACGGCTTCAACCTCGCCGCTATCAGCCACGTGTGCGGGTCCTTCGACGGGTACGTGATGCTCGACCTGGTGGATTCGTTGGTCCGCAAATCACTTGTCACCGCACACCAATTCGCGGGCAACACCCGCTACGGACTCCTCGAAACGATCCGTCAATTCGCCGAAGACCAGCTGGCTACCACCGACAGCATCGGCGAGGTCCGGGACCGTCACGCCCGCTACTACGCCGAACAGGCAATCGCCTATTGGGACGTGTGGGACGGACCGGGCTACGACACCGCCTGCGGCTGGGTCGAGGCCGAGTTCGACAATCTGCGGGCCGGGTTCCGTTGGGCCACCGACCAGGCCGACCTGAAGACCGCAACCGCGATCGCCGCCCACACGACAATGCTCGCCGTCGGTCTGCAACGGTTCGAGCCGGTCGGATGGGCCGAAGAACTCCTTCCCACGGCGAGCACCGCCATGGTGGCACAACTGCCGCGCCTCCACGTCGCCGCCGGCATCTGCATGTTCATGGGACGGCCGGATGACGGGGTCGGGTACGCTCAGGCCGCATCGGTGTTGCAGGACGACCCGCGCTATCAACCCTTCGCCATCGAATGGGCCCCCTACAGGGAAGCTTTCGCGCAGTTTTACGCTGGGCGGCCTGACCGGCACGTGGAGATCTGCACCGCTCTGGCTTCCCGAACCGGCCTCGCGCGTGTAATGGGTCTGTGCGGGCTGGCCATGGGTCTCCCGAACGTCGACCGGTCCGGTGAGGCGATGGCGATCGCTGATCACGCCCTCAACGCGGCCCGTGCCCACGCCAACCCGTACTGGATCGCTTTCGCGTACTTCGGGTACGGGTTTGCCTTCACCGAAACCGACCCGGCCCGGGCCCTCGACACCTTTCGTCTCGGACTCGCCTACACCCGACAACACCGACTCCCACGCTTCGAAGCACTCATCGCACGCGACGTCGCTGGGCTCGAAGGTGTTCACGGTGACCTCAACCAGGCCCTGAACCTGTTCAGCGCCAGCCTCGACTCGTTCCACCAAGCCGGCGACACAACCGACCTGGCAGTCACGTTCGCCTACCTGGCCGTGTTCTACGACCGGATTAACCAGCCGGAGATCGCCGCCACCCTCTACGGCACCACCACCCACCACCCCGCTACCAACGTGAACGTCGCCTTTACGCCTGCGATCGATCACGCCCGGAACACCCTCGACACCGACACGTTCGACCACTGCGTCGCCACCGGAGCCGCCATGGACACCGCCGAAGCCGTCCGCTACGCACGCACCCAGATCGAGGCCGTGCGTTCCGAACAGACGGCGTCGCCCTAAACGGCCACCGGCCGGCGCGAACACACCAGCTTCAGGAGTACTGAGCCGAGCACGGCCCGAAACGAATGCACATCGCCGTGTCAGTCGTCGGCGAGTTCGATGCGGGCGTCGAGTTCTTCGGCGAGACGTTCGAGCACGATTCGCCCCGGACCTTCGATGAGGTTGCGCACGCCTGGACCGGTCAGCGCGTATGCGCCCGCCGTCGTGGGTACGCGGTCGCCGAACAGCAGGAATACCTCGCGCTGCGCACCATGTGCATGAAGCTCCGCCTGGCGCGAGTGCCACACGAGGCCATGCGATCGCTTGTGAGCGTGTAACCACGTAGACCATTCGCGGGTGCATTCGTAGTGCTCTGCGGTCGTCGCCACGATCTGCTCGCGATCGAATCCGAGTGCCTCCAGGGCTTGGTCGCGGAGGTCGATCAGGCGCAGATCGATCGGAAGGCGGATGTATGCCAAGCCCCATTTCCGCATGATCGACTCATACACAACGCGATCCTCAACGTCGTGGTGGACGTCGTGGAGCACGGTCTCCAAGAGGACACCGATGTCATCGGTCGCCGCATACTTGGCGGGGACCGTTGAATTCTGAACCGGTGCAAATCGCGTGTCGCCAAGGCCCGGATTGAACGCGTCAAATCCGAACTTAAGTTGGTAGCCACGGCAGACTGCGGATCCCTTGCGCAGCAACGTCGTCTTGAATGCGTTCGCGTTCCGTCCCGCTGGCGGGGTCGGAACGGGACACTCCGAAGGATTTGGGCACCCAGACGCCGTCACGACGACGAGCCTGTAGGACATCGCCGCTTAAGTTCCCCGCGTGACGATCCGCTGGGATTACTAAGCTAAGAGGCCGCGCGGTTTGGGCACGACTGCGGCGCGGCGATGTCCGGCGACCGGATTCGCCGCTCGACTTATTCTGCTGTATCTGATTGAGGGCTCGCCTATCGGCTCGCCCTCTAACTGAAACAAGGGCTACCGAATCCGACGTCACGCGAGGAACTTAAGCCTGCGTGCGCTATACCGCGTTGGACGCGAATCGCTCCGCGGCTCGAACAACCCGGCCGACATCGTGGGCGAGGACGTCGACAGGCGTCGCGCCGCCGAGCCATGCGCTCGCTGCGGAGAACCAGGTCCACGTTTCCCAGCCACCCAAACCAGTAGGCCCCAACGCCCCGAGCACACCGGCGATTGCCGATAGCAACACGCCGTTGTGATCGAACTGCAGCGCCGGTGCGAGCGCGGCTCCTTCGTAGGTCACGGTGAAGAGATCACCGGCCGCGCGATGTCGGGCAATCCACGTTCTCGTTGCGGACGCGGTCGCGTCGCCGCGCAATTCACGCAGCGCGTCGGTCGTGTAGGCACCCGATGCCAAGAGTCGCTCACGTTGGCGAGCCAGGCGACGCGCCTGGTCGATCGTGGCCGCGGGTACCGGGTCGATGCCGGACAACATCATGGCCTTCAGGAGAGCGGGCCGTTGCGCGGCAGCCTCCTCGGCCTGAATGTCGGACGCCGCCGACAGGAATCGAGCGAGGCGACGCAGACTCTCGGTCGGTTTCGTTTCAACCGCCATCGCCGCATGAGTGGCTCTGGTCGTGATGACCAGGTTCTCGCCGTCGACACTGAAATCCATTCCTGGAGAAAGCTGTGTCGCTGAAGACACGAGTGGTTGACCTCCTGTCGCAAGTGTAGCGAGCCAAGCTACATTTGTCACGCGCTACATCTGAGCGAGGCGAAGGTTACTTCGCGACGGCAGCCACAACCACGAACTTCGGGTTGGACGCAACCACGCGCGAGTTGCGGAACAGCCGGTTGAGCTTCGCGTGATAGCCGAGGTGACGGTTGCCCACGACCCACAGTTCGCCGCCCGGAACGAGGTTGGCGCGAGCGTCGAGGAACAACTGCCACGCCACCGCGTCGGTCACCGCTCCGTTCTGGTGGAACGGCGGATTGCACACGACCACGTCGAAGGGCGGATCATCGTATGCGTGCATACCATCGGTCCACAGGAAGTCCGCGCGCGCTGCGACCGCAGCGTCGAGGTTGCGTTGGACGTTGCCCCGAGCGGCCTCGACCGACGAGAACGACTCGTCGAAGTACGTCACCGCTGCGGTGGGTTGGACGCGCTGCGCGATCAGCCCGAGCACCCCGCTTCCGCAGCAGAGGTCGGCGATCGCACGGGCCGGCGGCAGCTTCGCCAGTGCTGTCGCCATGAGGCGACTACCGGGGTCGAGGTGTTCCGGCGAGAACGATTGATGGCCGCTGTGCAGCGCGATCGCGTGCTCGGGTACGTCGATCACCGGAAGATCCATGGCATGAAGCGGCGGGCGGGTGGCGTCGAAGCGGACCTGAAACACGTGCGCCTTGCGTGCACCGGGCAGCGTCCGAACCTCGCCCAGCCGTTCGAGCCACATGCGTGTCTCGGGCGGGAGGTGCTTGTCCATGCCGCCGGCGAGGACGAGCGCGCCGGGCCCGAGCACCTGCTGGAGCACGCTCGCCTGGTACCGCAACACGCGCACGGCTCGCGGGATACGCCAGAGCACGCTGTCGACCCGACGCTCGCCGAGGTGTGCGTGGAGCGAGGCCGCATCCGTCACGAGGTGAGCGTCACGCGAATCACCCGCAGCGTCGAGGTTGGCTCGTGTGGCGAGATGGGCGATGGCGGAATCGGACCAGCTGATTGGGCTGTGGTGGCGAAGCGAAACCGTTAGCGCGCCGAACGAATCGTCGACCACGAGCAAGGTGCCATCACTAGAACCGGTCGACGCCGCCAGCGTGTCGAGCAGCAACCGGTCGGCACCGTCCCAGGCGAGCAGTCCGCCATGTGGGTCGACCGGCCGACGCACAAGGGCAACGTCGCTGAATGCCGTCGTGAGCAGTTGCTGTTCTGATTGGTCGCTCACGGCCACAGACCGTACTGCCGCTCCGAGTCCGGCCCCGCCGAGCACGACCCGACCTGAGCGATTGCCACACGAGTGACGGAAACCGACTCTCGAAGGTGGGCAACTCGCGCATTCGTGTGGCAACCCCCCGCGAGCTCGCGCGACCGGCACGCTTCCCGACGCGGCCATTTCAGGGGCAGCACCGACGTTGGGGGTTGCGCGCGTCAGTTGGGGGCTCGTGACAACCGCGGCGCAGTCCAACCCGAAGGCAGCGATGGTGTTAGGAGGCGTAGTTGCGCAGCACCACCAACGCATCGAACGCCGATGGACCGACCGCCGCGAGGCCTGAGTCGGCAGCCGACAACCGCCGCGCTCCAACGCGGCAGAACGCGCCGATGGAACCGCGGATCGACGCCGCGGCGTCAGGTGGACCGAACGTCCACACCTCGCCGTCAGAACTTGTAAGCGCGCAGTGCACTTCCACCGGCGCGAGTCCGGCGAGGCGCATGGCGTAGGGCAGCGTCGAATGACCGAGCCACGCAATGTGTCGTAAGCGCGAGGTGTCAGGCAGCGCCAAGCCGAGCGGTTCGCAGGTGTCGAGCGCGTGCGCCCAGTGCTCGGCGAGTCGTGTCGTGGCCAGCGTCCGAGGCAGCAGTGGCGCGGCTGCCCAACGGACCTTGACCGATGGGTCGGCCTGTCGCAGCGCAAGCACCGAAGCTGCCGACGCGGCTCGCCAACGGGCGAGTACCCCTGGGGCACCGGTGAGGTCGGCCCGAACCTCGTCGTCCACGACGTCATCGAGCGGCCGGTCCCGAACGTGCCATTCATCGGAAGGTGTCAGAAGGGTTTGCGAGACGCCCTCCTCCGTCTGCGCAAGGTGCACCACAACGTCTCGGACGCTCCACCCCGGCGCTCCCGACGCCGATGCCCAGTCGGCTTCGGACAGGCCTCCCAAGATCGCGTCGAAACGCTCGTACTCCGCGGCGAGATCGTTGAAAATGTCGGCAGGATCGACGCTCATCGGTACGAACTCTTACTCACTTAGAGGCTCAGCGGATAGGTCACGGCTGCGATGCAACGTTGGCCGACGGCCGGCTTCGCCGGCCGATTCATTGTGCTGTTTCCGATTGAGAACTCGCCTATCGGCTCGCCCTCTTAGGGCCCAGTTTTACGTGCTTGCGGGTCAGCTTGCGACGTTGGGGTCCATTGTCGCGTCGTCGAGCTGGTTGGGTTCGCGCCGGGGTGGATCAACTCGGACACCATCAGCGCGATTCGGATCGGGACGCGGACCGTCGACACGGGGCCCAGCCGTCCGACGAGCAGTTGGCTCGCAGCGAACCGCAACGACCCGGAGTTCGTCGACCTCCTCGCCACGGTCTTTGTACGTCCGCTGCTCGAGCCGACCCGTGACAGCGAGGACCTCGCCCATCGTCACGTTCTTCATGATCCAATCGCCGATCTCACCGAACCCGTCGACCTCGATGCGCTGGGACCGGCCACGCTCATCTTCGGCGTCGAGTTTGAGTACCACACGCTGTGCGTTGCCCGGCCGGAATGGCCGATCCACAACCCGGCCCACGATGCTGACACTGATCATTTGACACCCGCTTTCCCGTGCGGTCGCTGCCGTATCCGATGGGCAGGCCGCTTCGTACGAACTCTATGCGCGCGTCAACGTCGATGTCGTCCGGCGGGCGAGCGGTTCGAGTCGAGCTTCGACGGAAATTGCCCGTCCGTCGAGGTCAGTCGCCCAAACATGGTCGGGACGGGATCGGAGGCTCTCAGCGCGTGACGCTTGGCGCGGGTACATTTCGACCCGTCACCGACCGCCAGCGACACCGGACTTCGGCCCGCTGCGGTCTCCCAAGATCCCGACCAAGGAGACCCACATGCCACCCCGTGCAACCGCCCCAGTCGGCGCTCCCTGCTGGCTCGAACTTTCGACTTCCGACGTTGCCCGCGCCCGCTCGTTCTACGGCGAGTTGTTCGGGTGGACGTCCGAGGAGCCGCGTGAGGAGTTCGGCGGCTACTTCAACTTCTCGAAAGGCGCTGACCAGGTCGCGGGAGGAATCGGCGTCCAGCCCGGTGGCGTCCCGAACGTGTGGACCGTGTACCTCGCCGTTGAGGATGCTGCGGCTGTCGCAGAGGCAATCCCGGCGAGCGGCGGGACGATGATGGTGCCTCCGATGGAGGTCATGGACCTTGGCACGATGGCTGTCGCCGCCGATCCGGGTGGTGCGGTCATCGGGCTGTGGGAGCCAGGGACGCACAAGGGCTTCACGATGATCGGCGAACCGGGTACACCGAGCTGGTTCGAGGTTCATACGCGCGCTTACGACGCGTCGGTCGCCTTCTACCGGGATGCGTTCGGATGGGATGCGCATACGATGAGCGATACGCCTGACTTCCGCTACACGACACAGGGTGATGGGGAGTCGGCTACGGCGGGGATCATGGACGCGTCTCTGTTCCTGCCGGAAGGCACCGCAGCGCAGTGGAGCGTGTACTTCGAGTCGGCCGATGTCGACGCGTCGCTGGTGCAGGTGGCTGCGCTGGGTGGCAGCGTCGTCGAACCCGCCGAGGAAACACCGTACGGCCGACTGGCACGCGTGACCGACCCAATGGGCGCGTCGTTCAAGTTGCGTGGCCCGAGCACCGCGCAGGGCTGAAAGGTGACAGCGCTCCTTGTTGGCACCCGCAAGGGGATCTTCGTGTTGCAGGCAGACGAGGCCCGCACGAACTGGACCGTAAGCGCGCCTATGTTCCTCGGACATATCGCGCAGCACGTCATGCTCGACCCGCGCAACGGGACCCGCATGCTCGCCGGAATGAGCACGGGTCATCTCGGACCGACCGTGTTTCGCTCCGACGATCTCGGTGCAACGTGGACCGAGGCCTCGCGTCCTCCAGCGTTCAAGACCGGCGAGCCGCTCGCACGGGCGCTCTCGTCGGTGTTCTGGCTCACGCCCGGACATGCCAGCGAGCCCGACGTCTGGTATGCCGGTGGCTCGCCGCAGGGCCTGTTCCGGAGCGTCGACGGTGGAGACACGTGGGACCCGGTCGACGGTTGGAACGACCATCCGATGTGGGCTACCTGGGCGGAGTGGCCGGAGCAGAACACGCCCGACGGATCGATGCTGCATTCCGTCATGATCGATCCACGGGATAAGCAGCACATGTACCTCGGGCTGTCGTCGGGTGGCGTCTTTGAGTCCACGGATGGTGGCAGCGATTGGCGTCCGCTCAACTGGGGTTGCGTCGCCCCGATTCAGCCCGACCTCGACTTGGAGTTCGGGCATGACCCGCATTGCGTGCGTCAGCATCCGCTGATGCCAGATCGTCTGTATCAGCAGAACCATTGCGGCATCTACCGCATTGACCGGACCGGCTCGGCCAACGATCGCTGGATTCGGGTCGGCGACAACATGCCCCGTGAGGTCGGCGACATTGGCTTCCCCGTCGAACTGCATCCTCGCGACCCCGACACGGCTTGGGTCTTTCCGATGGACGGCACTGATGTGTGGCCGCGTACGAGCCCGGATGGACGTCCCGCTGCATACGTGACCCGCGATGCAGGCGCGTCGTGGACGCGGTGCGATCGCGGTCTGCCAGCGACGGCTTGGTTCACCGTGAAGCGTCAGGCGATGACGGTCGACAGCGCTTCGTCGATCGGGGTGTACTTCGGCACCACGAGCGGCGAGGTGTGGGGGAGTACCGATGAGGGAGCGTCGTGGCGATGCCTGGCCTCGCACCTGCCGGAGATCTATTCGGTGGAGTCGGCTGAACCTGCGGTTCGGTGACCGGGTCGTGAACGTCCGTATCCCGACGCCGCTACGGTCCTACACCGACCAGGCGGCGAACGTCACCGCCACGGGTGCATCGGTAGACGAGGTGCTGCGCGACCTTGACCGCCTTTACCCCGGCCTGCGGTTCCGCGTGGTCGACGAGCAGGGTCGGTTGCGCAAGCACATGCGGGTGTTCGTGAACGACGAGATGGCTCGTGAGCTGTCCACTCCGGTTGCCTTGACCGACGAGGTGACGCTCATGCAGGCCCTGTCCGGCGGCTAAGCCTTTGGTGGCTCGGTCAGGCTGGGTTGCTCACGCCTCGCACGCAATTCGGAGGAGGTCGCATCACTTCAGTTGCTAAACCTTCGCGATGCTCGAACTCCGACCGTCCTGTGAACACTGCGCCACGCCGCTTGACCCGCTGGGTGACGACGCCCGTATGTGCACGTACGAATGCACCTTCTGCGTGAAGTGTGCGACCTGGGAGCTGCTTGGCATCTGTCCGAATTGCGGCGGTGAGCTGGTACTCCGCCCGCGACGCCCAGCCGCCATGCTGGCGAAGGACCCGGCGAGCACGACCCGAGTTGAGAAGCCGGTCGATGTCAAGGCCCACGTCAACAACGTTGAAACACGGCTCGTGGCGGGGGATCTCCCATCTCAGGTATGGACGGTGTCGTTCTGCAACCGACGCCCACCAGACGGTGCCGGTGACGGCTACGCCGAGATGGACCGCCTCGCCGCAGCGCAGCCGGGCTATGTCGGCATCGATTCGGCGCGCACCGACGCGGGTGACGGCATCACCGTGTCGCGTTGGACGTCGATCGCTGCGATGGTGTCATGGCGTCGGGTCGTGGCCCACGCCGAGGCACAACGAGCCGGTCGCGAGCGTTGGTACGACTGGTACCGCTCCGACGTTGCCCGCGTCGACCGCACCGCGGAGTTCCACCGCTGACATCCTCACGCGATCCTCACGCGATCTCGGCCGGTTCCCGGGACCGCTGGCGTAGGGTCCAACGTATGAAACGGAGAGTCTTCCCCCTCTTCGGTGCAGTGGCCGTGATCGCCTCGTTGGTGATACCGGCCGAGGCGTCGATACCCGCGCAGAAGCTACGTGCACAGAAGGTTGCCCCGTCCGCGTCCCGGTTGGTTGTCAAAGAGGTCGCCGCGGCAGCGACCCGTCGACTGGTTGTAAAGACGTCCAAGAAGCCCGCGAAGGCGAAGGTCACGATCCGTAGGACCACGAAGAAGCCGGTCACGAAGGTCGCCACCACGACTGCCCCCGCCACGACGGCGACGCTGCCACCTACGACAGCGACCTCTGCACCGATTGCGCAGCTCCTTCCTGTGAACGCGGGGGTGACGGTCGTGCCCGTTGCCGTTGTCGTGCCAGCCGTCACCGCGCCCGCCGACAGTACGACCACCACCAAGGTCGCCGTGACCACTACGACGCTGCCACCCGCCCCGTTCCCGGCCCCGGCCAATCCGCCGGTCCGTGCAACCTCGGCGTCGATCGAGCCGTATCTCGGCGTCGGCGCATGGGTGGACCGGCTCGACTGGACCACCCAGTTCTCCAAGAAGCCGATTCCGCCCGTGACCTGGCAAACGATGGATCAGCTGGCGGCGGCGGGCGTCCAGACGGTGTACATCCAGGGTGCTCATTGGGCCGGGCAGGTCGACGTGCTGGAGCCCGACAAACTCATTCCGATCATCAATCGCGCACACGAACTCGGCATGTACGTCGTGATCTGGTACCTCCCGGCATTCCAGGATGTGAATACCGATCTCCGCAAGGTCGTAGCGCTTGCCAACCTCGAGATCGATGGCATCAACATCGACATCGAGGACTACTACACGGTCCCGGAGATCAAGGAGCGCAACCGTCGTCTGGTGCAGTTCTCGTCTGCGCTTCGGACGCTGCTGCCCGGCCGATTCGTGACCAACGACATCGTCGAGCCGGTGGTGATGGACGGCGTCTCGAACCTGTGGACGCAACCGAACGGACAGCCGCCCAAAGCCGTGAATGCCTTCTGGCGGGGGGCATTTCCGTACCGCGATATCGCCCCGTTCTACGACCTATGGATGATCCAGACCTACTGGACGAACCGCAGCGCCGACTCCGGTTGGCGCGATGGGTACCGGTACGTGACTGAGAACGTGCGACGCCTTCGGGAGGCCGTTGGGCGTCCGGACCTGCCGGTTCACGTGATCGGCGGTGTCGGTGACAAGGTGAAGATCCTGAACGATCTCTCCGGGTTCCAGCAGGCCGCTCGTGAGGTGGGCAGCGTCGGCATCAGCTTCTACGACTGGCTCGTGTGGCCTCGGGCCTGGTGGCCGCATTCGTGGGGTTTCCGTCGTCCGAATCCGGATGGCACGGTCGACCAGCGCTTTGTCGGCGTCGAGCCGCCCGTCTACGTGCCGACGACCCAGCCGCCGATCACCACGACAACCACCACGCTGGCCCCGACCGTTGTACCCGTGGCGACGACCGTGGTGCCCGTCACGGTCGCGGTGCCCGTCACGGTCGTGGTGACGCCCGCCTGACCGTCGCTGACACACTCACCTTCCGAGCGGGGCTGGAATCCGCGCGCGGGTTGGCTGGAACACTGAGATGTTGTGTCATTTCGTGTTGTTCTAGCTGGTCGAGGCGCGGATTCCAGCCCCGTCAATCGGTGGCTCGGCGGCGTCGCAGGTCAGGCCCGGGGGTACCCGACCCTTCGCGGTACGTTGACGCGCTCGCGGTACGTTCGGCGTACGTGGAACGTACCGCGAGCGACCGAACATACCGCGAAGTCGGTTTTCTGGTCGGGGCGGCCCGGCAGTCGTGCCCGGGCGGCCAGGTGAGGTACAACTGAGCCATGCATGGCAGCCCGTCCGAGACGCTGGTCGAGGAGCTGCGGCGGGCGCTCGATCGGAAGCGTGTGCTCGACCGTCCGTTCGAGAAGGCGCTGTACGCGAAGGACGCATCGGCGATCGACTCGTCGCTGCCCGGCGTCGTGTGCTTGCCGTTGGACGCGGCCGAGGTTCAGGCGTGCGTGCGGATCGCGCTCAAGCACGGTCGGTCCATCGTTCCGCGCGGCAGCGGGACCGGTCTCGCCGGGGGAGCGGTGCCGCTTGACGAAGCGGTCGTGATCGTGACCGCCAAGATGAATCGTGTTGTCGAGGTCGACGAGGACGAGCGGTTCGCCTGGGTCGAGCCCGGCGTGATGAACCTCGATCTCTCGAAGGCGGTTGCGCACCTCGGGCTGCACTACGCACCTGATCCGTCGAGCCAGCAGATCTGTTCGATCGGCGGCAACGTCGGCACGAACGCGGGCGGCCCGCACTGCCTGGCGCAGGGCGTCACGAGCGCGCACATCCGCGCCGTGGAAATGGTGACGCCTTCAGGCGACTTCGTCACCCTTGACGGGGAGGGGGCGGGCTACGACCTCCGCGGACTGGTGGTCGGGAGCGAGGGGACGATGGGGATCGTCACCAAGATCTGCGTGCGGCTCATGGCGAACCCGCCCGCGATTCGGACGCTGCTCGCCGACTTCGCGACGATCCGTGAAGCGAGCGCGGCGGTGAGCGATGTGATCGCCAGTGGGACCCTACCCGCAGCGCTGGAGATGATGGACCAGAACTGCATCCGGGCGATCGAGAACTGGGCGAAGGCCGGCCTGCCGCTCGACGCAGGAGCGGTGCTGCTGATCGAGATCGAGGGCGTCCCCGCGTCGATCGGTGCCGCGGTCGAGGAAATCCGGATGCGCTGCTTGCGCAATGGTGCTCGGACGCTGCGCGTCGCAGCGTCTGCGGACGAACGAGCCTTGCTGTGGAAGGCCCGCAAGTCGGCGTTCGGCGCGGTGGCGAATCTCGCGCCCGACTACTACCTGCACGACGCGGTCGTCCCGCGGACGCGTCTCGTGGAGGTGATGGAGCAGGTGGTTTCGATCGCGGCTCGCCGGAACGTAACGGTGTTGAACGTATTCCATGCGGGTGATGGGAACCTGCATCCACTGCTCGTGTTCGACGGTCGCGAGCCGGGGGTGCTGGAGAATGTGCACGAGGCCGGGCGTGAGATCATCGAAGCGTGCATTGCCGTGGGCGGGACGCTCAGCGGCGAGCACGGGATCGGTCTGGAGAAGAAGGACTACCTGTCGCTCGTGTTCACCGATGCGGAGATGGAGCACCAGGTGATCGTGCGCAACGTCTTCGATCGTGAAGGGCGGTGGAATCCGCACAAGGTGCTGCCGGAGGGTGCTCGCTGCGGGGAGATCCGACACGTGCCCGAGGGGGCGTGGGTATGAGAGGGGCGGTCGCGGTGGGCGCGGTACGAGTCGTATGACCGCGGTGGTGATGCACCGGACCGAGGTGGGGGTTGCGCTGCGGTCGTTCGTGGACGCTGTCGGTTCGACCGGTCCCGTGCGGGTCGTCGGTGGGCGTACGCAGTGGGACGTGGGGCGTCGAAGCGATGTGCCCGGACTCTCCGAGGTGCGTGCGCCGGATCGCATCGTGGAGGTGCAGCCGGATGAGCTCATCGTGCGGTGTGGCGCGGGGACGCTGATCACCGAGCTGGATGCCGCACTTTCATCTGCGCGCGTACAATGTCCGCTCGATCCGCAGGACGTTGTGCATGCCACGGTCGGCGGCGCATTGTCGGTGGGGCGGAGTGGCTTTCGGCGGCTGCGTCACGGACACATCCGGGACCTGTTGTTGGAGGCTCAGTATGTGTCGGCGGATGGGCAGCTTCGACGAGCCGGTGCACCGCTGGTGAAGAACGTGACGGGCTATGACCTGTGCCGCATGCTCGTCGGTTCAGTTGGCACGATCAGCGCGATCGGCGAGGTCGTGCTGCGCTGCCAACCAGCACCGGATGTGCGCACGTGGTTCGTGGCCTCGGGTGTGGACCCGTGGCAGGTCCGGCGGGCGCTGTTCCGGCCGTCGTCGATTCTCTGGGATGGTGTGCACACCTACGTTCACCTCGAAGGGCCCGCGGCGGAGGTGCACGCGGAGCGCGATGCACTACCGCGGGCGACTTGGACGGAGACCGATCGTCCGGTGATGCCTGCCGGGCGGGCGGTGCTGACGCTGGGGGAGCTGAGCGTGTTGCGTCAGAGTCGCGATGTTGCGGCGTTCGGGGGGCGGTTCCTGGTGGAGATCGGCGTCGGTGTGGTGCACGGCTGGGAACGTCCGGTGCCGGTATTGAGTGGCGAGGCGTTGGAGATGAACCGACGGATTAAGGACGCGTTCGATCCCACGGGTCGCATGAACCCGGGGGTTCTGGCGTGGTGACCCCACTCAGTCTCGACGCTGATCTCCTCAACGCTTGCGTGTCGTGCGGGCTCTGCCTGCCGCACTGCCCGACGTACCGCGCAACGTCCGAGGAATCCGCCTCGCCTCGTGGGCGGATTGCGTTGATGCGCACGGTCGAGTCGGGTGACATGGAGGTCGACGACGAGTTCGTGTCCTTCATGGAGCGCTGCGTGATGTGCCGGGGGTGCGAGACCGCGTGTCCGTCGGGGGTGCACTTCGGCGAGCTGATGGAGGGCACTCGCGCAGCGCTGTCTACCCGTGGCGACTTAAAACCACCGGCGTGGCTCACGCCGAGCCTGCGGATGCTCAAGCACCATCGTCTGCTGTTAGCGGGGTCGTCGGTGCTGGGTGTCGCGCAGCGTCTTCGCCTGTTGCCAGAAGGTTTGCGCCGCCGCTTCGGATTGCCTGCGCGCATACCAGTTCGGCGTCCAACCTTGCGGGCCGACTCCGGGGTCGCCGACGTGTGGCTCTACCCCGGTTGTGTGATGGACGCGTGGCAGCGTGACGTTCACGTGGCGGCCGCGAAGGTGATCCGGGCGACGGGCGCAACGGTCGGCCTGCCGACCGGCGGGGGAGCGTGTTGCGGCGCGCTGCATGTGCACGCGGGGCTGTCGGCGGCCGCGACCGGAATGGCCGAATCGGTGATGGCCTCGATGCCGGGCGACGCTCCCGTGTTGGTCGACTCGGCGGGATGCGGTGCGCAAATGAAGGACTACGGGCACCTGCTTGGGACCGAGGCAGCGCGGGCGTTCAGCGCACGGGTGCTCGACATCCACGAGTGGCTGGCGGGGCGGATGTCACTCCTGCCGGCAGGTCCGTCCGGTCGAGCGCTCATGCGAGTTGCCGTGCAGGACCCGTGCCACCTCCGCCACGTGCAGCGCGCCCACCAACACGTGCGGACGGTGCTCGCTCCGTACTTCGACGTGGTGGAGCTGGCCGACGATGGCCGTTGCTGTGGTGCAGGTGGCAGCTACTCGGTCACCCAGCCCGAGCTGGCCGTCGAGATCCGATCGCAGAAGGTCGCGGTCATCGCAGCGACGGGCTGCAACGTGGTCGCAAGTGCGAATCCGGGCTGCTCGATGTGGCTCGCCGATGCGATGCCCAGCGTCGAGTTGGCAAACCCGGTCCAAATGGTGGCGCGGGCACTCGGACTCTGAGCGTTTCCTCGGAGACGTGGTTGTGATTCATCGCGGCGGAACCCGCTGGGTATGCCCCGCATCGTTCGTGCCGCAGTTAGGACCTGCAAGGAAAAAACTTGCGCGCCCATTCGTTCGATAGCGCCGTGCGCATAACGGATTTGGAAATTCGGGCGCGCGAGTAGTCACCTTCCGGGCCCGTATGGCGCGATTCCACAAATCTGGCGACGCTACGGCCGGGCGAACACCTGCGGCGCGTCGTCCTTCGCCGCGGCGGAACCAGACCCACCAGGAGCTACAGCATTCATCCGGAAACTCGGGTCGCGCAGCATGATCTCGCGGCGGGCGATGGTCATCTTGTGGACCTCGTCGGGGCCGTCGGCGATGCGCAGCGTTCGCATGTGCGCATACATGTGGGCGAGCGGGAAGAACTGGGTGACGCCGGCCGCGCCGTGCACCTGAATCGCACGGTCGATGACCTTCAGGGCCATGTTCGGCACCGCCACCTTGATGCCGGAGATCTGCGCCGCTGCGGCCTTGTTGCCGACCGTGTCCATCAGGTGGGCGGTATGCATGACGTATTGGCGGCACATATCGATCTCGATGCGGCTCTCCGCGATCCAGTCCTGGATAAGGCCCTTCTGGGCGACGAGCGATCCGAACGTCGAACGCTGCAACGCCCGATCGATCATGATCTCGAGCGCCCGCTCGGCGACACCGACAGAGCGCATGCAGTGGTGAATACGACCGGGTCCGAGGCGGGCCTGCGAGATCGCGAATCCCTCACCTTCGCCGCCGAGCAGGTTGTCTGCCGGCACCCGAACGTTCGTGTACACGATCTCCGGATGCCCACCTCGATCGGCGAAACCGAACACGTGAGGGTCGCGTCCGATGGTCACGCCGGGCGCGTCGAGTGGTACGGCGATCATCGACTGCTGTAGGTGCCTCGACGCCTTCGGGTCGGTCTTGCCCATCACCACGAGCACCTTGCAACGTGGGTTCAACGCGCCGGAGCTGAACCACTTCGTGCCGTTGAGGACGTACTCGTTGCCGTCTCGCTCGATCCGCAGGCCGATGTTGGTGGCGTCCGAAGAAGCCGAGTCCGGCTCGGTCATCGAGAACGCTGAGCGAATCTCTCCTTCGAGTAGGGGAGCGAGGTAGTCGCGCTTGATCCGCTCGGACCCGTACAGGTTCAGGACCTCCATGTTGCCCGTGTCGGGGGCCGCGCAATTCAAAGCCTCGGAGGCGAACCCGACCTTGCCGAGCTCCTCGGAGATCGGGGCGTAATCGACGTTGGACAGCTTCGTGCCCGGGTGGTCCGGCTGGAGGTGCGGGATGAACAGGTTCCACAGACCACGCTCACGAGCCGCCGCCTTGAGCTTGTCCATCATCGGCGCGTACCCGTGGCGTCCGACCTCCTCCTGCTCGTGGTGGTACTCCTCCTCGTTCGGGTAGATGTGATCGGTCATGTACGACTTGACCTCGGCCAGAAGGGCCTTCCCCTGCTCCGTGAATTCGTAGGCCATTTGTGGTTCTCCCGTGTTCTTGACTGCTCGGACGCTGCCCACGAACCTATTCCGCAACGTCCCCGCGGTCCCAAACAGGTCAGCATCCCGACGTTGGGAAGATCACCGACCCCGGAGGTAGCTGATGTTCCCAACGTCGCGGTGCTGCCCCGCTCCTACTGGGACGTTGGGAAGATCACCGACCCCGGAGGTAGCTGATGTTCCCAACGTCGCCGTGCCTACACGGGGGAGATGCCGTGGCGTTTGGTGACGCTGGGCCGCGTCTGGCGGCGCGGCCTTGACCGAGCGAGCGCGGCGAGCAGCACCGTGCGGGTCTCGCGTGGGTCGATGACGTCGTCGAGGCCAAAGTGCTCTGCTGCCCGAAGCGCTCCGAGCTGCTCACGGAAGCGTCCGACGAGCTCCGCCCGCGCGACCACCGGGTCCTCGGCGGCGTCGACGCGTTTGCGGTAGGCCACGTCGACCGCACCCTCGATCGACATGGCGCAGATCTCGGCGGACGGCCATGCGACGGCGAGGTCAGCGTCGAAGCTGCGACCGCCGCACATGGCGATGTAGCCGAGCCCGTACCCCTTGCGAAGCACCACCGAGAACCGCGGAACGGTTGCGTGGCCGAGTTCGTAGAGCAGCCGGGCACTTCGGCGCGCGAGGCCGGTGCGCTCGGCACCGGAGCCGAGCAGGAAGCCGGGGACGTCGATCAGGTAGATGAGCGGTAGCCCGAAGGCGTCGCACAGCGATACGAAATGCGCACCCTTCTCACACGCCTTCACATCGAGCGTCCCGCCGAGGTGCTTCGCCTGATTCGCGATGACGCCCACTGGACGCCCCTCCATTCGCGCGAACGCGGTGACGAGGTTGCGTGCGTAGTCGGGCTTGAGCTCGAAGCGTGAGTCGTCGTCGACCATCGCGTCGATCGCGATCCGCACGTCGTAGACCTGCCGCGGGTTGCCGGGTATGACGTTGAGCAGCGCGTCGTCCGCACCGTGCGGCGCATGCCCGCTCGCCAGGACGGGTGGCGCGAGGTCGGCGTTCGACGGCAGGTAGGACAGGTACCCCTTCACGGTGTCGAGCGCGTGCTGGTCGTCGCGGGCCGCGAAGTCGGCGATGCCGTAGCGACGGACTTGCACGTCGGCACCGCCCAGCAGCTCAGCGTCGACGTCTTCACCCGTGCCCGCCTTCACGAGGGCGGGACCCGCGATGCCCATGGTGGACGTGCCCTCGACCATGACCACGAAGTCGCAGAGCGCGGCAAAGTTCGACGGTCCGGCGAATCCCGGGCCCATCACGACCGCCACGGTCGGCACCCAACCGGACAGTTGCGCGGCGGTCTGGAAGAACCCGAAACCTTCGGCGAAGTGACGGCTGTCTAGACCCTCCTGGATGCGATGTCCGCCGCCGTCGAGAAGCATGACGAGCGGCGTCCCGTGGGCCAGTGCGTGTTCGGCCAGACGGTCGACCTTGCGCCCGCCGATACGTCCGTTCGAGCCGCCGAGCACGGTGAAATCGAACGAGCAGACGCTGACCGGCCGACCACCGATCTCGGCGAAGCCCGTGACCACCGCGTCGGCAGGGGCCTTCAGATTCGCCGTGTCGATCGTGTCGCGGTTGGGTGCGATGTGAGCACCGATCTCGTGGAATGTCCCCTCGTCGACGAGGTGCGCGATCCGTTCACGGGCGGTCCACTTGCCGAGCAGACGCTGCTTGGCGACGGCATCCGGACGGGCAGCGTCCAAGAGTGCGGCTCTGGCGTGATGGAGGCCGTCGAGCGCGGTCGGTTGGATTCCCATGGGGCCACCCTTGTCGAAACCGTGTCGCAGTGCCACCTCGATAGCCTTGCCGCCGTGAATTCCAAGGAACACGTCATCCGACTCGCCCATCTTGAACGAGAAATGCGTGCGCTTCCCGATGACACGCTACGCGCGCTTATCACCGCAGCACCCGACGATGCTCAGAAGTGGTTGGTCGGGCTCAGCGGAGGCGGCGAGGACGGGACGCTCGACGTGCCGGGTCTCCGCGGTGCGATGACGCGTGGTCGGATGAAGGGTGTGCCGGACAAGGTCGCCCTCGTCCTCACCGACACCTGTCTGCAGGACTGCATCACGACGCTCGGCGACCGTGCCGATCTCCCCGACGAGGCGGACCTCCTCGCGGTGACCCCCGGCCTGGTGGAGCGTCATGGCGTGCCGACGACCCGCCTGATGTTCGCCTCCGCCATCCTGAGCGAGGCACCGAGCTCGCGGGCCATCGTCAAGGTGCTCAAGAACGATCCCGCGTTGGCGGTCGGCTGACCGGTCTGGGCTCGGCAGGTCGCGGTACGACCGGTCCGATCGCGGTGCGTTTGGGCGCACCGTTTGTACCGCGAGCGGGCGCGATGTACCGCGACACGGCAGCTCGCTGACTTGCCGCGACGTCGGCGGCGCGACCGTGGGGAGTCAGGCGAGTGAGCGCAGGAGGCTGAGCAATGCGCTGGGCGTGTCGGCCGCGTGGTCTGGCGGGTGGGCGTCGAACTCGCCGTCCTCTGCGTACCCCCACGTCACGGCGACGCTGGTGAGCGCATGTGTGCGGGCACCGATGACGTCGTAGCGGCGGTCGCCGACCATGACGGCGGGGCGCGTCGCGCACGAAGCGAGGACGTGTGCCACGACGTCTTCCTTGGTCCGTCGGGTGCCGTCGAACGTTGCGCCACCGACGAAGTGGAAGTACTCGGCCAGGCCGAAGTGGGCGAGGACCCGCTCGGCTGAGGGTGTCGGCTTGGACGTTGCGACCGCGAGCTCGTGGCCGTCGCTGCGCAGCTCTTCCAGCACGGAGGCGATGCCGTCGTATGCGGTCGCCTCGAACATCGCGTTCTGACCGTTGTACATCTCGCGGTAATGGGCGAGCGTCTCGAGGACCCGCTCCGGAGCGACTCCGAGGCGGGAAAGCGCGTCCTCGAACGGCGGTCCGATCATCGTTCGGATCACGTCGTCGCTCGGCACGGCCACACCGACCTGCGTGAACGCGTGGCGCAGCGACATCGCGATGCCGACGAACGGGTCGACGAGCGTCCCATCGAGATCGAACAGAATCAGCAACGGACGCTCAGCACAGTTCAGCTCAGAGGTTCTGCACGTGCTGGAATCCGAACCGACCCTTGATGCAGAGGTTGCCCTCGGTCACCGAGTGATCCGACGGCGAGGTCACCTTCACGATCGAATTGTCCTGGACATGCAACGTCACCGCGCACCCCACGCCGCAGTACGGACAGATCGTGTCGGTCTGCGTCTGCTCCGCCTCATTCCATGTTCCGTCTGCGCGCATACGATGTTCGGACGAGAACATCAGTGCACCGGTCGGGCAGACCTGGATGCAGTTCCCGCAGTAGACGCACGCCGAATCGGGGAGGGCAGCGTCGAATTCCGCTGAGATGCGCGAGAAGAAGCCGCGGCCCGCGACCGAGATCGCGAACGTGTTCTGGAATTGCTCGCCACAGGCGTCGACGCACTGGTAACAGAGGATGCACTTCGAGTAGTCGCGGACGTAGAGGTCGTTGTCGATCTTCACGGGCCTGGCGACGGACTCGGCCGGGACCCCGCGGACGTCGAAACGCGATGGCGACGCTCCGTACTCCTCGTTCCAGCGGTCGACGTTCTTCGTCAGCGAGAGGTCGACCGATGATCCGAGCAGTTCGAGCACGAGCTTGCGGCTGTGATCGGTCCGGTCCGTATGTGTACGTACGACCATGCCCGCCTCGACCTTGCGGGAGCATGACGGCACGAGCGTCCGGGAACCCTCGACCTCGACCATGCAGACACGACAGGCGTTCTTCGGCGTGATCGTGTCGCCGAAGCACAGCGTGGGAATCTCGGGTTCGACGTTGCACGACTTGGCGGCGTCGAGGATGGTCGTGCCCTCCGGAACCTTTACCGCGGTGCCGTCGAGTGTGAATTCGATCAGACGCTTCGGGGGGCCGACCGGCGTGCTCACGCGAAGACCGTTCTCATGTTCACGCGAAGACCCCAAGTCGGGTGATGGCGGAGTCGATCGCATTCGCGGCGGTCTGGCCCAAGCCGCAGATCGACGCGTCGCGCATGACCTGCGCGAGATCCTTCAGCAGGGCGATGTCCTCGTCGGTGCGACCCGCCGCCAAACGGGTCACTGCCTCCTGCTGGCGCACCGTGCCGACGCGGCAGGGGACGCACTGTCCGCACGACTCGTCGCGGAAGAACGCGGCGATCCGCACGAGTTGGTCGGGCAGATCGACGGTCTCGTCGAGCACCATCACGACACCTGACCCGAGTGCGACGCCAGCCGCGCGGGTGGCCTCGAACGTGAGCGGCAGGTCAAGGTCGCCCGGCCCCGCGTAGCCACCCGCCGCGCCGCCGAGCAGAACGGCCTGCATCGTGTGCCCGGCCGAAACACCACCCGCCAGATCGATGAGCTCGCGCAGGGTCACACCGAATTCAACTTCGTAGACGCCCGGCGTTGTCACCGCTCCGGAGATGCAGAACAGCTTGCGTCCGGTCGAGCCCGTGGTGCCGAGAGCACCGTAGGTAGCGCCGCCCATCGTGAGGATCGGCAGGACATTGACCAGCGTTTCAACGTTGTTGACCAAGGTCGGCTTGCCGAAAAGGCCGACCTCGACGGGGAACGGCGGCTTGTTCCGCGGCTCACCGCGGTATCCCTCGATCGAGTTGAAGATCGCCGTCTCCTCGCCGCAGATGTAGGCGCCCGCGCCACGGGAGATCTCGATGTCGAAGTCGAACCCATGCCCGAGGATGTCGGTGCCGAGGAATCCCATCCGACGCGTCTCGGCAACTGCGTTTGCCAGCCTCTCGTAAGCGCGCGGATATTCAGCGCGCAGATAGATCCACCCCTTCGAGCACCCTGTTGCGTAGGCGGCGATCGTGATCGACTCGATGAGCGAGAACGGATCGCCTTCCATGAGGACGCGGTCCTTGAAGGTGCCCGGCTCGCTCTCGTCTGCGTTGCAGACGAGGTAGTGCGGGCGAGCCGGTTGGCGGGCGACCGCGTCCCACTTGCGTCCGGTGGGGAAGCCTGCGCCGCCGCGTCCGATGAGGTTGGCGTCGGCGACCTCGCGGATGACGCCGACCGGTGCGAGTTCGAGGGCTCGTCGCAGC
Source organism: Acidimicrobiia bacterium (assembly GCA_043720395.1). Classification (GTDB taxonomy): domain Bacteria; phylum Actinomycetota; class Acidimicrobiia; order Acidimicrobiales; family JANYDT01; genus JANOYY01. Next base: position 25,132 of record JAYSSR010000031.1, read on the forward strand.
GCCGCGTAGCCGCCGTGTGCCCGGTACTCGCTCAGACTGGAGGGGTCGACGACGCCGACACGCGACAACATCACGAGCGAGGGATCGCCGGACTGTGGTGCGGCAACCGCACCCTCGGAGCGACGGGCCGCAGCGTCGTCCGGCGGGCTCGGTTCTGCGTTCAGCAGCCCACCGAGTGCGGAAGGTGCGACCGGCCCAAGCAACTCCGACCACGGTTCAACCCCCGCCTGCACGACCAGCACGGCAGGTGCCCGGTCGCACAACCCGAGGCACGGCGCTGGGTGAACGCCGCTCGGCAGGACGGACTCCGACGTGCCTACTGCCCGGCACGCCAAGTCGATGCACGCGTGCACCTGCCGGGCCGGTGACTCGGCCAGCGAGAACAACGCATAGAAGCTCGCGACCCCGAAGATCTCAGCGGGCGCGATATCGATGCGGCGGGCCAACTCATCCACGGCGGCCGGCGAGATCCACCCCACCCGGTCTTGTAGTGCATGCAGAGCAGGCAAAAGCAGATGACGCTGGCGGGCACGAGACGAGTCGCCGACGACGGTGCGATCATCACCGGGCCGGACACTGCACACGGTGTCGAGCGCGTCCGACTCGGCAGCGCTCGCCTCGATCGTATGGGTGACTATGTCCATCAGACCGAGTCCGTTCTCGCAGGGCGACTACAGCGAAGTCCGTTGGCGACACGAGCCATCAGACGCCCGCCGCCGCACCGCGCGCCAGGTTTGACTCGTCGAGCTTTTCGACCCGCACGGCTGTCGCTTTGAACTCCGCCGTACCGCTCTTCGGGTCGGTCGCGTCGATCGTGATCACGTTGGTGTCGACCTGCTCGGGAAAGTGGAACGTCATGAACACCAGTCCCGCCCGGAGGCCGTCATCGATCCGTGCCGGCGCGGTGATCGCACCGCGGGCCGACACGATGCGCACCGTGTCACCGTCGACGACGCCGAGCGTCAAGGCATCCGCAGGCGACAGATCGAGCGTCTCCCCGAAACGGATCGGGCTGGCGTACCCGCCCGACTGCACACCGGTGTTGTACGAGTCCAGCCGACGCCCGGTCGTGAGTCGCAAGGGAAACTGATCCGACAGCCCCTCGACCGGTGGATCATCAACAACGACGCTGAACGGCGCAAGGGTGCCTCGCACGGCAGGGTCCGTCGACCACAGCCGATGGTGCAGATACGACGGTTCGATGGACGTGTCCGACGGACAGGGCCACTGGATCCCGTCGAGTTCTTCTAAGCGCGCATAGGACATGCCGGTATGCATCGGCGAGAGTGAACGGAGTTCGTTCCACACGTTCTCGGCGATCTCGCGAGCAGTCGATCCGTACGACCAGTTGTGCCCGAGCCGCGCTGCGAGGTCGATGATGATCCGCATGTCGTCACGCGCTTCACCGGGCGGGTCGAGTGCTTTGCGGGTGCGCTGCACGCGTCGCTCGGAGTTCGTGACCGTCCCCTCGCTCTCGCACCAGCTCGCGGAGCCGGGAAGCACCACGTCGGCCAGTTCAGCAGTTTTGGTGAGGAAGATGTCCTGCACGACGAGATGGTCCAAACCGCGCAACAGCTTGATTGCATGCGTCTTGTCCGCCTCTGACTGCGCGGGATTCTCCCCGATCACGTACACGCTACGGAGGTCGCCACGCTCCATGGCCTCGAACATCTGTGTGAGGTGCCAGCCGTACTGCGGTTGGATGACGGTGCCGGGCCACGCGGCCTCGAACTTGGCCCGAACCGCCGGGTCGAGGATGTCCTGGAAGCCGGGCATGCGGTTCGGGATCGCTCCCATGTCGCCGCCGCCCTGGACGTTGTTCTGTCCGCGCAGCGGGTTGAGCCCGGCACCCCAACGTCCGACGTGTCCGCCGAGCAGAGCGAGGTTGATGAGAGCGAGGACGTTGTCGACGCCGTTGTGGTGCTCCGTGATACCGAGCGTCCAACACATTTGTGCACGGTCGGCTCGGGCGTACACGTGGGCGAGTTCGCGGATGGCCTCGACGGGAACACCGGTGACCTCCGACCCGTGCTCCAGCGTCCACGCATCGATCGACGCCACGTACTCGTCGAAGCCGGACGTCGCATTGTCGATGAACGTCTGATTGACGAGCCCAGCGCTTACGATTTCGCGGGCGATGGTGTTCGACAGCGCGATGTCGGTGCCGACGTTGAGTCCTAGCCACCGGTCGGCCCACCGCGCGGATTCGGTGCGACGCGGATCGACCACATAGAGCTTCGCCCCGTTGCGGACGCCCTGAAGAACGTGGTGGAAGAAGATCGGATGCGCGTTGCGCGCGTTCGAACCCCACAGCACGATGACGTCGGTGTCTTCAACCTCGGCGTAGCTCGATGTTCCTCCGCCTGCTCCGAACACGGTGGCCAGACCGACCACGGAAGGAGCGTGTCAAGTTCGGTTGCAGGAGTCGATGTTGTTGGTGCCGATGACCGACCGGAGGAACTTCTGGGCGATGAAGTTCATCTCGTTGGTCGACTTCGAGCAGGAGAACACGCCGAGGGCGTTGGGACCGTGATGACGCTTCACATCGGCGAACCCAATGGCGGCCCGGTCGAGGGCTTCGTCCCAGCTTGCGGGCCGAAGGACACCGTTGTCGCGCACGAGTGGCTGGGTGATGCGGGGAAGCGGTGTGCTGTCGACTCGACGCATTCCTTTGACGTTCGTTCCACGCATCCCAACCAGCGTAGGCGGGCATGGTCGGGCGATTCGGGTGGTCCACATCGTGGAACAGAACCGGATGGTGGAACTGTCGCCCCCGGACCAGGGACGATCCGTGATGAAATCAACGCCATGAGCACGCCCCCGACCACGCCCGCAGCGCCCACCGACTTCGAGCGGACGCCCGGCGGCGCGATTCGGATGGACGGCAACCGGTTGCGCGACGAGACGATCGTGGCCTTGCGTGCCCGCATCGAGGCGGCGGGCTCGCCCCACGTCTGCTTGGCCACCGTGCTGGTCGGCGATGACAAGCCGAGCCGCTGGTACGTCGGCTCGAAGCAGAAGAAGGCCGTTGAGGCGGGCATGGTGTCGCGCCACGTCGAGTTGCCTGCAACAGCGAGTCAAGCCCAGGTTGAAGACGCCGTCGCTGCACTTGTCGGAGACCCACTCGTGCACGGCATTCTCTGTCAACTCCCGTTGCCAAAGGGCCTCGACCCGGAGCCGGTGCTGGCGCTGCTCACGCCCGAGAAGGACGTCGACGGACTCACCGAACGCTCGCTCGGCCGACTGGTCCGAGGCCTTCCGGGACACGTCCCCTGCACGCCCCTCGGTGTGCTCCGGCTGATGGAGCGATACGGCATCGCCGTGCCCGGGAAGCGGGCGGTAGTGATCGGACGCTCCACACTGGTCGGCCTTCCCATGGTTCTGCTGCTCGGTCGCAAGGGACTCGACGCCACGGTCACGCTCGCCCATTCGCGCACGGCGGATCTGGTGGCGGTGTGTCGCGAGGCGGACATCATCGTCGCGGCCGCGGGTTCGGCACGGATGGTGACGGAGGAACACGTGAAGCCGGGCGCGGCCGTGTTCGACGTCGGCATGTCGCGACTGTCGGAGAAGATCGTGGGCGACGTCGACTTCGACGCCGTGCAAGCGGTTGCAGGCGCGGTCACGCCGATGCCGGGAGCGACCGGCCCCATGACGATCGCGTGTCTCTTGGAGAACACGCTGTCGGCAGCACGGATGCAGGGCGCATTCCCCGCCTGAACCCGCGATACCGGCTCGGACTCCGGTCGCGATGCCTCGACCAGCCCCGTCTACAGACCTTCGCGGTACGTTGACGCGCTCGCGGTACGTTCCACGTACGCAGAACGTACCGCGAGCGGCAGAACGTACCGCGAAGCCTTCGGTTGCGGCCGCGGGACTACCGCGGAGGCTGGCTTCAGCGGCGTGACGACTGACACGTCAGTGCTTGCTACCTTTGACGAGTGATGAAAGCGTTTTCGGAAACGATCGGCGGTGGCCCGGCCGTTGGGCAAATGACCGGTCGGGCGGCGGTCGACGCTGTCCTTGCGGGGACGCTGCCCACCGACCTCGCGCGGTTCCATGCGAGGTATGCACGGTGTCGACGTGACGGACGTGCCGCGCTGGCAGCGCTCTACGGCGACGACCGGGCCGACGCGATCCTGGACGAACTCGCGGCGGTTGCGGCGAGAGCGTTCATCGACCGTCCGAGTGAGCTGAGCATCTTGGACGCCACTCGTGAGGTGACCCCGGACTGGTTTCAGGCGTCCGATCGTCTCGGCTACGTGGCCTACTGCGAGAAGTTCGGTCCGACCGTCTGCGAAGTCGAACAGCGGGTTCCGTACCTGGAGTCGCTCGGCATCAACTACTTCCACCTCATGAAGGTCATCCACCCGCGGCCGGAACCGAACGATGGCGGGTTCGCTGTCCTCGACTATCGCGACATCGATCCTGCGCTCGGAACGATCGCGGACCTGCGATCGCTTGCCGCACGACTGCGCGAAGCAGGTATCAGTCTCTGCCTCGATGTCGTGATGAACCACACCGCTCGCGAGCACGAGTGGGCGGTAGCGGCGCGAGCCGGCGATGAAGCGAAGCGTGCGTACTATTTGACGTTCCCAGACCGGACCCAGCCGGACGATTGGGAACGTTCGCTCCCCGAGGTGTTCCCGGAGATTGCGCCTGGAAATTTCACTTGGGACGCTGACCTCCAACGATGGGTTTGGACAACGTTCAACGGCTACCAGTGGGACCTCAATTACGCGAACCCTGCCGTTCTTGTCGAGATGCTCGACCTCATGCTCTTCCTCGCAAACGGTGGCGTCGAAATCCTCCGCCTCGACGCTGTTGCGTTCACCTGGAAGCGCAAAGGCACGAACTGCCAGAACCAACCCGAGGCGCACCTCATCGCCCAGATTCTTCGTATGTTCACGAACCTCGCTGCACCGGGAGTGCTGATCAAAGCAGAGGCGATCGTCGGGCCGCGTGACCTCTCCGCCTACCTCGGCGAGCACGGTCAAGAAGGTCAGCGCGCAGAATGTCAGCTCGCTTATCACAATCAGCTGATGGTGATGATCTGGAGCGCGCTCGCAACACGTGACGCCGTGTTGCTGAGCGCTGGCATGCGTCGACTCGGGCCGACGCCACGTGATGCGGCGTGGGCAAGCTACGTACGGTGTCACGACGACATCGGCTGGGCGATCGACGATGCCGACGCCGCGACCGTCGGCGTACACGCGGCCGCGCATCGTACATTTCTGGCCGATTTCTATCGCGGGGACTTCCCAGGTTCGTTCGCAGAGGGTGCGTCGTTCAGTGTCAACGCGGAAACAGGCGACGAGCGGACCTGCGGTGCCACCGCTTCGCTCGCCGGGCTCGAACGGGCTTTGGCGTCGGGTGACTCTGCCGCAGTGGACGCTGCGATACAGCGGATCGTGCTTGCCTACGGGCTCGTCGCGTCGTTCGGCATGCCGCTGCTGTACATGGGCGACGAGGTGGCCCTGCGCAACGACTCGTCGTACCTGCATGACGCTATGCGCGCAGATGATTCGCGGTGGATGCAGCGTCCGATGATGGACTGGGATGCGGTGACCCGTGCGGGTGTCGTCGGGTCGCCCGAACAGCGAGTGTGCTCCGCGCTCCAGCATCTGTTCCGCGTGCGGGCCCAGACTGCGGCCCTCGCCCAAGGCGGGGACGCCTGGGTGATCGATACCGATGACGCTCGAGTCTTCGGGTTCGGCCGGTACCACCCGCGCGAGGGTCGACTGCTCGGCCTCGCCAATGTGTCCGAGACGGTGGTGGGCGTTTCGGCCGACGTGTTCGCACAGGCGGGTCTCGGCGTTGACGCTCGCGAGGCGCTTGGTGCGGCCGGTGTGGTCGTCCGAGACGGACGCGTGCATCTGCCGGCGCTCTCGTTGGCCTGGTTCACCGACGACCTGTCGGAGCGCGTCGTTCCCTCACGCTGAACTTGCCGGCTCGCAGTTGCGCAGAACACTCCAGGTGCGATGAGCCTGCTTGACTGGTCGGCCCATGTCCGAAGAGCTACGACTCAGCCAGTTCAGCCACGGCGCTGGTTGAGCATGCAAGCTCGGCCCGTCCGAGCTGGCGCAGGTTCTGCGCCACGTGCCAACCGCTGTCCATCCTGATCTGCTTGTCGGCACGTCCACCGGTGACGATGCCGCTGTCTGGCGCGTCTCCGAACACCGTGCGCTCGTGTCCACCCTCGACTTCTTCACGCCACTCGTCGACGACGCCCGGACGTGGGGCGCGATCGCCGCCGCCAACGCGGTCAGCGATGTGTACGCCATGGGTGGACAGCCACTCTTCGCACTCTCGATCGCCGCATGGCCGCGTGACGTGCTGCCCCTTGATCTCCTTGGTGAGGCGCTCGCGGGTGCAGCCGAAACGGCCATGGCCGGGGGTTGGATGGTCGTAGGTGGACATACGGTCGACGGTCCGGAGCCGATGCTCGGCCAGGCGGTCACCGGTGAGGTCGACCCGGACAAGATGTTCACCAACGACGCCGGCCGCGCGGGCGACGTCCTCGTGCTCACCAAGGCGCTGGGCACCGGGGTGGTTGCGACGGCAATCAAGCGGTCGACCCGTGCCGATGCGGCGAGCGGTTTCCTCGCGGCAAGCGCGTCGTCGGCCGTTGCTTCGATGACGAAGCTCAACGCGGCCGCCGCCCACGTGGCTCGTGACGCTTCGTTGCGATGCGTTACGGACGTCACCGGGTTCGGGTTGGTGGGCCACCTGCACAAGTTGGCTCTCTCGAGCGGGGTTGCCGCCATCATCGAGCGTGCACATTTGCCGGTGCTGCCCGGCATCGCCGATCTCATCGACGGAGGCTTCGTACCCGGCGGAACCGGGCGCAACCTGGAGTTCGTGCGAGACCACCTCGACGTCGCAGCATCGTGTGCGGCCGGAACCTACGAGCTAGTGGCTGATCCACAGACGTCAGGCGGGCTGTTGCTCTGTGTGCCCGCCTCACAGGTGTCGGACGTCAGCGCTGCGCTGCGTGCCCGTGGCGAACTCGCCGCGGTGATCGGGGAGCTGACGGCAGGGGACCCGGGGCGCATCAGCGTCCGGTGAGGTCCAGCCGAACAGGGCTGGAATCCGCGCGCTGCGAGCCCGAAACCACTCGAAACGACTGGAAATGGCTCGTTCAGACGAATGAGCGCGCGGATTCCAGCCCCTGCTCAGCCCTGCTCAGGTCCAGAAGACCTCATGTGCCCAGGGCGGGTCGGCGCCGGCCCGGCCACACGTGACCGCTGCGGCGGACGCAGCGAATGCGACGGCCGCCCGCACCTGTTCCGCGGTCATCGCCGCGACCGCGTCACGAGCGAGCAAATCATTGCGGTCGAGCCACGCCAACAGCCCCGCGTTGAACGTGTCGCCCGCACCGATCGTGTCGACCACGTCGACCCGTGTGGACGGCACATCGAAGCGACCGGCCGTGTGGTGCACACTCACACCGTCGCCTCCGCGGGTCACGCACAACAGGGCGGGTCCGCTCGCGAACAACCAGGCTGCGGTCTCGTCGATTGGGGCGTCGGTCCATACCCCGGCAAGGTCAGCGTCGCTGATCTTTACGACATCCGACGCCGAGATGAGGTCTTCAAGACGCGTCCGGTACGAGCCGACATCGGCGATCACGGAGAGCCGAACGTTCGGATCAATGGCGATCAGCCGCTGCCCATGCTCGCGGTGGAGCAACGCTGCAAGGGTCGAGCCCATCGGTTCGAGCGCGAGCGAGAGCGTCCCGAAATGCAGCGCCCGCACGGACTCTCCGAACTCGCCCAGATCGTCCGCGCGCAGAGCAACGTCGGCCGTGCCCGCCGTGTAGAACGCGTAGCTGGCGTGGCCAGCGTCGGAGAGGGTGGCGACGGCAAGCATCGTCGGATCGGTCGTGTCCACAACGTGACCGAGGTCGACGTTGCTCTCGGCAAGGTTCGTGCGAAGCATCTGCCCGAACCCGTCGGTGCTGAGACGGCCGAGAAATCCGGTCGACGTCCCGAGGCGTCCAAGCCCGATGGCGGTGTTGTGCGGCCCGCCGCCCTCGTACGCGTGATACCGACCTGCGGGATCGCTGGCCGCATGGGTGAGGTCGATCAGCGCCTCACCACACACCACGATGGTCGGGCCAGTGTTCTCGTCACGAGTGCTGGTCTGGACGGGGTCGGCGAGTCGGTCGGCCATGCTGCAATCCTCGCAGACCGACCGCACTCTCGCCGTTCCTGACCACGACCGCCCGTACACTCGCCGCGTGATGTTGAGCGATGCGGCCGGTCCCGACCCGCACATGCCACCGGACGGAGCGGCGATCCGCACGCCGACGTCGGCTCACCTGCTCGTGTGCACCGGTCCGACTTGTGCATCGAAAGGCGCTCGGGGTCTGTTTGCAGGCGTGTGGGAAGCACTCGCCGAGGAGCGAATCGCCTACTACTGCACGGGCGGCTCGGTGCGCCTCACCGAGTCCGGTTGTCTCGGTGCCTGCGACTACGGACCGACGGTCGGTGCCTACCTAGCTGAACCGGACGGTCAGTTCGCGGAGCGGTTCTACGTACGCATGACGTTGGGCGCAACGGTCGATGTGGCCCGCCGAGCCCACCGGCAACGAGCCATGTAAAAGCGATTCGTGCATCGCCGCTTGCTTGCGTGCACGAGGAATAGCGTCGGACCATGTCCTCCGCACAGAACGACCCGTCGGTCGCAAACGCCATCCTCGACGTCGACCTCATCGCCTTCGAGAAGGGCGACGCGGCAAAGCAGAAAGCAACAATCGACGGCGTGATGCGGAGCCTTCGGACCGGCTTCGTCTACGCCGCCCACGACCTCTCCGAGACGATGCTTGATGAGGCATACGGCATGCTCAAGCAGTTCTTCGAGCTGGCGACCGAGCAGAAGGCCCGCTTCCACGCGCCCGGCACGAACGGTCAGACGGGGTTCACGGGGCTGCTCGTCGAGACCGCCGCCACAGCCGACAAGCCCGACTGGAAGGAGATGCTCAACTGGGGTCGCAGCGTCCCCAAGGGCCATCCGCTTCAGCGCCGATTCCCGACCAGCTACCCCGACCAGGTCCTTCCCGAAGCGGTCGTCCCCGGCATCACCGAGGTCTTGCGGACGTTTCACGACAGGGTCCTCGACACACAGCAGCGATTTCTCCGCATCATCGCCCTCGGCCTGGGCTGTCACGAGAACTTCTTCGATCCGTTTGTGAAAGATGGTCCGACGCTGACCCGCGCGATCCACTACCCGTCGATGGAGAGCGTCCCAGGCGCTGGCCACGTGTGGGCAGCGGAGCATGGCGACATCAACCTCATCACGGCGCTCCCTCGGGCGACGACTCGGGGGCTCCAGGTGAAGGTGAACGGCGTGTGGGTCGACGCCGTCGCACCCGCCGGGCAGGTCATCATCAATACCGGCATGATGCTGAATCAGCTCACCAACGGCGTCATCCCGACGGGTATTCATCGCGTCGTTGCAGAACCGGGACAGAGCGAGGATCGCTACTCGGTCGTGCAGTTCTGCCACCCAACGTCGTGGACGATCCTCCAGCCGCTCGCCACCTGCTGCACGCCGGACAATCCGCAGCGCTACGGAGCGATCACCGCGGGCGACATGCTCGACGAGGTGCTCTGGGCCATCAACCTCGTCGAGGACGGCCGCCGCATCAGCTGACTGCACCGACTCGCCAAGCGATCAACGGAAGAGTTCGTACATGGCGATTGCGGCGGCCGTGGCGACGTTCAGTGAGTCGATGGTGGGGTTGATTGGTATGCGTACTGACCAATTGGCACCGCCGATCGTCGCGTCTCGCAGACCGGGTGCCTCTGCGCCGAACAGCGTTGCAACTCGCGACAGGCCGTGAGTCGCAAGCTCGCGCAGATCCGTCGTGCCCCTTGGCGTGAATGCGAATGAGGTGAGTCCGTTGCGACGAAGCACTTCGAGGAGCTCATCACGATCTCCTACGCGCGCATAGGGCACGTCGAGGACGCGGCCCATCGATGTCCGCACCGCCTTCCGGTAGAGCGGGTCGCCAGCGTGCGCGGAGAGCAACACGGCGTCGGCACTGAACGCCGCGGCATGGCGAAAGATCGAGCCCACGTTGTCGGGGTCGACGACGTCTTCCAACACGACTACTCGGGACGCTGAGCGCAAGAGTGCGTCGGGGGAGGGGAGGGCCGGTCGTCGGACGAGTGCCAGTACACCGCGGTGCATCGGGAACCCGACGACCGCGTCGAGCACGGCGGCCGAAGCGACGAAGACGGCGAAGTCTGCATGGCTCGCAAATCGTGCGGCCAAACGTCCGTACCGCTGGTCGGTGACGAAGGCCGACGCGATCTCCAGATCCGAGCCGAGCACCCGTTCCAACACCAGCTCACTCTCAGCGATGAAGCATCCGTTGACCCGCTGGGCAACGTCTTTGAGGTTGCGGTACATGTCGACCCGACGGTCTGAGGGAACGGTGATCGAGACGGGTGGCATACCGGAGCAGGCTCGCACACTGCGCGCAGAACTTCCGCTTGCGTGCACTAGGTCTACGGTAGCCACATGACTTCATCTGACAGCAGCCAGCCCACCGCCCCCGCCGGCGTCACGATCACGCTTCGGCCCGACGGCCCGATGCTCGTGCAAGGCGACGTCACGTTGATCGGAACCGATGGTTCCGAAATTGATCGAGGCGGTCGGGTCGCGTTCTGCCGCTGCGGTGGGAGCAAGAACAAGCCGTTTTGCGATGCTTCGCACAAGACGAACGGTTTCGAAGCACCGTAGCGAACTGCAGAGCGGCCCAGCGTCCCGCGCCACGCGCGGCGGAGTGCAACCGGACTCGGGCTCAGTTCAGCCTCAGCGCGGTGACACGGAAGCGATCCTCTGCGCGCGTAGTGTGTTCCGATGCACAACCCAACACGTGCCCGGCGGATCACACGTGCCAGGGTCGCTCTTTCCGTACTGACGTTCTCCGCAGCCGCGTTCGCCGCGTCACCGGTAGGGCGTGCATCTGCGCAGACGACCGGCAGCAGCGATCCAACCACCGCACAGCCAACCGCACCTGCCTCAACACCGACTCCGGCACCCGAGCCCCCCGTCTCGGCGGCACCGCCAGCCTCACCGTCCGCGCCGCCCGCGGCACCACCGGACACGAGCGCGACCACGGTCGCACCGACGGACATACCGAGCACCGCCGCAACACCGAGTGGACCGACGCCGAGCACCGCCGCAACACCGAGTGGACCGACGCCGAGCGCCGCAACCTCGAGCGCACCAAAAAAAGCACCGAAGACCACCAAAAAGAAGGCGAAGGCGAGCGCTCTCCCGGCAGGCAACCCGAGCGCTCGCGGCGCAACGTCGATCGAAATCGACATCAGCCGTCAAACGCTGTACCTGTACAAGGGCGGCAAGCTCTACCGCAGCATGCGAGTCTCGACAGGTTCAGGTCGCAGGTACTGCTCACGTGGCAGCTGCTCGATCGCCCGGACGCCCCGCGGAAGCTTTCGCATTTACAACCGCATCGGCGGCTGGCGTACATCGCATCTGGGTCGGCTCTTCAACCCGGTGTATTTCAAAGGCGGCTTCGCAATTCACGGCGGAAATATTCCTGGGTATCCGGCTTCGCACGGTTGCGTCCGCATCCCGATGGCAGCGGCGCGCTGGTTCCCGGGTGCCGTCCCGAACGGCACGCTGGTCCGCATTCACGACTGACAGCGAACGCCCCGCATTCAAGAGCGGGAGGACCTGCACCACATGAACGACCCCGACCTAGTGCGTGCACTAGACGCTGAGCAGCGCGTCATCGACGACGCCTACGTCGCTCTCGCCGCCATGGTCGAACGTGCCGAGGCCGCCCTCACCACGGCTCAACGTGACGCGAAGCTCACCGATGCGATCGACTTTGGGGCGATTCAGGCCGTGCTGCACAACCGCGTCGCGGCGTTCGCCGATTCGAAAGCACCGCTCACGTTCGGGCGGATCGACGAGGGCGTGCAGCGGTTCTATATCGGACGCCGCCACGTCGAGGACGCACACGGCGAGCCCCTGGTCGTCGACTGGCGGGCGGGGGTCTCGGCACCGTTCTACCGGGCGACGTGGGCCGATCCGCTCGGACTGGACCGCCGCCGACGTTTTGCGCTCGACGCTCGCACGCTCGTCGGCGTCTTCGACGAGGACTTCTCCGACCCGGACAGTGAGGGCGGATCGGGTGGCGTGCCCGACCCGCTGCTCGCGGAGCTGGACCGTGCTCGCACCGGTGCGATGCGCGACATCGTGTCAACGATCCAAGCCGAGCAGGACGTCATCATCCGAGCGCCGCTGGAGGATCTCGTCGTGGTGCAGGGTGGACCTGGCACGGGCAAGACCGCGGTCGGCCTCCACCGAGCCGCCTTCCTGCTCTTTGCAAACCGCGAACACTTCCAGCGCAAAAAGCTGCTCGTGGTGGGCCCGAACCGATTGTTCCTTGCTTACATCAGCGAGGTATTGCCGTCACTCGGCGAGACCGCGGTCGTCCAGGCGACCATTGAAACGCTGAACAGTCGCGCCTTTCCCGTCCGTGCCGTGGAGCCGGGGCCGGTTGCCCGTCTGAAGGGTGATCCGCGCATGGTGGAGGTTCTTCGCCGCGCCGTGTCCCGGAAAATCGCCGAACCCGACGCGATCCGGACCGGTCCCGACACCGACGTGATGACGTCGTTCGGCGGAGCAACGGTCGGGGCGAACGTGGTGGCCGACATCCTGGAGGAGATCACCGCGCGAATGCTTCCCGCCAATACTGCACGGGACGTGTTCCGCGACCAGCTCATCGCAGAAGTCTGGAAGGCGCGTGCCCGCCGCGTGGACGCCAATCCCGAGCACCAGCACGCGTTCACGAACGACCTGCGCAGCCAGACACCTTTCAAAACAACGCTCGACCGGTGGTGGCCGTCGCTCGGCGCAGCGTCAACTCTGAGGTCGGTCCTCGGCTCGGTCGCGTCGTTGGGGAAATTGGCGGGTGACCTGTTCACCGATGCAGAGATCCGGCTGCTGGTTCGGTCCCCGGCCAAGAGGGTGTCCGACGAACGGTGGACACGGGGTGACCTGGCGCTCCTCGACGAGCTGACCGACCGCATTGTCGGTGACATTGCGACATTCGGACATGTCGTTGTCGACGAGGTGCAGGACCTCTCGGCAATGGAGTTGCGAATGGTCGCCCGACGCAGCCCGAACCGGTCGATCACCGCGCTCGGCGATCTCGCTCAGGCAACCGGGGTCGCCGGACAGGAGTCGTGGGAGGCGGCGCTCGACCAGCTCGGACACCGCCGCGGCGACGCTCGGGGTCGCTCCGCACCTGCGTTTGCGGGCAGCGTCAACGAACTCACGCTCGGCTACCGGGTGCCGGAGCGGCTCATCGCCTACGCGAACCTCCTGTTGCCGGTCGCGTCGCCCGGTCTCGTGGCGTCGAAGTCGGTCCGCAGCGGGGGGGAGGTGCCGACGGTGGTAGCGACGGCGGAACTTTTGGCATCGGTCGTTACACAGGCCGGCGCGCTGGCGGCCGAACATGCACTGGTCGGTGTGCTCGTGCCCCCGTCGTTGGTCGACGCTGCATGCGGAGTGCTGCGAGCCAACGAGGCTGGCGGGCCGGTCCACGACGCACGCACGGCGGCAGGGCTTGCCGACGGGATCAACGTCCTCGCCGGAGAGGCGGCGAAGGGCCTCGAATTCGACGCTGTGGTCGTGGTGGAACCGGCCACGCTGATCAGTGAGCACGCAGGTGGACGCCAGGCTGGTTATCGGACGCTGTTCGTCGCCCTGACCCGTGCAACGCAACGCGTCGTCGTGGTCCACAGCGAGGCGCTGCCGCCGGAGCTCACCGCTGCTCATGCCAGCATGGTCGGATGAGTCGACGATCGATGGCGTTGATGGCCGTGGCGGCCCTACTCGCCATGGCGGCGTTCGCGGTCCTCCGCCCAAGCGGATCAGCCGACAAACGAGCAACCACGCCTGCCGCTCAGGGCCTTTTCATTGCTTCGCTCTGCCGCCTCATCGAACTCACGGCCGCAGGTGACCTGAGCGGCGCGCAGAACGTGTTCTGGGATGAGGTTCACCTGCCCGCGCACGCCCTGATCGCCGGACTGCTTGCTACGGATCGGGAAGAGGCAGGCCGACTTTCCGTTGCCAAGGGTGCCGTCGAGCGCGACCTCGGGAGGCTGGCTCCTGCAATGAAGACTGACGTCCCCGTCTTCGTGGCGGCGACCCGCCACACCTTGGCGCTCCAGAAGGTGCCCGGCGCCGAGGCACCATGTTGAGGCTCGCCGCGGTCATCGCACTCATGGCCCTGCTCTTTCGCCCGCAACCAGCGCCTGCCCACAGCGCGACCGACGCGCCATCGTCCAACTACGTCACCAAGGTCATCTCGGTGACCCCAGCGGCCGGTCCGACGCGCACGACCGGATTTCGGCTCCGCTCGATCGAGGCGGGCAGCCGTTTAGAACTTCGGTGGCGGTCGGGCGACGAGATTTCCGTGCCGGATTACGACGGCAACCCCTACCTGCGAATCGGCAGCGACGGAGTGTTCGAGAACACGCAGTCAAACGCGGTGTACCTCAACCGCGACCGCAACGGCGCGACGCTGGTTCCGGACGGTCTTGATCCGGAAGGAACGCCGACATGGCGGAAAGTGTCGGGTGCACCAATTGCCCGGTGGCACGACCATCGGGCACATCGGATGGGTGGCGATCCGCCAGGGGTTCAGGCGGCACCCGGTCGCCGACAGTTGGTGCAAGAGGAGACCATCCGATTCTCGCAAGGCACGACGCAATGGAACGCGGTTGTTCGCGTCTCCTGGGTTCCCGGTCCGAGCCCCGCAGTCGCGTACGGGATCATCGCCCTTGCAACGCTTGGCGCGCTGGCTGTTGGGCTCTGGGCGACCCTGAAGCGACCACGGCTCGTTGCGCCCGGAGTCGCTGCAGCGCTCGCAGTCCTCACCGCGGCTGATGCGTTCCATCTCGCCGGCATTGCCTTCGGTGTCGCCGGATCGACCGGTGCGGCACTCGTACGCATGGTCAGCGTCGGATTCGCGTCGATCGCCGCGTGGGGCGTCGCCGTCGCGGCGATCGCGCTCCTCCTGCGCCGCCGCGTGGATGGCTTCTATCTGTCGACGTTCGCAGCGGGACTCATGACGCTCGTGGGCGGGCTGGCCGACCTCTCCGTGCTCTCTCACTCGTCCGTGCCTTCCGCGTTCTCGGCCGGTGCTGCCCGGGTCGCCGTCGCCGCAACGCTCGTGCTCGGCATAGCGATCGCCGTCGTATCCATTTTGGCGACGCGTCCCGTCCCGCGATCTGGCACCGTGTCAGCGGGGGAACTCACAACGCCGTGAGCGCTCCTGTGGCTGCGGCGGCCTCGGACTCGTCGTCAGGCTCGTCCTCGGGCCGACCGTCCAAAACGTCCCCAGTGTCCCCAGTCTCGCCATCCTCCGCATCGGGCAGTATCGCCAACTCCTCGGGCAACCCGGCGAGGATGTGGCTTACGTAATCGTCGGCGGCAGCGTCCATGCCGACGTCGTACCCCGCCTCCTCCGACCGGTACCAGCGGTGCTCCAGGATCTGGTGGAAGACCTCCGCCTCGGGCAGTCGCGCGAGGAGGTCGTCCGGAATCGAGTCGAGCGTGCGCCGGTACACCGTGCTCAACCAGTCGTATCCGGCGAGCGCGTCGGGGACGCTCGCCCCATGGCGGTACTCCAGCTCCGCCCGATGTCCGTCCAGATCGTTCAACAGACGTCGTGCCTGCCCTTCGTCGACGACCAGGCCGGTGAGTTGTTCTAGGCGGCGGCGGTGATGGCCGAGCTCCACAACGTGCGGCACGATGCGTACCTCTCGGGTGTTGTCGGTGCGTCGTGTCCGGAGCTCCTGCACGTCGAAGCCGAGTTCGTTGAGGCGTCGAATGCGGGCCGCGAGCTTGTGTCGATCGTCGAGCGGCACAATCTCCTCGCGGACGATCTCGTCCCAAAGACCCTCGTAACGCGAGCGCAGCTCGTCGCCGATCTCCAACGGGTCGAAGCATCGCTCGTGAAGCCGACCGGCGGCTTGGAGGTCGAGAAGTTCTCCACCCACATTCTCGGCTGCGAGATCGATGTCATGGCGACGCTGCCCGTCCGAGCATCGTTGCTCGCCGAGCGTGCCCGTCTCAGCGTCCACCAGGTAGGCAGAGAGCGCGCCGGCGTCTCTGCGGAACAGCGCATTCGACAGCGAGCAGTCACCCCAGAAGAACCCGTCGAGATGGAGACGTACGAGCAGCAGCGCGAGCGCGTCGAGCAGCTGACTCGCGAGATTCTCGACCGTGACGCTCTGAAAGAGGTAGCGAAATGGCATGGAGAAGCTCAGGTGCCGAGTGATCAGCGCGCCACCCCCAGGCTCCAGGTTGCGGCCGTGGATCACCGCGACGGCCTCTACGACCGGAAGGCGTCGGTCCGCGAGCGCCCGCAGAAGGTCGTATTCGGCCGTTGCGACCGGCTCCTCCGTCTCCTTGATCGCGTAGACCACCCCGTCGTAATCGACGAACCGAACCGTGTGCCGCGACACGCCCCGCGCAAGGTCTACGAGGCGCGGCGTTGTCCACGTTGCGAGCGACGTCTCCCATGGAAGATCCAGAAAGTCGGGATGTCCGCCCCTCGAAACAATCTCTAGCGACGTCACCCGACCAGCGTACGCGGCGTACCGGCCTGCCTCCCGCACGGCGAGTGGTAGCGCCTATCCAGCCTGCTGGATTGGGCGCGATTCGTGCGATTACCGCGCCTAATCAGGGGACTTCACGGACAGTGTACGGAAGCGGTAAGCTAGGCGTTCCGACTCGTTCCGTCCCGCCTCG
>JAYSSR010000032.1:0-41914 GCA_043720395.1 Acidimicrobiia bacterium
CGCGCACGGCTACTGCTCACGCGACCTCGCCGCCGACGCATGCCCATACGCGAACATCTGCGAGACCTGCCCGAACTACACCACCACACCCGACTTCGCGCCCGCCCTCACCGCCCAACTCGACGACATCCGGGCCCTCAAAGACGACGACCATACCCGCGGTTGGATCTCCGAGACCGCACGACACCAACGTGTCATCACCAGCGGAACGGTCCTGGTCTCGATCACGACGGGGAACACATCGGTGTCGTCGACAGCGAGCACGTTCACGTCGGGCAAGCCGAAAAGCAACTCGCACATGCGAGTAGCGTTTGATTCCGTAGGGGCACCTCGATCTGACTGGCTTAGAGAACCGTCAGACTCGCAGGGTCCCTGTGCCGCGCCCGGGATCCCTCAACCAACTACACCCCGCTCATTTCCGAAGCGCCTGTTATGTGCGCGTACGAAAAGCCCCGCCCGGACGCGTCAGGGCACTGCACCTCGCCGGTTACGCGGGCGGTTGCTGGCGATGGCCCGGGTTGGTGCCATCGAGTGGCCTATCTATTGACTCGGGCGGCTCGGAGACGTGATCGATCGTGATGTGCTCCCAATCCCCTTCATGCTGAAAGAAATTGTCTTGGATTCCTGGGCCTTTTGGGCCGTAAGCGTAAAACACCCAATACGAAAGTTTTCGGCCTGTCGAAGCAGTTGGTCGGTGTTCCTCCGTGGCTCTGCAGCGGTCGGTCCATCGACGAGTGACAGGGCACACGCCGAACATGGACGCAAGCTTTTCCGACGCTTCGGTGAGAAAGACACGATCGAAGTTCGCGAAGAACGAGACGCGGTCGCACTTCGAGGTGGTCAGCTCGCCTCAGTGAGGCGGACGTCGTAGTGGATAGTGAGTTCGAGTGCCTCGGCGATCTCGACGAGGCGGGCGAAGCTGACGCCGGCGTAGTCGGTCGCCTCGTAGCGCTGGATCGCTTGCTCCTGTAGACCAACGCGCTCGGCGAGCTGCCGCTGGGTCAGGCCGCAGGCGATGCGCGCCCGGATGAGCGCGGTCGGGAGTTGCTCAATGCCGGTCGCCTCGATCAGGGTCGCATCGTGAAGCGCGTCGTACTCGTCCAGTTCGGTTTCGAGGTCGCCGAGCGTGCCGCGGAGGGCGTCGAGTTGCAGCTCGCGCATCTCCGGTTGTAGCCCATCGGGCAGTGGCGTGCGCTGCAGCTCGCCGATGGTGTTGCGCACCTCGTCGGCACGGCTGCGGGTGATCTTGTACTGCCGTTCGTTCTTGATCATGGTTCGAACTCCTCTAGGTCGATGACGACGATTCCCTTGCCTTGACCATCACGGTCGCGTTGAAAGAACTCCACGAAGTACTCACCCGAGCCGGCCTCGACGATGTTCGGGAAGAACTCGCAGCCGAACTCGGCCTTCTGCGCCGTCCGACCGGGCGACAGATCGAGCAATGCTGGGTGGAGCAGCGCCCGGGCGACGCCGATCGGGTCGTAGCAGCCGTCGACATCGCCGGGGTGGAGCGTCCCCGTGACGAAGCTGCCATCGATCCATGCGCGTCGGCAACCGGCGGCCTTCAGCGCTAGAAGCGCTCGGCGGCACCCGTCGAGCAAATGCAACCGCCAACTGGACGTGCCGAATGCTGCCTCGAGCTCGGTCCAGGTCGCGGTCCACTCGCCAGGTGGCAAGCGACCATCGACGAGTGCCGGGATCATCAACACAACATACCAGTTGTGTTGAGTCTCGGCCATCGGTTCTCCCTTCGGCCAAACTCAGGCTGGCGCGAGCGAGGGACGGCGGTGGCCAGCCCGGAAAAAGTTGGAGGCCTCGGTGGTCGAGGCGAAGAGCTCGCTGTCGGCCAACTCCTCACGCATCCCCACGGCAGCATCGACGAAGCACTGCGAATCGCGAGCAGTGAATGCGACCGCAATTGCATCATCCGACTCGGCGCTCGTGAAGTCCTCTCATGGCGGCCGGGGAACAGGCGGTCACCCACGGCGACGTTCACGACGGCCCCGCTGTGACGTGTTCGGGATGTACACGCCCGTCCGCAGTCCGGTCTCATCGTGCCACTGGACGGCAAAGCGATGAGCAGCGTTCTCACTCGAGAGGCCCAGGCGTGCTGGCACACCGCGGGTCGCAGCTGTCCGAGCCGGATGAGGCAGATCCCGTCGACGGCCCACCCGTTGACGAGCTGCGGCTGGAACGGTGCTGGGATCATCGTTGCAGCGACGTCCCGGTCCAGCCGGTAGTTGATCAGCAGTCGGCGTTCAATGACGCCTTGCATTGTCGGCACTCTCATCCGGGTCACTCCCTGCTCGTCGTTGACGCTGGCCACGTTGGGAGCGTATACTACGAGAGTGATAACTAGCAAGGTAGACGATAGCGGAATAGCCCAGCTTGACGAAGGCTCGACGATCGACGAGTTGGCGCGACGGGCGGGCCTCGTCGTGTCGACCGTTCGGCTCTACCAGAACAAGGGCCTCGTCCCGCCGCCGACCAAGCGAGGGCGAGTCGGCTACTACGACGAACGACACCTCGAACGGTTACAGGCGATCGCCCAGCTCCAAGAACGCGGCTTCTCACTCGCTGGCATCAAGGAGTTGTTCGACGGCATGGAGGCGGGAGACAGTCTTCGGTCGGTGCTCGGCCTGGGTGATCAGGCGTCGATCTGGTCGGCTGAGGCTGCCCAGACGATGTCGCTGGTCGAGCTTGCGGGTCACCTTCCGTCGGTCGAGTTCACGTCCGCGGTCGTGCAACGGGTGATCGAGCTAGGCTTGGTGGAGTTCTCGCCGGATGGGACCAGTGTGATCGTGCACAGCCCGTCGTTCCTGAAGATCGGAAGTGAGCTGGCTGCGCTGGGCGTGCCCGCCGGTGAGATCCTCGATGAGTACGAGCAGCTGCGGACGCAGACCGACGAGATCGCTCGCCGGTTCACCGAACTGTTCCGCCGACGCATGTGGAAGCCGTTCGTGAAGCGGGGGATGCCGGCCGATCAGATCCCGCCGCTGTTGGAGACACTCGAGAAGTTGGCACCGCTCGCGGGGGACGTGACGACGATGTCGCTTCGGCACTCGTTGCAGGCCGCAGCCGAGTCGTTCGTCCGGGCCGAGGCCCGCCGACTCGGTGTCGACATCCCTCGACCCGGCGACTCGCACGCTGATGGCAGGGAGACGTCATGAGCCGAATCGTCATTCCTGGCGGATCGGGCTTCCTTGGGCAGGCGCTTGCTTCCCGGCTGGTCGGACGCGGCGATGAGGTCGTGATCCTTAGCCGTGATGAGGGCCAACAGGTCGAGGGCACACGCACCGTTGTGTGGGACGCCGAGTCGATCGGACCATGGGAAAGTGAGCTCGACGGAGCCGACGCCGTCGTCCACCTCACCGGCCGGCGCGTCGATGTGCGCGGCACCAAGCGCAACATCGACGAGCTGATCTCGTCGCGCGTGCAGCCGGTGCGGGTCGTCGGCGAGGCGATTGAGCGCTGCTCGACGCCGCCGAGGGTGTGGGTGCAGTCGTCGTCGCTTGCGGTTTTCGGTGATGGAGCCGATGCCGTCCTCGACGAGCACTCGACGCCGACTGGCATCGGCCCGCGCGAAATGGTGACGGTCTGCCTGGCGTGGGAGGGCGCGTTCCGTCAGGCGAGTGCAGCGGTCGAGCGAACGGTGTTGCTTCGCATGGGCATCGGGCTCGGAGGCCGCAACGATCCGGCGACTGCGAAGCTCGCACAGCTCGTTCGGTTCGGTCTCGGCGGCCGCGTCGGGTCAGGCCGTCAATGGGTGTCGTGGGTCGGGCTGGACGACCTCCTTACAGCGATGATCCTGGCCATCGACAACGACACGATGACGGGCACCTTCCACGTGACGTCGCCCAACCCGGTGACGAACGCGGAGATGATGTCGACTTACCGGCGTCTGCTCGGACGGCGGATCGGACTGCCCAGTCCTGCGTGGCTGGCACGAATCGGCGCGCCGATTCTCGGGAGCAGCGCAAGCCTGGCGCTCACCGGTCGACGGGTCGTCCCTACCCGCCTATTGGAGCGCGGCTTCACCTTTGAGCAACCCGACTTCGAGTCGGCCGCGCGGAAGGCACTCGGCGCCTGCGGGCTTCTCTGAGAGGCGCGCATTTCAGGTCGCACGCGCCCGGATTGGTCTTCTCAGTCCGAAACAGCTCCGGGTCTTCCTGAAAGGTTCGCAATGGAATCGAAGAGGTCGGGGTGCCGGACTGGACGGAACTGCGCCATCACGTAACTCCGAGGATTAGCGCGGCAACCTTTGCCGCTGCGTCTTCCTGCAGCGCGGGCAGCACGTGGGAGTACGTGTCGAGCGTGATGGCGATGTTCGCATGGCCCAGTCGCTCGCTGACGACCTTCGCTGGCACGTTGGCCGCGAGAGCTGCCGAGGCGTAGCTGTGGCGGACGTCGTGCAGCCGGATCTGCGGTAGCCCGGCTCGCTCCGCGGACCTCACGAACAGCCGGCTGATTCGCTGCGGGTTGGTTGGCGTGCCGTCCTCGTTGGTGAACACGAGCCCGCTGTCGGTCCAACCCTCGTCCCACGCCAATCGCTCCGCCGCGTGCGAGGCACGATGCGAACGCAACGCGCCCGCCGTCACGGGATCGAGCGCGACCGACCGGCCTGCCTTGTTCGTCTTTGGCTCCGAGAACACGAGCTTGTACTCAAGGACGTTCAACGCCTGCATGAGCTGGGCCCTCAAGTTCGACGTCGACATCGCGCAAACGGAGGCCGAGCACCTCACCCCGGCGCAGGCCAGTCGTTGCCAACAGCAACCACATCGCGTACAGCCGATCGTCGGCGACAAATGCGAGGACCCCCGCAGCTATTCGGCGCTCGCGATCTTCATCTCCGGCGAACGTGCCGTCGGCGGCTCGGCGAGGTCGGCCGGGTTGCGGGCGATGCGACCCCACCGAGCCGCGTCGTGCAGCGCCTTGTGCAGGATCGTGTGCACTTCCTTCACGCTCTTCGGCGCGAGCCCGCCAGTGCCGTCGGCGCGACCGTTGCCAGAAGGTCTGCGTACATGGCATTCAACGCGGCGGGGGACAACGTCGACAGGTGCTGCGCAGCGAGGCGGGGGACAAGGTGCTGGTGAACGTTGCGCCCGTAGTGCGCATGCGTCGACTCCTTCACACTGGCCTTGATCGCCCGGGCCATTCGTCGACGAGGTACTCCTGCAACCACACCTTCGACGTGTCGACGTGCCCGCCGCGACGAACATCGTCCCGGTACGCGGCGAAGCCGACCTCGGCTTCTCGTCGCGTGCGAAAACCCACCTCGGGACACCTGCTGACGCTTCCCGTCGGGCCCCGACTTGGGGGTGACAGCGGCGCTGAGGTTTGCGGTGCTCGCGGTGAGCTGACCTCATCGGTCGAATTACCGGTGCACGGCCTGGCGACTCGGCCGGATGCGGCAAAACACCTCGCAAACGCGAACGGAGGTGGATTGCCCCCAGCGTTGGGGGCAACCTGTAAGGAGAATAGGACGGGGTAGCGTCGTGCCAGGGGAAACGCGAACCACGGTAAGGCCACTCTCATCGAGTCGTGGCGGCGCGCAAGCGCCATGGGGTCTCTCTCGCTTGTGCGGGCGACAGGACTTGAACCTGCACGTCTTTCGACACCAGGACCTAAACCTGGCGCGTCTGCCACTTTCGCCACGCCCGCGGGTGCGCAACGTCCAAACGGTACCTGACTCGGCGGAAACGCCTGCGCGAATTGTCGTCGTCTGCACGACAACCCTGCCCGGAGCTAGATCGGCCCCGGCGCGACTGCGTGCGAATTCTCGCTTCCGGCACGAGTGTGCACGCGGCCTCGACCCGTCGCAGAACAGGGTCGAGCCATGCGGACTCCATTCACGAGTGCGGACAATGCACCTCCACAGGTGGTGGAAGTCTGCGGCCGTGTGGGAAACCCGCACCGAAAACGAAGTACCCACGATCCAAAGGCCGCGCCCCAGCTACGGTGCCGCCCGGTTTAGGCTGGTGGCATGGATCTTCCCCAGGTGCTGGCCCAGTCGTCGATGAACCCCGCAGGTGACGTGTTCGATCGTCTCCTCAAGGAGCGCATCGTGTTCCTCAACGGCAGCGTCGACGACAACTCCGCCATCCAGGTCACTGCCAAGCTGCTCCTCCTCGACGCCGAGGACCCCGAGCGTGACATCTACCTCTACATCAATTCACCGGGCGGCTCGGTGTATGCGGGTATGGCGATCTACGACACGATGCAGTTCGTCCGCCCCGACGTGAGCACGATCTGCATGGGCATGGCCGCCTCGATGGGCCAGTTCCTGCTGTGCGCCGGGGCGAAGGGCAAGCGCTACTCGCTGCCGCACGGTCGCATCCTCATGCACCAGCCGCTCGGCCAGATGCAGGGCCAGGCGTCGGACATCGCGATCCACGCCGAGAACATGATGCGCACCAAGAAGGAGATGGCCGAACTCATCGCCTTCCACACAGGTCAGACTGTGGATCGCATCACCGCCGACTCCGATCGTGACCGCTGGTTCACCGCGAACGAGGCCCAGGAATACGGGATCATCGACGCCATCGTCGAGCACAACCCCGGCCAGATGTCCTCACCGAAGTAGGCCCATCAGCCGCAAGACGCTTAGCCGGTCACGATCGCGTCGGCCGCCCGGCGACCTGACAGCAGTGCACCGTGGATCGACGCCGTGTCGCGGTGGTCGCCGCACATGTACAGCCCGTCGCGCAACTTGATCGGACGCTGGGCCGGGCTGAGCGCGGGCGGAACCTGAGTGGGCTGGGCGTGATCGATCCGGTACGTCCTGAGGTGCCGCCATCCGTCGACCGACGAACCGAACCAGTTCCGCATCTGCAAGCGGGTAGCGTCCAACAGTTCAACGTCGTTCAACGACGCGGCCGGCCCCACGACCGACGCCGACACGAGGTGCGCCCCGGCCGGCGCAACCATCCCGGACAGCAACGACGGCACGCACACATTGTTCACCGGTCCACCCGCGGAGCCCTCGCCATTGAGCAGGATCATCCGCTCGTCGAATGGCGGGGAGTCCGCCACGAAATACAGGCACGTCACGGAGTTCGAGCCGGGCGCTGCGAACCCCGGGCCAACCAACGAAGCAGCCGCCGGACCGTCGGTCGCGACCACGACGTTCGACGCCCGGACAACAGAACCGTCGGCCAACGTCACGGCACCGTCCGCAACAGACGCGACCGCCGACCGCAATCGGATCGTGTCCGCGGGGAGTCGAGCGGCGAGCTGATCCGGTATCGCCTGCATGCCACGCGCCGGTACGGAACTGTCCCCCGAAGCAAGCATCCGGAACACGAAATCGAACATCCGACTCGACGTGAGCAAGGACGGGTCGAGCTGGATGCCGGCGAACAGCGGCCGGAAGAACCGGTCAATGATCTCGGGCGAGAACTTGGCCGCCCGAAGACGCTCCCCGGTCGTCGTTTCGGGCCGTGCCCAGAGCGCATCGATCGACGGACCCAGTACGTCACGCCGCAGCCACGCGATCCGAGCCTTGTCGACAAGGCTACCGATGGGTGCCTTAAACGTCGCGAGCAGTGACATGGGGCTGCGGAACGGATCAGCCACGACATGACGCTGACCGTCGATCTGCACCAACGCGCCAGGTTTGTATGCGCGCAGATCAAGTGCGTCGTAGTCGAGCATGCGCTGCGCCTCGGGGTAAGCGGTCAGCAGTACCTGGAAACCGCGGTCGAGCACGAACCCGTCCACGATGTCGGTGCGGACACGTCCGCCGACTCCATCGGATGCCTCCAGCACAACGACCGGACGCCCGGCCTCGTGAAGGTGAATCGCACACGCGAGACCGGCGAGACCTGCACCGATTACAACGGTCGTCGATGCGTCAGTCACGACTCACCATGCCTGACAGACCGAACTTCCCTCGCAGTCGCCGAGTCACATTTCACTGGGTCACGCTCTCACGGCAAGGACGCTCGCAAGTGCGTCGGCGAGCGTCGGATGATCGAACACGAACCCGGTCGACTCCAACACCGCTGGCTGTACGCGCGCCCCTCCCAGCATCATTTCCTTGACCATCTCGGCACCGAACTTGAATTTCAGCGGGAACAGCGGAATCGGTAACAGGGTCGGACGGTGGAGCGTCGCACCGAGCGCCTTCGTGAACTCCGCGTTCGTCACGGGATGAGGCGCGACGAGGTTCACGGGACCCGAGATCGACTCGGTGTCGAGGACGTGCCGGATCGCACGGACCTCATCGCCGAGAGTGATCCACGGGAAGTACTGGCGACCTGACCCGAGTCGTCCCCCGAGACCGAGCTTGAACGGCAGGAGCTGCGGCTTGAGTGCACCTCCGAGAGCGCTGAGTACGACGCCGGTGCGCAGGTACGCCGTCCGGACACCAGCACCTTCAGCGGCGGTCTCCCACGCCTGCACAACGTCGGCAAGAAATCCGGTGCCGCCCGCAGACGACTCGGTCAAAACCTCGTCTCCACGGTCGCCGTAAAACCCAACAGCGGAGCCGCTCGCACACACGCTCGGCCTGTGGTCAGCCGATGCGATCGCTTGAGCGAGCAGCGTCGTGCCCTTCACCCGGGAGTCGAGAACCGACCGCTTGTGCGCGTCGGTCCATTTCGCGTCGGCGATGCCTTCACCCGCAAGGTGGACGACCGCCCATGCCCCATCGATTGCCGACGCGTCGATCGTGCCCGCGGCAGGGTCCCAGGACCGATCGTCGCCGGTCGCGGCCCGCCGGACGAGGCGCGTGACCGGGTGCCCAGCCGCTCGCAGCGACTCGACGAGCGAAGAGCCGATGAGCCCGGATGCACCTGTCACCACGACGCGTAGTTCGGACCGAGAAGTAGAGGAAGTGGCCATCGACTCATCGTAGGAGGGGCTCGGCGCTACCCGTAGGAGCGCCCGGGGCAGGACTCGAACCTGCAACCTACGGATTAGAAGGCCGTTGCTCTATCCATTGAGCTACCCGGGCAAGAAGAACGGAAGTCTAAGCGGGCAGCCGTCGCAATGAGCGGGGAAATGCACGTGACCCCTCCTCCCTCTCGGGAGACCCACCGGCAGGCGTTGGGAGAAGGGGCCACGAACTGGATTCATGATGCCGACGCTCTTTCGCGATCCGACGCGCACTCTGTCGCGATTTCGTGAAGATCATGAGGAATTCGCCAACGAAATGAAGGGCGCGACCGTCGAACATCGTGGGCCGTAGAGTTGACGCCGATGTCCCTCCCGTCCACGGCGAACGAGACGCTGCTCCTTATCGAGGACGATCCCCAGATGCGTCTTGCGTTGCGACTCGCCCTCGAAGACGAGGACTACCGCGTCGTGGAAGCCGCGACGGCGGCCGCTGGCATTGAGGCGTTTCATCGGGAGAATCCCGATCTCGTGCTGCTCGACCTTCGCTTACCTGACCGCCGCGGGCTCGACGTGTGTCGTGAGCTGCGAGCGGTCAGCCTCGTCCCGATCATCATCGTGACTGCCCAGACTGACACCCACGATCTCGTGGCGGGGCTCGAGGCGGGTGCCGACGACTACGTCACCAAGCCGGTCGTCCCGAAGGCTCTCGCCGCTCGCATCCGCGCCATGCTTCGACGCGTCGCGCTTCACGAGCGCGCCGCTCATACGTCACCCTCGGACATGCCTGTGGGGAAGGTGGTTGGGGATCTGGAGATCCGTGAAGCGGAGGCACTCGTGCTCCGGCACGGCGCGCCGATCGAGCTCACCAAGACTGAGTTCCGGCTCCTCTGCGAACTTGCGCAACACCCGAACATGGTGCTGAGTCGCGACCAGTTGCTTGAGCGGGTCTGGGGGTATGAGTACCTCGGCGATGGTCGTCTCGTGGACGCCCACATGCACCGGCTGCGCAACAAGATCGACACCGTTGAAGGTCAGGCACCCTTGATCGCCACGGTGCGCGGGCTCGGCTACAAGCTGCAGACAACCTGATCCGAAGCAACGAAAAATCGGTCAGGTGGTGCGACGCTTGCGGGTCGTGCGCGGTGCCCGAGTCGAAGACGTCGGCGGCGAGGTGCTCGTTGTGGTGGACGGTGGGAACGTGGTCGTGGTTGTTGTCGTGGTGATCGGCGGAAGCAGCATGGACGCGTAGTCGTCGCGTGACACCGTGGCCGCGCCGAAACTGCCGTTGGCTCGCGGCACCTCGAAGCGGCGTCCGGCGGAGGTGAAAGTGACCTGGCCGACGCCGCCACGATTCGTAAAGGTCAACACCAGCTGAGCGATTGCGCGTCGCTGTTCCGCTGCAGGTAGCTCGCGGAACTTCGCTGCGACGCCCACGGTCAGTGTCCCGGCTCGAAGCGCCACACCGGTGACGTCGTCGAATTCGATAGCCGTGCGCGGACCCCATTCGTTCTCTCCTGTAAACGGCCCCGAGGAGAGCATCGATACAAGGTCCAGAAGTTCAGGTTTCACCGGCAAGATCCGGATGATCTCGGCGATGGAATCGCCGACCACGAAGTACAGCCGCACGGGGTCGGGGACGATCGGCGGCAATGTGGGAAGCGTCGGCCCAAGGGTTGTCGATGGCACCGGCGGCGTGGTGGCGGGCGGAGCGGTCGTAGGGGGCGAGGTTGTGGTGGTCGTTGTCGTTGTAGTTGTGGCCGGGGCACCCAGTCCGTACGGGACGCGGTCACGGTCGATGATCCGAACCGACTCGTCGTCGGGCACCGAGCACGCAGCCAGCGAGCAGAACGTCGCGACGGCAAGCGCCGTCCGACCGAGTCGCGCGCTCGGCTGTCGGTGGACGGTCTGCGCGCGTATCATTCGCCTGCGTCCTGGTCCGAGCCTCGCGGAAGCCAGATCGAGAAGCGCGCCCCTCGCAGCGGAGCGTCGCCGACTTGCAGACTTGCGCCCATCAGAGCCGCCTGATCGGACGCCAAGGCTAGGCCGAGCCCGGTACCCGGGACATCCTGTGTCCCGGTGCCACGAGCGAACCGTTCGAAGATGTGCGCCCGTTCATCCACCGGCACACCCTCCCCGGCGTCGTCGATGTGGACAACGACCTTGTCCGCCAACCCCTGCACGGTGATCCGCTCGATACCGCGGCCATATTTCTCGCCGTTGTCAAGCACGTTGCGCAAGATCTGCTCGAACCGTCGGCGGTCGATCGGGGCTCGTGTTTCCCCGTGACTGCGATCGACCCGCAGCAGCTCGCCTGACAAGCCGTTCGTCTGGGCGATGTAGCGCACCAGTCCGGCCATGTCGGTGTCCTGGACATTGAGATCGGCCACGCCCGCATCGATACGCGCTATCTCCAGGAGGTCGAGAACCATCGTGGAGAGGCGGCGCAACTGGCTTGTGATCACATCGACGGCTTGGCCTGCTCGTTCGGGAAGATCTGCACGCCTACGTTCCAAAACCTCCGCCGCGGCGCTCAGGGCGCCGAGCGGGTTGCGGAGTTCGTGGCTGACGTCGGAGGCGAACCGGGCTTCACGTTCGATGCGCTGTTGCACCGCGTCGGTCATGGAGTTGAACGAAGCCACAAGCCGGTTCAGGTCGACGTCGCGTTCGGCAGAGAGCCGCGTATCGAGTGCGCCCCCGGCCAGCGCTTCTGCCGCCTCGGCAACTCGTCGAACGGGAAGAAGGACGCGGCGAGCTGACCACCATCCGAACAGTGCGCCGAAGAGCAGTCCGCCGATGGAGCCGCCGATCAGCGCGTTTCCGAGCACCGACAACGTGTGCCGAAGCGTCTCCTGCGGAAACACCTCGACGTATTGCGCTTCGACGCTCGGGATCACGATGCCGACAGCGACCAAGGGGACGTCGCCGTCGTGGAAGCGCTGACGCCCGCTGATACCAGCGTCGAGGGCCGCCCGAAGCGATGTCGGAAGGATGTCCGCGCTGCCGCCCGGGATGCCGAACCACTGGCCATCGTTCTTGACAAGCGGGTACGAGCCCGTTTCGGACCGAAGTGAAAAGAGCAATGAATTGATGTCTGCGTCGGGGGAGCGCAAGGTGTCGCGTACGACGCGTGCGTTGATGTACGCCTGGCGGCTCGTGGCTTCGTCGCGTTGGAGCACGAGGTAGCGGCGCACCAGCGCGTAGGAGAGGCCACCGACGGAACTCATCAGGATTCCCGCAGCCAGCGCCCACGAAAGGGCGACCCGAGCCCGCAGACCGAACCGGGCGCGGGGTCGTCGGATCAATGATCGAGCGCGCACTTCTTCAGCATTGCGCAGCGTCGACGCGCCCGCCGAAATCGGCCCCGTTCGCGCACCTGCCTGAGGGTCCTTGCGGAAGCCCTCAGGCAGAGCGAAGGGAGAGACCGGTGCGTCCCTCCTGAGCCTGAGAGGAGGAAGCCAACCCATGACACGACGCTCAAGCTCTCGGAGGAATGCACCGGCACGCTCATCATGGACACGGCGTTTCGCAATCCCGTGGCGGATGAATGACAGTTCTGCGCGCTTTCAATCGCCGTCGTTGGCACAGCGCCCGCCCTGTCCGTGCTCTAAGAGGGCGAGCCGATAGGCGAGTCCTCAATCAGACACAGCAGAATGAATCGACCGGCGAAGCCGGTCGCCGGACGTCGCCGCGCCGCGGCCGTGACCTATCCGCTCAGCCTCTAAGGTGTGCGAACCCTAACGGGTCGCCGGTTCCCCGCCCCTTCGCTTCTTGGAGGTCGACGAATGCGCCTTGCATGCCGAACTCAGAGAGCGGCACCGCTGTGTGCCTTGCTCTCCACTCTGCTTCTCGTCTCGTTCCTCGCGCCCGTTGGGCAAGTACGCGGAGCGACGAAGGTGGTCACGAAACCGGCAGCCAAATCGACAGTCAAATCGGCAAAGGCAACCGCACGTTCCAAACACCAGACCAAGGCGAAAAAGGCCTCCGTCACGCTCGGTGCCCTGCGACGTTCGCAGATCGAGCGGGACAGGCTTCGTGCGAAACGGTCGAAGGCTGCCGCAAGGGTGCAAGCATCAAAGGTCTCCTCGCTGAAGGCGACGCAGGCGCTGCAAGTGCTGAACAGCAGCGTGAGACTCACGGGCGTCGCGCTCGACAAAGCGCGCCGAGCCGCGAGCCGCGCCTCGACCGAAGCAGCGAACGCGCGGGCGAAAGAACGTGTGCTTACGAAGCAACTCATCGGGCTCCGAGGCCAGCAGCGCGATGCAGCTCTCGCGGCGTTCACCGGAGCGCTCGGCGATGACGCTGACACGTACCTGTCGTCGGAGAACGTGACGGAGGCCGGGCGTCGGGCGGAGCTGAACTCCATTGCGCGTCGGACGTCTGCCGATGTCATCGATCGGCTCTCCGCCGTCCAACAGGACCTCCAGCTGCAACGGGCGATTGCCGATCGAGCGGAGCGCAGGGCGTCGGCATTTCGGAGTTCCGTCGCGGATCGTCTGTCCACGTACAAAGACGCTCGCTCGCAGCAGGCGCGGGTCGCGGCGGATGCAGAAGCTCGCCTTGAGGGTCAGCTCGCCGAGGCCGAGTCGCTCAAGGCGCTTGATTCCCGGCTCTCAAGACAAATTGCCGCGCAAAACGACGCGTTGGCGCGACAACTGCGCTCAGCCGGGGTGGGTGGGCGTGGAAGCGGGAGTTACTCCGGCGGTTCGCTGCCATCGATCGGCAATATCTCCGTATCTGGCGGTGGCGACTTGCACGGCATCGTCGTGGCCTCGTCGCTACGCGCAAACCTCGCAAGGCTTCTCGCTGCCGCGAAGCGCGATGGTATCTACCTCACGGGTGGCGGCTACCGGAGCTCCTCGTCGCAGATCTCGCTGCGCCGCGCCCATTGCGGGTCCAGCTCGTTTGCCGTCTACCAAATGCGTTCGTCGCAATGTCGTCCGCCCACGGCACGTCCGGGTGCATCGCAGCACGAACGCGGTCTCGCCATCGACTTCACGCAGGGCCGCGGCGCGCTCACCCGTGGTTCGAGCGGGTACGCCTGGCTGCGGGCAAATGCCGGTCGCTATGGGTTGAAAAACCTGCCCAGCGAACCCTGGCACTGGTCCGTCAACGGCCGCTGACTGCTCGCCCGGCCGCGTTCCGCCAGCGACGTGCCTGGCCCTTCGACGTGCCTGGCCCTTCGACGTGCCTGGCTCGGACCTTCGCGGTACGTTCCGCGGTTCGCGGTACGTTCCACGTACGCTCAACGTACCGCGAGCGACCGAACGTACCGCGAAGGGTCCTGACGGTGAATCGAACGGGTGAGCGGTCAAGTAGGTTGCGCGCTATGACCAATGACCCCACGGAATCGTTTGCGTCGGCCGAGCGGGCGGCTGCGCAGATCCGTGAACGGACGGGCGTGGCAGCGCACGATGTCGTGGTCGTGCTCGGTTCCGGCTGGCTGACCGCAGCCGACTCGCTGGGCGCAGGTGTCGACATCGAGATGGCTTCGCTTCATGGGTTCCCCGTGCCGAGTGCGATGGGCCACGGTGGCACGGTGCGCAGCGTCCGGGTGGGGAACCACAACGTGTTGGCCATGCTGGGGCGAGTGCACCTCTACGAAGGTCACGCCCCGGCGACCGTTGCGCACGTGGTGCGAGTGGCACACGCCTCCGGGGCGCGAGTCGCGATCCTCACCAACGGTGCCGGGTTCCTGCGACGCGAGTGGGACGTTGGACAGGTGGTGCTCATCTCCGACCACATCAACCTCACCGGCCAGTCGCCGCTGACCGGGCCCAACCCGCCGCCGCCTTACGCCGGGCGATTCGTCGATCTCACCGACGCGTACGCGCCGCGTCTGCGAGCACTTGCCCGCACCGTCGATCCGACGCTGCCCGATGGCGTGTATCTCGGCCTCGGCGGACCGCACTTCGAGACGCCCGCCGAGATACGCATGGCCGCGGTCTTGGGAGCGGATCTGGTCGGGATGTCGACCGTCCTCGAGACGATTGCTGCGCGCCATCTCGGCATGGAGGTGCTCGGCGTTTCACTCGCGACCAACCTTGCGGCGGGGATCAGTTCAACGCCGTTGAGTGCCGAGGAAGTCATTGCCGCGGGTGGCGCTGCGGCACCGCGCATCGGGGCGCTACTCGCAGCGATAGTGCGCGCGTTGTAAGGCGCGCTATGCGGTTGCTCGGACGTTGTCAGCTATTCGACGTACGGCGTCAAGGGTTGAGGGGAGGTCGATGGTTGTGAGGATGCCGTCGTTCAGAACGACGCTGCCCTGGACCAGTACGGTGCGGACGTCGCCACGCCCGGCTGCGAACACGACCGTGGAAATCGGGTCGTAGGACGGCACGAGGTTCGGATGGTCGGCCCACAGGATCTGAAGATCTGCGCGCTTCCCAACCTCGATGGAACCGAGTTCGGCGGCGAGACCGAGTGCGCTCGCACCGTCGATGGTCGCCATGCGAAGAACCTGCGATGCGTTGACGACGTTGGCATCGAGGGCGAAACCCTTGTGGATCGTGCCGACGAAGCGCATCGCCGTATACAGGTCGAGGTCGTTGCTCGATGCGGTGCCGTCGGTGCCGAGGCCAACGGTGACGCCCGCTGTCAGAAGGTCCGGGACCCGTGCGAACCCCGACGCGAGTTTCATGTTCGACAGGGGATTGTGGGACACCGATGCGCCGGATTCGGCGATCATCGCGATCTCGCCATCGGTTAGCTCGACGGCGTGGGCGAGCACGGTGCGCGGCGTCAACATCTCGAGGTCGTGGAGCAACTCGACGGGACGGCGCCCGGTCTGTGCCAGCACGGTTGCGACCTCGGCAGCGTTTTCGGCTGCGTGAATGGTGATGCAGGCACCGTGTCGTTCAGCGAGATCCCGCACCTCCTTGAGGTGTGGGATCTCGATCGTGTAGGTGCCGTGTGGGCAGAGCCAACGTCCGCTGGTGAGCTCGTTGCTCGACGCTCCCAGTGCCGCGTCGGCGAGTTCCATGCGACGCCCGAAGTCGATCTTGTCCGGTCCGGGAAACGAGAAGACGACAGGCCCGTTCGCGATCCGCACGCCTGCTCGCTGTGCAGCGTCGATGGCCACGTCGGGGTGGAAGTACATATCGAGGGTGGTCGTGATACCCGCCCGAATGGATTCGGCGAAGGCCAGGTCAACGCCCACGCGAACCGTTTCGGGCGACACGATCGCGGCCTCGGTTGGGAAGAGGCGACCGAGGAACGCCTGGAGATCGCGATCGTCGGCCCAGCCGCGAAACAGCGTCATGGCGAGATGCGCGTGCAGGTTCACGAAGCCGGGGAGCACGATGCCGCCCGCAGCATCGATCGTGGTGGTCGCGTCGTGTACGCGCTGAATAGCTCCCGTCGGGCCGATTGCGACGATGCGCCCATCGCGTATGGCGACCGCAGACCGCTCAAGGACGGTGTTGGAAGCATCCACCGTGATGATCGTTGCGTTGACGATCATCATGTCGACAGGACGACCGACCGCGTCACTCGCGTTGAACTCAAGTGGTTGCGAAGGAGCAGACGTCACCCCCTCAGTATCGCCTGCGGCATTGTGCCGTTTCGTGATCGCGGTGGGGCGTGGCCGGTACCTGGTGGGTCGTTGTCAAGACCCGCCGAAAAGCCGATGTTCGTTTGTCGGTACGATCGCCACCAATGAGCAAGCTGACTGGGAAGACCGCGATCGTGACCGGTGCCGGCCGTGGCATCGGACGCGCGATTGCGAAGCAGTACGCGGTCGAAGGAGCAAATGTCGTGGTTGCGTCTCGAACTGGGTCCACGGTGGAATCCGTGGTCAGCGAGATCCGCAGCGTCGGAGGGGAAGCCCTCGGCGTCACGTGCGACGTCGGGTTCAAGGACCAGATCGGTGCAATGGTCGATCAGGCGGTCGCTCGCTACGGGACGGTCGACATCCTTGTCAACAACGCGCAGGGCTTCGGCACGCCGGCCGCACCGCTCGGATCACCCGCCACCTACAAACTCGAAGACTTCCCCGACGACGCCTGGGATTTCGAGTTCCTGACCGGCGTGAAGGCCACGCTGTGGGCAATGCAGGCGGTGTTCCCTTACATGCGCGACCATGGCGGCAAGATCATCAACTTCGGCTCAGGCAATGGCATCGTCGCCTTGAAGGGCACTGCGGCGTACAACTCGACGAAGGAAGCAATTCGGACGCTGAGCCGCACGGCCGCGGCCGAGTGGGGCCGGTACAACATCATGGTCAACGTCATTATCCCGACGATCGCCACGGAAGCGGCGCTGAGCTTCTTCGAGTCACGGCCGGGTGTCGAGGAGAAGTTGACTGCTCAAATTCCGTTGCGCCGCATGGGAGACGTCGACCGTGACATCGGTCCCGTGGCGGTATTCCTCGCGTCGTCCGACTCGGACTTCGTGACCGGCCAGAGCATGCACGTCGATGGTGGCCAGGTGCTGCGGCCGTGAGCGCGACCTCGTGCTGAGAGCGAGAAATCGAACCCACTGGCTCGTCGAATCATGAGCCCGATCCCGATTCCCGGAACTTATGACGACGACCCGCTTGCCAACGGGCTCAATCCCTCGCTGGTGCTGCCCGTGATGATCCGCCGGTGGGCGACCGACGATCCCGACCGGGCGTTCATGACTGAGGTCGGCGGGCGGTCTGTCACCTACGGCGAGTTCTACGACGAGATGCTTCGCTGGTGCACGCTCCTGCGTTCGCTGGGCGTCGGCCGGGGCGACCGAGTGGCGTCGCTGCTTCCCGCCTCGATCGACGCCCAGCTGCTCTGGCTCGCTGCAAGCTGCATCGGTGCGTGGGAGGTTGCCATCAACACGGAGCTGCGTGGCGAATTCCTGCGCCACGTCCTTGCGGATTCTGCGCCGGTGCATTGTTTTGCCCGGCCGGACACCCTGCGCGTGCTGGAGGGAAGTGGTGTGGCGGTCACCGTGGTTCCACGTGGCGAATCCTTCGTCGCCAACATCGGGCCAGCGACGCTTGACACGATGCCCTCGCCGAGCGACGTGAGTTGCGTCATTTACACGTCGGGCACGACCGGCCCGGCCAAGGGAGCGGTGATCCCGTGGGGCCAGTTCAGCTCGATTCTCGGACGGACGCCGCGCTCGTGGTTCAGCGATTCCGATGCCGTGTACGCGCCGCTTCCGATGTTCCACGTGACCGGTCGGACTCCGACGCTCACGATGGCCGATGTCGGTGGTCGCGTCGTGTTCCGGGAGAAGCTGTCGGTGACCGAATTCTGGAACGATGTGCGCGCATACAAATGCACAAGCAACACGGCGTCGGGCGCAGCGCTGCTCCTCGCGCTCCCTCCCCGCGACGACGATGCGGACAACCCCTTGCGGATTGCGCTGTTCGGTGCGCTCGGTCCGACGGCCATCGAGTTCGGGCGACGCTTCGATGTGACGCTGCTCGCGAACTACGGCTCAACGGAAATGGGGTTTCCGTTCACCAATCGTGACGTGACGGTCGAGACGTGCCAGATCGCGGGGTGGCTGCGTCCTGGCTACGAGGCTCGCGTCGTGGGACCCGATGGAAACGTGCTTCCATTCGGTCAGGTCGGCGAGCTGCACGTGAAGCCGCCGCATCGCGACCTCATGACAAAGGGATATCTCAATCGGCCCGACGCCACCGCGAAGGCGATCGTCGATGGCTTCTACCACACCGGCGACGCGGCGATCCTCCACGAAGGTCCTCCGGGGCGTCCCGCGCTGGAGTTCGTGGACCGGATCAAGGACACCGTTCGGCGCTTTGGGGAGAACATCTCGGGCAGTGCCCTGGAGACGATCATCAACGCCGAGCCCGATGTGATTGAGTGTGCGGTGCTCGGAGTGCCGTCGGAGGTGGCGGGGCAGGAGGTGCTGCTGGTCGTGCGCCCGATGGACCGTGATTCGTTCAGCAGCGAGGCACTGTTCGCGCGGCTGCGGGAGGCCTTGCCGAAGCACTGTCTCCCGGCATTCGTGGGCGTGCGTGTCGAAGATTTCCCGAAGACGCCCAACGGGAAGATCCGCAAGGTCGACCTCGTCGGTGAGATCGCTCGCGTTGCCGCGGGCGACGTGTGGGTGTCGCCGGTCGCGGTCGCGTACGGGTGGGCTCCGTTGCGCTGAGCGCTACCGTTGGCACACGTACGATGGTTGGAGCGACGGCGCTGGACACAATTCTCACGGCCCATTCAACGACTCGACGAGGTACGTTGGAACGCCCATGAGGACGTTCCGAAAGTTGCTGCTCAACGCCTTACTCGGTGGAGTGACCGGAACGTTTCTGTGGTTCGCCGTCACGTTTTGGGCGTACCTCGAAACCGGTTCGGTCGTTGTTACGTCCGTGATCGGCGGGGCATTCGGGCTGGCGAGCGCGCTTTTCGGCATGGCCTTCGGCACGTATGTCGACCATCACCGCAAACATCGCGCAATGCTGCTCGCGACATCGATCACCACCGTCTGCTACTCCGCCGCAACGGCCCTCTATGTCGCGGTCGATAGCGACAACCTCGTCCAACTCCGGAATGTTTGGCTTTGGCTGCTCATTGCGCTGATCATGGTTGGGTCGGTTGCAGGGAACCTCAGAGGGATCGCGATGTCAACGTGTGTCACGTTGCTGGTTCCGGAGGATCTACGTGACCGCGCAAATGGACTCGCTGGCATGGTGACCGGGATCGCCATGGCAATTACGTCGGTCTTCAGTGGCGTGGTGGTCGGCCAACTCGGCATGGGCTGGGCGATCGGTTTCGGTATGGGCCTGTCTGCAATTTCGCTGTTGCATCTATTGAGCATTCGTTTCGACGAGCCGGTGCCGGTGGCGACCGACCAACACGGACAACGGAACAAGCGAATCGACGTTCGCGGAGCACTCTCGACCGTCAAGAGCATCCAGGGGCTCGGTCCCCTCATCGCGTTTGCAGCGTTCAACAACGTTCTGTTCGGGATCTACATGTCACTGCTCGACGCTTATGGACTTGAACTGATGTCGGTCGAAGCGTGGGGCCTCATGTGGGGTCTCTTGAGTTTGTGCCTTGTCGTCGGCGGTTTACTCGTCGCAAGATTCGGGCTTGGCAGACGGCCGATGAGGGTGCTCATCACCGCCAACGTCGCCGTGTGGATCGTCGCATCCGTGTTCTCGGTGCGGACGTCGGTTGCCGCAACGGGCATTGGGCTCGCGATCTGGATGGCCTCGTTCCCCGTTATCGAAGCCGCGGAACAAACCGTTATGCAACGAGTCGTCCCGTTCGATTTTCAGGGACGCGTGTTCGGGTTCGCGCAAACCGTCGAGAGTTCCGTGTCACCGCTCGTTGCGTTGGCCATCGGGCCTTTCGCAGAACAGGTAACGATCCCGTTCATGACCACCGGCAGGGGCGGACGTTGGGCCGTCGACTGGTTCGGCAACGGAATCCAGCGTGGAATCGCGCTCTGCTTCACCGTGGCTGGCTTGATTGGTTTCGTGATTGCCCTATTCGCTCGGAGGTCTCGTTCGTACCGAGCGCTCGACGCACTCTCGCTTTGGTCGAGTTGACGGCGTTTTGAGTTCGCTGTATCTATGACTACTGAACAATGTTGAGGAGCTTGAGAACATGAGTATTTCGGTCGGTTTCATTGGAGCTGGACAGATGGGCATGCCGATGGTCCGGCGACTCCACGCGGCGGACGTGGCGCTCACCGTCTACGCCCGTCGCCCCGAGGTGGCCGACGAGCTACGCGCTCTGGGCGTCAGCGTCTCCGATGACCTCTGCGAACTTGCCTCGACGGTGGATGTCGTGGAGGTGTGCCTCTTCTCCGACGAGCAGTTGAGGGAAGTGCTGCTCGGCGGCGGCGTCGCACCGGCCATGCGCCCCGGCTCGATTCTGATGAGCCACGTCACGGGGAGTCCGACCCTGTGCACGGAACTGCAACGTGCTGTCGCGCCGGGCGTAATCGTGCTCGATGCCCCGATCAGTGGTACCGCAGCACAGATCGACAGGGGAGACCTCACCGTGCTCCTTGGTGGCGATGCCGGCGCGGTTGACCGGGTCACGCCAATTCTCGAGGCCTTTTCCTCGCACATCATCCATGCGGGTGACCTCGGCGACGCGCAGCGGGTCAAGCTCGTGAACAACCTGCTGTTCGCCGTGAACATGCGTATCGCCGGTGAGGCGATCCGTGTCGGCGAACAGCTGGGTATCGATCAGTCGCGTCTCGTGCGGGCCATTTCGCAATGCTCTGGCCGGACGTGGGCGCTCGGTCTGATGGAGGAACACCCGTTTGCCGCATTCGAGCAGAGTGCCCGGCGCTATCTCGACAAGGACGTCGCCGCCATTGAGGACGTTGCGGCGGAGCTCGGACTTGACCTCGGCCTGATCGGCGCGCTCGGTCGAGGAGAAGCGGTTGCTGCCGTAGTCTCGGCGACGTGAGTACTGAGCCACGTTTCGCCGGTCGGGTTGCCTTCATCACGGGAGGGGCCATCGGGTTCGGTCGGGCCTTCGCCCGTCAGCTCGTTGTCGAGGGTGCGTCGGTCGTGTTGGCCGACATCGACGTGCCTGCGGCTGAGCAGACCGCAGCGGAGCTGGTCGCCACCGGTGGCCATGCGCTGGCTCTCGCGTGCGACGTCGCCGACGAGACGCAGGTAGATCGAGCGGTCCAAGCGGCTGTTGATGCGTTCGGTGGCGTCGACATTCTGATCAATAATGCGGGCAAGCACCTGTTGAAATACAACCAGCCATTCGCTGTGTTACCACGCTTTGAGGTGCGTGCACTCTTCGACGTGAACGTCATCGGGGTGGT
Organism: Acidimicrobiia bacterium; assembly: GCA_043720395.1. Taxonomy (GTDB): domain Bacteria; phylum Actinomycetota; class Acidimicrobiia; order Acidimicrobiales; family JANYDT01; genus JANOYY01. The sequence goes on from JAYSSR010000032.1 coordinate 21,580, forward strand.
GAATTGCACGGTCGCGTGTCAACCGTCGATGCGAGCGCGTGGTGGTGGTGCGGTGCTGAACATCTCCTCGATCGCTGGATACATGGCAACGTCCCCGTATGGCGTTTCGAAGCTCGCGGTACGTGGCCTCACGATGGCCTTTGCGCAAGAGCTATCTCCGGATCGCATCCGGGTGAATGCGATCGCGCCTGGCCTCATGGCGACAGAAAATGCGCTCGCCGGACTCCCGCAGGAGATGGTCGATCGGTTTGTCAACGACCTGCAACTCGTCAAGCGCACCGGCTCGATGGACGATGTCGTGAATACCGCGATGTTCCTCTGCTCCGACGCCGCAGCCTTCATCACCGGAGAGACAATCAAGGTGTCCGGTGGTTACCCGCTCGCCATCTGAGCATCGAACCCTCAGCCGGGCACCGCAGCGAATCAGTCTCCTGCGGGTGACTGTTTCAGAATCCAGGCTGGGATCGTCATCGCGATGTTCAGCCGCCTCGCCCAGTCGTTGGATGCGGCCGGCGACACCGCGAAGCAGCCGGGCAGCGCGTCCCTCGTCAACCATTGGCTGCGCTCTCCAGAAAGGTGCGGTGCGACCGCGCAAATCGGTCTCGTTCTCTGAGGGGGGCGTGCGGTCCACGCGCGCGGCTACCGAAGACGAGTGCGAAATGCGCTCCGGCCTTGCGCAGGGCATCGATCGTTGGCTCCATGCGAGCGTCGGCGCGATCCACGACCGAACCCTACTGTGGCGTCGGACCGGAGTCGCTGTACTGCTCGTGCGCTGAGCGCTACGCGACGCACGAGAGCCGAGTGGCTCAGGGCGAGAGCAGCGCGGTCAGCGCGGGTGCAACGTCGTGGAGCGTGTGGACGCTCCGGAAGCGTCCGCCACCGGACCGGGCAATTCGCTCGCCGAGCCATGCGTCGTGTTCGCCGGTGCGTTCCAGCAGCACGTGCGTGGGCGGTGCCACGCGGGCAGCGGTGCGTGGATCCGGCCCTGCGTTGTGCACGCAGTCCGAGAGCAGCACGATGCAGCGCCGCTCCAACGAGGATCGCGCCAACTCACGAGTCGCGAGTTCGATCGCGCCGTGGACGTTGGTCAGCCCACGTGATTCGATGCGCAGCAATTCGTCGATGAGGGCAACCGGGTCGACGTGTGTCGTACGCGCGCGTAGTACCGCAACGTCCTTCCAGAATGCGATGACCGTGAGTTCGTCGTCGCGCAGTTCTCCGGCGAGCGCCCCGACTGCCGCTGCTGCGATCCGCGCCTTGACGCCGTCCATCGATCCGGAAACGTCCACGAGGAGCGCAACCGAACGACGATGGCGCAGCGGACGCCGCACGTACAGCTCGTCCGGCGTGAATGGTCGACGCTCGCCGAGTAGGTCGAGAGTGCGATCGAGATCCAGCTCTCCTGCGCTGCCGTCGAAGCGTGCACTGCCGGCGCGAGTAGTGCCGGAGTGGCGGTCGCGTACTCGTGGTGGTGTGATCGCGAGCCGGGCAGCCAGCGTTGTCGCGTCGCGATGGAGCGCAGCGTCGACGCGTCGTTTGCCGAAGATCTCGTCGAGCGGCCGGACTTTCGAGGTCTCGGACGTGAAGCCCTGACCGAGGCCCGACGGCGGTGTCAGGGTCTCAGACGAGTCGTGGCCCACCACTGCCGTGCCCGTTGGCGACCCGCCCCGATAGGTGATTGGTGGCGCTTCAAGCACCTTCGGACGCGCTCGGCGAGGCCGACCGGAATCGTCGTCGCGATGGATCTCGACAGCAACGTCCAGATCGACCGCCCTTCAACCCGGCGCAGCCGCGTGGCGAGCAAGCACGAAGTGCTGTTCCCACAATTCGTCGAGGATCGCTTCCGGCGACATGGCCGTGACCTCGTCGAGTCGGATGCGTCCGGACAACGCGACGTGCATGGCGTCACGGATTGTCGACCCATACGCATCGTGGGTAACCGCCGGGTCCATCTCGAACATCGCCGACGCCACCAGTGCGAGGTCGATCGCACCTCGCACGCTCGACCCCTGACGCACGAGCGGATGGCTGCGGGTGAGGCGCATGAGAGCCACGGCGTCATCAATGACGCGCTGCTCGGAAAGAACAGCTCGTCGCCCGACGATCGTGCGTTCGTCACCGGCCGACTGGTAACCGAGCGATACGCGACAGAGCCGGTCGTACACGCTCGACGAGATCCGCGACGTCCCCACGTTGTCGAACGGGTTCATCGACGCCACGACCCGGAACCCGGGAAGCGCATGGACGACGCCCATCCGCGGCACGGTGATCTCGCGCTCGGCAATTGCGGTAAGCAGCGCGTTGAGCGTGTCCTCCGGTGCCCGGTTGACCTCCTCGACGTAGAGGAAGCCGCCGGTGCGCATCGCGCGAACAAGCGGACCTTCAACGAAGGTGAGGGCCGAGAAACCCTGCGCGAGTGCCGCAGCCGGATCGTGATGACCGACCAGCTTCGCTGTCGTGAGATCGTCGTTGCCCTCCACGAACACAAGCGGCACACCGAACGCTCGCGTGATCGATCGCAGCAGCGTGGTCTTGCTCGTGCCGGGCGGACCTTCGAGCAGGAGGTCACGTCCGGCCGCGAGCGCCGAGATCGCGAGACGCTGCTCACGCTCGCGTCCTACGACGTCGCGCGCCACATTTGTCCGCAGCGTTGCAAGGTCGGGGGACTGCGCCGACCCACCCTCGCCGGTCATACGCTCGTCTAGGGTCCGGTTCCGGTCGGTCATGCGGATCGTCATCGTAGGTGCCGACGTTGCGACAGCTTGCCCACACCGCTCGCTACCAGCCGAGTTCGCCCGCCAGTTCGGCACCGGACAGACCGAGGAGCGAGCTCGTGTCGGCGGAAACGAAACCGACGCGACCGCGGACGAACCACTCGATCGTCTCGGTAACGGGATCCGCGATCAGGATCTCCTCGACGCCGCGCTCGAAGTAGAAGTCGAACTTCTCAAGCGACTCGTCGTCCGGCGACCGAACCTCCCCGACCATGGCCGCGGTGTCGAACCAAACGCCGTCGGGTTCGCCGCGGAAAAGCCCGAGTCGGGGACCCGGAAATTGTCCTTGTGTCCGAGGTTGGAGACCGGTCCTCGACCGGTCACCTCAGAATTGTTGGTAGGGCAGCCTAATTTTTCTGATAAGGTCTGCATTCTTGAAGGGACTACCTATGCCTCAGATTCCTAGGTTCGCACTCGTCGCAACGGTCGCCGCATTTGCCGTAGCCACGCTCACCACGACGTCGCACGCCGCAACGACGAAGACGACGATGACGACCGTGAAGACCAGCGTGAAGACAGCCGTGAAGACCACCGTCAAGCCCGCGACGTCAGCCGCGGCGGCACCGACCACGGCCGCAGCCACGACCACACCGTCGACCTCCACGGTGGCTGCCAAGGCTTCCGGGTCGATCACCGTCTACAGCGGCCGCAACGAGGCGCTCATCAAACCAATCCTCCAGCAGTTCACCTGGGACACGGGGATCAAGGTGAACTTCCGAGCAGGAGATAGCGGGACCCTGGGCGCACAGATTCTCACCGAAGGTGGCGCAAGCCCCGCCGACGTGTTCTTCTCCCAAGACGCCGGGGCGCTCGGTGCGGTGAGCAAGGCGAAGCTCTTCGATCAGCTTCCGACCGACCTCATAAGTCGCGTGGCGAAGGGATTTCGTGCCGATGACCGTCGGTGGGTGGGTATCAGTGGGCGTCTGCGCGTCGTCGTCTACAACCCGACGCTTGCACCCGCACCGCCCACGAAGATCGACGATGTGCTCGATCCCTCCTGGAAGGGGCGGATCGGCTACGCGCCGACGAACGCGTCGTGGCAGTCATTTGTGACTGCTCTGCGCATCGCTCGCGGCGAAGCGTCTGCGAAGGAATGGCTTGTGAAGTTCAAGGCCAATGACCCGAAGGCTTACTCGGGCAATGGCGTTGTGCGCGACGCGGTCAACAACGGCGACGTTGCGATTGGCCTCATCAACCACTACTACATCTATGAAAAGATGGGGGTGGAGACGAGGGCCAAGGTTGTCGTGAAAAATCAGTACCTCGGCAACGGCGACATCGGTGGCCTCATGAACGTGGCCGGCGTCGGAGTTCTGCGGACAAGCAACAACAAGCCAGCAGCCCTCGCCCTCGTCGACTACCTGCTGAGTGAAAAGGCGCAGCGGTACTTCGCTCAGAGCACCTACGAATATCCGCTCATCAGCTCGGTTTCTGCCGTCTCTGACATCCCGCAGCTTTCGACGCTGAAGCCGCCAGTTATGGATCTCACCGACCTTGACAGTCTCGCCAAGACGCAAGAGTTGCTTGCGAACGTCGGGCTGCTGACCCGGTGACGAGTGCACGCAAGAACTTCTGGCACGGTGACTAGTGCACGCAAGCGGAACTTATGCGGCGATGCACTAGCTGTCCGGCATCACGCCGGGCGAACAACTGATGAGCCGTCGCGGCCGAGGTCGAACGAGACTGCGTCGGCAGGCGCAGAGCCCTCCTCTGTTGCTGCTCATCGCCACAGTCGTCGTGGCGTTCTCACTCGGCCCGCTCGGCTACCTCGCCGAGCGGGCCTTCTCGCTTGGCGCGCAAGCGGTCCAGCACGAACTCCTCCAGGACCGTACGTTTCGCCTGATCGTCCGTAGCGTCGTCTTGATGTTGAGCGTCACCGCCGTCTCGGTTGTCCTTGGCACATCGGCGGCGATAGCGGTCGCACGGATGGACATTCCGTTCCGGCGGTTCCTTCGCGTCTGCCTCGCCCTACCGCTTTCGATCCCCACCTACATAGCGGCGTTCACGTGGATTGCGGCGCGGCCCTCCCTGCCACCGTTCGGCGCAGCGCTGCTCGTTTTGTCCCTATGCTGCTTTCCCTATGTGTACTTACCAGTGCTCGGGACGCTGACCTTTGCCGATCCAGCACACGAAGAGGTCGCACGTTCACTCGGTGCGACGCCCGCAGTCGTGCTCCGACGAATCGTGCTCCCACAGCTGCGTAATGCGATAGCAGCCGGTGCCCTCCTCGTCGCGTTGTACGTGCTGTCTGACTTCGGTGCCGTGGCAACGGTTCGCTACGAAGTCTTCACGTGGGTGATCTTCGGTGCGTATTCCGCCGGATTCAATCCAGCGCGAGCCGCGATCCTCTCGCTGGTGCTGATTGCCGCAAGCCTCATGGTCGTCGGAGCGGAGGCGAAGGTCCGGCGACCGGGCGCGGCCCGGGTCGGTGCCGGGGCGAGCAGGGAACCGAGCCTTCAGTCGGTTGGGCATTGGCGGGCTGCGATCGCTGGCGGCCTAGCGTCACTCGTCGGCTTGTCAGTGGGGTTTCCAATCGTGAGCCTGCTGCGCTGGCTGAGCCGAGCGGCGAACCAAGGGATCGATGCGTACGAGGTCTTCGACGCGCTGCGTTCCTCTGTCCTGCTTGCGATTGCTGCGGCCTTGCTCACAGCGGTGGCCGCGCTCCCGGTCGCGCACCTCGTAACTCGCTTTCCGACGCGTTTCAGCCGAGTTCTGGAGCGTGCCACCTTTGCCGCTCACGGACTGCCAGGCATCGTGATTGGGATCTCGCTTGTCTATGTCGGTACACGCCTACTTCGCCCGATCTACCAACGGACGCCGCTGCTCCTCCTCGCCTACGTCGTGCTTTCACTGCCGCTTGCAGTTGCTACCACCCGAGCGGCTTTCGAAGATGTTCCCCCAAGCTATGACTCGGTCGCCCGCTCACTCAAACTTGGACCGCTCTCAGCGTTTCGACGCGTGACGCTTCGCATCGCGTTGCCGGGTGTCGCTGCTGGGTCGGCGCTCGTGTTTCTCGCGACGATGAAGGAGCTTCCGGCAACGATCCTCCTTCACCCGACCGGAATGGAGACGCTGGCGACGCGCATCTGGCAACGAACATCGGTGAGTGATTTCGGTGGAGCCGCACCGTTTGCAACGATGTTGGTTCTCCTGTCGGCGGCAGCCACGCTGATGATCGACCGGGCAACGTTTTCTCGCACGGGCGCGACCAGAAAACGGAACCCGTGAACAGCGATACCGAGTCGACCGAGCGAACCGAGTCGACCGTGCAGTCCGAGCCGCCCGGGTCCGCGCGAGGTGACCTTCGCGTCCGCAGCGTCAACCTCTCCTACGGAACGTTCGAAGCGCTTCGAGGGATCGATCTCGACGTCGATGCCGGGTCCCTCACCACAATTCTTGGACCGTCGGGCTGCGGAAAGACCTCGTTGTTACGCGTTATCGCAGGCTTTGTCGCGCCGAGCTGCGGAACTATCACCGTTGGCGAACGGGTCCTCGTCGACGGGAAACGGAGCATGCCAACCGAGTACCGTCACGTCGGAATCGTGCCCCAGGAAGGCGCACTCTTCCCACACCTGTCGGTCGAGCGGAACGTCACCTTCGGCATCAGCAGAGACCCCGACCGCAAGCAAATTGCCGCGGAATGGCTGGACCGCGTTGGGCTCGCCGGCTTTGCGTCAGCGCGGCCGCACGAACTTTCCGGCGGACAGCAGCAGCGTGTCGCTCTCGCCCGTGCGCTGGTAGCGAAGCCGTCGCTGATTGTTCTCGATGAACCGTTCTCGTCACTTGACACACACCTGCGACAACAGGTCCGTGAACAGGTCGTCGATATTGTGAGGTCGACGGGGACCACCGCAATTCTCGTGTCTCATGATCGAGAGGAGGCTCTCTCGGTTTCTGATCATGTTGCGGTCATGATCAACGGACGCATTGCTCAATCCGGTTCTCCCACGGCGATTTATGCAGAGCCTACGACGGTGTCGGTTGCATCGTTTGTCGGTGAACTTTGCATCCTGAATGGTCACATTGTCGGCGCGACCGCGGAAACTGTCCTCGGGCAACATGAACTTCGTGCCGCGTCGACGAAACTGGCGGCTTCGGCGAAACAAGTGGTGATCGCCTGCAGGCCGGAGCAGCTTCACGTGACGGGTGGCGATGATGGGACGGTCGTCCGCCACGAATTCCTGGGTTGCCAGCAACGCGTGCGAATTCGATTGCGTGACGCGTCGGAAGTCGCCGTGTTGGTGCCCGGCGATCTCCGCCTGTCAACAGGGTCCAAGGTCGGTATCGAGCTACGGGGAACGCTCCTCGTCCTTGAACCCGATTGACCACCTCAACCCGTCACGCGGGCCAGGCGACGATCTTGGTTTCGAGATACTGCTCGAAGCCTTCGATGCCGTTCTGACGGCCGATGCCGCTTGACTTGTAACCTCCGTAGGGCATATCAGCCCCGTACCAGACGCCACCGTTCACGCTGATCGACCCGGTACGCAGGCGTCGGGCGATCGCGGTGGCCCGCTCCTCCGAAGCCGAGTAGACGCCGCCCGAGAGGCCGTAGCCGCTGTCGTTCGCGATGCGCACAGCGTCGTCGTCATCGTCGTAGGGAATCACGCACAGGACCGGCCCGAAGATCTCCTCCTGTGCGATGGTCATCGAGTTGTCGACGTCGATGAACAGCGTCGGCTCCACGTACCAGCCCTTCGGATGCTTGGCGGGCCTGCCACCACCGAGGACCAGCTTTGCGCCCTCGTCTTGGCCTTTGGCGATGTAGCCGAGCACGCGATTCATCTGCTTCTCACTGACGAGAGGACCGCCCATCATGTTCGGGTCCTGCGGGTCGCCATAGGGGAATTGCGACATTCCCGAGATGATCAATTCGACGCCCTCCTCGTATCGGGAGCGGGGGAGCAGCATGCGGGTCTGCATCGCGCAGCCCTGCCCGGCGTGCATGCATACGATCGAGCCCATGGGCACGACCGACGGGAAGTCAGCGTCGTCGAGGACCATCATTGCGGACTTGCCGCCGAGTTCCAGGAACACACGCTTGAGCGTCGCTGCGCCCTTCTCCATGATGCGCTTGCCCGTTACGGTCGATCCCGTGAAGGAGATCATGTCGACGCTGGGCGACAGCGTCAGTGCCTCCCCGACGAGGTGATCCGACGAGGTGACAACGTTGAACACGCCCGCCGGGATGTCGGTCTTCTCGGCGACAAGACGGCCGAGACGCGTCGCATTCCATGGCGTGTCGGGAGCTGGTTTCAACACTGTTGTATTGCCCGTGGCGAGAATCTGGGCGATCTTGTTGATCGTGACTTCAAACGGATAGTTCCACGGAACGATTGCGCCGATGACACCCATCGGTTCCTTCCAAATGGCACGACGGCTTGGCACGCCCATTGCCGCGGCGTTGGGCATGATGCGGTCCCACTCGAAGGTGTCGATCAGCTCGGCGGGATAGCGCAGCCCATCGGCGAGCGGCCCATCGAGCTGCGCGATGTAGGTGAGCATGCGCGGCGTGCCGACCTCTGCGATGAGTTCCTCCCGGAGCTGTTCACGTTCGCTGTCGATCGCGTCGTGAAGCTGTAGGAGGCAGCGTTTGCGCAGGGCACGGTTGGTCGACCAGTCGCTCTCGTCGAAAGCTCGCCGAGCCGCAGCGATCGCGACCTGCATGTCCTCGACGCCGGCGTCGGCAACGTCACCGAGTACCTCTTCGTTCGCCGGGTTGATGTTCTGGAACCGTTTGCCGGACGCCGCCTCGACCAGTTGGCCGCCGATCAGCATTCGGACTTCACCGACGAACGGTGCAGCCGTTGTTGTCTCGCTCATGATTGTTCCTGTTCGACTGGTGGGTGGTGCCGTTGGTTGGAGTGGTCACGCCTGAGGTGGCCGCCCCTGACAATCGCACTTCGCGGTACGTTGACGCGCTCGCGGTACGTTCCGCGTACGTCGAACGTACCGCGAACGCGCGAACGTACCGCGAACGGCCCTGCGCAGGGGTGTTCGTCACCTCGGACAGGCGGACTACTTTGCCGCTAACTGCCGACCCACCCAATCGGCGATGTCTCGCGCGTAACGGTCCGCGACCTGCACGCCCGCAAACAATCCGGCACCGTGCGGCGCACCGACGTACACGTGCAACTCGGTCTCTACGCCCGCCTGGTTGAGTCGCATCGCGTACTCGATGTCCTCGTCACGGAATCCGTCGACGTTGCCCACACACACGCACGCTGGCGGAAGGCCGGTGAGGTCCACGGCACGCGTAGCAGCCGCGTAGGCCGGGATCGCGTCGGTGCCGTAGAGGTCGCCGAGGTAGGCCTTCCAGCCGAACGTGTTCGACTCGCGACTCCAGATCAGCAGCCCGTCGAGCTGGCTCGAAGGCGTGACTTGGCGGTCGTCGATCATCGGACAATCCAGCAGTTGGAACTTCACGGACAACTCGCCCCGGTCGCGTGCCAACAGTGCCAGCCCCGCCGTGAGTCCGCCGCCAGCACTCGTGCCACCGATACCGATACGCGCTGGATCGACGCCGAGCATCTCGTGGTTTTCGAACACCCACTTGAGCCCGCGGTAGCAGTCCTCAAGCGAACCGGGGTACGGAGTCTCCGGGGAGAGGCGGTAGTCGACTGACACGCCCACACACCCGAAACGCGGACACCACGAGTCGAAGCGAGCGTCGTCCATGTCGTAGCTGCCAATGACGTACCCGCCACCATGGATCGCATAGAAACACGGAAGCGCACCGTCGACGCCGACCGGCCGGTGGACCCGAACCACGATGTCCGGGTCGCCGGGCACGGTGTAGTCGCGTCGCTCGACAGCGTCGGAGAGCTGGACCGGCGCAAGGGCGAACCCGGCTCGAACGAGCGGAAGCACCTCAGCGGTGATCGTGGGCAATGGGATGCTTGCAGCCAACTCGGCGATTTGCGGATCAACCTTCAACATCGTTCGGCTCCCCCGGTAGTGCCCGAACTCGGAGGGAGCGGGCGCGGATCGACAGCATGGCAACCCGACTCGGCGGCGTCCAATGGCAGTCCGTGGACGCGCTCGACTACGTTCGCTCGACACAATCGTCAAGTTCAAAACAAAGGGGAACCACATGGCCGGACGTCTCGAAGGAAAAGTCGCACTGATCACCGGTGCGGCACGTGGACAGGGTCGCAGTCATGCGATCCGGCTCGCCGAGGAAGGTGCCGACATCATTGCGATCGACCTTTGCGACCAGATGTCATCCGTCGCCTACCCGCAGGGAACCGCAGCGGAACTTGCCGAGACGGCGTCGCTGGTCGAGGCGCTCGACCGGCGGATCGTGACCGCGAAGGCCGACGTCCGCGAGCGCGATCAAATGCGTGCAGCGGTCGCAGCCGGTCTCGCAGAGCTGGGTCATCTCGACATCGTCTGCTGTAACGCTGGCATTCTTCCGATCAAGCATCGTGAACCGTCGGCGTTCGTCGACGCGCTCGATGTCGACCTCGTGGGCGTCCTCAACACCGTTGCCGTGACGCTTCCGCACCTCGGTGCCGGGGCGTCCATCGTGATCACAGGCTCCACTGCTGGGTTGATGCCGAACGCAGTCAGCAATCCGGCCCTCGGTCCGGGGGGATCGGGGTACGGCTTTGCGAAGACGGTCCTCGTCCAATACACCGAGGGTCTCGCGTTGAACCTCGCTGAGCATTCGATCCGGGTCAACTGCATCCACCCGACGAACGTCGATACGAACCTGCTCCACAACGACGAGCTCTACGGCGTCTTCCGTCCTGATCTCACCAACCCGACGCGCGAAGACGTCATGCCGGCGTTCGTGCACTTCCAGGCGATGCCGATCCCGTACGTCGACCCGCGCGACATCTCCAACGCGGTGCTGTTCCTGGCGTCGGATGAGGCCCGCTACATCACCGGTATTCAGCTGCGCGTCGACGCGGGCTCACTGCTCAAGCACCCCAACGGTCCGTCCTGAACTGAACGCCGAGGGATCCCGACGAGTGCGGCTACAGCGCCACGTTGACGCCTCAGCGTTACGCTGTGCCGACAATGTGGCGCTGTGGCGTCACTCGTGCGTCAACCCAGGACTCGGGGGGCTAACTCGTGAAGACGGGGAGCTTCTCCCAGCCGCGCACGGTCGAGGTGCGGGCCTGCACGGCACTTGGCCAATCGATCTCCCATGTGGGGAATCGCTTGAGCACCTCTTGGAGAGCGACGCGCCCTTCGAGGCGGGCGAGCGCAGCGCCGAGGCAGAAGTGTATGCCGTAGCCGAGGCTGAGGTGGTGATCGATCTTGCGGCTCACGTCGAAGCGGTCGGGGTCGGTGAACTCGCGGTCGTCTCGGTTCGCCGATGCCGTCAAGAGCAATATGACGCTGCCCTCGGCGACCGTCTGACCGTGGTGCTCCACGTCGCGCATCACGTAGCGGGCCTGCACCGGTGACGGTGCCTCGTAGCGCAGCAGCTCTTCGATGGCGTTCGGGATGAGTGTCGGATCGTTCACGAGCATGGCTCGCTGGTCCGGGTGCTCCGCGAGGACCTTGCCGGTCCAGCCGATCAGGCGTGTGGTGGTCTCGTTCCCCGCTGCGGCGATGAGCCCGACGTAGCTGAGCACCTCTTGACGGGTGAGCTTTCGGGTCGTGCCGGTGTCGTCCACGAACTCCGCCTGGAGGAGATCCGTCATGAGGTCGTTCGACGGATGTTCCGCCCGCCATTCGACGTACTCGGCAAACCCGTCGCCCGACGTGACGGACATGCTCTTCGACGTATCCGGTGGCGCGCCCTCCTCGAGTCGCATCCCCTCGTCGATGTGGTCGCGGATTGCCTCCTGGTCCTCCTCGGGTATCCCGAGGAGCATGCCGATCGTGCGCATGGGCATCTCCGAACCAAGGTTGGCGATGAAATCGAACCCGCCCGAACCCACGAACGGATCGAGACTTCGTGCAGTGAATTCGCGGACCTTGTCCTCGATGGCCTCCATGCGTTTTGGCGTGAAGACCCGTGCCAACAAACTGCGGTGCATGTCATGAGCGGGTGGGTCTTCGAAGAGGATGATGCCCGGCGGCATTTCCATCCCGCTCTTGATCATCTCCAGCACGGAACCCTTTGCGGAGCTGTAAGAGCGCCAGTCCACCGATGCGCGTTCAACGTCCTCGAAGCGGCTCAACGCGTAGAAGTCGTACTTCTCGTTGCGATACAGCGGTGCCTCATCGCGCATCCGCTTCCATACGGGATACGGATCGGTGTCGATCTCGAAGTCATAGGGGTCGTAGTTGATGGAGCTGACGTCGGTCATGAAATTTGATCCTCCAGTTGGGCGGCAAGGTCTTCGAGTGAAACGACGAGTCGGCCGGGTGGCCGAAGGGTGATGTCCTGCAGGTCGATCAGCGCGCACGTCAAGTGCTGCCTTGCTTGCCGGCGTAGGGCACGAGCGAGTGCCGCGGTTTGAAGGCCGAATCGGAGGACAGGCAGGCGAGAACGGCGATGTCGCTGAAGTGTCCGAGGCAGGCGGCCGTGAGTTGCGACGCGCCGACCACGTTGGTGGTGAGAACCTTCGCCCAGTCGTCGAATGACCATTGCTCGATCGGCCGGATCGGTGACATGCCGACTGCGTAGACCAGGAGGTCGGTTTCGCCGAGTTTGTCTGCGGCTTGGGTCGCGATCGCGGCGCAGCCTTCGGCCGTTGTGACGTCGCCCTCAACGACGTGTCCCGCACCAACCTCGGCGACGGTGGCGTCGAGAAGGTCGCGGCGCCGGGCCGTGAGCACGACGGATGCACCCCGCCGCGCGGCGTCGATCGCGACCGCACGGCCGATACCGGTGGACGCGCCCACGACGAGCACGCGGCGGCTGGTGAGGTCGGGTGTCATAGCAATCCCCTCGACGGCGGGCAGGTCCGGGCCGCGACCTGCTCATCTTGTCACGTTGCCTTTGCCGCCGCCCAAATCATCGACCTAATTTCCGAGACCGCTGGGTCGTCGGCTCGTTCGCGCGTTTCGGGTGGGCGTCGAAGGCCATTCCGCCGTATGTTGCCCGACATGGAACCCAACCTTCGCTTCGCGCTCGTTACCGGTGCAGGTCAGGGTGTTGGGCGGGCGATCGCGATGCGTCTCGCCTCGACCGGGACCGCGGTTGCTGTCAACGACGTTCGGGCAGCGGCGGCGGAAGCGGTGGTCGACGAGATCACGGGGGTTGGTGGCGAGGCCATTGCGGTGCCCGCAGACGTGACCGACTTTGACGCGGTCGGCGACATGGTGCGCGTAGCGTCGGAGCGATTCGGTTCGCTCGAAATCGTGGTGAACAACGCCGGCAACGTCGGAACGGATCCTCGGGGATGGACGATGCGTCCGTTCTGGGAGACCGAGCCCGACGAGTGGCGGGCGTTCGTCGACGTGAACCTCTACGGAGTGCTGAACGTTTGCCGTCACGCGCTCCCCCCTATGATCGCGGCGGGGGGTGGCGGGCGCGTCATCACAATCGTGTCCGACGCTGCCCGCACGGGTGAGCCGAAGCTCGAGGTGTACTCGGCCGCGAAGGCGGGAGCAGCAGCATTCACAAGGTCGCTTGCGAAGTCGGTCGGCCGCTACGAGATCACCTGCAACAGCATTGCGCTCGGAACGATGTGGAGCGAGAACTACGCGGCAATGCCGGCGGAGCAGCTCGCAGACCGTATGCGCACGTATCTTGTGCGTCGACCCGGCCAGCCGGAAGAAGTTGCGGCGCTTGTTGCATTCCTCGCCAGCCACGAGGCCGCGTGGATCACGGGTCAGACGTACCCGCTCAACGGTGGCATCTCGACCTCGTGAAGTCGACCGGCCGCGTCGACCGGCCCCCGTCGGTCTGACGGGTGCGAGTTCGTCCAGGCAGACGGGCGGACCACATGGCATGGTTGAAACGAAGTGACCCGGTCGATCGACGCGGGCGACCATGAACAAGGAAGTCACATGAACCGAACCGCCGCACGCGATGTCCTCGTCATCACCGGCACCGGTGGGATGGGCATCGCCATCGCACGCCGGATCGGGGCCGGGCGTCGCATCGTGCTCGCCGACGTGTCAGAGCTGTCGCTGAGCGCAGTGGCGGCGACGTTGCGCGGCGAAGGGCACGACGTGCTTGAAGTGGTGACCGACGTATCCGATCAAACGAGCGTCGAAGCGCTGGCCGCGGCGGCCGACGCTGCTGGGTCGATCCGCGCCGTGGTGCACACCGCCGGAGTCTCGCCCGTGCAGGCCGGACCCGAGCTCATCGTGCGAGTCGATGTCATGGGCACCGCTTACGTGCTCGACGCGTTCGAGCCGTACCTCCAGCCGAATACGGCCGGTGTCGTGATCGCCTCGATGGCCGGCACGATGACCGCCCTGGCACCCGAGGTCGAGCACGCGCTGGCGACGACTCCAACGGCAATGCTGGGCGGACTGGCGATCCTCGACCCGTCCACGCTCGACCCGAACAGTGCGTATGGCATCGCCAAGCGCGCCAACCAGGTCCGCGTCCAGGCGGCATCCGTGACGTGGGGTCGCAAGGGTGCGCGGATCACGTCCATCAGCCCGGGCATTATTTCTACACCGATGGGTCAGCAGGAGCTCGGCGGTCCGTCGGGGGACATCATGCGTCACATGACATCGATCTCGGCGGTCGGCCGCTTGGGAACGCCCGACGACATCGCCGCGACCGTCGAGTTCCTCATCTCGCCTGCCGCGTCGTTCATCTCCGGCATCGACCTCGTCGTCGACGGCGGCGTCACGGCGGCGTTGCGCTTCTCCGACCCATCGGCATGATCTGACGTGCTGCGTCCACGGCGAAGCGTTTCGGTTTTGGCCGCTTTGTGGCGATGGCGGGGCTGTGCCGGGCATTGTGCTCCCGGTCAGTGCCGGTCGCTCCTGGCGTTGGGGCACATTGTCTCGCTGAGCGGCGTGTTTCGTCTCAACGTCGCGCTGTCGTCGCGGGGCACGCCGTGAGTCTGGGGCGGCCGTTTGGTTGATTGCCCAGTCGGTGGTGACGTTGGGACATCTTGCCCCGCTGGGCGGGGTGTTTCGTCCCAACGTCGCGGGGCCGTCCCCTGCTCGTACCCTGCTCGGGCCCTCGGGCGGATGGTTACCATGGCTGGCGTGGCGATTCACGACGACGTGTTCGGTGAGTTGGTCGAGTGGTACGAAGATGTTGCGGGGAGCGTTGATCGGCCGAGTATCGGGGCGCGTTGCATGGTCGTGCCGGTTCGTCACGGGTGGGGTCGCACGACGCTGCTCGAACGACTTGCATCGCAGGTGAATGGCGACGACACGTTGTCCATTGCTCGACTTGTTCGTGGTGGCGACGCGCCGGAGGGCATGGCGTTGCAGGCTGCCTGGCTGCCGGGTGAGTTGCGTGACGCGTCGGGATCGTCGGCGGGCGATGTTCTTGGGGTCTCCTCGTCGGCGGGCAGGTTCCAACGCGGGCTGAGCGCAGCAGACGCGTTCGGCGTGCTCGGCGGTCGTGTTGGTTCCGTTGCTGCGTTGCTCGTTTCGTTGGGCGTGGATGTGTTCGGCTCGGTCGAGTCACGGGAGGACGCTCGTGCGCTCGGCGATGTTGGGCGTCTCGCTCGTCGCGTTGCTGGCTTCTCGGCCGACGAGTACCCGGTCGTGGAGGTGGTCGACGATCCGGAGCTGCTCGACGCGCGGCTCCTGGTTCGGTTCGTGCCGTGGCTGATCGAGCCAGTCGCGAGCCGCGTGCTCGTGGTCGCTGCGTGTGATCCGCAGGCACCCGTCTTTGCTGAGTTGTTGCGTCGGGAGGCACGGGGTCTCGCGGCGGACCGGACCAGGTGGATGGATGTTGACAATCGTATGGACGCTGAGCATCGTGCCGCTCTGGCCCGTACGCTTGCGCGTTTTTGGCCGGACGCTGCGGTCGCACGGTTGACGTCACGGACGACATCGTTCGCGCAGGTGTTTACGGTGCTCGGTGCGCGGGCGGCCGATGATGTGCTGGGCTCTGTCGACGCCGCGGTTGCGGTCGACGCGGTGCTCGATTCGGTTCTCCCGAGGAGCATGTCGACGGAGGCATCGCTCGTCGCGTGGCTCGGCGGGATCATTCATACGCGCGCATATCAGTGCTGTGTTCGGCGATCTCGTTGGACGCGGCTGGTTCTTTGGCCGATGTTGCCGTGTCCCGCTCGATCGTGCGGCTCGCCGACCATGTGCGAGCGGGCGGAGGGGCGGCAAAGCTTGCGGGGTTGTTCTCGGCGTCGGATCGCCGGACGGTGCACGGTTGCATCGCCGGGATCGCTGTTGATTCTTTGCAGACGGCTCCGGACCCGGTTGAGCGGGTGGCGCTCGTGCGTCCGTTGTGGGTGTTGGTCAGGCGGGGTGATCTCATGTTCGATGTAGACGTTGCCGGACTGCTCACGACGCTCGCGCAGGACCGTTTCGCGTTGGGCGATCGTGCCGCCGCGGCGGTCATCGCGGAGCAGGTGATGCGGTGGCTTGCCGACGAGGGCCTGGCCGTTTCACCTGTCCTGTTTGAGATCCTGAGCGGTACGCCGAGCGAGGCCGTGATGGAGGTGCCCGCGTCGTGCGTGATCGGCGCAGAGGCTCGAGTGCGGCGCTTCGTCGCGCTGCTGCGCGGGCCGTCGGCTGCGGACGGTGTTCTCCGCGGCCTCGACGGTTTGGTTGCGGAGTTGGACGCACTACCCCGATCGGCATCAGTCGACGACTGGCGGATACTGCTCGGCTACCGGCTTGTTCGGGCGGGCCACCCTGGCTTGGCGGGTCAGGCAATGGCGTCGTTGCTGAACCGCGCCGACGGTGATGCCGCGCGAATCTCGGCCGAACGCGTGTTGTTCTCCGTCGGCCAATCCGGCGAACTTGTTCTCCAACGTGGAGTGTTCGAGGAACAGCTCGCCGATCTCGACGCCTCGGCGGCCGATGCCGAGCGGATGGGGGTTCTCGATGCCCTCGCGACCACGTGCAATGAACTCGGCGACTGGCACGCTGCACTCGAGTACGGCATTGCGCTGCTCGTTCTGCGAAGGCCGCTTCTGGGGCCGGATCACCCTGAAACCCTCGCGACACGAAACAACGTCGCCGGCTGGACCGGCAGGTGCGGTGACTCCCGAGAAGCGCTCCGTCTCTTTCAGGAGCTGTTGCCTGACATGGCGCGAGTTTTGGGGCGGGATCACCCTGACACCCTCTCGACACGAAGCAACGTCGCCTGCTGGACCGGCAGTTGCGGTGACTCCGGTGAAGCGCTGCGTCTCTTTGAGGAAATGTTGCCTGACATGGCGCGAGTTTTGGGGCGGGATCACCCTGACACCCTCTCGACACGAAGCAACGTCGCCTGCTGGACCGGTGAGTGCGGTGACTCCGGTGAAGCGCTCCGTCTCTTTCAGGAGCTGTTCCCCAACCAGACGCGAGTTTTGGGGCGGGATCACCCTGACACCCTCTCGACACGAAGCAACGTCGCCTACTGGACCGGTAGGTGCGGTGACTCCGGTGAAGCGCTCCGTCTTTACCGGGAAGTCCTCGCTGTTCGAATACACGTCTTCGGCCCGAATCACCCGGATACCGAAGAGACGCGTCAAGCGATCGCGAGCCTCAGTTCTCCCGACGCCTGACCACCGAGCAGTCGCCATAGGCCATTCAATGCGAGCCGCGATTTTCGCATGTATGAACACTGTTCATCTCTTCGGGCGGAAACATTTCGAGAAATCTTGAGGATTTCTTCGTGGTGGGGCGAATACTGTCATACCCCCTCCGGATACTGGTTGGGTGCCGATCCTTCTCGACGCCGAACCCTCGACCCGGTCGAGCGACCCTCGTGGGGCTGCGCCGTGGGTCGGCATCCGCGTTCCGATCGTGACACCAGTCGGCTGGGGTCTGCTCGACCTTCAAGCTGGTATTCGCGAGCTTGAACGGATACGTCGCGAGACCGAAGCAGCATCGGCGGTGCTTGTCGCAGCAATGCCCGACGATCGCGACGCCGCAGCTCGTCTCGCCCGAGCCGCACGGATATCGAACCGTGAGGCGAAGCGTCGACGTGACGTAGCTAAGGTCGTCGACAAGGTTCCCGGCGCGCTCGAACTACTCAACAAGGGCACGATCTCACCGGAGCACGTCGGTTCGCTCGCACCCGTCGTCGAAAAGCCCGGAGTCGGCGAATTGCTCGCGAAGGCGAAAGGAACCACTCCGGAAGAGTTTGCGACCGCGGTCCGTAATTTTGAGCTTTCCGTGGAACACGGCGACGATGTTGCCAAGCGTCAACGTGCGCTTCGGTTGCTGCGGTTCTTCAATGGACCCGAAGGAACGGTCGGTCTCACGGGCATTCTCCCGCCACTCGAGGGTGCGATGTTGAAGGCGAAGCTGGCAGCGATTGTCGATGCCAAGTGGCGAGTTGAGCATCCCGAACGAGCCGAAACGCTCGGCGGACACGGAGGCGACCGATACGAACAACGCATGGCCGACGCCCTCCTCGAAGCCACCGGAATCACCGAACCAGAACCGACAGCCAGTACCCAACCGGCTCAGGCACCCGAACCGGCCCAAGCGACCGCAACGAACGAGCGCGCGGAGCGAACCGTGCCGACCAGTGGGACCGAGCCGGATGGGCGTAGCGAGCCATTCCATCCACCTGGCTCAGGAGACGTCGGGGACCCATCAGAGCCGGGCAGCTCCCATGCCCACAGCGCCCGTGACGGCAGCGACGTGTCGAGGTCGGGTGTCCCACCCGCGGTCGGCGAGCCGCAGACGACCTCGAGTTCGCCGCCCGTTCTAATCCCCTCGGAGCCGTCGGAGCCGTCGGAGCCGTCGCAGCCGCCGAGCCCGCCGAGCCCGCCGAGCCCGCCGAGCCCGCCGAAGCCGCCAAATCCGTCCGTGGTGATCGTCTTCGACGTCGACAAGTGGCAAGCCGAACTGCTCAGTCACGGGCCGATTCCGGTGACGGCGTCGCTGTTCGACCTAGCGAAAGCCGATCTCTACTACTCGTTCACGAATATGCACGGCGAGATCCTGAAGTACGGGTTGGCCCGGCGGGACCCGACTGCGGTGCAGCGTCTGGCTGTCGTCGCCCGTGACAAACACTGCGTCTATCCCGGATGTAACGCGCCACCGTCACACTGCGACGTCCACCACACCGACGAGGTCGTTCGCGACCGGGGGCCGACGGACATCGACAGGCTCGTGCTGGTCTGTCGAGGCGAGCATCATCCGCACGTCCACCACAACGGCTTCAAAGTCGACCGCCAACCCAACGGCACGACCACGATCAGGGATCGCTGCACCGGCGAAAATGTGGTCCGATCTCCAGCCGACGATCCGCCGTGAGCCGATTCGCCAATGTTGTCAGCGGGCGCCGCTTCGCCAATGTTTGTGCGCGGGAGTGCTTGTCACGATCGATGCAAGTCGATCTCGGGTCAGCAGCGATCGCTTCCTCGACTGCTCGGCAAACTGCGGTGAGCTTGTCTGGGGAGCATCGCCCGATGCGCGCCCTGAGCACCTCCCGCGAAACGAACTGGAGTCGTGACGACGCGGCGGCCTTCTCGTCGTTTGCCTCGCGGACCCGCTGGGCGAGGGCCTCGTCGACGAGCGCTGACAGATTGAGGCTCGTGATCATTCTCGCGCAAGCCGGTCAGGGTCTCGGCCTTGAGGGTCACCGTGGCCCGCTCCTTCGTCTTCATGCGATGAGCTTGTACTGATTCGCCTCCCGTGTCAGCGCACGCCTACGCGCCGAGGTAGGCGGCTTCCAGCCGTGCCGGGTCGGCCCGCAGCTCCGATGCAGGGCCGCGCAGCACGGCGTCGCCATGCACGAGGACGAGTGCCTCGTCGGCGACTTCCAACGCCAACCCCACGTGCTGCTCGACGAGCACCACCGCCGCACCGCTTGTGTCGGCGATTGTGCGCACGATCGGCAGGAGCGATTCCACGATGATCGGTGCGAGTCCCATGCTCATTTCATCGATAAGGAACACCTTCGGACGCTGCACAATGCCGCGCGCCATCGCGAGCATCTGCTGCTCGCCACCCGACAATGATCCAGCTTTGAGGTCGAGTCGCTTTTGCAAGGCGGGGAACATTTCGACGACATCGTCGATGCCCTTTTCGCCGGGGAGGCGGGCAATCTCGATGTTCTCCCGAACGGTCAGCGTCGTGAAGAGCGCTCGATTGTCGGGCACGAGCACGACTCCGGCAAGGTTGGCAACCGACGGTTTGCCGGAGGGGAGCGAGGTCCCGTTGAGCAGGACGTCACCGCCGAGTCGGGGCAGAAGGCCAGCGAGCGTGAGCATCATCGTGGTCTTGCCCGCGCCGTTCGGTCCGAGCACGGCCAGCACCGTGCCCGCCTCAAGCGTCAGATCGAGGGCGCGGAACGCAACGATCTTTCCGTATCCGCCGACCAGCCCACGGGCCTCTAGCGCGACACTCATGATCGCGGTCTCAATGGGAGCAGGGTGACCGTGCGTCGGATGTTCGAGAACGTGCTCATGCGTTCGCCTCCGCGTGCGTGTGGCCAAGGTAGGCCTCAATGACCCGACGATCGTTGCGGATCTCGGACGGGGTCCCGTTCGCGATCACACTGCCGAAGTCAAGAACAACGATGTAGTCGCACAGCGTCAACACGAGGT
>JAYSSR010000033.1:0-41657 GCA_043720395.1 Acidimicrobiia bacterium
CCCATTCGTACACGGTGAGATCCGACAGCGACAGCAGCCACGACTCGGGCTCGCAGGTAGTCGTGTCGAACCGGTCGCCGTCGCGGACCGCTTGCATCAGCAACGAGCGGAACCGCTCGGCCTCGGCCTTCGTGCGGAACGACTTCGTCCGTTGCCGCCCGTCGACCGACCAGCGAGCGACCCACGGTCGGTTCATCCGAGTCGATGCTCGGCGGTCCTGAATGCCGTAGACCTGGACCACTTGAAAGGTGCGCTTCATGATTGTGGCCTCCCTCTCCCGACTCACTCGCCAGAAGGCGAGACGTGTCGGAAAATTGGGGGGACTTTGGGGGGAACTTCCTCCCGCTGTTGCGTGACGATCGCATCGATTGCCTCCGCCATCGCCGCCGGGCCGGGCAGCGCGCGGACGTCAACGCTGCGCTGGGTTCGAGCGACCTTTCGTCGTGCCCGAGTCTTGGACCGCTGCGGCCAAGCGTCCGCTGCAATCGCGCCCGCGTCGATCGCCGACTGGACCGAAGCGCGAGCGACGATGCGGATCCGGTTCGCGGTATTCGCACCCAACGGCGAACCATCGAGCTTGAGTCCGAGCCGGCGGTCGATGTCCGCAATGCGCTCCCGATCAAGCTCCCCGAGCGACTTTTCGCGCCCAGCGGCTGAAACTCCGATCCGTCCACAGGTGCCCGTCGTCGTGGTGATCGGTGGTGCGCCTGGTTGATAGTGGTCGACTAACCCGCTGGAAGCCGGCCAAGTTGTTCAGCGCGAGCGTGTGCTCGCGCCCAGCGACAGTCACACGGCGCGAGTTCTCGCCGAGACGCTTCTGCGCCCGTCGTCAGCCTCACCGCGGCCGTGTTCCTGGTCAGCGTGTTCCCGGCCAACGTATACGTAGCGGTCGCCGGCGTCGATGTCGACGGGCTCCAAGGCGGGCTCTACCCGTGGCTCCGGCCTGGGATAGCTCGCATGGGAAGGTGCTGAGGGAGATGGCGGTCGAGTTACGATTGCGCGTCGTGCACGAGAATTGCGATGTGCACCCGGTTCGTGACTGCGAGCTTGGTGAGAAGGCGCGAGACGTGCGCTTTGACGGTGGCCTCGCTCATGAACAGAGATGCGGCAACCTCGGCGTTGGATGCGCCGGACCCCACCGCAGTCGCGACCTCCCGCTCCCGGTCTGTGAGCGACGTCAGGCGCTGGGCAGCGAAGCGACGGCGATCTGTCATTCCGTCATTGCCGAGGTGAGCGAGAAGTGTGCGGGTGACCGACGGTGAGAGCATCGCTTCTCCTGCAGACCAAGGAGGCCGGTGCCCGAACCCGGCAAAGCCGGACGGGCGTGGGCGCCCCGTGCAGCTGGGTTCCGGGCGGCTGGGTTCCGAACGGATACGTGCAGGCCGCGATTGGGCGCTCCCGCCACCCGAACCTGGGCCTGGGTACCGCGAGCGTGCTTGCCGATGTTGGTCAGCGCTTCCTGCACGATGCGGTAGGCGTCACGACCCAAGGGGCCGGGTGCGGCAGCGGCACCGTCCACCTGCATCTCGAAGTCGATCTTTGCGCCGGTCCGGCGAGTCTCCTCCACCAAGCGTGGAATGTCAGCCAACGTCGGCTGTGGCACCGTCGACGGCCGCTCCTGCCCTGGCTCCTCGCGGAGCACGCCTATCACGTCCCGCAGCTCTTCCAGCGCTTGGTGGGCGGTCAACCGCAACAGCGCTGCGCTCTCCCGCACCCGGGCGGGAGGCAGGTCGCGTGCGACCTCCAGCGCACCGGCGTGCAGCGCTACCAGGGAGATGCGGTGGGCGAGCACGTCGTGCATCTCCCGCGCAATCCGGGTTCGCTCAGCCAGGCGCGCACGTTCAGCGCGGACCACCTGATCGGCCTCGGCCCGCTGCGCTCGTTCGCGCAGGGTGGAGAGGAGCTGACGCCGGGCGCGGACGAACATGCCCCATCCGGTTGCGGCGGCCACAAGCGCCGTCGTCGGCAGCATGACCGACCAGGTACTGGGCCGGCCGAGCCAGATCGAGCACACCACTGCGGACGGAACGAACAGCGCGGCGACGAGCAGTGCGGGCCGGACATGGCGGTGGACAGCCAGCGAGGACAGGCGAGCAGGCCGGCGACAGTGCCAAACGTCGAGAACGCGCCCAACATGACGCAAACCAGCGCCACCCCGAACGGCCAGCGCCGCCGCCACCACAATGAGATACAGCACAGAACTCCGAACGCGGCGTCGGTGGCGACCTGCCCCGAGGTCATCCGACTGGCGGTGTAGTCCCCTGTGACGCTCAGGATGAGGGTGCCGAGAGCGGCGGCGATGACGAACGCACCGGTGTCGACGGACCAGTCGCGCGCAGTCCTGGGTTCCCCGGTGTCGGGAGGAGCCGAGTCGCTGGGTGCCAGCATCGCCGTGGGGGCGGTCAGGGCCCACCATCTGCGGAGCCAGGACATAGTTCGAGCATACGGCTCAGGGCCCCCGTGCAACATCGACGAAAGTCGGTATTGCGATCAACGAAAGGCGAGAAGTCCGAAGCGGTCAGCCTCCTTTCGGACATCGGAAAAGTGGCCGTCCGCCCGATGCGCGGGCGCACCGGCCAGTTCAGGCTGGCAACGTGATTACGACAACCGCTCTCACCAAGAGCTACAACAACATGTCGGTTGTGTGCGACGTCTCGTTGCGCTGCGAACCCGGGACCATCACCGGTTTCCTCGGGGCCAACGGTGCCGGCAAATCCACCACGCTGAAGATGATCGTCGGGCTGGTGCGACCCGACCGCGGTACGGCGACCATCGACGGGCGACCGTTCGTGGAGCTGCCCAACCCGACGCGCGTGGTCGGAATGCTGCTCGACGCGTCTGCGATGCATCCCGGGCGCAGTGGCCGGGCGACGCTCACGATCGCGGCGCGGATGGCAGGCGTTCACCCGCGGCGGGTCGAGCACCTGTTGGACCTCGTCGAGATCGCCGATGCGGCGCAGATGCGGGTCGGGACCTACTCCCTTGGCATGCGTCAGCGCCTCGGCCTCGCCCAGGCCCTCGTCGGTGAACCACGGGTGCTGATCCTCGATGAACCGGCGAACGGGCTCGATCCCGAGGGCATCGCCTGGATGCGAACGCTCCTCCGCGACTTCGCCGACAATGGCGGCACGGTGCTGCTGTCGAGTCACCTGCTCCACGAAGTGCAGGCCACCGCCGATCATCTCGTCGTCATATCAAGCGGTGCCGTGGTAGCCGCCGGTCGGCTGGACGATCTGCTTGCCAGCTCCACGATCCTCGTGCGCAGCCCCGACCCCGTCGCACTGGCCGCGGCGCTCCATGCTGCGCAGATCGACTGCGTCGCCGGGCCGGGAGATGCGTTCACCGTGGACGTCTCCGGAGGTCGGGTCACGACCGAGGTGCTGGCGGGCGTCGCCCGCGACCACCAGGTGCTGCTCGCCGAGTTACGTCAGTCCGACACAAACAAGCTGGAACAGCTGTTCTTCTCTCTCACCGCCGCCAAGGCGGCTCCGTCACAGAAGGCCGCGGCATGACCACGTCACTCTCCCCCCGAAACCACGGCCTCGACGCGGCACCGTCGGCCCTGTCGGCCCCAGGACCTATCCCGTTCTCACGGCTTGTCCGGGTCGAGTGGGCCAAGGCCACCGATACCCGGGCTGCCCGCTGGCTCCTCGTTCTCGTAGCCCTGTCGACCGCTGGGATCATGCTGGTGCCGGTCCTCGTCCCAACGAGCTTCGATCAGACCTACGCAAGCTACCTCCGCGTTGCCGCGTTCGGGCTGTCGATCCTCCTGCCTGTGGTGGCGATCCTGATGTTCACCGGCGAATGGAGCCAACGCAGCGTCATGACCACGTACACCCAGGAACCGCGCCGCATCCGAGTCCTGAACGCCAAGCTGGCGGTGTCGATGGTGCTGGGTGGTGGAGCTGCAGTCTTCGGCGGAGTGGTCACCGCTGCGGGCCTCGGGCTGGCGGCGGCCTCGGGCCGAGTCCTGGAGGCAAACCTGAGCGTCGGCGCCATCACCGGCTATCTGTTCTACGTGCTCCTCAATATCCTCGCCGGCGTCGCGCTCGGGGCGCTGCTGCAGAACTCGGCGGCTGCCATCGCCGCCTCCTTCGCTCTCCCCGCCACCGTTGCGCTGCTCGGCACCGCATCGACGCTGGTGTCGGAGTGGATCGACATGTCCACACCCTGGAAGTGGGTGCTCGAGAGCGACTGGGGAGGTCATGTGCCGCAGATCTCGTTCTCGATCGTTTTCTGGGTGGTGATCCCGCTCGTCGCCGGTGTCGCTCGGACGATACGTCGCGACGTCACGTAGCTGGCTCGTTCGCCGCCGGACCCCGGCGACTGAAAGGGCACCGTGTCCATTCAATGCTCGCGGGTGGTGACTGCATCGACGACGCCGACGTGCTGCGGGTCGGTCGCTCGCAATGCCCGCTCGTAACCGGTGATACAGAGCGGCGTGAGGCGAGCTGCACTTCGTGACGAACGGTCAGGCGGCCTCTACGTTAGGGGCCTCATGATGGGTGTGCGGGCTCTCGCCCGATGGTGGACGTCGCGGGAGTGACCGGACCCGTTCTTTGGCCCTCGCTACGTTGCGGTGGTCCTCGGCAGACATCCCGGCAGTTGCGCGCTGCACCCCGGCCAATGCCTCGACGATTGCCGTGTTCTCGCGTGCTCGACTGACCGGGTCGGTGGGGCGGGCGGGCCGGTCGGGGTTGAACAGTCTTCCGGGGTCCGGGGGCGGCAGTGACGTGAACGTAATGCCATCGTCGCCGGTCACATCCAATCGTCCATCCGGATGCAAAATGAGCTTCTCGCCGTACATATGGACACGGCGATGGTGGCGACCGCAAAGTAAGACGCAATTCATAATTGAGTGAACTCCGCCGTTCTCCCAGTACGTTATGTGATGAATATTGGACCACGCAGCCGGACGATCGCAACCTTTGTATCGGCAGTGTCGATCCCGAGCTATTACCGCTCTTCGTAACGCGTGCGGCACCGTCCGTGACGGCCGACCGACATCAAGAATCACTGATTCCGATTTGAGGACACGGGTCAGGATGCAGTCGCACAGGTACCGGTCGATCGTGGGACCGTTCAGCCACATCCCGGAAGATGTCATCCCACCGCCACGGTGACGTTTCCGACCCGACGGTGCCGTGTGCCGACCTGATGACTTCCACCTCGGCTCATCGGCAACGTCATCGTCGTCATCGTCATCGTCATCCCCGTGGTCGTGACCCTCGACAAGATCATCGACGTCAACAATGACCTGTACGTGCGGGCGCTGGCCGTGCACCGTCGTCTTGCCCTGATTGTCGAGCCAGAACCGTGCAACCGACGCCAACGCGTCGGCTCGACGCTGACCCATCGAGCGTGTCTCCTCCTTCCCGTCCCACTCCGCCTGGGTCACCGCCTCGATCGCTTCCGACACGACGGCACCCTGCTCCGGTGTCAGCGTACCCTTCAGCATCCACTCGCTGTCACCCACGGGGAGCACGAACAGATCACGGCGTTCCTCAACATCGGAACCTTCCTTGTCCGCAGTCGCGGCGTCGGCGGTGCGGTACCACTGGCCCATCAACGTCGACAACTGATCGACCGGCAACTTGTCACCAGCGGCAAGCAGACCGGCCTCATGCTCATCGAACAACAGCGCCGTTCGCTTCGTACGGACCCGCGAAAACTCTCTCGCCTGCGACAGAGACAACGTGCCATCGGCGAGTCGCGGACCGATCAGGGCTGTCGACGCGAGCCGTTGCGCCGTCGTGATCCACCCGCGGGCTTCGCGACGCGACCTGCGACAACGATCCGCAAAGAAATCCGTAGCCGATAGACCCGTTTCCGCCTGCACCCCACCCTTGCGGACCGCCTCAACAAGACCCGTGAACCAACTCCCTTCAAGCCGATCGATCAGAGAGCGAACCTCAACGAGTTCCTCTAAACCGATGACGCGTGTATCCGAATCACCGTCAAATATCGCTTGGAGAGCTTCCAAAACCATGAGCACACCATAGCACATAAACATCGTCATGTCGAACAAATGTTCTAGTCTACTAGGGTTGCCTTAAACGGCCCCATATCCCTTTGTCGACCGAGCATCTTCGCCGCGAATCGTCGACAAGCGCGCAACGAGGACGGCGGGCGAACTGGCCCGAAGGTCCACGAACCGAACGTCTCGTTCCGGCAAAATGGTCGTCACCGAACGCTCCACATCGGCGGTCGCCCGTAGACGTTGAACGCACTCGAGAGTCGGCTGAGACGCAACCCGAGTGCCTCGCCTCTCCAATCGTACGACCGGGCCGGGGGCTTGTAGCAAGTCGAATTTGTCGCTTACTCGACCAGGTCGTGATCCAATCGGAAGCACGGAAACAATCGGCGCGGCCGGGTCCGCACGTCGAAGAGAGGGGAGCGACATGGAGCCGATCAACGCAGGAAACGAGCATGCGGTGGTCATCGCGGGCGGAGGCCCGACCGGGATGGTGCTGGCGGGCGAGCTGGCGTTGGCGGGGGTCGATGTCGTCATTGTCGAACGACGCACGGGTCACGATCTCGACGGCTCGCGAGCCGGAGGTCTGCTGTCGCGCACCCTTGAGGTGCTTGACCAGCGTGGCATCGCGGAACGATTCATCGCGGCCGGGCAGGTCCATTCGGTGCAGGCATTCGCAGGGAACATTCTGGACATCAGTGACTTCCCCACTCGCCACAACTATTCGCTGGCGTTGTGGCAGAGCCACTTCGAGCCAATCCTGGCCGACTGGGTGGGTGAGCTCGGGGTGCCGATCGTCCGTGGTTGCGAGGTGACCGGATTCGCCCAGGACGACAGCGGCGTCGATGTCGAGTTGTCCGACCACAGGTCACTGCGAGTCATGGCGGGCAGGGTCTCAACACTGGCGTGCAAGATGCCGTGAACCTGGGTTGGAAGCTGGCCCAGGTCGTAAAAGGGACATCACCCGACAGCCTTCTCGACACCTACCACGCCGAGCGCCGTCCGGTCGGCGCACGGGTCCTGCGCAACACCATGACGCAAGTCGCATTGAGCGGTCCCGACGACCGTCACCAGGCCCTGCACGACACGATGAGTGAGCTGTTGAAAATGGACGAGCCACGCAGGCACATTGTGGGGATGCTCTCGGCCCTCGACGTCCACTACGACCTCGGTGCAGGACACCCACTGCTCGGACGACGCATGCCCGATCTCGACCTGCTGACTGCCAACGGTGCTACTCGCATGTTCACCCAGCTCCACGATGCCCGGCCGGTGCTCCTCAACCTTGTCGAGCCCGGCAGTTTCGACATCTCTCCTTGGGCGGACCGAGTCCGGTTGGTCGACGCCAAACATGATGGTGTGTGGGAACTTTCCGTCCTCGGTGAGGTCACCGCGCCAGATGCGGTGCTGATTCGGCCGGACGGATACGTCGCGTGGGTCGGTGATTCCACGAAAGCGGGCCTGGAGGACGCGCTGACCACCTGGTTCGGCCCGCCGGCTGTCGCAGACTGACAAATACCGGTGAACCTGTTCAGGAATCGAACATCAGCGAGATGTCGAGTTCGAAACCTGGCAGCTGTGGGCTCGTCAACATCTCGCATCGAAAGAACTCCAGCTCCACATCGAACTCAGCTGCGGTCGGCGTCGATCGTCGATACACGAGGACGCTCTCTGACGCCGCGTCGTTGGTCGGCACTTGCCCGTCCTGGACCCACCAGACGTCAGGTGCGTACACGTTTCGGTCGTCGATGTGGTGGTCGACTCTGATGTTGGCGTACCCGCGGCAGGGTGTTTCATCGGTCCAGCGCCTCAGGGCAACCGCGACATTCAATGTGATGGCCTGGTGGCCAAACGTCGGACGCGGATGAACAACGATCTCTCCTTCGATCAGCTCCATGTGCTCGTCGGATTCGCCCAGTGCGAGGAAGTCATCGGCGGTGACGAGGGTCATGGTCGCGCTCATGAGGTAGAGAGTACGGAGGGGGTATGACAGTGAAGCCTACGAGGCCCCGTGTCAGAAGTTCGTGCCGCCGTCGATGTTGATGAGCGCGCCCGTGAGGTAGCCCGCTCGGGGCGAGAGCAGGAAGGCGATCAGCTCGCCGACCTCTTCGGGCTTGCCGGGACGCTGGAGCGCAACGTCGAGGTGCCACTCGTCGATCATGACCCGCTCCAGCGCCTCCTCGTATGGAATCCCGCGTTCAGAAGAGATATGCGCGCGTAGTGCTGTCAGCGCGGTCGTTTCGATGGCACCGGGACAGATGCAGTTTGCGCGGATGCCCTTCGGCCCGTAGGTCTTCGCGATGCCCTTCGTGAACGTCGCCACGGCTGCCTTCATTGATGCGTAGGGCAGACGGGCGATCTCTGGGGCACGGATCGAATACGCGGCCGTGGTCACGATCGTGCCGCCGTTGCGTTCGAGGTGGGGGAGCGCGGCTTCGATGGTGCGGGTGGTGCCGAGCAGCACGTCGCGCAGGACTTCCGTCCACCTCTCGTCGGTGATCGACATCGGTTCATGGCCGATGAGCCCGGTCGTGATGGCGACACCGTCGAGGCGTCCGAACAGGTCGATGGCCGCGCCGACCGCGGCCGCGCCACCGCCGGGCGCGCTCACGTCGATGCTCCGGCCGTGCGCTGCGGTCGCACCCGAGGCGACCAGCGCGGTGGCGGCGACTTCTGCACGTGCAACGTCACGCCCGACGACGAGCAGCGATGCGCCATCCGCAGCGAGTGCGTGTGCGGCGGCAAGACCGATGCCGCCCGTTCCGCCCGCCACGAGGAATGCCCTGTCACGAATTCCGAGGTCCATATCAGTTGCCTTTCAACGAAGTTCTGGGTCGGCGACGGCGCCGCCGAGCGATGTCCGAACCGCCTGTGACGCTGCCTCGAATGTGGTCCGGTCGGCGACCGCAGC
Source organism: Acidimicrobiia bacterium (assembly GCA_043720395.1). GTDB lineage: Bacteria > Actinomycetota > Acidimicrobiia > Acidimicrobiales > JANYDT01 > JANOYY01. The sequence goes on from JAYSSR010000033.1 coordinate 8,886, forward strand.
CACGTATCGATCGGGACGCAGCACGATGATCTCGTCTTTGGGACGGGCCAAAAGCCAGTCTCGGACGGCCCCATCGACATCCTCAAGGACGAGCAATCCCGGGTCGTCTGCGCGCGTAGGAATTGCGGAACTCGAATCGGACAGCGACCGGCTCGTCGATTTCGCCCGCACGACCTTCACGAAGCGTGCGCCCAACGACACCCACCACTGAATCGTAGGTGCGCTTAACGATTCACGCGGATCGACGCTGACGCCGACAACCGCGAACCAGGGACCGATCGCGTCATCGAGCTTGCACCGCGTACCGTCAGGTGTTTCCACATCCGGCTGCATGAACATCCGACCGACGGACCCGACACCATGCGTAGCGTCGTGGACGACGGCACCCTCCGTGTAATGCGGCATCGGCTTGTACTTCATCTGGAGGATGTACTCCTTGCCGCCCGGCAGAAGCTGAAGCCCGCGGAACACGAGGTCACGAGCCCGCTCCGTCAACAGGTTGCGTGGGCTGTACCCGGCCCCGATCCGTGTCGCGAACTGAACCATCTCCGACGCGTGCGGACGCCGCTCAGCGTCATAGGTGCTCAGCAGTGCAGGAGCGGCCTGACCTCGCACGACGGCAGCGACTTTCCAGGCAAGGTTCGTCGCGTCACGAAGGCCGGAGTTCATGCCCTGTCCGAAGAACGGCGGCTGCAGATGGGCGGCGTCACCGGCGATGAACACTCGTCCGACGCCGAAGCGGTCAGCGGTGCGGGAGTGATGGAGATACACGCGTGCCCGAAGCACGGTGGGCATCGGCGTCGACCCGTACCGCGGGCGCAGCAGTTCATCGACGCGTGCCGGTGCGATCGCCGCGTCCTCGTCGTCGTCGAGGTCGAGCTTGAACTCCCAACGGCGGTGCCGGTACGGGAGCGGGACCATGAGGATCGGCTGCTTGGCGTCGCAGTAGACCGCCGAGTAGGGAGCGTCGAGCTGATCGTCGGCGACGTCGATGACGAGCCACTTCACGGCCGCGGTTTCGCCGAGCATTTCGGCACCGATGGCGCGTCGGACGGCGCTCTTGCCACCGTCTGCGCCGAGCAGGAATGAGGCACGAACCGTGGACGCTGCACCCGTTGGACCTGTGACCGTCGCGGTCACGCCGGTTGCGTCCTGCTCGAACGTGTCGAGCACCCAGCCGTAACGCGTGTCGACGTTCGTATGCGCGCTTAGTCCAGCGCGCAGCGTCCGCTCGAACATCGGCTGGAGGAACAGGTTCCGCCGAGGCCATCCGAATGGCTGCGCGCTCGGCTTCACGTGAGCGAAGCAACGGCCCCACGACGTGTAGTAGCGGATGGGCGTGTTCTGGATCGCGTCGGCCAGGACGTTGCCCACGAGCCCGAACGCCTGGCAGGAGCGGAGGGACTCGTCGTCGATCCCAACGGCGCGGGGAAATTCGAGGGGCAGCAGCTCACGTTCGAGCACGATCGCGCGGATGCCGTAGACGCCGAGAAGATTGGCGGTCACAAGACCGCAGGGGCCAGCACCCACAATGAGGACGTCGGTGTCGGTGGTTGGCTTTGCCTCCAGGTCGTTGGAAGCCATAGCAGCCGAGCCTACCTGCGACTTGACACAAGTGTCAGATCACGTGCAGCGCGTTTTGGTCAGCGGTCGAAGAGCCGTGCGATGTCGAGTTCGAAGTCGGGTAGCTGCGGGCTCGAAAGGACGTCACCGCCTCGGAGTTCGAGGGCGATGTCGAACTCGTCCGTGGTCGCGGTCGAGCGCCGGTAGACGAGGACGCTGTTGGCCGCCGTGTCGACGAGCCACAGCTCGGGGAGTCCGTTGCGTTCGTAGACCGTCATCTTCTTGCCAACGTCGTAGCGCCAGGTCGACTCACTTCGGACTTCCACGGCAATATCGGGCGGTCCGACGAGGTGCGACACGTCTTCGGCGGGCCATCGCTCGTCGCAGACCCACAGCGCGTCGGGTGCGAACACGTTGCGACCATCGAGGCGGTGGTCGAGTTCGATGCTTGCCGTACCGCGGCCGGCTGCTGCCTCGCACCAGAGCGTCAGCTGCACGACGATGTGCAGCGTGATGGCCTGGTGCCGCTTGCGTGGAATGGACATGATGACGATTTCCCCTTCGATCAGTTCCATGTGCTCGTCGGTTTCACCCAGGGCCAGGAACTCGTCGGCGGTTGTGGTGGTCGTGAGGGTCATGGTTGCGCTCATGGGAAGAGAGTACGGAGGGGGTATGACAGTCAGCCTACGACCGTGCCGTGGGATCGGACTTTTGCGGCGATGAGACCTGCGTCAGCGCAGCGACCGCAGCGTCAGAGCGAGAGAAGCTGCACCGATGGAGCGGAGCGCGTCGTTGAGATGCGTACACGTGGAGATGCCGCTGAATTCGCCCGTGACGAGCGCACGTACCTCGCTCAGGGCCACTCCAACGAGCCGCAACGCGCTTGCGACCGCGACCGGACACTCCGGGCCAGGCAGCACTCGCGCGATCGCCTCGATCCGTCGGACCACGCCGTCGGGGTCGGCCCAGCCGATCACCTGGTACTCGTGGACCGCGGACTCTCGGCCGTCGTCCTCGATGAACGAGTCGCGGAACATGACGTCGAAGTCGACGGCCCCGGTGTCGCTCGGGGAGGGAGTGAAGTCGATTCGCCTCCGCCGACGCATCGAACCGACGGGGAGAGGCGACATGGGGTGCCAGGCGAGCGGATCGTCGACAACTTCGAGTGGCAGCGCGAGCGGGCCCTCGCCGAGGTAGGGGACGTCGCCCTCCTCCACGGCCCGAGCCATCTCGCCACCGGTGCGCCAACCCGCGCAGATGTCGAGTGTCGGACGTCGAGCGTTCGGGTCCGACGATGGAGTCGAAGGGAGCATTGGGATCAGTCCGCGTCGGGCGATCGACGCGCCCGCGATGAGCGTCGCGACTGGGACGTCGTCGAGGAGTTGCGCAGCGAGCGTGCCCGCCGCAACCTCCGTCGGGAGGCACGCGCCGAGAGCGCGACGGAACTGGCCGCCGGCGGACACGCCGATGAGCGGGTCGGTGGGCAAGGTCGGGGTCGTTTCGATTGCGCGCACTTTGCGCGTGGCCATGCCGACGCGCACGAGCGTGGTCGCCTCGCCGACGATCCATGGTCCATCGGCGGTCGCGCGCAGATCTCGCCCTGTGCCTCGCAACTCCACCACGCCGGGCGTCGGAAAGGTGATGTCGATCGAGGTGGTGCGACGCCACGACCCGACGCTGCGGCGCGGTGAACCCGTCGATGGACCGAGCGTACCCGGCCAGATCGGACGTTGGCGCGGGTCGGTGGATGCTCTTGTCACGCGTCCAGTCTGACCCAGCCGCCGGGCCCCGCTCCGGACGTTGGGGCACTTGTCATCGCTGAGCGAGGTGATTCGTCCCAACGTCGGCGTAGGTGTTGTGGCGCGTTCCGACGTTGGGACGCTTGTCATCGCTGAGCGAGGTGATTCGTCCCAACATCGGCGCGGGTGTTGTGGCGCGGATTGCCGCGAGCGGACCTGACTGTCAGAAGCATGCGCTCCTGTGCCAAGCTCCGCGAGTGATCAACGCAAGCAACCGGACACACCCATGAACGCGCCGACAACGTCCTACGACGCCAAGGAGATCTTCTCGCTGAAGGGCAAGGTGGCACTCGTTACGGGTGGTAGCCGCGGCATGGGCCGCGAAATGGTGATCGCGTTCGCGAAGGCCGGTGCCGACGTCGTGATTGCCAGCCGCAAGCTGCCCGCCTGCGCCGAGCTTGCGAAGGAGATCGAGGACACCACCGATCGGAAGGCCCTCCCGTTTGCCTGTCACGTGGGCAATTGGGATGAGATCGATCCGCTCGTCGACGCTGCCTACGAGCGGTTCGGCCACGTCGATGTGCTCGTGAACAATGCCGGAATGTCGCCGCTCTACGACCACGTGCTCGACGTGACGAAGGAGCTCTACGACAAGGTCCTCGATGTCAACCTGCGTGGGCCGTTCCGGTTGAGCGCGCTGGTCGGCACGAGGATGGCGGCGGGAAGCGGTGGATCGATCATCAACGTGAGCAGCGGTGGCGCGGTGCGACCGAAGCCGAACATCATTCCCTACGCTGCGGCGAAGGCGGGCCTCAACGCAATGACGATCGGTTTCGCTCACGCGTTCGGGCCCAACGTCCGGGTGAACTGCATCCAGTCCGGCCCCGTGCTCACCGACATCTCGAAGGCATGGTCCGAGGACAACATTGCGAACGGCCCCGCAGGATTCGCGCTCCAGCGCTATGGCCAGCCGAACGAAATCGTCGGAGCGGCGCTGTACTTCGCGTCCGACGCTTCGAGTTTCACCACGGGTGCGATCCTCGCCGTCGACGGCGGCATGCCGTAATAGTGGACCCGACGTGACTTGACGGTAACGTCAACCGTCCTCCGAAAACGCGCTGAAAGGCAGCCCTGCCGTGCCCTACGACTTCTCCGTCGAACCCGAGTTCCAGGCCGATCTTGATTGGATCGACGCATTCGTCCGCGAGGAAATCGAGCCGATCGACGCCCTCTATCCCGGCTCGGTCCTCCCGTACGACAAGGAGAACGAGGAGACGCAGCGTCTCGTGCGACCGCTGCAGCAGCGCGTCCGCGACCGTGGCCTGTGGGCGCTGCACCTGCCCCCGAGCCTCGGCGGAACGGGGCTCGGCAACGTCAAGCTCGGCCTCGTCAACGAAATCCTCGGACGCTCCTCCTGGGCATCGAGCGTCTTTGGGTGCCAGGCCCCCGACTCCGGAAATGCCGAGATCCTCGCCCACTTCGGGACGCCCGCGCAGAAGGCCGAGTACCTCCAGCCACTGCTCGACGGCAAGATCTCCTCGACGTATGCGATGACGGAACCGCAGGGCGGCGCGGACCCGTCCGGCTTCACCTGCAAGGCGCATCGCGACGGCGACGAGTGGGTCATCAACGGGCAGAAGTGGTTCGCGTCGAACTACCCAATGGCCGCGTTCGTGATTGCCATGGTGATCACCGACGACAGCGTGGCGGTGCACCGCGGCTCGTCGATGATCCTCATTCCACGGGGCACGAAGGGGATGGGCCTCATCCGTGCGGTCGGCATGTGGAGCGAGCCGATCGGCGAAGGCTCGCACGGTTACCTGCAGTTCGACGAGTGCCGTGTGCCGGCGTCGAATCTGCTCGGCGAAGTCGGCGCGGGGTTCCAGATCGCGCAGACGCGGCTCGGCGGTGGACGTCTGCATCACGCGATGCGCACCGTCGGACAATGTAAGCGCGCATTGGACATGATGGGGGAGCGCATCGTGTCGCGTCGTACGAAGGGTGGCCCGATGGCCGACCAGCAGTCGGTGCGACACGCGTTCGCCGACTCGTGGATACAGCTGGAACAGTTCCGGCTGCAGGTCCTCCACGCGGCATGGCAGTGCGATCAGCATGGCTACGACAAGTCCCGGGAGTACATCGCGGGCATAAAGGTGGCGACCCCGAAGACGATGATGGACATCGCCTACCGGGCGCTCCATCTGCACGGTTCGCTCGGCGCGAGCAACGAGATGCCGTTCGTCTCGATGATGCTCGGCGGCGTGAGCCTCGGTCTCGCCGACGGCCCGACCGAGGTGCACAAGGACAACCTCGCCCGCAAGGTGCTGAAGTCGTACAAGCCCGCAGCGGGCCTGTTCCCGGACCAGCACCGTCCGACCCAGATTTCGGCCGCCCGGGCAAAGTTCGCGGACATCCTCGAGCAGAACCTGTAGCGCCCGCGACGGGTGCGCATTCTCGCTCTCGCGGAGCGAGAATCCGCACGCGGCGTTGTCAGCTCGTGGCGTTCCGGCTGAGTTGCGAGAGCGCGGAGCGGCCCTCGGAACCGGGCACCGCTGCACCGAGAAGTGGGTCGCAGAACTGGCCCTGCAGCGTCGTACTGATCTTCAGGCGCGCCATCGACGCACGGCCTGCGGCATTGCACCGCTGCGCCATGGGCTGGGCCAGAGATCGGTAGTCCACGATCAGCAGCGGATTGAACTTCTTCGTGCGGACCATGATCTCGACCTTCGCGAAGAGCTGGTTGATCTCCGCCGGGTCGACGGGCTCTCGGCCGAGAAAGAGGCGCGCCCAGTCCGGTCCGGCCTCATGGGCGAACGGTCCACCGGGCACGGGGACCGTCCACACGTGCACCATTTCGACGCTCTCCTCGCCGAGCTTCGCGAAAGGGAAACCGTGTGTGTGCCATGTCATCATGCAGCCGCCCGGCTTCGGCCCGCGCTCGCCATCCAGCGACATCATGTACATGACGCCAACCGGCGTCAGCGAGCGGTCAAGTCCAAGCCCGTACACGATCGACTCCGGACGTGCCGGGTCGAGCGCAATGCCGTCTCGGGCAAACGAACGATTGATGTAGTGGAACAGGCCATTGGGTTCGAAGCCGATCGGGACGAAACCCTCGGCCAGAGCAACGTTCACGTCGGCGTACTTGCGCAGGGCGATGGACGTTGCGGCAACGAGCTTGTCGGCGGCTGAAACCTCCCTCGCAGCGGGCGAGCACGAAGCGGTCTCGTCGTGGACGATGCCGTTGCCAGTCAACGCTCCGTGGAGGTGTCCTGATCCGGCCCAGACAGCGCTGATCGAAGCTGTCGATACGACACCTGGATCTGCATGCCCTCGTGCCGCCGAGGGAATCGCTATGGCCCCGGTAAGCAGGGCAAGGCCGCCGATCAGCGCCCCGACTCGACGCGTCGCCGGGCGGATCGCGTCGGGGAGCGCGACCAGCGCGAGGACGGCGACCTCCGCCGCAGCGCAGAGCGCATCGGCCAATCCGACGTCCTCCTTGCCGTAGTTCGGCAGCCCCACGGTTCTGCTCACGAGCCATGTCCCGAGCAACGTCAGCGACACGATCGTCGCCCACGACCGGACCCGACGATCCCAGCTTCGCAGCGCCCACAAGGTGAGCACCACCTGAGCAGATGCCGCGACGATGAAGAAGGTCACGTGATCGGCACCGGCGCGTCGATGTCCGTACGCGGTGGTGATGTGGATAGCTGCGGCTACGGCGAACGAGGACGCGGCCACAACACGTAGCGCCGTGACGGACCGGGTTCCGCCATCAGACGGCACAACGACATTTTGAGTCTCAGTGATCGTGTTCATCGGTCTCCTCGAATGGTGAAACATGTTCGCGCGCATCTTTGCTGGTGGCACCAGCGATGCTCGGGCAAAGCCAAGCTCAAACATCACGACGCCGACTGCGACGAGTATCGCGACCTCCACGATGGCCGTACCATCGGTTCGCGGATGAACGGTGTTGAGCGGTCGAGAATTCAACAGCGTTCAGGAGAAGCGCAGATCCTCGCTGGAGTAACTCCGGAAGGCGATGACGGTGGACGTGGACGCGATGCCCGGCAGCGCGGCGATGCGTTCCGTCACTACTACGGCGATCTCTTCGTGGGTGCGTAGTCGCAGCACGACGATGAAGTCATGGTCGCCGGTGACCGAATACGACTCATAGACGCCCTCGACGTCGGCGAGCGCGTGGCCGAGGGTGGCGAGGGCGGCGGTGTTGGAGGCCTTCACGAAGACGAAGACAACGATCATTTGCTCACCGTAGCCCGCGGCGGTTGTGTGGACTGCTCCCCAACACGACATCGTTGCGGCTCAGACTGTGGCTCAGACGGCGGCTCCGACGAGCTGGCCGATCGCGGCCGTGATGCCCATGGCGAGAAGACCCCCGACCACGACCCGAACGATCGGTCGGGTGGGTTTCGCCCCGCCAAGGCGGGCACCTGTGTAGCCAAGGGCGGAGAGCGCGAGAACGGTGACCGTCACGACAATGGCGAGGGCAGCGTCGCGTGGCGGGATTACTGCAGCGAGCACTGCGATGACTGCGCCGATCCCGAATGCGGCCGCCGATGACATCGCCGCTTCGATGGGCTTTGCCGTGGTCATGTCGGTGATCGAGAGCTCGTCGCGGAGATGGGCACCGAGCGCATCGTGGTCGTGCATCGCGACGGCGACCTGGGAGGCGAGTTCGGCAGACAGGCCACGCATCCGATAGATGGCGGCGAGCTCGCGTAGCTCGTGATCGGGCTCGCTCTCCAGTTCGGCTGCCTCCTTTGCGATGTCTGCGGTTTCGGCGTCGGACTGTGCCGATACGGAGACGTACTCGCCTGCGGCCATGGCCAGAGCACCGGCGGCGAGGGCGGCCAGGCCGGTCGTGACGACCGTCGAGCGGGCCGCGTTGCTCGCAATGATGCCCACGAGCAGGCTGGCAGTTGAGATGAGGCCATCGTTGGCGCCGAGCACGGCAGCGCGAAGCCACCCGATACGGTTGACCCGGTGACGTTCTGCTCGTGCGTGGGCTGTGACCATGGGTCGTCCTCGGGAAATGCTCGCTGCGGGTGATGCTGCCAGCTCGTCGCAAGCAGCCCACGATTGTGTCACTTGACAGGAGCTGAGCGGTCCTGCCTAGTGCACGCAAGCGGAAGTTCCTCGCGGAGCGTGCCGAACGACTCCAAGGCCGCTGAGCACGTCGTTTTCTTCGACGTTGGGAAGATCGACCACCTCCTGAGTATCCGATATTCCCAACGTCGCGGAGGGGCATCCGGGCCATCGGGGCAGGGACCGAGTCCGGGAGAGGACCGTCCCGCGCGGTCAGTGACGCTGCTTGGCGGCGCGCCAGAAGTACCGCTCACCATCGTTTGGCCGGAAGAACGTTCGAATGGTCAGGTTGTGGTTGAACGCGAGGAACGCTCCCGAAGAGCGGTCGAAGCGGCTCACGGTGCCGCCGACCTGTTCGGTCTCCAGGACCGTCTTGGAGATGGGTGCGTCCCGGAGATCTTGAGCGAGTGCGAGGTACCGCGCCTCGTCGATGTTGCCGAACTCGTGGCCATGCTTCGCGTAGTGGTCGTGAAGCTTGGACGCTGAGGCGAACCCGATGCGGCGCAGTCGTGGGTCGTTGCGATTCGAACCGGTCGTGGCCGACGTGCTTGCCGTGGTCTTTCCGCTGGTTGACGGTGCCGTGCTGCTCGTTGACCGGGCCGCGAAGCCGGCAACGGCGAGCACGACCGCGATGGCCGCACCGACAAAGGCGGTGGGCCGCCGAGTTCCCCGTCGACTGCGTTGGCGACGTGTTCGGCGTGATGTCCGGGCGGGGGAGAAGCGCACCGCTTGGAGCCTACCGACGCTTGCGGGACATACTTCCCAGGTGAATCTGCCTCTTGTGCCCGACGACGATCTCCGCCAGCGTCTCGCTCGGTTGCTCGGTGGCGAGATCGAAGGGCTCCGACGGCTGACGGGGGGAGCGTCTCGCGAGACGTGGTCGTTCTTGCTGGCGGCGTCCGATGGCCCTCGCACGCCCCTGATCTTGCGGCGAGACCCGCCGGGGCGAACGATGAGCGAGGGACGCCACGGCGGCATGCCGATGGAGGCACGGGTGTTGCGGGCAGCCAAGGCGGCGGGCATGCCGGTGCCGACCGTGATCGCCGACGGGCCTGCCGATTCGGAGGTGCTGGAGACCGGATTCATCGTGATGGAGCACGTCGACGGGGAGACGATCGCCCGCAAGATCCTCCGCGACGAACCGTACGCGCACGCACGATCGGTCGTCGTTCGACAGCTCGGTGCGGCGATTGCGCCGCTGCACGCGGTCGATCCGGCGAGCGTCGAAGGGCTTGCGTTTGTGGAGCCGCTCGCCTACTACCGACAGGCGCTCGACGACTTCGGCTACCCGAGCCCCGCATTCGAGTTGGGGTTCCGGTGGCTGGAGGCGAACCGTCCCGCCGTGGCCCGACGCACGATCGTGCATGGCGATTACCGGTTCGGCAACGTCATTATCGGCGAGGCAGGTTTGGCAGCCGTGATCGACTGGGAGCTGTGCCACCTCGGCGATCCGATGGAGGATCTCGGATGGCTTGGCGTGCGAGCGTGGCGTTTCGGTGGACGCGGTGAGATCGCTGGCATGGGCACGGTCGAGGAGCTGCTGGAGGGCTACCGGAGTGCCGGCGGCGTGGGTGACGCAGACGCGGTGCGTTGGTGGATGGTTGCGGGGACGCTGATCTGGGGCGTCATGTGCATCGGTCAGGCGGAGGCGCACCTGGGCGGCGCTCGCTCGGTGGAGCTTGCAGCGATTGGGCGGCGGGTTGCGGAGCAGGAGCACGATCTGCTGGTGATGCTCGGGTTTCCGGCGTCGGCGGAGGATATGGCTCGGCCGGTTGGTGGTGTCTTTGGGGGGTCCTACGGCCCGCACGGACTGCCGACCGCTGCGCTCTTGGCCGAGGCGGTGCGGGAATTCTTAGAACGTGATGTGATGACTTCGGCCACGGGGCGGGTGCAGTTCCACGCGCGGGTTGCCGCGAACGTGATGGGGACGATCGAGCGGGAGCTGTTGGAGGGTCCGGCGGCGGTGGATGCTCTGCGCGCCGATCATCGCTCCTTGGACGTTGCGGACGAGCGCTCGCTCGTGGATGCGATCCGGTTCGGAGGTCTCGATGACCGTTACGACGAGGTGTGCGCGGCGGTCCGCCGATCGGTCACGGCACGTCTGCGGATTGCGAACCCGCGGCACTTCGCTGACCGTTCGTAGGTGTGCTCGTGACGTGCACTGTCGTTGACGGTGTCGCCGGCGCTGGCGAAAGTCGTTGGCGCAGCGTGCGCGGACGACTCTTGTCGGCGCGGACGACACCGTCACGTGCACGACTGCGGCGCTCGCGTGGTGACTCGGGAGTGTCACGGCGTTCTGCCTCAGGACGCGTCAGTTGAACTCAGCGGTCGAGGCGTCGAGTTCGGTGGCCGTTTTGCCGACGGAGGCTTCATCGTTCTCCCCGCCGACCAGTGCGTTCATGCCCGCCACGCCGTCGGTCGCGAACCACTCCCAGAACGCAGACGCGGCCCCGAAGAAGTTGCTCGTGAATTCGTCGACGATCGGCTGCGTGACTCCCGCGCTGAGCGGATAGTTGTACTGCAGGACGACCGCACCGTGGATCTCGTCGTCGACGGACTCGCCGACGACGAAGGCCATCGGCATCATGTTGTGCATCATCCAGTTGTTGCACGCCGCGACCGCCGGCTGGATGAACGGTTCGGCGAGGCGGATGTTGGAGACGCTCCTCATTGCGTACGCCTCCCCGTTCACGCCTTGTGCCATGAGGAACGCGGTCACCTCGAACCCGTGCACCGCGTGGGGTCCGGAGTGGACGATGAAGTCACCGTCGCCATCGACGTCGAACGGGATCTTCTCGCGGTCGAGGAAGTTCTGCACCAACGCGAGTTCGAACGGAACGACCCCGACCCGTCGCGGAGTCGGAGCGACGCCGTCGGTCTCGGACGGCACGTTGGTCACGCTCCCATCGCGTGGAAGCCACCGTCGACGTGCACCATCGAGCCGGTGGTCATCGGGAACCAGTCCGACATGAGGGCCACGCAGGCTCGGGCGACCGCGGAACTGTCGTTCACATCCCAGCCGAGCGGTGCCTTGTCGCCCCACACGTCCTCGAACTTCGCGAAGCCGGGAATCGACTTGGCGGCCATCGTGCGGATCGGCCCGGCGGCGACAAGGTTGCAGCGCACCTTGTACGGTCCGAGATCTCGCGCAAGGTAACGGTTGAGCGATTCGAGCCCGGCCTTCGCCACCCCCATCCAGTTGTATGCGGGCCATGCGACCGTGGCGTCGAAGTCGAGCCCCACGACGCTGCCCCCTCCGGCTGCCTTGAACAGCGGGAGCAGCCCGTGGGCGAGCACCTTGAGGGAGTACGTCGATATCTGGATCGCCATCGCAACCTCGTCCCACGTTGCGATCGAGAGGTCCTCGCCGAGGCAGTTCGCGGGGGCGAATCCGATCGCGTGCAGGGCACCGTCGACCGCACCCCATTTGGCGGTGAGCGTCTCGACCAATGCGGTCATGTGCGCATCCACCGTGACGTCGAGCTCCAGTACGTCGATCCCGTTGCCCTCGCCGGTGAGGCCGTCCGGCCGACGCAGTTTGCGCGCGGTGCGCTGCGTCAGTGACATGCCGCGTCCAGCGCCGGTGAGAACGATGTCGGCGCCCTCGTCCAGTGCTCGCTGTGCGACGCCGAACGCGAGGGACGCGTCGGTCAATACACCCGTGATCACGAGCCGCTTACCTTCGAGAATGCCCACTGTCGTCTCCGTTTCTCACACCGGTCGACGCCGGCTCCGAGGTTTCGACCACCCCGGGAGCGTCCAGGTTACGGCCGGGTGAACCGGAGCGTGTGGCGCGATCCCACAAGGCATGCAAAGGTCTCGGCATGGAAATCGCAGTTCTTGGTGGTACCGGTCCCGCAGGGAGCGGCCTTGCGGCGCGGCTCGCGTCGATCGGCTACGACGTCGTCATCGGGTCACGCTCGAAGTACAAGGCGATGGAGGCGGTCGACGACATCCTCGCGAAGTGGCCAGACCACAAGCTCTCGCTGCGGGCCGACACCAACACCGGCGCAGCGTCGGCGGACGTGATCGTGATTGCGACGCCCTGGGACTCGACCGCTTCCACGGCGCTCAGCGTCGCCGACCAGCTGAAGGGCAAGGTCGTGATCTCGATGGCGAACGCCCTTGCGAAGGTAGGACCCGAGTTCCAGCCACTGGTTCCGCCGCGCGGGTCGGTGGCGGCCAGCGTCCAGGCGATCGTGCCGAGGGCGCTCGTGTCGGCGGCGTTCCACCACCTTCCGGCACGCGAGCTCGGCAATATCATCGAGCCGATCGAGAGCGACGTCCTCATCTGCTCCGATCACGCGAAGGCGACCGAAGTGACGTCGGACATTGTGCGTCGCATCCCAGGCTGCCGTCCGCTCGACACCGGTGGTCTGTCCAATGCCGCACCGATCGAGGCGTTCGCTGCGGTCCTGTTGCAGCTCAACACCCGCTACAAGACCCGCTCGGCGTTGCGGATGACCGGGATCGACGCCACGTGACGGGCATCGCCGCGTGCGCTGATCGTTCGTGACGTTCGAGCACCGCCGCGGAGGGCAGTGGAGGCGAGCCGATAGGCGAGCCTCAATCAGACACAGCACAATGATTCGGTCGGCGAAGCCGGCCGCCGCCCATCGTCGCGCGGCACCGTGAACTCTCCGAGCCTCTTAGGCAGTAGACATATCCCTTATGTCGATGCGCCTCTACGACACCGCCGCGAAGGCGATTGTCCCGTTCGAGCCACCGGCGCTTGTGCGGATTTATACCTGCGGGGTCACGCCGTATGACACGACCCACATCGGGCATGCGGCGTGTTTCTTGACCTACGACGTTCTGCAGCGGCGTCTGCGCGACCTCGGCCATGAGACGCGCTGCGTCCGCAACATCACCGACGTGGACGACTCGATCCTTGCGAAGGCGCGTGAGAAGGGCGTCCACTTCCTGGACCTTGCTGCGGAAGAGGTGTCGAAGTTCGATCGTGACATGGCGCTGCTGGGCGAGCTGCCGCTGTTCTCTGCGCCCCGAGCGACCAGTGCGATTCCCGACATCCTCGGCTTCATCGGCATGGTGTTGGAGTCGGGCTACGCGTACCAGGCCGGTGGTGCCGTGTACTTCGACGTTTCGACCTGGCAGTTGTTCGGGTCGATCAGCGGGTACTCGCGGGCGCAGATGCTGGAGTTTGCGGCGGAGCGGGGCGGCAACGTCTTGGACTCGAACAAGCGTCACCCGTTGGATTTCGTACTTTGGCAACCATCGTTGCCAGACGAGCCGTCGTGGGAGTCGCTGTGGGGGCCGGGGCGTCCGGGATGGCACATCGAGTGCTCGGCGCTGTGCATGCGCGAACACGAGTCGACCACGATCGAGCTGCATGGTGGCGGCGAGGACCTGATCTTCCCGCACCACGAATGCGAGGCGGCCCAGTCGCACGCGGCCACGGGTTCTCCGCTCGCGAAGCACTGGATGCACCAGTCCTACGTGAAGCTTGGCGGCATCAAGATGTCGAAGTCGCTCGGCAACATGGAGTTCGTGTGGCGGCTGGTGGACCGGGGTTTCGACCCGATGGCCATTCGGCTGTCAGTTGTGCAGCACCACTACCGCGACGGGTGGGACTGGACCGACCAGATCATCGTGGAGGCGGCGGCTCGGCTGGAGCGGTGGAGGTCTGCCGGTGTCGGCGTGGGCGCGTTGGACGAGGTGCGGGCCTGTCTCGACAACGACCTGTTCACCCCCTCGGCCGTGGTGGCGATCGACCGTGCCGCAGCCCGCGGCGAGGGCGTCTCCGCAGCAGCGTCGCTGCTGGGCGTCATCCTCGGCTGAGTGATGCTGCCAGCTCGGCTGGCTCCGTGCATTGGTTGCATTGACCTTTGTCCGGACGTTGGGAAGATCGCATACCTCCGGGGTAGCTGATCTTCCCAACGTCGGCCAGATCAGCGTCCGGCCAGTTGAACGCGGCGGCGACCTTCTTCGGGACGCACATGCGCCACGCGTCGATGATCAGTTCGCGTAGTACCTGCTCGTCGATGGCTTCGAGGTCGACGTGGACCCAGTTGTAGCGGAGGTCTGACTGGCGGGGGAGCGCAAACGTGTCCGGGCGGGCCGTGACCAGCGCGAGACGTTCCTCCCGAGGGAACGCGAAGCCCAGCGTCCGCTCGTCGCGCGAGAACGCGAGGAACACGATGCGTCCGACGCGGAACTTGACGCGGTCACGCACCAGCGCCTCGTAGGACCGAGGCAGATGCGACGCCAACTCCCGGACGAACTCGATGTCGCAACCCATTCCGCTCGGACCCTACCCGCCGCATCCGGCCGCAGCCTTGAGCGGCGCGGTGCAATCGGCGCGTTTGCGGTGCATCCGGTGCGCCCGTTTGTACCGCGACCGGGCCGGATGTACCGCGACCTGGGGACAGGAGCGAGCCTCGCGGGAATGTGGCCTCGGTCGAGTCCTGAGCGCCGGTAACCTCGACGCCCTATGGAACAGATCACCGTCACCCTCCCCGATGGCTCCACCAAGGTGCTGGAGAACGGTGCCACGACGGCGGATCTGGCCGCCTCCATCGGTGCCGGGCTGGCCAAGGCGGCCCTCGCGGCCAACGTCAACGGCCAGGAGTGGGACCTCGATCGGACGCTGCCCGACGGCGCGAGCGTTGCGATCATCACCCCGACCACCGACGAGGGCCGCGAGGTCCTCCGGCACTCGACCTCCCACGTCCTCGCACAAGCCGTGTGCGACGTGTACCCCGGCGCGAAGTACGCCATCGGACCGGCCATCGAGCACGGCTTCTACTACGACTTCGAGCTGCCGGACGGGCAGCGCTTCACCGAGGCCGACCTCGTCCGGATCGAGTCGCGCATGCGCGAGATCATGAAGGAGAACCAGCCCTTCACCCGCGGCGAGGTCAGCAACACCGAGGGCCGTGAGCTGTTCAAGGACCAGCCGTTCAAGCTGGAGATCATCCGGGGCGTCGGCGGCGTAGAGGACGCGGGCGAGGGCGGCGGCGGCACCGTCGTGAGCTACTACCGCAACCGTCCGAGCGCGGTTGCGGAAGCAGAGCCCGACAAGGGTTTTGTGGATCTGTGCCGCGGCCCGCACGTCCCCTCGACCGGACGGCTCGGCAGCTTCAAGCTCATGAAGGTTGCGGGTGCATACTGGCGCGGGGATGAGAAGCGTCCGATGCTCCAGCGCATCTACGGCACCGCGTGGGAGAACGACAAGGCGCTCAAGGAGCACCTGACCCGCCTCGAAGAGGCGGAGAAACGCGACCATCGCAAACTGGCCACCGAACTGGACCTCCTGAGTTTCCCGAGCGAGTTAGGTGGCGGTCTTGCGGTGTGGCATCCCAAGGGGGCGATCATCCGCAAACTCATGGAGGACTACTCCCGCCAGCGTCATCAGGACGGCGGCTACGAGTTCGCCTACACGCCGCACCTCGCGAACCAGCGTCTCTTCCAGACCAGCGGGCACCTCGACTTCTACAAGGACGGCATGTACCCGCCCATGGAGATGGACAACGGGGTGTACTACCCGAAGCCCATGAACTGTCCGATGCACTGTCTGATCTACCGGTCACGGCAGCGTTCGTACCGTGAGCTGCCGCTGCGCCTGTTCGAGCTCGGCACCGTGTACCGCTACGAACGCGCCGGGACGCTGCACGGGCTCCTTCGCATCCGCGGCTTCACTCAGGATGATGCGCACATTTTCACCACCCAGGAGAAGCTGCAGGACGAGATCATCTCGCTGCTCGACTTCGTGATCGACCTGCTCCAGGCGTTCGGCTTCACCGACTTCGAGGCGAACCTGTCGACCCGCGATCCCGACAAGTCCATCGGGACCGATGAGATCTGGGTGACTGCAACAGCGGCTTTGAAAGAGGCGATCGAGAAGAAGGGCCTGCCGTACAAGATCAAGGAGGGCGATGCTGCCTTCTACGGTCCGAAGATCGACATCGACGTTCGCGACGCGATCGGCCGCAAGTGGCAGCTGTCCACGATCCAGGCCGACTTCAATCTTCCGGATCGTTTCGACCTCGAATACGTGGGCGCGGATAACACCCGCAAGCGTCCGATCATGCTGCACCGCGCCTTGTTCGGCTCCGTCGAGCGATTCTTCGGCGTGCTGCTGGAGCATTACGCAGGTGCGTTCCCCACGTGGCTGTCGCCGGTGCAGGTGCAGATCCTGCCGGTGCGGGCCGACCATGAACCGTATGCGCGCTCATTGTCAGCGCGCTTTGCTTGTGAGGGGTTCCGGTGCGAGTTCGTGGAGGCCGACGAGCCACTCGGCGGACGCATCCGCAACGGCAAACTCCAAAAAGTCCCGTACATCCTCGTGGTCGGCGACGACGATGTCGCAGCGTCGACCGTCGGGGTGAACGCTCGCGGCAAAGACGTGGAGCGTGGCGTCGCCGTCGATGACTTCGTCGCACGGGTCACCGCCGAAGTTGCCGCGCGCGGTTAAGGCAAGCGCAGTGGACAGACCGCCGATCGGACGCCTCGCCGCGCACTGGCGTGGTGAGTACATCGAGTCCGCGACAGGTACCGAGCGCGCCCACGTAGAGGTCGGCGTCGACCCGGACTCCGAGGAGCGCTGTGTGTTCTGCGCGATCGTCGCTGGTCGGTCACCTCACATGGACGACCACGTCGTGCACCGCGATCCACTCGCCGTGTGCATCCTCAACGCGTATCCGTACACGAGCGGTCACGTGCTGGTGATGCCGGCCCGGCACGTCGGCGAACTGGATGCGCTCACCGACCAGGAGTACGAGTCGTTGTTCCTGTTGGTGCGTCGGGCAGCGACGGCCATTACGCGCGCTTACCATCCCGGTGGGTTGAACATCGGCATGAACCTCGGGCGTGCCGCTGGTGCCGGTATCCCGGGACATCTGCATGCACACGTACTGCCGCGTTGGAACGGTGACACGAACTTCATGACGTCGATTGCCGAGGCACGCGTCGTGCCCGAATCACTCGACCAGACGTGGTCCAAGCTGCGGGCGGCCTGGTAGCAATCGTTCTTGAGCGGACGGATCTACACAACCCCCGCAGAATCGCTCCAACGCGCCGCCCATTTTCGACGGGGTTGTGTAGGTGCGGGCCTCAACCGGCGGTGCGACGACGCCTGCCGGCGGTACCGATCGCCACCACACGCTCGTTCACGACCGGCGCGGGAAGCAGGGGTTGGTGCTTGACCAGCCACGTCTCGATTGCTTCGACGGGCATCGGTCGGGCGATGAAGTAGCCCTGGCCGATCTCGCAGCCGATGAGGCGAAGGTGCTGATAGCACGCTTCGGTCTCGATGCCCTCAGCGACGACTCGCAGGTCGAGGTTCTTTCCGAGATCCACGACGGTTCGGGCGATGCCGTCGTGGCCTTCGCCTCGCTCGATGCCCGTAACGAAGCAGCGGTCGATCTTGACCTCATCGATCGGCAGTTCCTGGAGGTACGCAAGCGAACTCTGCCCGACACCGAAGTCGTCGACGGCAAGGTGAATGCCGAGGGCGTGCAGGTCGCGCAGCGTCCGCTTGGCCCGTTCCGGATCGCTCATCACCGCGGTCTCCGTGATCTCGATCACGAGGTCTCCGGGACGCGTCGCATACACGTCGAGCAGCGCCGCGACCTCGCGGGCCAGCGAAGCGCTCAAGAGGTTGCGGACGCTGAGGTTCACGGCGACTCGGAGGTCGATGCCCTCGGCGCGCCAGCGTCGCTGCTGCCTGAGCGCGATATCCATGATCTGCATGCTGAGCGGGCCGATGAGGCCGGACTGCTCCGCCTGCGGGATGAACTCGTCGGGGTAGACCATGCCGTGCAACGGGTGCTGCCAGCGCACGAGGCATTCGACGCCCACTACCTCGTTCGTGGCGAGCTGGACCTTTGGCTGGTACCACACCTGAATCTGATCGGTCCCGATCGCCCGCTTGAGTTCGGCCTGGAGTGCAAGCTTGCGCGACGACGAGAAGTCGTTCGTCGTGCTGTAGAGCTCAACGCCGGTGTGATTCTGCTTGGCGGTGTACATGGCGACGTCGGCGCGCTGGAGGGCCACGGACGCATCAGTCGCGTCGTCGGGGAAGTAGGCGATACCGATGCTTGCGTCGACGCGGAGGCTCATGTCGCGGATTGCCATGGGTTCGTCGAGCGCGTCGGCGATCGCCCGCGCGATCGTGAGCGGTTCGGCTCGGCCGTTGACCGTGGGCAGGAGGATTGCGAACTCGTCGCCGCCAAGTCGGGCGAGCATGGCCGACTGCGGAAGGATCTTCGAGATCTTCTCGCCGCACGCAAGCAGGAGTTCGTCGCCGACGACGTGACCGAGGGCGTCGTTGACCTCCTTGAATTCGTCGAGGTCGAGGAGCATGACGGCACCTTCCGCTGCGTGGGCCAACGCGTGGGCAATCGCAACTTCGGCGCGCTGGTTGAAGAGGCGTCGGTTCGGGAGGTCGGTGAGCGCATCGTGGAATGCCTCGTGTTCGCGCTGCGCGATCTCGACGCGGAGCTCGTCGACGAGGCGTCCGTTGTCGAGCCAGATCGCGGCGTGCTGGGCCATGGTCTCGATGAGCCGGACGTCGTCATCGGTGAGGCCCTTCTTCCCGCTCTTGCTCGGCTCGACGACGCTCACCGCGCCGATCACCCGGTTCTGCAGGGGGAGCGGGGCCGTGATGACGTGCTCGCCGTCGATGGTGACGAGGTGCCCGGTTGGCGAGTGCTGAGCGTTGCGCAGGTGGGTGGGCAGCTTGTCCCGGTCGACCCACGTGTGGAGGTTCTCGCCTTCGTGGGTCGTGCACAACAGGACGCGGTCCTCGTCCTCTCCGAGATCAACGACCACGTCGACGCGCTTGGCGCTCAACGCGTCCTGCACCGACTCGGCGATGAGCATCGGGCCGTCCTTGCGAGCGGACGTCGTGAGGCTCTTGGTGAAGTTGTAGAGGTGCTCGGTCCGCTGGAACCGCTCGCCCATCCGAAGGTTCTGGCGGTTCAGGTGGATGAAGCCGAAGGCAAGCGCGAAGAACGGCACGAGCAGGAAGACGTTGCTGCGGGCGAGTTCGATGCCGAGTACGGCCAGCATCGAGGTCGCTGTTGCGGACAGGAGGGTCGATAGCCATACTCGGCGCAGTTCCACCCATGGGCGTTTGACCCCGATTGCCCGGTAGACGAGTTCAAACACCACGACGTTCGAAAAAACGAACACGGTCATTCCGGTGAGCAACGACCACGAAAAGGCCCTCGTTACGGGTGCTCCAGCCACGACCGTCGCGAGTCCCATCTGGAGCGCGTATGCACTGCCGTTAAGGAGGCACTTTTCGAGCTTCCGCCGCTGAAAGGCACGCGAGATCGTCACTCCGACAAACGTCGCGACAATTGCCCAGCGGGACGTGAGAGCAGCCAATGCGAGCACGGCCGCACCCTCGCTCCAGTTGATTCCGTGACCGCCGTCTGTCACACGCCCGATGACGGTTCGGAAGGAGTCGCCAGCAAATGTAAGCGTGCATATGATTGCGAACGTGGGGAGATTGAGACGCGCGTCGGGCGTGCGGAACAGTAAGGCGAGCGCGGCAAGCGAAATCAACGTCGCACAAAAGCTAAGAGGACGGGCCCTCACCCTCACCACATCGGCGAGTTCGCTCAAGTACTAAAGCTGGCCTTCTACGATTCACAAATGACAGCCAGGTCAGTCGTGCTATAGCGTTCACGCTAAGACCCGGAGTTGGGTCCGTCCACCAACACTGAAGGAGACATCATGCGCGGAGCTACGCTCGAGTAGATGCCTTTGTTCGGGGACCGCTTCGGCGGCCCCCGAACTCTTCGGTGGTCGGCTCTCCGCCTGTCGCGTGATGAACTTCTGTAGCGTGTGCGCTCCATGGGCGAGGCAGCAACCAACCGGCTGAGCGGGCACCCGCGTTATCTCCGCCTGCTTTCGGCAACTGGCATCTCGTCGATCGGCGACGGAATCTTCTTCGTCGGCCTACCTCTCGTGGCACGAGCGGCCAACGTCACGACGTCGAGTCGTTCGATCGCCGGAATCTTTGCGGTGAGTCGGCTGCCGTTGCTGTTCATGTCGTTCGGCGGAGCGGCAATCGCGGATCGCAGCGATGCCCGCAAGACGATGGTGGTCGCCGACCTTGTGCGCGCTGGCGTCCTTATCTCGCTCGGTGCCGCCGCCATCGCCGATTCGTTGAGCCTGGCGGCCATTTATGTGGCCGCGTTTGTTTTGGGGCTGTTCGAGATCCCGTTCGCGGCGGCGTCGCAGCGGATGATCCCGACCACGGTTCCTGACGAACTTCTCCCACGGGCCAACGCCCGCATGCAATCCGCCCAGATATCCGGGGAACAGTTCGTCGGTCCGGCGATCGGCGGACAGCTGGCGAGCGTCGGCGGAGGGGTCCATGCGTGGCCGATCCTCGGTGACGCGGCGTCGTTTCTGATGTCGGCCGCCTTCCTTCGTGGCCTCCCGCCGCAGCCTCCAGAGGTTTCGGCTGCAGACCGACGTTCGATTCGGTCCGACATTCGTGAGGGCATTGATTGGTTCCGCAGCAACGCGACCCTTCGGATCGCGACTGCGATGTTCGGGCTTATGGCGTTCGCGCAGGCCATGGTCAACGCCCTGCTCGTACAGCTCGCCCAGGAGACGCTTGGACTCTCCGGGCGCGCGACAGGGTTCTTCATCGCCGCCATCGCCGTGGGCAACGTAGTCGGGACGTTGCTCGCCGAGCGAGTACTGCGACGCCTTGGCTACGGGGGCTGCCTACTCACGATGGTTGTGTTCGCTGGGTTCGGCTACGGGGCGCTTGGCTTCACGCGCAACGCTTCGGTGGTGATCGGGTTCATGATTCTCGAAGGCATCGTGATCATGTTCGGGCAGGTGGCATTCAATGTTCTCCGGCAGCGCCTCATCCCCCGGGCGATGATCGGCCGGGTTTACACGACGACGCGAATCTTCATCCGCGGGGCGGCCCCGTTCGGCGCGCTCCTCGGCGGGGAAATCGCGGAACGCAATGGGCCTCCGGCCGCAATGTTGACGGCGGGCGTCCTCGCAATGCTGATTGCTGTTGCCCTGGGGCCTCGGCTGCTGACGGGCCTACGCAACATCCACCCGTGACCCAACCCTAAACCACCCGATCGAACCACCCAATCGGTCGATCGGGTTATTGGGTGGTTCGATCGGGTGGTTTGCCGCACCCACACCGAGGGAAGGTACGGCTAGCCTCGACGCCCGCCATGGCCGCCACGAATCAGGATCCGACACCGGACCCGACACCGGACCCGAATCCGCAGCTCGATCCCGCCGACATCACCGACGAGTTGCCCGACGACCTGAACGCCGCTGAGTACGTCGGCCCGTACCAATTTCCGGATAACAATCGTCGTCGGACGCCCGCATTGCTCTACGCCGCGACCGGTGTCGCGATGCTTGCGACGTGGCTGGCTACAAGCTCGGGCGATGGATCGTCGCTGGTCAACCGTGGCTTCGCGCTGGGCGGGGCGTTCCTGCTTGTGCTCGGTGTCTACGGGTGGGTGGCCGGATCGACGCTCGCAGTCCACGAAACCGACGCACTCGCTGCTGCCTCGACCCACGTGGGATTCCCGGTCGGTCATGCGTCGGCGCAGCTTGGATGGCGCGGCCTGCTCTCGCGGCCGACCTGGCGCATCCTGCTGTATTCGGCCGATAATCCGCCCGCAAAGCGTGGCCTGGTCCTTGTTGATGGCATCGACCGGCGAATCGTGGGTGACCTCGTGGAGGACAATCCCGAGGACTGGTCGCAGTTCGACGAGTAGTTCGCTACACCGTGACAGGCGATGCATGCGCGAGCAACCCACACGATCGCGTGAAAGACACACTCCCGGAGGTGAGAACTCCGCACCGGTGTGACTTTCGCGCACCCAGCGCCCGTGGCAGTGACATCGCAGCCAACCACTGGTAGCCTTTTGCAAGCACTTGGGTTTGTGTTCCGTAGGAAGGATGCCCACATGTTCGACGGTCACCTCCGATTCATCACCGACAGGGCCGTGAAGCCGATCGGCAACGGTCTTTCACGCATCGGCGTCCGCCCCGATCACCTCACGGTGCTCGGCCTCGTGATGGCGGTCGCTGCGGCGATCACCATTGGCTCTGGGCACCTGTTGGCCGGGTTCTTCGTACTGGTGGCGTCCGCTCTGCCTGATCTCTTCGACGGTGCGGTTGCGAAAGCCGGCAAGTCGAGCAGCGTCCGAGGGGCGTTCTTCGACTCGACCGCCGATCGCGTCACCGACGCACTGCTGCTGGGCGGCATTGGCTGGCACCTCCAGGCGACACGCGGCGGGCAGGCCGGGATGCTGGCGTTCGCCGTCCTGGGTGTTTCGACGCTGATCAGCTATATGCGAGCGAAGGCCGAGATCTACGGCTTTGACGCCAAGGGTGGACTTATGGAGCGGGCGGAGCGGATCATCGTGATCTGCATCGGGCTCGTGATCTCGCCGCTGCTCGTGCCGGTGCTGTGGCTCATGCTGGTTCTGACCTCGGCGACCGCGGTCCAGCGGTTCGTGAAGGTGTGGCGTCAGGCCGGGAAACCGCCCGCACCGATCAGGCCTGCGAGGCTGCCGCGTGCGCGGACCGTGGCCAACCGCAAGGTCGCGGACCGTGCGAGTTGGTCAGCCCGCCGTGAGGCGAAGGTCGCAACCGGCAAGCGTCCGCCGCTCACGTGGCGCGAACGGGCGACGCTGCCCCGTGACGATGCAGCGCCACAGACCATTGCGGAGTCGCTTGCTGCCTGGCGTGAGCGCATGAAGCAGCGTGCCGACCGCTGAGCGGTTGGCGCGGATTCGTTCCACCGCTCGGGCTCGCCTCATCGTCGGCGCGTACCGGGGCGCGTCGTTTGTTGCCGGGCACCTTCCGGCGAGGATCGCGGAGCGACTGGCAGGTGTGCTCGGACCCGTTCTGGGGTGGACCCTGCGTGGGCAGCGCGCGCAGGCACAGCGTCATCAGCTGCGCTTGACTCCGGGTCTCGCGGAGGCAGCGCTCGCTGAACGGACGCGACGCGTCTTCGAGTCCTATGCCCGTTACTGGGTCTCGATGTTTCGCCTCCAGGGACGTTCGAGCTCCGAGATAGACGGCGGGATTGACGTTGATGGCGCGCGCTACATCGACGACGCGCTCGCGCTCGGCAACGGGGTCATCATGGCCATGCCGCACATCGGGGCATGGGACCACGGGGGTGCGTGGATGGCTCAGCACTGGCCGATTTCGGTGGTCGCTGAACGAGTCGATCCGCCCGAGCTTTTCGACTGGTTCTGCACACAGCGGGCCCGCACCGGGATGACGGTCGTTCCGCTGGACACGTCGGCAGGTTCGACGCTGCTCGCCGCGCTCCGGCGCAATGAGGTCGTTGGTCTGCTGTGTGATCGCGACGTTGCAGGTGGGGGCGTCGAGGTCGAGTTCTTCGGCGAACGTACGACGCTGCCAGCGGGCCCGGCGACGCTCTCGTTGCGTATCGGCGCGGCGATCCTGCCGAATGCGGTGTACCAGCGCGACGGGCGCGCGCACGGGGTGATCCGTCCGCCGATCGTGTTCGAGCGGACGGGCAAGCTGCGAGCGGACATCACGGCCCTCACCCAGCTGCTGGCCCACGAGCTGGAGACGCTGATCCTTGCCGCTCCCGAACAGTGGCACGTCCTGCAGCCGAACTGGCCCGCCGACCGGCCGTGACGGAGGCGGGGCACCCGGCCATGAAGGTAGGCTGCGCCACTGTGCGTGTCGGGATGTTCAGCCCGTACAGCTTGTCGGTGCCGGGGGGCGTGCAGGAGCAGGTCCTCGGCCTCGCCCGGGCTCTACGGCACCAAGGCCACAACGTGCGCGTACTCGGTCCATGTGACGGTCCACCACCCGAACCCGGCGTCACCCCGCTCGGCAACGCCATCCCCGTTAATGCCAACGGTTCGATCGCTCCGATCGCGCCCGACCCGGCGGCCGCGCTGCGGACCATTCGTGCCCTGCGTGACGAGCGTTTCGACGTCATCCACCTGCATGAGCCGCTGGTCCCGGGCCCGAACCAGACCGCACTTATCACGCGATACGCGCCGATCGTCGGGACGTTTCACGCTGCCGGCGTCAGCGCTTCCTACCGGTGGCTGCGGCTGCCTTTGGCGCGGATCGGATCGGCACTCAGCGTCCGATGTGCGGTCAGCCCCGAAGCTCGTGCGCTGGCCCAGCGGGTCATCGGCGGCGAGTGCGAATTGCTGTTCAACGGTGTTGAAGTCGAACGTTACCGAGACGCTCAGCCGTGGCCGCACGACGGCCCTCCCGTGATTCTGTTCGTGGGGCGTCATGAGGAGCGCAAAGGTTTGCGCGTGCTCCTGGAAGCGCACCGCCAACTCACGATCGACACTGAACTTTGGGTCGCGAGCACCGGGCCGCAGACCGAGGAGCTGAAGGCCCGGTACCCCGACCCCCGGATCAAATGGCTCGGACGCATCTCCGACCGCGACAAGGTCCGCCGCTGGCGCGCAGCGTCGGTGTACTGCGCTCCTTCGCTCGGTGGCGAGTCCTTCGGCGTCGTGTTGCTCGAATCGATGGCCGCGGGTACTCCCGTTGTTGCGAGCGACATTGCGGGCTACCGAAACGTCGCGACGGACGGTATTGACGCCGCTCTCGTGCCGCCCGATGACCCGACTTTGCTCGCCAAGGCACTGCACCGCGTCCTTACCGAGCCATCCATCGCGGAGCAGTTCGTGATCAGCGGCAGCCAGACGGCGACCCGGTACTCGATGGACGCCCTCGCTCGTGCCTATTCGGAACGATACGCGCGCCTGGTCTGAGCGTTTCGCCAGCCTTGTGTCGGACGTTCTGCCCTCGGTCGCGGTACATCCGGTCCATTTGCGGTGCACTTGGTGCGCCCGAACGCACCGCAAGCGCACCAGATGTACCGCGAAGATCGCTGGTGGTGCGACGTCAGGCGGTACCGCGCCGCGTTGGCTGGAGCGTGCGAGACTGCGGACATGATTTTTCTGATCCCTCTCGCCGTCGTCGTGCTGATTGTGCTGTACGTCGTCATGCAATACAACGGGCTCGTGAAGGTGCGCAACCGCATCGAGAACGGCTGGTCGCAGATCGACGTGCAGCTCAAGCGTCGCTACGACCTCATCCCGAACCTCATCGAGACCGTGAAGGGCTACGCCTCGCACGAACGTGCGACCCTCGAAGCGGTCATTACCGCTCGCAACGCAGCAATGTCGAGCGGTGGCGGCGTGTCCGACAAGGCCGCGGCGGAGAACGGTCTGACCGGGACGCTGAAGTCGCTGTTCGCGCTCAGCGAGTCCTATCCCGACCTGAAGGCCAACCAGAACTTCCTGTCGCTGCAGGAAGAGCTGACGGGCACGGAGGACAAGATCGCGTACGCCCGCCAGTACTACAACGACGAAGTCCGGACCTACAACACCAAGATCCAAAGCTTCCCGACGTCGATTCTTGCCAGCAAGTTCAACTTCGCGAAGCGCGAGTACTTCCAGATCGACGAGGCCTCGCGGGGCCCCGTCACCGTGAAGTTCTGAGTCGGCAGTTGCCGGTCTTCCCCCTGGAGCTCCGTTGTACGACGCACTAGCCGCCAACAAGCGTCGGAGCATCGCGCTCACGCTCGGGTTCGTCCTGTTCGTGTTAGCGGTCGGCTGGGCGTTCTCCCAATTGATCAGCATGGGTCCCGCTGGGATCGTTTTCGCCGTGGTCATGGCCGCCGGGGGCACGTTCTTCTCGTACTGGAAGAGCGATGCGATTGCCCTGTCGATGTCGCATGCGAGGCCCGCCGACCCGAAGGAGTACGCGAGGTTCCACAACCTGGTCGACGGCCTCTGCATTGGCTCAGGGGTTCCGAAACCGCGTCTCTATGTTGTCGAAGACGACGCCCCCAACGCATTCGCGACCGGCCGCAACCAGAAGCACGCGGCCATCGCTGTCACGACCGGCCTCCTGTCCAAGCTCGATCGGCTGGAACTCGAAGGCGTGCTCGCGCACGAACTCGCGCACATAAAGAACAACGACATCCTGGTTTCGACGCTGGCCGTCACGATGGTCGGCATCGTCGCCCTGCTCGCCGACATCGGCCTGCGGTTCCTCTACTGGGGCGGCCCGCGCCATCGCGACGACCGCAACAGCAACGATGGTGGAATCGGGGTGATCGTCGCCGTGCTTGCCATGGTGTTGCTGGTGTTCGCACCGATAATCGCGAAGCTCATGCAGTTCGCCATCAGCCGCAAGCGCGAGGAACTGGCCGACGTGACCGGAGTGTCGATCACGAAGTATCCGCCGGGATTGATCAGCGCGCTTGAGAAGTTGCGTGACGATCAGACGGTCGTGCACTCGTCGTCGCGGGCGACGGCACATCTCTGGATCGAGTCGCCGATCGGGCGCAGCGTCGACGAGATGCGTGAGCGGCGTCAAGGGTCGAAGACTGCATGGCTGAACCGCATGTTCGATACGCACCCCCCGCTCGAACAGCGGATCGCTGCGTTGCGCGAACTGTGACCCGCATTCTCGTCACGGGCGGGGGCACGGGTGGGCACGTCCAGCCCGCTCTCGCTGTCGTCGCGGAACTGCGCGCTCGGCGTCCGGACATCGAACTGCTGTATGTCGGAAGCGCACTAGGCATCGAGGCTCGGCTGGCGCGTGAGGCCGGGGTGGAGTTTCGGGCGGTGTCGGTGGGCAAGCTGCGCCGGTCGTCGAGGGGCGTGGCCGGGTTGCTGACCGCCAAGAACGCAGTGGACGCGATGCGAGTGCCGGTGGGCGTCGTGCAGTCGATCTCTGCCGTGCGGTCGTTCAGACCCGACGCAGTGTTGGGCACGGGTGGGTTCGTGAGCGTCCCGACGATCGTGGCCGCCGGTCTGCTGAAGGTGCCGGTGCTGACCCACGAGCAGACGGTCACCATCGGCCTCGCGAACCGTCTCGCAGGACGCTTCGCGACACGCATTGCCGTGTCGTTCGAATCCTCGATAGCGGAACTCCCGGCGCGTCTTCGGGCACGGGCGTTCGTGACCGGCAATCCGGTACGCAAGGAGTGTTTCGGCGGTGACCGGCTCCGGGCGGTCGGCCGATTCGGCTTCGACCATGCAGACGACGGCCTCCCGTGCGTCTACGTCACCGGTGGAGTCCAGGGATCGCGCAAGGTCAACCATGCGGTGCGTGACTCGTTGGCCGCGCTGCTGGCCGGTGCTCGCGTCCTCCACCAGTGCGGGAGCGCCGACGCGCAGGAGTTGTCGAACGTCCGGGGCATGCTGGGCGATGGCGTCCGAGGGCGGTACGCGGTCTGCGCGTTTGTGGAACAAGACGAGATCGGCGATGCCTACGCGCTTGCCGATGTGGTGGTCGGACGCTCTGGAGCGGGTACGGTCGCCGAACTGGCCGCGTTGCGCATGCCGAGTGTGCTGGTACCGCTGGAGCCCTCCGCCGGCCATGAGCAACTCCGCAACGCGCAGCGTCTGGTAGACGTCGGTGGCGCGGTGATTGTTCGCCAGGCCGACCTGTCCGGGGCAACGCTGGCCGAGGCGGTCGGACCGTTGCTTGCCGACCGTTCGCGTCGGGTCGGTATGGGCGAGCGGCTCGCGCCACTCGCGACGCCGAACGCCGCGGCCGACCTTGCCTGCGCCTTGCTGGAGCTCGCCGACCGCTGAGGTGGGTGGCGCTGGGCTGGGGCCGGCGTTCGCTCACCGTCGCTCCGACCGTCACCGTGGCCCCAAATCGGTCGGCGTGGCCGCAAAACGGGCCGATCTGGGGCCGCGGTGACCGTTTTGGGGCCACACCCGGGTGGTCTGGTACGCGGGGAGCCGCCCTACACTTGACGCCATGAACAGCCCGCAGGAGAGCTCGAACGGCCCCGTCACCGGCACCGCACGCGTCAAGCGCGGCTTGGCAGAGATGCTGAAAGGCGGCGTGATCATGGACGTGATGAACGTCGAGCAGGCCAAGATCGCCGAGGACGCTGGTGCCACAGCTGTCATGGCACTGGAGCGCATCCCGTCGAGGATCCGGCGAGACGGTGGCGTCGCACGGGCGAGCGATCCGCAGATGATCGAGGACATCAAGGCGGCCGTCACAATCCCTGTTATGGCGAAGTGCCGTATTGGCCATTTCGTTGAGGCGCAGATACTTGAGGCGCTCGGGGTCGACTACATCGACGAGTCGGAGGTGCTCACGCCCGCGGACGAGATGCACCACATCGACAAGTGGGCGTTCACGGCCCCGTTCGTCTGCGGCGCGACGAACCTGGGTGAGGCGTTGCGGCGCATTTCCGAAGGCGCGTGCATGATCCGCTCGAAGGGGGAGGCCGGTACGGGCAACATCGTGGAGGCGGTCCGTCACATGCGCTCGATCACCGGAGACATCCGCAAGATCGGTCAGGCCGACGGGCCGGAATTGTTCAACTGGGCGAAGGAGCTGCGGGCACCCTACGAACTGGTCGCGGAGATCGCCGAGACGGGCCGCCTGCCGGTGCCGCTGTTCTCCGCCGGTGGCATCGCAACACCCGCCGACGCTGCGCTGTGCATGCAGTTGGGAGCAGAGGCCGTGTTCGTCGGCTCGGGCATCTTCGAGTCGGAGGATCCGGCGATGGTCGGCAAGGCGATCGTCGAGGCGACCACGAACTTCGAGGACGCGTCGATTCTCGCCAAAGTGAGCCGCGGGCTCGGTAAGTTCATGCCAGGTCTTGAAATGGGCAAGCTCGAAGTGAAGTACGCCGACCGTGGTTGGTGATCACCGAGTTCACACTGCCGGATCACGGTCCTGAGGTCCTCGCTTCGACCTCAGCCATGAGGCAGGATCGGGTATATGCAGGTCACGGCCAGGATCGATTATGCGTTGCGCGCACTGCTGGCTCTTGCTGCGGCATCGCCTGAACGCCTCACCCGTGACGACCTCTCGGCGTCGCAGGCCATACCGCCCCGGTACCTGGAGGACATTCTCGTCGCCCTGCGCCATGGCGGCCTCGTCGACGCGCAGCGCGGCAACGCCGGGGGGTACCGACTCGGACGCGCCGCTGACCAGATCACGGTCGCCGACGTCGCGCGAGCGGTCGACGGACCGCTCGCACTCGTTCAGGGGCAGCGTCCGGAGGAGGTGGTGTACCTACCGCCTTCGCAACACCTGGGCGAGCTTTGGGTCGGTCTTCGCGTTGCGATCCGGTCGGTGATGGAGCGGGTCACGCTCACCGATCTCCTGGCCAACGAACTTCCCCCCGTGCTACGCGACCTCGTTGCCGATCCCGACGCGTGGCGCATTCGTTAGTCGAGGAGCTGCACCCGCCAGCACGATGACGGTCGCGACCGCAAGGTACAGGCCCCAACGCACGTCGCCGAGCCCGACCCGTGGCGCGAGTTCGCGGACGTTCGTGAACAGCAACAGCCCCGCGACCGCGATGCCCATCGGGCGAGCGGGGATGTATCGCACGCTCCACGCGGCAAGCGGCGCGGCCGCCACCCCGCCGAGCAGCATCGCGACTACGACACCAACGTCGAGCGTTCCACTGGTCAACATCGCGAGCAGCGACCCTGCGGAGACGGCAGCGACCGCAGCCTCCGCCGTGTTGACGGAACCGACCGACGTTCGTGGCGACACACCGCGGTGCAGGAGGAACGGTGTCACGACCGGACCCCACGCGCCGACCAGCCCGTTCGTGATGCCACCGATCCCCCCGACGATTTCCGCGCCCTTCGTGAGCTCAGCCGGTAGGTGCTCGACACCGCCGTGGAACGTTGAACGCCGATCGGGAAGGGGCTTGCGGAAGCGAAACATGATACGTACACCTACGATCAGCAGGAGCACGGCAAGCCAGGGACGGATTTGGTCACCGTCGACGCGCGAGAGGACCGTCGTTCCGAGAATTGCCCCGACGCAGCCGGGGACGGCCAGCCGGACCACGAGTCGGCGGTCGATGTTCCCGAACCGCCAGTGCGACACCCCAGCGACTGCACCGGACGCGACCTTGGCGATGTTTACCGTGGCCGACGTGGCGGCCGGTGGAAGTCCGGCTGCCAGCAAGATGCTCGACGAGGTCGGGCCAAAGCCCATCCCGAGCGCCCCGTCGACCATGGACGCGGCGAATCCGGCGGCAGCGACGAACAGGAGGTTCTCCATAGACCGGTAACCATACCGGAATAGTCGGGGATAGGTCTAGTCCATCGCTTGCCTGCACGGCGTGGCACCCGTCACACGGCCGTTGCGGCGATTTCTCTCCGACGTTGGGAAGATCGGCGACCTCCGGGGTACGCGATGTTCCCAACGTCTGATAAGGGTGGTCAGCGTCCGGTGAACGTCGGTGCCCGGCGCTCTCGTAGTGCGGCGAGTGCCTCGCGGTGGTCGTCCGTGCCGAAGGTTGCGATCTCGAAGGCGGCCGCCTGATCGAACGCGATCATGGCTTGGGCCTTGATCGCGGCGTTGACCGCGGCCTTCGTGTACTGCACCGCGAGCGGCGCTCCGGCCGCGAGACGATGGGCGAACGCAAGCGCGGTCGCGTGAAGGTCCGCGTCGTCGACAACCGTGTTGACGAGTCCGATGCGCTCGGCCTCGGCCGCCGGGACGGGGTCGCCGGTGAGAAGGTACTGCTTTGCCCGCGCTGGTCCCACCGCCAGGGGCCAGGCGATCGTGCCGCCGTCGCCCGCCACGATGCCCACCCGCACGTGTGGGTCCCCGATCGTCGCAGAGCGGGCCATGAAGATGACGTCGCACAACAGGGCAATCGACGCCCCGAGTCCCATCGCGTGACCGTTCAGCGCGCAGACGATCGGCAGGTGGACGTCGAGCAGGTCGTAGATGAGGTGCTTGGCGTCGATGCGCAAGTGTTCAAGCGTCGTGCGATCGGCCAGCGTCGGGAACCAGGTGAAGTCGCCGCCAGCGGAGAACGCGCGGCCAGCACCGGTCAGCAGCACGGCGCGCGCTTCGCGCTCCGCTTGGAGTCGCGGGAAAAGGTGCGTGAGGTCCTCGTGCAGCTCGCCGTTGATCGCATTGATCGCGCTGTCGGGTCGGTCGATGATGACCTCGAGCACGCTGGCCCCGGGGGTCGCGCCGAGGTGACGCTCGAAGCGGATGCACCGGAACTCACCGGGTGGGTGGGCGGGGAATTCGTGGCTCATGGTCGGTCTCGTCTCGGTATTGGTGGATGGCGCAGGGCGAGTGTCGGGGCACGTCTCATTGCGGTTCGCGGGGAAGGCCGAGGAGACGCTCCCCGATGATGTTGCGCTGCACCTCGCTGGTGCCGCCGCCAATGGTGAGCGCCCGGCTGAACAGGTACCCCCAATGCCACACGTCGGTCTCTTCAGCGTGGAGGTCCTGACGGCCGAGCAGTGCGTAAGGGCCGTGCAGATCCTTCATAAGGCTCATCAGACGCTGCCCATGCACGTCGGCGATGCATTGCGGATCGACGCGAACGGGCCGGGATCGCGTCCGCCGAGTGCCAGCGTCATGATGCGGTACCCCAGCAGACGGAGGATGGTCATGTCGGTGTACACGGCCGCGGCGCGCTGTCGAAGGTTGGCGTCCTCGACAGGTCCGCGTCGAGTGAGTTCGGCGAAGAACTCCTCGCTCGTCGGCCCCATGCCCCAGAGCACGCCGCCCTCGGACAGCGAGAGACGCTCGTTGCCGAGCGTCACCGTGGCAAGTCGCCACCCGTTGCCTTCCTCACCGATCCGATTCTCGATGGGGATTCGAACGTCGTTGAAAAACGTCTCGTTGAAGTGGTTGCCGCCGGTCATCTCGATGATGGGTCGGACCTCGATGCCGGGCGTCGCCATGTCGACCACGAAGTAGCTGATGCCCTTGTGTTTGGGTGCGGTGGGATCGGTCCGGGCGAGCAGGATGCCGTAGCGAGACCGGTTCGCCCACGTCGACCAGATCTTCTGGCCATTGATCACGTAGACGTCGCCATCTCGCTCGGCTCGTGTTCGGAGCGCCACGAGGTCGCTGCCGGCGTCGGGCTCGCTGAACAGCTGGCACCATTCGTCGGTGCCGTCGAGGATGCCGGGCAGGTAGCGCTGCTGTTGGGCGGGGGTGCCGCCTGCGAGGATCGTGGGACCGGCCCAGCCCACGGCGATGGATGCACCGATCGGCTCGACTCCTGCGTGTTCCAACTCGTCGTGGATGACCAGCTGGTGCCCAGCGTCGGCTCCGAGACCCCACGGCGACGGCCAGTGCGGTGCCGCGTACCCGGCCGCCGCGAGCTGTGGGCGGGTCGCATCGGGGTGCTCCGCGAGCCAGGCCCGCACAGCGGCGCGTCGAGCGTCATCGACGGGCGGGAGGTCGAAGTTCACGACTCGTCGCTTCGTGGGTTCCCGGGCACAACGCTGAACCTACAGCGTCGGGCTTTGTCCCAAGCGTGAATGGTCTTTCGGGCCAGTGAGGCTGAGCTGCGATGCGAATCGCGCGTGCCCGGTCGCGGTACATCCGGTGCGTC
>JAYSSR010000034.1:0-41171 GCA_043720395.1 Acidimicrobiia bacterium
GCGTCCGGCTGCTTCGATCGGGAGTTGATAGTTCGCCCAGTTCGTGTGGGTCTGCACGTACGGTGTCACGTTCACGCCGGGTGCTGCGGTGCCTTGTACCTCAAGTTCGTAGGACCCGGCAGGCAGCGGTGCGGGCAGAGCCTTGGTTGCCCGTTCCGTGTTCGTGTTTACCGTCATCGAGCTGGTCGCCGCGTTGAACGTGACCGGCGTTCCCCACCACGCATGCCAATCGGTTTGTGCTGAGACGGGGTATTCGTCGAACTTCGTTATCCCGGGTGCAACCGAAGCCGGTCCACGGGGCGTGGTCGTCGGTGGCAGTGTCGTCGCGGTAGTTGTCGTGGTCGTTGGCGTTGAACCTGTGCTGCTGGTGCGAAGGATGACTCGGGTGACCGTGAACGCGGCTGAGCCGGTGAGACGCAAATCGAAATGGGTTCCTCCGCCGCTCATTGTCACGGTCCAGGTCTGGTTACCGGTCCATGGTTTCGGGTCGAGTTGACCGTTCGACCGTCCGGACGCCTCAACGGGGAGCTGGTAGTTCTACCAGTTCGTGTGCGTCTGAAAGTACGGTGTGACATTCACACCCGAAGCGGCGGTGCCTTGCAATTCGAGCGTGTACGTGCCGGCTGGCACCGTCACGGTGCCTGTGGATCGTTCCGCGGTCGTGTTCGCGGTCATTGATGTCGTACCAGCGAAACTGACCGCTGTTCCCCACCACGCATGCCAGCTCGACGACGCGACCGCCGGCACCTCGTTGATCAGCTCCACACCTGAAGCGGACGGGGCCGTAGTCGTTGTGGACGTCGTGGACGTCGCGTTTGCGGTCCGGATGATGATCCGGGTCACCGTGAACGCGGCCGCGCCGACCATCCGCAGATCAAAATGCGTGCCGGAACCAGTCATCGTGATCGGCCACGTCTGCGAACCCGTCCACGGTTTAGCGCCCAACTGGCCCTGCGATGCACCGCCCGCTTCGGTCGGTGACTGGTAGTTCGCCCAATTCGTATGCGACTGAAAATACGGAGTGACATTCACACCCGACGCTGCGGTGCCCTGCAATTCCAGCGTGTACGACCCAGCCGGGAACGGGACCGACAGTGCTTTCGTTGCCCGTTCCGCGGTCATGTTCGCCGTCATCGACGTTGACCCGCTGAACGTCACCGCCGTGCCCCACCACGCATGCCAATCCGACTGAGCAACAGCCGGCACCTCGTTGAACACCTCCGTCGATTGCGCCGGAACATTCGACACGACCACCAACCCCGCAGCACCGATCAACGAAGCAAGACAACCCGCAAGCCACACCGAAACACGCCGCCCCGACCTACCCGCATGAAACTCTGCCTGCCTGCCTGCCTGCCTGCCTGCCTGCCTGCCTGCGTAACGTCGGTCGTTGCCATCGCCACTCCTCAAGAACGGACCAACCACGACAGTCGGTCACCATCAGTGGCATCGACCAAGACCTCGAAAACCTGAACGAAAAATTGTGACCAAATCGATTTGGCTCGAATGGGGAACCGTGGCCCGTCGATCGAGAAAGCGCTTCCTCCCACGGCGAAGTCTCTTCCGCGCCCAGGCGACGTGTCTCTGACAGGCGCGCGCTTCCAGTTCTACGTACGGCTTTACGCCTTGCGCTGGCGCTCCGTTTGGGCAAGGAGCCGACGCAGCATCGGAATTGCCGCAATGTCCTTCGGTCGTCCGGCAGCTTCCTTCGAGCGAATGACATCGGCCAACGAGGCGACCGTAGTCGTCGTTCCGAAGATCTCAACCGCAACCGCATCGCGTCGAAGGTCGGTATAGCCCTGGGTGCCGGAAGGCACGAACGAGATATCGAGATCGCCTCCATCCGTCAGGAGATTCCATATGCCCGATGCGGCAAGAGACGCTGCGCTGTGCGAGAACGGCAATCCGCCGTCCGCCCCGGCAGTTCGAATGTGAGCGTGCAGTTCGGTAAGCGCAGCCGACAATCGGGTCATGTTGTCGTGACCAATCGCCGGTGTGATGTCGAGGTCGACCGTGGCGAGTTCCGACCCGTGTACCGCGGCCGCGAGGCCACCGATCATCACGTAGTCGACGCGGTGCTTTTCGAGTACTTCGAGAATGCGCTCGGGACGAAAGTCAGGCAACGGCCGACTTCTCCCGTGACTCTCGGGCTGCAATGATGAATCGACCTGCATGGGCAATTCTTTGAACTCGTTCGTCGGGAGTCATCTGCAAATTCCGACGCAGTGTCTCCTCCTCGTTTTGGTCGATCGGCGTGACGGCGATCGTGATGTCGAAGCCGCACTCGCGCGCTATGGCCTCGACCCGTGCCATGGAGGGTTCGCTCGCTCCGCGTTCGATCCGAGCGATGGCGGACTGCGTCGTGTCGCATCGGGCCGCCAGCTCGGCCTGTGTGAGCCCGGCGCGGAGGCGAACCAACTTCACCAGATTGGAGCTACTCATGCGAGTAGCATAGCGTTTGTGCGATGTGCATAGTTCGTATCCGGACTTGACTGGTCCCAGAGAGTGCCGCGCACCAACCGCGCAGGATGCGATTCGCGGTTGCATCGAGCTGCTAAGGGCTCAGGCGAATCGAGCCCGTTGGGTCAGCAGTCGGCCAGCGCTTCGAGCGCTGCACAGATGCGTTCGCGTGACCCAACGCCCAACGTCCCCAGCCGCACGGTGAGCACGGATTTCGGCACTGCAGCGATGCTGTCAAAACTTGCGACGCTCTCGTGATCGATGCCCTCCTCCGGGCCAACCGGGAGGCAGGTCGGGATCATCCGAATCGTGCTCGTAATCGGAGCAATGACGATGTTGGTGAGTGCCGGTATCGCCTCGTTGCGCGACACGATCAGGACCGGCCGACGCTTTGCGTTCGGCGGTTCCATGAGCCAAAGTTCTCCCTGTCTCACCACGGCTCGGCTTCCGTGAGTGCGATCGCACTCGCCATGGCGAGCGCGTCGTCGTCGCCCGACTGTGGTCGGTCTCGGTACGAGTCGGCAATTAGCGCCCCGACGCGAGCTCGGCGAACAACGTCGTCGAGGTGATTCAGCGCTCGACGGATGACGTCCGACCTTGTCGTTCCGACGCCCTCCGACACGAGCCGATCGATGGTCGCGAGTTCGTCATCACTGAATCGCGTCGGCACGGGAGTTGTCACACAGGTGAGTATACGAGCTGTAGAACAAGATGCCGAGAGGGTGAGCCCGAGCCGACAAAGCAGCGCCCAAGCCTGCCGCCATCCAGCAGGGGCTGGAATCCGCGCGGGCAACCTTCCGATTCGCCGATTTCGGGGCGGTTCAGGGGTCCAAGCGCGCGGAAACCAGCCCCTGTTCGGATCGGTCACGCCCAGGAGAGCTTGGGCTCGTCGACGCGGAAGCGCAGGCGGGTGAACGCGGCGAGCACGATGCTGATGCCGAGGAGGACCCCGACAGGCAGCAGCGCAGCAGACGCCCCGCGACCGTCGAGGATCATCGAGCGAAAGCCGCGCATGGCCCAGTAGTGCGGTGTGCCAGGAGCGATGCGACGCGCCCAACCCGGTAGACCCGACAGCGGCGTGAACGCGCCGCCGAGGCCGGACAGGAACATTGCGCCGACGTTGGCCGCTGCGTTGACCTGCTGGATCGTCCGGCAGATCGCGAGCAGGAAGAGGCCGATCGCGGTGAGGCAGATCCAGTGCGCGACCGCGACCATGACGACGCCGACCATCGACCCCCGGATCTTGAGACCGAACACCGTGACCCCGAAGCCGAAGAGCACGATCGACTGCACGGCCAACGTCAGCAGCGGCACGATCGACTTGCCGAGCAGCAGTTCCGATGTCGACGTCGGCGACGCACGCAGGCGGTCCCACGTGCCGTACCCGTGCTCACGGAAGACCGAGAACGCGAGGTTGCCCATGAGGAACGTCGAGAACATCACGATGCCGCCCGGCACGATCTGCTCGGCCCCCGTTGCGTTCGCGTACCCTGCGGCGCGCAGCGTCAGGCGGAACGTGCTCTTGAGGAACATCATCATCACGAGCGGCATGAGGATCATGATCGCGAGAAACGCGGGGTCGCGCTTGAGGATGCGCAGGTCGTGGCGGACGATGGCGAGGCTACGGCCGAGCATTTGTCAGGTCTCCTTGAGCAAGCGTGTCGTCGGCCTGGAAGCGCCGTCCGGTGACCGTGAGGAACACGCTCTCCAGGTCCGCATTGAGGATCTCGACGCTGCGCAACCGGGCAGCGTCCGGGCCGAGTGCACCGAGGATGGACGCGACCAGCGCGGGTGGATCGTCGCTCACGACCCTTACGCGTCCAAGCGTTCCGGTCGGGAGCGCGCCCGAGATGACAGGCACAGGGTCCTCGAACTCGAACTCCACGGCCGAGGTGCCGTGCGCACGGATCAGCTCGGGAAGCGTCCCGCGTGCGACGAGGCGTCCACGGTCCATGATCGCCACGGACGCGCCGAGCGCGGGAACCTCGGCGAGGTAGTGCGTGGAATAGCAGACCGCCGTGCCCTCCTCGGCGGCCATCCGCTTCACCGTTTCGAGGAGGCGATTACGGGTGGAGACGTCGACGCCGGTCGTGGGTTCGTCGAGCAGCAGCAGCGGCGGTCGATGGAGCAGCGCCATCGCCGTGTGGACGCGTCGCTGTTCGCCGCCGGACATCTGCTGCGCCTGACGGTCGAGCAGGTCGGTCAGTTCCAGCATCTCGGCAACCCGGTCGATCGACTGTTTCAGGTCCTTGCCACGGAGCCCCGCGAGTTCGCCGAACACGGCAAGGTTCTCCCGCGCCGACAGCACCAGGTACACGCCCCGCTCCTGCGGCGCGAACCGATCAGCGGTTTCGTCTGCTTCGGGTCGGGCCACACGCTCAAGCCATTCACGCGGACGCTGCCCTCATCCGGACGCCGCAGTCCCGCAACGGCGCTCACAAGCGTGGTCTTGCCCGCACCGTTCGGGCCGAGCAGTGCGCATACCTCGCCGGGAGCGATGTGCAGGTCGACGCCGTCGACCGCCACCCTTTCGCCGTACCGCTTCCGGAGTCCGCCGATCTCAAGCACGCTGACATTCAACTACGCCGGGCGTGGTGGCTGTCTGGCATTTCCGCGGACACCAACGCGACCATGGTCAACCCGTCAGAGAAGTCGCATCGAGCCGTACGGTTCCGTGGCGAAGATGGCCGGCACGGGCCGCGATCTCCGTTCCATGTACGACGCGGTGTGCTCACCGGCTGCCCGCACCGTCGCGCCCCGAACCAGCTCCGAGTA
This sequence comes from Acidimicrobiia bacterium, assembly GCA_043720395.1. Lineage (GTDB taxonomy): Bacteria > Actinomycetota > Acidimicrobiia > Acidimicrobiales > JANYDT01 > JANOYY01. Next base: position 5,236 of record JAYSSR010000034.1, read on the forward strand.
CAGCACGGTCGAGAATGTGCGGGCATCGTCTTCGGAAATCTCGACCTCGAATCCCATGAACGCGCCGACGCCACGCTCCCGAAGGATCGGAAGAATCTGGGTCGAATGACATCCACTGACGACGATCAAGGTGGGCGCTCCGAACAGAGGTGCAAGGCACGCGGCGAGGTCCTCGTCGCTGAGCAGCAGCGGTGATCCATCGGAGTCGGTCAGGGTGGTCGAGCCGAATTCGCGGTGCACCGCGAGGTGCAGGCAGAACGGTCGACTGAGGGCGTCCGCTCGTAGCTGCTCTGGCGTTACTGCAGAATGCTCATGCAGCGGAATATTCGCTAGCCGTAGCGATTCGCGGATTGGCAGAATTTCGCGGTCGAAGCGCCGACCATCGTCATACGGCCCGAGGTCGGCAATAGCGAACTGGCGTCGTCCAGCGATAACGCCGTGAAACGCGCTCGATGGCGATGGCCTTGTCAGGTCGCTCGAAGAGCTGCGCAGGTCGCTCGATGCGATCGATTGTGACGCCGCCGCAGCGAGCCAGCCGGACACCTGCACGTTTGCATCGAAGGTAGAGTGCCTTGACCTTGTCCGCCCACTCCGGGCGAAGGCCGGACAGTTCCTTCAGGTACATCTTGATCGCTTTCCGAGTGGTGACGGCCGCTTCGTCGGAGGCCAGCACCGCACCGATCGCCCGGATGAGTTCATCGGAGGGTTCCTCGCCGGCCTGGATCGCGAGCACTCCAACGCCGACCAGCCCGATCGGGATTTCGATCAGCGAAGGTGCGACGCTCAGGAGCAGTCGGAGTACTTCGGTCTCGCCGCGTCGAAGCGCTTGGTTTGCTTCGTTGGACGCACGGAGCGGATCACCGACGGCCCCGAACGTTCGACCCGCGCCGATGTGCTCGATGCACTGCAGTATCGCGAAGTGCTGCGCGCTTATCATTCTCTGGCGTTCGTGAACGTCTTGATTCTGGGCAGTTTCGGCAAGTTTCGACCTCGACTCCTCCGACGCGCTCCATGTGGGGGTCGCGATCCACCCCGACAGAGCGGCATCAATCGCCGCTTGTCGATCGAGGGTGGCCAGCATCTGAACGAATTCGCCGTCTGTCTGGTCCGCAACCATCGCGACGACGGCGGCAAGAGTCGTGTCGGGATGGAGGTCACCTAAGGCCGAGAGCCCGGCGGCTAGTGCAGAGGCGGCCGGAGCGAATCCGGCAGCAGCCACGAGAGGAAGCTCGCGTGCGACGATGGCGCTCCGTCGGCCCGCCTCGGCGAACGCCTCGGCGTAAATGCGTGGATCGGCGTTTCGATCCGAGGCACTGCGCATCAGGTTCTCAATCACCCGATGCAATCCGTCGATGCCGTCTGCGGGGGCCGCGTCACGGTGTCCAGCGACACCTACGAGCACCTCGATCGCCGTGCGACGTTCGAGAAGCGACCGGATAAACGAGTCGCCGAGCCGGTCCGGCCGCAACGCGAGGCAGTCGGGGAACCCGTCGGTCAGCTGCCATGTCGGTGCCCAAAGATCGGCGAACCGCTTGACGATAACCTCCGCCACCGACGCCACTTCGGGCCGGTGAGCCTTGATTAGAGCGATGGCGTCCACGCGAGTTGCCGGTGCAACAAGCGTGAGGATTCCGCCGGTTACGTCCCGGTCGACGCGTTCGATGGCCGTCGTTGTCGCCCGTAGACCCTGGTGCCAGTACCCATATCCGTGACGGAGGGTCTCCTTGTACAGCTGGTCGGCCGTCGTTGGCATCGGCCCGTCCGTGAACACGGCGATCCACGCGAGAAGCACACTTTCGAGCGGCGTCCATCGACCGCTTGGGCGCTGGATCGCCGGTGCTGTGACCCCGTGAACCAACGCCAGTGACCGAAGCGCGGCATTCCACACCGAACCGAAGAACGATGCCGTGGAGGTGAGCGGTTCGAGCACGGTGGCGTCGATCACGATGCCGAGATCCGCAACATCGCTGGCGAGTTCGTCCCACCACACACCAGCGGAACGCCCGATGAGAACGATGCAGCGTGATGAGTCGCTCGCGTGCGCGGCCAACTTCTTGAACAGCTGCCGCACGGTGTCGCGCCGGCGGAAATCCGCGTAATCGACCGCGACCAGCAAGGGAGACGAAATCGATGCCAAGTAGTCGAACGTGTCCTCGTCGGTTGCGAAACCTGTTGCCCAACCCGCGCTTCGAAGCTGACTGCACAACTCCGCAACAAGCCGAGTCTTTCCGGCACCGCCATCGCCGTGTACCACGATGACCCGGAGCCGATTCGATTCGTCGGCCGCAGTGGCCGCCGCTCGGATCAGGGCGAACTGATTGCTCGACTGGAACGGAACCACCTCATACTGAGCACGCGCGAGTCGGGCCGGGTTGTACATGGCCGTATCCGGTGAGTCGTACGGTGCGCGCAGCGGATCGAGTTGTTCGGTCCAGGATTCGGTTCGGAGTTCCTCCTCCACGCGCCACGACGAGCCGATGTCGCAAGCGGCGACAATCGACGCTTCGGTACCGGCATATGCGTGTCCGCTGGCGATGCATGGTCGAACGATCGGTCCATCTCGCTCGGGAGGTAGCCGCTGGCCAAGAGTGAAACGTCGACGGCAAGCAGCGACCCGGTGGCTTCGACCCCAATCGCGCGTCGGACACCGAGTTCGCCGAACACGACGCGGTCCGGCGTGACGACGGTGCGATCGAGTGGCCACTCCGACGACTCATTCCACAGCAGGACGACTGCGTGTCGACCGCCACCGGGCGCATCGACGAGCGCGACGAGCGGATGCAGGCCAGCTTCCAGACATGCAGCGCTGTAGATGAGCGCGAGATCGAGACAGGTCGCGTGTTTCGGGAACCGCAGGACCTGGTCGGCCGACCGGATCACCTGACGTCCTGGCCCACTCGTGGTCGGCTCGAACGCGTAGCGGACGTCCTTGCTCGCCAGCTCGTCGAAGATCTCACGGGCCCTCGGGGCGACGGCCCGGGCGCTCGGGCCCGGGATCCTCAGCAGTTCGCTCACTCGCTTGCGTTGGACGTAGCCGCGTAGCTCGGCGGGCTGGTCGGTGCGCCAGGGTCGCCACGTCATGCGGCTTCCTCCCGCGGCTCCGAGGGAATCGCGACGACCTCGTCGGTTACCGTGACGACTCGGTCGTCGGGGAACGCTCCGACCACCTCGACGCGCAGCGTCCCCGCTTCGTTCGGGGTCGTGCACCGAAACGCCGACGATTCCGCAAAATCGCGTTCAACCTCGATTTGTTGCGGACCGGCCCCGCCGAACGGCGTCCACGTGGCGCTCGTGCGGACCGACCCGTTCGGCGTGGTGCGTCCGCCGATCGCGAACTCTCCATGCACGATGTCGCCGCTCGTGACGATATCGCGAAGTCCGATGCCGAGGTGCGGCGTGTCCTCCTCGACGCCTCGCCCTGGTGGGTCATTGCCTGCGAGCAATTCGAGGATCGGTTTCAGCCCAACCCGTGCGTCGTTGGTGGCCAGGCCGCTGTGGAGTTGGTAGGTGCGCCGAACAATCGATGTAGCCATGGTCCCGTGCAGTTCCCATGGCACGCCGGACTCGTAGGGCACCGTGCCGTCACCACGGTCGGCCTTCGGCGAGATCGGTGCGGCTTGCGTGAGTGACGGAGCTGTCCAGCGAAGGGCGTCCATGGTTGGATGGCCCGAGCCGACAACGGGGATAAGGGCAGGGGCGGTATTGTCTGCGCGCATAGCTTTCCATGTGCGGTGTGCCGAGCGTGACGATCCCGCGGCAGAGCGCGGCCTGGTCGGGTAGTGCGCGCCACCGGCGAGCAACGAGTCCGCCCATCGAGTGGGCGACCACGATGACGCGGGCCATCGGTCTGGTCTTGGTCAGTTCGGTGAGCCGCTGGTCGACGACGTCAGCGAGCCGGTGTGCTGCGGCATCGGCACCGAGGCGAAAGTCGTAGGGAAGGCGACGACCTGCGCGTTCGGTACGGGACGTGCGGGATCGCCGAGATCGGTGGTCGCGTTCGGGAAGGTGTTGCATACCGCGCGCCCAGCCCGGTGTAGCCGTGGATGCACTTCCAGGGCAGGACGTGGAAATCTTTCAGTAGGGCGCGCGGCGTCAACGTTCTGCCGAGGGCGAGGTTTCGGGACGGAGGAGGAGGCTTGCGACACCCTTTGCCCCGCCGTACCTGACACGCTCCCGACCGTCCCACAGTTCGCTTCCACCGATGCCGGGGATCACGATGACCAGATCAGCGAGTTCCATCGGTACGGCTCCTCGCCGAGGCAACCGCGTGTGCCCGGGTCAGACGACCGTAGCCGACGGGGTGATTTGCTGCGTGTTGGGGTCGAACTTCGCGGTGGCCGCACGGTTTGCCCGTCGCTTGCTGACGGCGGGCGTCCTACTGTTCACTGCATGTCCTTCAGCCCCGTCAGGGTGCAACTTCGCTCCGACCAGATCGAGCAGCTGGACAACGTCGCTCGCAAGCAGGGTAATGTCCCGGTCGAGTCTGGTCCGGGACGCGGTGGATGCGTTCTTACGATCACGCACGGATCGGTCGGTGGCCGAACAGTACTCGCACGCCTATCCGGGCTGTGGCTCAGGGGTCGACCAGTGGGGAGATCTCGACGCGTGGCACAAGGCTGCGGCCGACGCGAGGGCGCAGAATGAGCGGGACCGTGGTGAACGGTAGCGATAGCTTTGGTCAACGTTCTAACGCCAGCCGCTCAATGGGTTGTCCAGTGATTTCGGCGATCAATTCAAAGTCTTTGTCAACGTGAAGCACCGTCAACCGAGCGAGTTCCGCCGTCGCAGCGATTAACAGGTCTGGGATTGACGGTGCACGATGGTGGCCGCGCTCGGCAAGCTGAAGCTGCACGTCAAGTGCTCGGTCCTCGATCGCTGGAGTGAGGTACTCGATTGGCATCATCGACAACGGGGGACGCGCTATGTCGTCGCGAAGTTCGTCGGCCGACCGAGCCGAGTAGCCGATCTCAAGTCGGGTTAGGGTGCTGATGCGCAGCAGACCACGATCGACTCGGTTCTGCCAGTCCGCCCGGTCGATCGATTGTCCGAAGCGAACGAACGCTGATTTGTCGACCAGCCAGACGGTCACGACCAGGCTCGACGCATCAACTCGTCGTCCGCGAGCCCGGCAAAGCGTGCCGCTACTCGCTCGAAATCCGCGGGGGTCGTAGGCGTCACGTCGCTCGAACGCTCCCGAGCCAGGGTCCGCCGCAGGTATTCAGTTCGTGAAACCCCCATTCGGCGAGCATTTCGATCAATGAGGTCGACCAAGTCTTCAGGGACGTCGCGAATCAGTATGTCAGTCATTGTTCCTCCGTGATATCAACGATATCACTGGACGGCTGGTGCGCCCAGCGCAACAGATCGCACAGTGAAACCTGGCGAGCCGATCGTGGCGTGCGCGGGACGGGTCGTCGTGCCGGACGAGTGCGGCTACAGCGCCACGTTGACGGCACAGCGTTGCGCTGTGTGGACAATGTGGCGCTGTGCGGTCACTCGTCGGACGGAACTCCGCGAGCCCGACCCTCAGGCCCGCAGGATCAGTGGTAAGCGCGCATAGGTTCGTAGGGTATTGTTGTACCGGCGCACCGTGTCGCCAGCCAGCGAGAGCGACCCGCCGCGACGGGCCAACGCGCCGAGCACGGCCTCGCCCTCCATCCGTGCAACGACCTGGCCGACGCACACGTGGATGCCGAAGCCGTAGCCGACGTGGCCGACCGTGCGTCGGATCGGCCTTGAGCGCGTCCCACTGCGATGGGTTCGTAGCGAGACACCAGAGCGATGAAGTAAGCGCGCTTACTGTCGTGTCGACGCCCGCACTCAAGAAGGACCGGAGCAGCAGGCCCGCGTCCTCCTCGGTGATCTCGCCTCGGTCCGCGGCCGAGTAGATCTCCGCTCCAAGCCCGTCGGGTTTCAGCGCGCTGCGAGCGCATTGCGCGCCGATCCACTCCCGAGTCTGAGCGGCACCCTGCATGCCCTGCTCGAAGAACTCGTTGCGAGGACCAAAGGAGTTGAAGACCATGTTTCCGTAAGCGAGCAGATGTTCGCGCCCCGTCGGAGTCACGCCGACAGCGTCCGGGAAGACCTTCAGCGGGTACGCCTCGGCGAGGTCCTTCACACCATCGAAGACTTCGCCGTCGTGCAACGCGTCCACCATCTCGTTGGCGACGCGGTCGAACATCTCGCGCATCGACTTGACGTTGACGGGGGACAGCACATCGGCGAGCACCTTCCGAGCGCGGGTGTGATCGGGCGGGTCGGCCTCCAGGATGACGCTCGGTGGACGCCACGGCGTCTCTTTGTGGAAGTTGCTCATTCCGACTCCCGCTCCGGAACAGAACGTGTCGTAGTCGCGCAAGGCCGTCGTGACGTCGGCGTGACCGGCGATGGCCCAGATCCCGTACTTCGTCAGCTTCACGGCTGGCGCAGCCGCGCGGAGCGCGGCGAGATGCGGCCACGGGTCGTCGAAGAACTCGCGTGAGAACGTGTCAATGTCGGATTCCACGACGCTGCTTGTTGTGCTCGTGCCCATGGCGCATGGTACGCCGAGGTGCGTGGCAGGTCTCGACCTTCAAAATGTCGCTCAGCGACAATGCGTGAAGGTCGAGTTTCGCGAGTCGCCTCCTACAAGCGGAAGTTCGGTGGACGCTTCTCCAGGAACGCGCTCACGGCCTCACGATGCTCCGGTGTCGCGTACGCGATCTGGAGCGCGTCGAGTTCACGACGCTGCACCTCGGAAACGTCGACCTCGTTCGCGTTGAGCGTCAGAAGGCTCTTGATCATCCGGACCTGTGGCATCGGTGACTCGGCGAGAACTGCCGCATCGGCAAGCGTGGCGTCGAGAACTTGATCGTCGGGCACCACCCGGTCGACGAGGCCGATGCGTGCAGCCTCGTCGCCGAGCACCGTGGCACCGGTCAGTGCCATCCACGACGCCGCGCCCCAGCCGCACCGTGCCACAAGGAACCGCGACGACGCCAGCTCCGGCACCAGCCCCATGCGCACGAACCGCACGGACAACTTCGCGGACGCCGCGGCAACGAGTCGGTCGAACGGCAGCACCATCGTGAGCCCGACGCCGATAGCCGCGCCGTTGAGCGCGGCCAGCAGCGGCTTCGAAGAACGGCACAGGGCCACCCAGTCGACGCGCTTCTCCGAGCTGCCCGGCTTCGGTCCGCCGTCGAGCTGTGCGGCGAACTCGCCGCCGATGTCTGCTCCAGCGCAGAATCCACGGCCCGCTCCGGTGAGCACGATCGCTCCGACGTCGGGATCGTCGTTGGCGGCCGTGATCGCCTCGGCGAGTTCGACCGACATCCTCGTCGTCCACGCGTTGAGACGCTCGGGCCGGTCGAGGGTGATGAGCAGAACGGCGTCTCGACGCTCGGTAAGGATCTGTGTGGCAGTCACGGTGTCTCCAAAAGGCTAAGGGGTCAGCGGATCGGTCACGACTGCCCGGCGGCGAGGGAGGGCGACCGGCTTCGCAGCTCGATTCATTCTGCTGTGTCCGATTGAGGTCTCGCCTATCGGCTCGCCCTCTGAGGCGGAATGGGCCGCGGTGACCCGTCGCACGTATGTTTCCACCGTGGACTTCGACCTTCCTAAAGAGCTGACCGACTACCTCACCGTTCTCGACGAGTTCATCGAGCGGGAGATCAAACCGCTCGAGAACGCAGACGACAACATCCGCTTCTTCGACCACCGCCGCGAGGACGCCCGCACCGACTGGGAGCGGGGTGGTTTGCCCAACGAGGAGTGGGAGCAGTTGCTCCACAAGGCGAAGCGAGTGGCCGACGCGGCGGGCCACTACCGCTATCCGCTCCCGAAGCAGTACGGCGGCCAGGACGGCACGAACCTGGGCATGGCCGTGATCCGCGAGCACTTCGCACGCATGGGACTTGGCCTGCACAACGACCTCCAGAACGAGCACTCCATCGTGGGCAACAACGTCGGCCTGCTGCTGATGCTCAACTACGGCACCGACGAGCAGAAGAAGGACTGGATCGACGACCTCGCCGAGGGGCGTCGAGGTTTCGCGTTCGGCATCACCGAACCGCAGCACGGTTCCGACGCCACGCACATGGAGACCACTGCGGTACGAGATGGCGACGAGTGGGTCATCAACGGTGAGAAGACCTGGAACACCGGCATCCACAAGGCGCAGTACGACATGATCATGGCCCGCACGAGCGGCAACGCGGGCGACGGCAACGGCATCACGGCGTTCCTTGTGCCGACGAAGAGTCCCGGCTTCGAGATCGTCGAGTTCCTCTGGACGTTCAACATGCCGACCGATCACGCGCACATCCGCCTCACGAACGTACGTGTACCTAGTACTGCGATCTTCGGAGGCGAGGGACGCGGGCTCGGCGTGGTGCAGCACTTCTTCAACGAGAACCGGATCCGTCAGGCAGCATCGAGCCTCGGTGCAGCGCAGTACTGCATCGACCAGTCGGTGGAGTATGCAAAGCAGCGTCGACCCTTTGGCAAGGCACTCGCCACGAACCAGGCGATCCAGTTCCCGCTCGTGGAGTTGCAGACGCAGTGTGAAATGCTACGCGCGCTTATTCACAAGACGGCGTGGTCGATGGACAAGGACGGAGCGTTCTCCGTGTCCGACAAGGTGTCGATGTGCAACTACTGGGCGAACCGCCTGTGCTGCGATGCTGCCGACCGCGCGATGCAGGTGCACGGCGGCCTCGGCTATTCGCGTCACAAGGCGTTCGAGCACATCTACCGTCACCACCGCCGCTACCGCATCACGGAGGGCGCGGAGGAGATCCAGATTCGGCGCGTCGCTGGCTACATGTTCGGGTTCATGGGGCAGCGGGCACCGAAGGGCGTCGCCGAGTAGAGGTGCCGTCAAGGTCGCGGGCGTCGCGTGTGTGGCCCCGAATCGGTCGCTGTGGCCCCAGACCGGGCCGTTTTGAGGCCACGCCGACCGATTTGGGGCCACAACGTCAACCTTCAAAGCCACGCTTGAGCGAAGATGGCGGCGCATGTTGACCGGCCAGCTCACGATCGCCTACTCCGATGGGACCGATGTTTCGACGCTGGCGCCGAACGAGGTCGCCGGGTTCACGAAACTTGAGGGCGACGTCGAGGTGCTCGTCGGGTTCTCGCCGAGGACGCCGCACTGGCTGAAGGACGAAACAGTACGTGGACATACGATCATGGCTGGCTACGGGCTGACCGAGCCGATCGCTTCGGGGCGCATTTCGTACGTGCCCATACGATTGTCGGCGGTCCCGCGATTCGTGCGCGATATCGCCCACCCCGACGTTGGTGTGATCAGTGGTGTGAGGCGGGGGAGTGGGTTTGCGTACGCGGAGAACGTCGGCTGGGGACCCGCGTTGGCTCGCTACGCCGGCACGGTGATCGTGGAGGTGCTCAACGGCGCGATCGATCTCGGCGGTCCCATGATCGAGGCGGATGTCAAGGAGTGCATCGAGGCGAATTCGCGGCGCGTCGACCCGCCATCGTTTCGCTCGCCCGACGCCACCGACCACGAGATCGCCCGCCACGTCCTCACGGTGCTCCCGGCGGAGCCGACCATCCAGCTCGGCCCGGGCGGCGTCCCGGACGCGATCGTGGCGGCACTCGACCATCCCGTGCACGTGTGGTCCGGCGTCATTACCAACTCGGTCGGTGCACTCGCTGCCAACGGTCTGCTGCTCGGTGAGGTGACTGCTGCGTACACGTGGGGTGGCGCGCCGATCCGGGAGCTGGCGTCGGCGGGGCGATTGCGACTCGTGTCGGTGGAGGAGACCCACGACATCTCGCTGCTGTCGTCGATCGAGCGTTTTGTGGGGCTCAACACGGCTCTGCAGCTGGGCCTCGACGGGTCGGTCAACGTCGAGCGCATTGGCGGGCGTGTGGTCTCGGGGATTGGTGGGCACGCTGACTTCTGCGCCGGCGCGTCACGTTCGCCCGGTGGCGTGTCGATTGTTGCCCTGCGGTCCATGAACAAGCACGGTGAGTCGACGATCGTGCCCCGCGTCGAAACGGTCTCGACGCCCCACTGCGATGTGGAGGTCGTCGTCACCGAGCACGGCGTCGCTGATCTGCGTGGTCTCGACGACCCGGTGCGTGCGCGTCGCATCATCGAGGTCGCGGCACCCGAGCACCGAGACGCGCTTCGCTCAGCGTTGTAGCGCACGTCGCATCATCGGGGTTGCAACTCCCGAGCAACGGTACGCTCTCAGCGCAACATCGTGACGGCTGAGATCAGACCGTACGCAAGAAGGTGCCGATCGCGGCGGACCAGGTGCGGATTGCGTCGAGGTCGCGGGCGATGCGGACGTCGGCGTGCGGCAGCAGCTCCGCCAGGCGGTCGGCAGTCGACACGGGGTGACCGGGGTCGGTGTCCCATGCGAGCACAAGCGTCGGCATGGTAAGCGCGCGTATTGACTCGGCCGAGGGGAAGTCCGAGATCGCTGCACCCTCGAACACGGTCGGCAGCAACGTCTCCGTGATGTCGGGCGCGGCGCGGGGGATCTCGGGATGGTCCGCGAGAATCGGGATGACGGGGAGGCGTTGACTCGCGGCAACGTACGCGTCCTTGCCCTTTGTCCGGATGTACCCGGCCGCGTTTTGGTAAATGTCGCGCTGGGCCGCGCGTGTTTCCCAGGCGGTCGGCGGGATCATGAGGATCATGGCGCGCACGATCTCCGGACGCTGCACGGCGAGGTGCAACGTGGTCGCGGCACCCATCGACGCACCGCCGATCACCCACGGGCCGGTGTCCTCGGCTGCGACGTTGTTGTGAAGTTCGAGTGCGTCGAGCGCGAGGTTGGCCCAGGTGTAGTCGGCCGCAAGCAGCGTACCTCCGGAGCGACCGTGCCCGCGGGCGTCGTAGCGAATCAGTTCGAAACCGGCGTCGTTGGCCGGACCGGCGAGCGTCCACAGTCCGCGTTCGTCCTCGTTCGCGATGCTGGAGCTGAGGCCGTGGCACCACAGCATCGTGTTGCCCGTCGCGGCACCATGACGCTCGACGGCCAGTTCCACTCCACGTACATGCATAGGTGCAGCGTTGCCGCTCGCGGCCATGCGGGCAACTCGGTGGGCGAGCGTCGGATCGAGCCTTGGTTGTGGCCCCAAATCGGTCAGCGTGGCCTCAGATCGGGCCGTTTTGGGGCCACGCTGAGTAATTAGGGGCCACGCTCGGCCACGCTCGGCCGTGCGAGGACGAGTCCGCTGGCGAGCACCAACCGGGTTGTCGCGAGCGCGTCGAGGTCGGCCGCGTCGTGGGACACCAGCACGGTCGCGCCCGCGAACTCACGGAGGTTGGTCGCAAGGTCCGCACGGACGCTGTCGTGCACGTCTGGATCGAGGGCGGCGAACGGTTCGTCGAGGAGCAGCAGTGTTGGACGAGTGGCCAGCGCGCGCGCCAGTGCAATGCGTTGCGACTGTCCGCCCGACAGCGCGGCTGGCCGCGACCCGCCGAGCCCCGCGACGCCGAATCGTTCGAGCCACTCGCTCGCGGTCGAGCGGGCCGCAGATCGAGTAAGACCCTGCGCCCGCAGGCCAAAGGCGACATTGTCCAGCGCGTTCAAGTGTGCGAACAACCGATGTTCCTGGAACACGACGCCCACTCGTCGTTCGTGCGGCGCGACCCAGTGCCGTGCAGCGGGCGAGTCCACGACAGTGCCGTCGATACTTACCGAGCCATCGTCGATCGAGCGCAATCCGGCCAGCGCACGCAGCACCGTCGTCTTGCCCGACCCGTTCGGGCCCGAGATTCCGATCACCTCCCCGTGCTGCGCGAAAAACGCGACATCGACGGTGAGGCCTGGATGTCGCACCACCACGTGCGCGTCGAGCACCGCAGTCATGCCCGCACGATCAGTCGTCGTCGGAACACGAACATGAGCACGAACGACACCGCCACGAGGACCAGGCTCAGCATGATTGCGCCGTCGGGGTTGGTCTCGAATGCCTGGTAAACGGCAAGCGGGACCGTTTGGGTGGTGCCTGGGAAGTTGCCCGCGAACGTGATCGTGGCACCGAACTCGCCAAGCGCGCGGGCCCAACACAATGCCGCCGACGCCACGAGTGCGGGCCGCACCGCGGGCAGAGTCACCCGAATGAACGTTGACCACGGGGACGCTCCCAACGTGGCCGCGGCCTCCTCGTCGTCACCGCTGCGTGACGCGAACACGCCCTCCATCGAGAGCACCAGGAACGGCATCGCCACGAACGTTTCGGCGAGGATCGCGCCAGCCGTCGTGAAGGGCAGGCGCACGCCGAACCACTGGTCGAGCAGCCGACCCAGCACCCCGTTGCGTCCGAACGCGAGCAGTAATGCGACGCCGCCCACGACCGGTGGAAGCACCACCGGCAAGGTTGTAAGTGCACGTAGTACTGAGCGCCCGCGGAATTCGTGACGGGCCTGCACCCATGCCAGGGGTACACCGAACACCACCGATAACGCAGCGGCCGTAAGCGAACAGATCATCGACAACCACAACGCCTGTCGGATGGAACGCTCGCTGAGCAGCGTCCACGCATGCGACCATGGCGCGCGCAGGGTCATGGCAACCAGTGGCGTCACAAACAGCAATGCCCCAAACGTGGCCGCGACCCCGAGGGCGATCGGCAGGCGCGGCTGACGTCGACTCACGTGGGCGGGAGGAACTTGTACTTGGCGAGGATCGCCTGAGCGGCCGACCCCTGTAGGAACGTCACGAACGCACGCGCCGATTCGAGATGGTCCGACGCCCTGAGAGCCGCGACTGGATACGCCGCCACGACGTTCTGCCGCTCAGGAATCGCGACCCCGTCGACCCGGTACTCATCGAGGTCGACGTCGGTCACGTAGACGATTCCGGCGTCGATTTCCTTCAATGCCGCCTTGTTCACGATCGCCTTGACGTTGGCCTCCAGCGTCTTCGGCGTCACATCGACCCCGGCTCGTCGGAGTATGTCGCGGGCATAGTCGCCGGCCGGGACTCCGGGCGCGCCAAGTGCCACCACGATCTCAGGGCGGGCAAGGTCGGCCAGCACGCGGACCCGAAGTGGATTGCCCCTCGGGACGACGATCATCAACGTGTTGTAAGCGAAGAGCGAGGCCGATCCAGTAAGCAACTTGGCGTCACGGACCCGGTCCATGTTCACGCTATCGGCCGTCGCCAGCACGTCAGCGTTGGCCCCGTTGAGGAGCTGGGTGACGAGCGTCGACGAACCGGCCGTGTTCAATCGTAGGTGCACAGATGGATTGGCCTTCTCGAAGGCGCGACCGATCTCCGTGAAGACCGCGGCCAACGATGATGCGGCGAACACATTGAGGGTGCCGGTGAGTTGTTTCGGCGCGACGGTAGTTGTGGTCACGGTGGTCGATGGGTGTGGCGTCGGACGAGCTGTTGCGGTCGTGATCGCGGATGGCACGGCGACCCGGCGTGGTGTTGGCGTAGGCGACTTCGCAAGGCGAGCACTGTTCGAGCTTCGTGCGGCGGCGGCTCGGGTGGCTGCGGGCTTCGTTGACGCTGATGACTTCGCAAGGCGCTCAGGTGCGCTGGTGGCCGGGCGAACCTTGGCCGTCGGAGAGGTGCGAGGCGAGAGTGGAGCAGCTGCACCGGGTGCCGAAAGGGCGAGCAGGGTCAACACGGCGGCACCGATCGTCCATCGGCGGCGAGCAGCACCGGGCGGCTTGGAGCGAAAGATAGTCAGCATGTGACTATCAAACAGTTCCGAACCCGCTCGGCACCGCAAGCATGACTTCGGTCGATTTCACGATCGCGATGACTGGATCGCCGACTGCCAAACCGAGATCCTCGACCGCCTCTCGTGTGATCGCTGCGCTGAGCTGCTGACCGTCGGGCAGCGTCACCTTGACCGACGCCATGACGTCGCCGGGACGTACAGACGTGACGGTTGCACGGAGCTGATTGCGGGCGGAAAGCCGCAACGTGGGGAGTTCACCGACCAACAGGCGATCCAGGAAGCGAAGTACCGTACGCGCCTGTTCCCGGCGAAACTCGGCGACGGGGTCATCGACCGGCGAGAGAGGATCGCCCGCGAGGAGGCGCTCGATCGTGGGTGCTAGCGCCACCTGTTGCAACCGCACAAAAGGGCCATCGGGGATGCTCGCTCGCCTGCGAAGCAACAGTTTGAGCAGGAGATCGCGGTGCACGTCGCGCAGGTGCTGCACCGGTGCGTTGAGCCACGCATCGGCAGTCGCGCGCCCGGCAGCGGTCGGCGTGAGCAGCGTCCGTTCCCGAGCACCGCTGCGTCCGGCCTGACCCTTGCGCTCGACGAGGGACTTTTCGGAAAGCAGTTCCAGTGCCCGGTACGTGTTCGGCCGAGTCACGGTCCACACCCGGCCGAGACTTCCATCGGGCAGAAACTGCGACGCAACCGCCCAGCCGTGCGTGATATCTACATCGACACAGAGCAGCGCGAGGCACGCCTCCTCGAGGCTGGAAAGCTCCGGTGGCGTGATAGTCACACGCTGACTATACCCGACCCGCCCGAGGAGCCACCAGGCTGCGTGATTGCCACACGAAAGCAGAAAACCCTTCTCCGTGGTGTGGTTTCCGTACAGGCGTGTGCGAATCCCGCAGGTGACTCCAGACGGTCAGTCCGCAGACTCCCGAGCCGCAGCAGCATCGGCATCCGCCGATGCCTCAAGCTCGACCTTCAGCACGCGCCGCAGCAGCTTGCCCGTGTCGTTGTGCGGCAGCTCGTCGCGGAACTCGACCCGCGTCGGACGTCGCGACGAGCGCAGGTGGCGAACCACCCATTCCTGCACGTCTTCCGACGACAGCGTGGCGTCCTCCCGCAGTACGACGACCGCAGCGATCGCCTCACCCCACTCGGTGTCCGGGACACCGAGTACCGCAGCGTCACGGATCGACGGGTGCTGCAGCAGCACGTCCTCGATCTCGCCGGGGGAGAGATTCTCACCGCCTCGAACGATCACGTCGTCCATACGGCCTTCCAGGAACAGGTAGCTGTCGACGTCGAGATACCCGGCGTCCTTGGTCGGGAACCAACCCTCGTCGTTGAGGACGCTGCGCCCGCCGTATTCACCCGACACCTGCTCGCCGCGGACCCACACCTCTCCACGCTCTCCTGAACCCACTTCAACACCGTTGAGATCGCGGATGGTCAGCTCTATCGTCGGCAGCGGACGTCCGACCGAACCGAGTCGGGCGCGCACCAAGGGATCGTCGGAGTCCATGGCGACACGGTGATCGTCGGGGTCGAGGACGGCTACCGAGGAACTCGTTTCCGTGAGCCCGTAAGCGTTCACAAAGTTGACGTGCGGAAGCAGCGCCATCGCCTGCGTGATGACCGGTACCGGCATACGCCCGCCGCCGTAGGACAGGTGACGCAGATCGGGCAGCGACTCCCAGGTCGACTCAAGCACCTCAAGGATACGAGCCATCATCGTGGGCACGACCATGGCGTGCGTGATCTTCTCCCGCTTCGCCGTTTCAACCCACAGGTGTGGTTCGAAGTTCGGAAGCTGCACGAGACGCCGCCCGCCATACGTCGCCGTAAGTATTGCGCTCATTCCGGCAATGTGGTAAGGCGGGACAGATACGAGTGTGGCCTCGTCCTCCTCCGCCCCGAGGAAGTCGACCGAGCCGAGCACGTAGGACACGAGATGACGCTGTCGCAGCACCGCGACCTTCGGGTCGCCTGAGGTGCCCGAGGTATGGAGCAACACCGAGACGTCTTCGCCCTCGAACGACCAGTCCGGTTCGGCTGGTTCCGAGCCAACCGCGGCGGTCGCGGCATCGAGCAACGCGTCGGTCGTGATGCCGGTGATCCCGGCGATGTCGGCAGTTCGTGCCTTGTCTCGCTCGCTATGAGCATGCAGCGCGGGTGTCTGCTTCTCGATCAGCGTCCGCAAACGGTCATCGGCGAGGCGATAGTTCACCGGCACGAACGGAATGCCCGCCCACGATGCACCGAACAGCGCGACCGGGAGCGAGGGGGTGGCCTCGTCGCTGTAGAGCAAACGCTCGGTTCCCTCGCTGCGAAGGTGCGCTGCAAGTCCACCGGCCAGCTCAAAGAGACGGCCGTAGGTCAGCCCGCCCTCCAAGTTGCCGAGGGCGACACGGTCAGGGTTGGCCTGCGCGGCCATCTCAAGGAGAATCATGATGTTCATGCGGTCACAGTTTCTAGCGCAAGCAAGCGGAAGTTCCGTGGGGTGGGTCCCAGTATCGAGGAGTCGTCCTAGGCCAGACCCACTGTGCGATGTGTGGCGCTGAGCGCACGACGGTGCCGGGCCCGTAACAAAGTCTCAGTACGACTTCGGAAGCCGCAGCACGTTCTGAGCGATGTAGTTGAGCGTCATCTCCTGGCTCACCGGGGCGATCCGCTGCAGGCGGGCTTCGCGCCAGTACCGCTCGACGTGGTACTCGCTCGCGTACCCAAGCCCGCCGTGCGTCTGCACCGCCTGGTCCGCCGCGTGCCAGGTGGCCTCGGCGGCCAGGTACTTCGCCGTGTTGGCCTGCTCACCACACTCCATATCGTTGTCATAGCGCCAGGCGGCCAGACGCTGCATGGCCATCGCTGCCTGCATCTCCATGTGCGCCTTCGCCAAGGGGTGGGCGATCGACTGATTCATGCCAATCGGACGTCCGAAGACTTCGCGTTGGTTCGCGTAGGCGACTGCTCGACGCAGGGCAGCCTCGCCGATGCCACAGGTGGTCGCTGCGAGCAGAATGCGCTCCGGGTTGAGGCCGTGGAGAATGTGATGGAAGCCGCGTCCACGCTCACCCACGAGACGCCACCCCTCCACCGGCAGCGCGTCATAGGCAACTTCGCACGACGCCACCGCGTTGCGCCCGAGCTTCGGTATCGGTCGTATGTCCACATACTTCGGGTCGAGATCCGCGAGGAACAGGCTCAGCCCGTCGAGTGCATTGCGCGTCGGCGGGTCGGTACGCACGAGCAGCAACACGACTTCGCTCTCCAACGCCTTCGACGTCCAGATCTTGCGCCCGGTCACGATCCAGCCACCGTTGCCGTCTTCCTCTGCGCGCGTACTGATGCGGCTCGTGTCGGTCCCGGCGTCAGGTTCCGTTACACCGAACGCGACGTGCAGATCGCCCACCGCAGCGCGGGGCAGGAACGCGTCCTTCAGGCGGTCGTTGCCGAATTTCACGACCGGGTTGAGCCCGAACATCGTCAGATGCACCGACGAACTGCCGTTCATGCCCGCGCCCGACGCGGCAATGCGGTTCAGCACGATCGACGCCTCGGCGATGCCACGCCCGCCGCCGCCGTACTGCTCAGGAATCGCGATACCGATCCAGCCGCCCTTCGCCATCTCGGCGTAGAACTCCCAGGGGAAGCGGTGGTCGGTGTCGCAGGCGAGCCAGTAGCTGTCGTCGAAGGCCGCGCAGACGCGGTCGACGCCCTCGGCGATCGCTTCGTGGTCGGGGTCCGGCGTGAAATCCACGGTGCAAGTATCGCCGCACGGTCGCAGCGCGCAAGTTGTCGCCCTGAGGGCTTAGGTCAGCCGACCGGTGCAGCGTCGCGTATGCGCGACCCCGGCAACGGATCGGTGACCGTCGGGGCCGGACGATCCCCGGGTGCCAGGATTGGGTTCGACGGCCGCTACCGCACCGTGGGATGGTCGGTCGCTTTTCCTGCTCAGTTTGATCGTCTCGGTCCATCGGGGAAAGGATCGCGGGTATGGCCTCCCCGCTGACTGACGTTTCCCTCGACGATGTCCGCGCGGACGTTGCGGCCTGGTTGGACTCGAATTGGGACCCGTCGTGGCCGAAGGCGCAGTGGCAGGCGCTGGTTGTGGACTCCGGCTGGGCCGCCCCCACGTGGGTTGAGTCGACGCTCGGGCGTGGCGCGTCCGCGGCGCAGGCCAGGGTGATCCAGGAGGAGTTCGCCCGTCGCAAGGCACCCGGAAGCGGCCACGACCGCCACAACCTCTGGGCCAACACCATGGTTGCGTACGGCTCGCCAGCCTTACAGAAGCAGATGCTGCGCCCGCTCGTGATGGGCGAGTTGAACATGTGCCTGCTGTACAGCGAGCCCGGTGCGGGGTCGGACCTTGCGGGTCTGCAGACCCGCGCCGATCGCGACGGCGACGAGTGGATCGTCAACGGCCAGAAGGTCTGGACGTCCGGGGCCAAGGTCGCCGAGTACGGCATGCTCATCGCGCGTACGAATTGGGACGTGCCCAAGCATCAGGGTGTGTCGTTCTTCTGGTTTCCGATGCGACAGCCAGGTGTGGAGGTGCGACCGATCCGTCAAATCACTGGAGAGGCGCATTTCAACGAGGTGTTCATCACCGACGCGCGAGTGCCACACGCGAACATGCTCGGCGGTGCTGGCGAGGGTTGGCGCGTGCTGCAAACGGCGCTCGCCTACGAGCGGTCGCTCATGGGTGACAACGCGCGCGGGCCGCGTCAGCCTGGCGTTGGTGAGCGCGACCAGGACGCTGATGCGGGGGCCGTTGCGGCGTCGAAGGGGGCGACCGACATCGACCTCTGGACGATGGCGCGGGAACACGGGGTCGCTACCGATCCGGTGATCCGTCAGTCGATCGCACGCGTGCATTCGCTTCGCAAGGTCAACCAGTGGAACGCTCAGCGGGCGAAGGCACAGTTGCAGCAGGGGACATCATCGCCGATTCTCTCGCTCGGCAAACTGGCGATGAGTCAGATCCTGCACGAAGGTGCGAAGGTGCAGACGCAGATCGTTGGTGCGTCCGCGATGCTCACCGAGTCGGCACTGTTTCCCGATGCGGCCGACGCGAACTTCCTTTCGCTCAACGCTTACTTCACGTCGATCGGCGGTGGTACCGACCAGATCCAGCGCAACATCATCGGCGAGCGGGTCCTCGGTCTGCCGAAGGAGCCGGAGCCAGACCGCGACCTGCCGTTCGCCCAGGTCCGCAAGGCCACCCGGGCCGACCGCTAGCTTTTCGGAATGGCTCATTCGTCCACGGCGGAAACGCGACATCACGCCGGCACGCTCGCCCTGTCTCTCGGTGCCCTCGGGGTGGTGTTCGGAGATATCGGCACGAGTCCGCTCTATGCCATGCGCGAGTCGTTCCACGACCTGGAGGTATCGAGGGCGTCGGTCTACGGTGCCTGCTCGCTCGTCTTCTGGGCGTTCGTTGTCGTCATCTCGATCAAGTACCTGTTCCTTGTTATGCGAGCACACAACCGGGGTGAGGGCGGCATCCTTGCCCTCACTGCGTTGGTTGCCCCCGCACGCCACTATTCGCCGGGGCTTCGACGACGGCTTCTCGTCATGCTCGGTCTGTTCGGATGTGCACTGCTGTACGGCGATGGGATCATCACACCGGCGATCTCGGTGCTCAGCGCGGTGGAGGGCTTCAAGGTCGCGACCCCGGTGTTCGAGGACTGGATTATACCGATATCACTCGTGATTCTCGTCGGCCTGTTCGCGGTGCAGCGGCGCGGTACCACCGGCATTGGCAAGGTGTTTGGGCCAGTCATGCTGGTGTGGTTCGGCGTTCTTTCGCTCCTAGGCATAACGCAGTTGATCCATCATCCGGCGATCATCGGGTCGGTCTCACCGGTTTATGCGATCCGCTATTTTGCCGACAACGGCATGAAAGGATTCCTGTCCCTAGGCTCGATCTTTCTCGTTGTCACGGGCGGTGAGGCGTTGTATGCCGACATGGGCCACTTCGGTCGTCGCCCGATTGCGATTGGCTGGGTCGGCCTCGTGTTTCCGGCCCTCATGCTGAACTATTGGGGGCAGGGAGCGCTGCTGCTCGACAAGCCCGAGGCGATTGAGAACCCGCTGTTCCTTATGGGTCCGAGCTGGTCGGTGGTGCCACTTGCGATTCTTGCCACCTTTGCGACCGTGATTGCCTCGCAAGCTCTCATCTCCGGTGCGTTCTCGATGACGGCCCAGGCGGTGCAGCTTGACTACCTGCCGCGCGTCGCAATTCATCACACGTCGGATTCGCAGGCAGGTCAGATATACGTGCCGATCGTGAACTGGTTCCTCATGATCGCGTGTCTCGCCACGGTCATTGGATTCCGTACATCGAGCAACCTTGCGGCAGCATACGGAATTGCGGTCACGAGCACGATGGCCATTACGACCTTGTTGTTCGGTGCTGTTGCCTACGAGAAGTGGAAGTGGAAGTTGCCGGTCGTCGCAGCGATCGTCCTGCCGCTCTTCGTCGTGGACATGGCGTTCCTGTCGGCCAACCTCGTGAAGATACCGAACGGCGGCTGGTTCCCCTTGGGTGTCGGCTTCTCGCAGCTCCTGCTGATGGCGACATGGAAGAAGGGCCGAGACCTTGTGGCGGCGCGAATCCGCCGTGGGGAGCGTCCGATCGAAGATTTCCTGGCGAAGGAAGTCCCGAACCTTGCGCGGGTGCCCGGCAGCGGCGTCTTCCTCTTCAAGGACGCGCGCGCTACTCCGCCGGCCATGATCGCCAATGTTCGCCACAACAAAGTGCTCCACGAGCAGGTACTCCTCGTTTCGATTGTTACGGAAGATGAACCGCATGTCGTCGGCGACGCTCGATGTGCGATTGAGGACCTGGGTCTCGGCTTCTTTCAGGTCGTCTTCCACGTCGGGTTCATGGACGAGCCCGACGTACCGGGCGCTCTGGCGAGTCTGCGCGATCCGCGCATCAGCTTTGACGCGAGGGATGCGACCTACTTCCTCGGCCGCGAGACCGTGATCAGTGCGGCAGGCGATGGCATGTCAAGTTGGCGTGAACGCCTGTTCAGCCTTCAGAATCAGACGGCGTCGAGCGCTGGACGTTTTTTCAACCTCCCATCGGAGCAGGTCTACGAGGTCGGGTCGCAGGTCGAGATCTGATCGAGGCAGCCGCGTGAAGTCCTCGACATCCCAAAGCATCGGGCCACGCAGCACGGCTCCGACCTGAGGCACCGCGGATTTCCCGCCCGGTCGCCATTGCGTCAGAGCGAGGGGTTGATGAGGTACTTCTCGCCAGTTCGCATGCGCGCATAGGAATTGAGGACGTCGAGGTTCAACGCATCGACGAGGGAAATCTCGTTGGTGTAGTGACTTGCGAACGTCGTGGTGATCTCCGCGGCAACGCGATCCCGCAGCTTCTGCGTGCCCTCCGCTCCGAGCTTCTGCATGAACGGCGTGAGCAGCCATCCACCGACGGACCACGAGTAGCCGAACGAACGGTTCAGTTCGGTCGGCCTGCGATCAAGTCCACCGTAGATGTACAGCTGCTTGAACTTGTTCGAGCCGTAGCGGCTGTACTCGGTCGCAGTGGCATTCGCCGCAGCTTCCATGGCCGTGAGGATCTGCCCGCCGAGGGAGCCGCCGCCGATGGCGTCGAACGCGATCGTTGCGCCGGTAATAGTAAGCGCGCTTATGAGATCGTCCATGAAGGTCGGTGAGTTCGAATCGACCACATGGGTCGCTCCCTGGGCGCGCAGCAACTCGGCCTGTTCGGGCTTGCGCACGATGTTCACGAGAGCAATGCCGTCGGCTACGCAGATCCGATTGAGCATCTGTCCGAGGTTCGACGCGGCGGCCGTGTGCACTAGAGCGGTGTGGCCTTCGCTCCGCATCGTCTCCGTCATGCCGAGCGCCGTGAGCGGATTCACGAAGCACGACGCACCCTGCCGCGATGTGACGCCGGCTGGGAGCGCCAGGCACTGCGCGACCTTCACGCAGCGATACTGCGAATACATCGCCCCGCCGAGCAGCCCGACGGTGCGGCCCAGCAGCGCTTGGGCAGCGTCCGAGGTGCCTGCGGCAACGACAACGCCGCCGCCCTCATTGCCCACGGGCATTGAGTCGTCGAGGCGGGCCTTGAGCCCCCGGAGGACGTCGGCCGGAACGTTTGCCGTGACTACGGCGGAGTTGCCTACCCCGGTGGACTTGACGCTTGCGAGGTCCGCGCTCCCGAGCAGGAGGCCGAGGTCGGACGGGTTGATCGGCGATCCCTCAACGCGCACGACAACTTCATCCGGACCGGGTTCGGGTGTCGGCACCTCGACGAGCGAGAGTTCAAGGGTGCCGTTACTCGACACGAGGGAGCGGAGCTGGAGGCCGACGGGAGCGGGTTCGGTGGACATGGGCCGACCCTACGGGACGCCCTGATCGTGTACACACTCAGGGCCGGGAACGCGACTGCTGGCGCGCGAATTCACCGACCGTTCTGCGCAAGGTCGGTGAAGCCCGCAACGTCTTTGGCCGATCCGCGGGGACCACAGGTATCCTCGGCTGATGGGCTCCTTCACGACGATCACATCCGCCGACGGCTTTGAACTCGCGGCGTACCGCGCTGAACCGGAAGGGCCGGCTCGTGGCGGCGTCGTGGTCATCCAGGAGATTTTCGGTGTGAATAGCCACATCCAGTCCGTAACGGATCGCTACGCCGCCGCTGGATACCTCGCCATCGCCCCTGCCGTGTTCGACCGCGCCGAGCGCAACGTCGACCTGGGCTACTCACCTGACGATATGGCCACGGGTATGGGCATCGCACGCGGCAAGCTCGACTTCGCCCTCGTGCTCGCCGACGCTGTTGCTGCCGGCAAGATCGCGGCGTCCGCTGGCAAGGTCGGGATCGTCGGCTACTGCTTCGGCGGGATGGTCACGGCATCGGCAGCCATCAATGCGGCCGACACGTTCGCCGCAGCGTCTTCGTACTACGGCGGCGGCACCGTCGGGCTGATCGGCACGGGCGTACCCGCCATCCCGCTGATGATGCACTACGGCGAGTTGGACGCACACATTCCAATGAGCGACGTCGACAAGATCAAGGCCGCGTGGACCGCGGCCGAAGTGTTCACCTACGACGCCGATCACGGCTTCCACTGCGACGCCCGCGGTTCGTTCAGCCCGACCCACGCCGGTATGGCGCAGGCACGCACGTTCCGCTTCTTCGACAAGCACCTCGGCTGAGCAAGAGGGCCCGGCGCAGCGGGCCACTCACATGATCGGGGTGCCGGTCGTCACGATGGATGCGGTACATCAGGACCGTTTGCGGTGCATTCGGTGCGCCCCAATGCACCGCGGACGCACCGGTTGTACCGCGACCTTGGCAGTCGCGCCGTCCACAGCGGAACGGGTGGGTCGAACGGATCACCGGGTCGGAGTTGTTGCCGGAGTGAGCGGGTCGGAGGGCCCAATTTGGTCCGCGGACGGCCCGCGACCCAGGCGGCAGTGGGGGTATCGGCCGATGGGCTTGGCTTCGGCCCGCGTGGACGCTGGGTGCA
The DNA here is from genome assembly GCA_043720395.1 of Acidimicrobiia bacterium. Lineage (GTDB taxonomy): Bacteria > Actinomycetota > Acidimicrobiia > Acidimicrobiales > JANYDT01 > JANOYY01. The sequence continues at coordinate 28,407 of JAYSSR010000034.1, forward strand.
TGGATAACGAACCCGCCCCAGACCCGCTCCCCGCCGAGCCCACTATCGACCCCGCGTCCGACGCACCACGAGCGTCGGTCGCCGCACGTCTCGCCCGTCTCTGGTCGGTGATCGACCCGACCGACCATCCCGCCGCGTGGCTCGCGGGTGTCGGCGGCGTCCTCGTACTCGTGGCTGGCGTCACCAGCTCGGCCGCCCGTTGGGACGACGTGCCGATCCCCGCCCGACTCGGCGGGCTGCTCCTCGTGCATGCGCTCATTGTCTTCCTCGCCGAGCGCCGGCGAGCGACTCTGCCGTCGGTGGCACGGGTACTCGCCCACCTCGCAGCGGCACTCGCCGTGCCGAGTTCGGTGTCGGCCGTCGCCACGATGCATGGGTCATGGCGGTCGTGCACGGTCGTGGGCGGCATCGTCGGCATTGTCGCTCTGGAGACGCAGTCACGACGCTGGCGGGCCGGCGCGATGCGTGCAGCTCAGCCGATCGCGGCTTGCGTCGCGGCGGCGGGTGCGGCCGCCATCACACATTCGCCAGTCGGCGTCCTACTAAGCGCGCTGTCAATATGCGCGCTGATCATGGGCTGGGAGCGTCGGGCGACGTCGCTTGCTGCACTCGGCGCGGCGGCACCGATCGTCGGGGCGCTGGCTCAGTGGAAGATCGGACCGGGGACGCTGGCCGAGATCGGCACCCGCGGCGAGATCCTCGGTTGGGGTGCCCCGGTCGCTGGTGTCCTGGCAGCCTTGACGCTCGCCGTCGTTGCTGCACGGCGGCGTTCATTGTGGACGGCGGCTGCAGCGGCGGTCGCCGTGGTCGGCAACGTCGCCATCGGTGCCACGCGTGTCGGCGGTGTGGTGGGCGTGTCTCATTGGTATGGCGCTCATCGCAACGCAGATCGTCGCTCAGCAGTTCCGCAACGACACCCACACCGCAACCTTGGCCTCGTCGCCGACCTCGCTGAACTTGCTGCGATCGCAGGCGCGTTCCTCGCGGCTGCGGTCGCCGAACAGCACGACAACGTCCTGCCGCTGCTGCTCATCGGAGTCGGCTGGGCCCTGGGCGTCTTCCGCACCAACCGTCCGATGACGGTGGCCGGGTTCCCGGCGATCCTTGCGGGCGGTGCGTTCCCGGCGTCGATGATGCTTCAGTTCAATCCGACGCCCCTCGCGGCATGGGTTGTTGTCGCCGAGCTGATCGCGTGGTCGTTGTGGAGGAAGGACCGTCGGGTCCAGCACTTTGCTGGTGCTGCTGCGTCCTTTGCCCTGACCGTGCAGCTGGTCGATCTTCATGTGGCGTCGCTGACCAATGCACGCGTTCTGGTTGTGCTCGGATTCGTCACTGCTGCGGTCGGCATCGTTCGGCGTCGTGGCTACTCGGCGTTCGAGTCGGCCGGGCTCGTGGCGATGGCGCTTGGTTTGTTCTTCATCGCTGGTGACGCGGCGTCGGCCGCCGTGGTCACGCTCATCGGGGTGGTCATGGTTGGGTCCGGATTGGCGCACCGCATCGAGTCGCTACGCATCCTCGGTGCGATTGTGAGTGGACTCGGCGCTCTGGCATTCATCGGCTCGTCCAAGCTCAGCAACATGGCGATCACTGACCTCCTTGCGTTCGGTGTCATTTCGGTTGCTGCGGTGTCGGAGCATCGTGCCTTTACCAAGGGCACACCGGTGATGCGCCTTCCGTTCTCGACGAGTTCGATGCTTGCGACCGGCTATCTCTGCACCACACTTGTGGCGCTGTCCGATTTTCGTGTGCGCGTTGCCGCCACGTTCGGTATTGCCCTGAGCGCGCTCATCGTCGGTGCGTTCACCCGGCGCACTGCGGCCACGCTTGCCGGAACAGCTACCGGTGGCGTTGCGCTCGTGGTGATGAGCTGGGCACAGCTTGCGACGCTGCCTATGTGGGCCTGGACCTCGGTCGGCGGTCTCGGCCTGATCGGCGTCGCCATGGCGGTCGAGGGACGCCGGGGCCGGGCGGCCGTTGCGGCCGTTGCGGTGCCCGGCGCGGCGCCTGGGTCTGGGCCAGGTACTACGTCGGAGTGACCGGTGGGCCGGGACCCTGGAGGTCCCGGCCCTTGCCCGTGATCACCGTCACTGAGATCTCTTCGGAACCGATCGGCGGCCGGATTGCGAGGTTGGAGATTGTTTCGCAAACCACCCAATCGGACCACCCAATCGGTGGATCGGTCGATTGGGTGGTCCCATCGGGTGGTTTGTCAGGAGTAGATCTCGATAAGCCCGGCCGCGCCCTGACCGCCGCCGATGCACATCGTGACAACGCCCCATTTGGCCTTGCGGCGAGCACCCTCTTGGAGGATGTGGCCGGTACAGCGTGCGCCGGTCATGCCGAACGGGTGGCCGACCGCAATGGACCCGCCGTTGACGTTGTACTTGGCCGGATCGATCCCGAGACGGTCACGCGAGTAGAGGCACTGCGACGCGAATGCCTCGTTGAGCTCCCACAGGTCGATGTCGTCGACCGTGAGACCGTGACGGGCAAGGAGCTTCGGCACGGCGAACACCGGGCCGATGCCCATCTCGTCGGGCTCGCAGCCGGCCACGGCCCACCCGCGGAACGCTCCCATCGGCTTGAGACCGCGCTTCTCGGCTTCCTTGGCCTCCATCATCACGAGGGCCGCGCCGCCGTCGGACAGCTGGCTCGCATTGCCAGCCGTGATGAAGTTGCCGTCGCCGCGCACCGGAGCGAGCTTCATGAGCCCCTCGATCGTGGTGTCGGGACGGTTGCAGTCGTCGCGATCTACAACAGTGTCAACGATGGTCTCTTCCTTCGTTTCCTTGTTGACCAGCTTCATCTTCGTGTTCATCGGGACGATTTCGTCTTCGAACAATCCGTTGGCCTGAGCGGCCGCCATACGCTGCTGCGACTGCAGCGAGAACTGGTCCTGCGAGTCGCGGCTCACGCCGTACCGCTGCGCGACGATGTCGGCCGTTTCGATCATCGCCATGAAGATCGCTGGGTACTTGCCGGTCAGTGCGGGGTCGATACCTCCGATGCCAGCAGCGCCGCCGCCGGGCATCGTGATCGACTCGACGCCGCCCGCAACGACAACGTCCGCACCGTCGTTGCGGATGTAGTTGGCGGCAAGGGCAACCGCGTTGAGGCCCGACGAGCAATGACGCTGAATCGTGGCACCGCCGGTGGTGATGGGCAGGCCGGCGAGGAGTCCGGACAGACGCGCAAGGTTCGCTGCGCCGTGCGCGCCGTTGCCGAGGTAGACGTCCTCAACGGCTTCTGGCTCGATGCCGGACTTGGCGACCGCATGCCTGATGGCATGGGCCGCGAGTGACATGGTCGGCGTCATGTTGAAACCGCCACGGCCCGACTTGGCGAGACCGGTGCGGGCATAGGAAACGAAGACTGCTTCGCGCATGGAAAGACCCCTGGAGGTTGGGAATGGTGGCGTCCTTCCTAGCCGATGCGCGGCACACAGATGCATTCCACGGCGACGGGTGCCCGTCGCGGCTTATCGCTCCTGGCGCTCGGCGGATTCGCTGAGCTGAATCAGGCCGGTCTGCATGGCCTTGAACACAGCTTCTCCGCGGGAGTTCACGGAAAGCTTGCGATAGATCGCCTTGACGTGATCGCCAACCGTGTGCAGCGAGATCGCCTGCTGCGCGGCTACTTCCTTGAACGACTTTCCATGTGCAAGCGATTCGAGAACTTGCGTTTCCCTGGCCGTCAGCGCAACGCGGTTCGATGCTTCGGCGGCTCGCGACTTCGGTTTCGATTCGCCACGTAGGCGGGCGAGGATGTGGCTCGCAACAGCGGGACTGATCGGTGCGCCGCCGTTCAGTACGGTTCGGATCGCATCGGCAACATGGGTTTGGTCCGACTCCTTCAGCAGGTAGCCGTCGGCACCCTCCTCGATGGCCTGCACGACGTTTCGCACGTCGCCGAACACCGTGATCACGATCACCTTCGTGCGGCTGCCCGTTGAACGTGCCTGTGCGATCAGGTCGAGGCCGGATCCGTCGGGAAGCGCAAGGTCGAGCAGGAGCACATCCGGCGAGGTCGCCAGCAACGCCACGCCGTCCGCGAGGGTGCCCACCGCATCGGTGACGGTGAAGTCTTCGACCGCGTCGACGAGTTCGCGAAGTGCGTCGCGCAGGATGGGGTCGTCCTCGACGATGCCGATGCTGACCGCTGTCGAGTTGGGTGAACTTGGCTGTGGCACCTCCCCGTTGTAGTGCGGACCTGGCACGTCCGCACTCCCGTTCATTGGGGATGGGGTGAACACGGTCGCCGTCGTTGACGCTGTCGGGTCCGTAGTCCGGCCGCGTTTTCGCGTTCGGCCCGTTTCCCGGGTACCGTCCGCCTATGACTGCTGCCCGCATGCCTGCTATCTGTCTCGTCGCCACACCCGGAAAGCGCCAGGCCCAAATCGAAACGGCCGTTGAGGCAGAACGGCTCGGCTTCACCGGTGTGTTCTGCCCGAGCTTCGGCGACGCGCTCGGGATGAGCCTTTCCATCGCCCACGCAACGTCCACGATCAACATCGGCACATCGATCCAACCGATCTACTTTCAGCATCCGGTGCAGCTCGCGTCGCAGGCTGCCCATCTGCACGAGGTTTCGAAGGGACGTTTCAAGCTCGGCATCGGCGTGAGCCACGATCCGGTCCTCGACCGGATGTCGCTGGACCGAACGACGCCCCTCAGTGATATGCGCGCCTATGTAGCGTCGATGCGCGCCGCTGAGAAGCAGACCGGCGCACTGCCGCCGATCGTGCTCGCCACAATGCGCCAGAAGATGCTCGACCTCGCGATTGAGGTTGCCGACGGTGCGGTATGGGCGAACGCGGCGCGTCGCGCGATGGCGGGACAGCTCGCTTCGGTTCCGGCCGAGCGCCGGGACGCCTTTTTCATCGGCGACATGATCCCGACCGTTCTCGATGAGGATCGAGCGGCCGCAGCGGCGGTCTGTCGCAAGTCGCTCACGATGTACGTGACGCTGCCGAACTACCGCAACTACTGGCACGACAACGGGTTCGCCGAGGAGATGGATGCGATCGCGGCGGCCCTGGAGCGCAAGGACCGAGACGCCCTTCCCGGCCTCATGCCGGACCACTGGCTTGACGAGGTCGTGTTGTACGGCACGGCCACGCAGGTGCGCGACGGCCTGGAGAAGTGGTTCGACGCTGGCATGGCCACACCGATTCTTGTGCCGAGTTCCACCACGGGTGGGCAGGCGAAGGCCATCGCAGAGGTGTTCGCCGCGTTCAGCTGAACCGCCGTTCAGGGCATGGACGCCGCGACGTCCGTTGAGCGTCTCAAGCCCGCGTCATGAGCGGCCGATCTGCCTTGTATGCAGGGCGAAACCGAAATGGACTGGGTGGAACGCTCTGAGGTCGCGCTTGCATCGCTGGCGGGGGTTGGCGTGGTGTTGCTTGACCGTTCGATGGTCGTCCAGTGGGCGAGTTCGACGGCCAAGGCAATTGTGGGTGCCGAAGTCATCGGAATGGCGGGGCTCGACCTCGTGCACCCCGACGACCTCGATGCGGTGGTCGATGTGCTTGCGCATCACCAGGACAGCGAGTTCTACCGTGGGCGGGACCTCCGTTTGCACGTGCCGCTCGGTCGCCAGCTGAGGATCAGGACGAACCGTGCGGGTCTCGACGGCATCTGCATCCCAGGCTGGCAGGTTGTCCTTGCACGGGCGGAGAATCGGTTCGACGACCCGTCCGTCGGGGCGCTGGTCGTACGACTCGAAATGGTCGGTGACCAGTCCGGGCTCGGTACTGCGCTCGATCTGCTCAGCTCCGGTGCCGATGTGAACGACACCATCGCCGAAATCTTGCGGTACATGCGAGCCGAAAATCCATATGCACACATAGGGTTTGTTTGGTGGGACGAGCGGGGCCGCCAAGTACTCGCTGAGGGAATCGACCCTTCGGACGTTGCGCTGCTGACCCATCCGTTGCTCTACGCAAACTGTGCCGCTGAACGTGGCGGAGAACGGTGCACGACGATGCTCGTTGAAGACTCTGCGTTCGTCGTCAAAGATCTTGAGGCGACCCGGTCCGTAGCCGACCGACTTGGTGATCGGGCGGTCGCAGTCGTTCCGATCCGCCGGTCAAACAGCAGAGGATCGGCGATGGGTGTCCTTCTCTACTGGAGTCCCTACGACTACAGGGTTATTCTCTCGCCCCAGATGGCGATCACGGTGGCGTCCGACCTCCTTGTGCTTGCGTTGAACGACCACGAACGGCGAGAGCAGCTGCGCGACCAGGCGCGTCGCGACGCGCTCACCGGTGTGTTGAACCGCGTTGGACTGGCCGTTGCCGCCGCAACTATGCGTGACTTCTTCGTGCTGTACGTCGACCTTGATGATTTCAAGCCCGTCAACGACCGCTACGGGCATCAAACGGGCGACCACGTACTCGTTGAAGTCGCTGCCCGGTTGTTGCGGTCGTGTCGGGAGGGTGACGTCGTCGCGAGGTTGGGGGGCGACGAGTTCGTGTTGCTCTGCGGTGAAGGTCGGGTCCCCGGTGACACCTGCCTCGATCCGAGCGCGTTCGCGCAGCGTCTGGTTGCGGTAATCGCCGAACCGATCAGAGTCGGTGCCGACGAGGTGTCCGTGAGCGCCTGCGTTGGTGTGGCACGGTCGGTAGCGGAGTGCGATCTCGACGAGGTCCTCGCACAGGCAGACGCTGCCCTCTACGAGGCGAAGCGCTCCGGCCGAGCGGGTTCGGTCATCTGCACCGTCGGTTGAACGACCGCACGGTATGGATGTTTGGAACGTGCTTCATCGACCTCGGCGTGCCATGCTGCGTTTGACAGCGTTTCCTCGCAGCAGCGTCCGGTGAACGCAAATCGAAAAGGAGCATCATGGCAATCGACCGTTTCCCCGTTGAGGCGAGCCACATTCTGATGTTTGCGCGAGCAATTGGCGACCCGAATCCGGTCTACTCCGACGCCGAATATGCCGCCGGAACAGAGGTCGGTTCGGTCATTGCGCCGCCCACGTTTGTGCAGGCGAGCGCGCAGTTCGACCCCGACTACGTCCTCCGACCGAAGCCCGATGAGGCGTGGTTCGGTTCCGGTCGCGAGGCGACGGGAGTAGCGGATCAGCAGGCATCTGGCGGGCTCCATGCCGAGCAGCACTACGAGTACCACCGTGCGCTGCGTGCTGGCGAAGTGCTCACGGCAACCGCGCTCGACGGCAAGGCGTGGGAGAAGGAGGGGCGGCGAGGCGGAACGCTCAGCTTCAGTGAGACGATCACCGAATATCGGACGCTCGCCGGTGATCTCGTGGTGACCGCCCGAGGTGTCGGCGTCCGCACCGGCAACGTCGTCGCGCAGGAGGGCTGAGACATGGCACTTAAAGTAAGCGAACTTACGGTCGGCGACACGCGCGAGATGGTCGTGGTCGATGACCTGACGCGGACGCAGCTCGTGATGTACGCAGGTGCCTCGGGGGACTACAACCCGCTGCACAGCGATGAGAAGTACGCCCGTGAGGTTGCCGGATATCCGGGCGTCTTCGCTCACGGCATGCTCACCATGGGCCTCACGGGTCGTGCGATTACGGACTGGGTCGGCGATGGCCGTCTTACGAAGTACGGCGTCCGCTTCTCCCGGCAGGTCTGGCCGGGCGACACGCTCACGACGACGTTACGGGTCGAAGCAATCCGCTCGGAGAACGGCACCTCGCTCGTCGATCTCCACGTTTCGACTTGCAACCAGAACGGCGAAGAGGTCGTTGTCGGGTCCGCCACGGCACGAGTCGACTGAGCCCTTCCCTATTTGGTGAGCCAGCGAGCGACGCTTCGCACGTACTCGCGAAAACCAATCAGGAGTTCGTCGATCGAATCGGCGACGATCTCAACGTCGATGTCGGCATAGAGGTGCACGAGGACGTTGCGCAGGCCGACGGCGGGTTTGAGCTGATCGGCGAGCTGGGGGCTAATGACCCCGGCCGTGGCCATCAGGTCGAAGGACTCGCGACCCGTCCCGGGGGCCCGCCCAAGTGCCGTCGACGCGACGTGAGCGTTGACGTCGAGCGCGAGGTCGACGATTGCTTGGATCATGCGTTCGGTCGCAGCGCGAACAACTGGTGCATCGCGGAGGGCTTCGCCGGTTCGATTGTCAAGCGCGGCGAGTTCTTCGAGCAAATTTCGTTGATGGGCGAGGCGGCGCTCGATCACGTCAGCGTTTGGTCGCATCGGCATCATTGCGCCATCAACTCCAGGTTCATTCGCCGGAGATGCGCGGTGTCTCGTCGCTCTCCGAGGGCCGCCATTTGCATAATCGCCAACGCTCCGGATGTGTCTTCGTATAACCCGAAACCGGTCAATGCTTCGGCCCTTAGCACCGGGTCGTCGATGTCGAGCACCACGAGGTCAATGGTCTCACAGCCACTCAGATCCACGAGGGCGGTCCACAGCGCGATCCGCTGTCGACGCCCCGCGACCCGATCGATAAAGCTCACACCAATGTCGAGATCTTCGGGTGGACTCAGCGTCGATACGTGTGTAGCGCTGCCGAACGCGCACATCACGCGGACACCGAAGTGCTCGCACGTAACGTCAAGTCCACCGGATTCTGCCAATGCGACAAGTCGAGCAAACCCCGTGCGGGGATCAGTAACGGTCGCGGTCATGAATGCAGGCTACCGAGGATGACTCACGGGTGACGCTGACGATCACCTTCGAGTGTCAATCGCTGCCGATCAGACCAACGGCGGTGACACCCGGAGTGCGGCCCCCATGCGACTGGTGGTCCCCACGGATGAAAACTTGACACAAATGTCAGGTACGATCGCCGTGCTCTCGCGCTTTGCGTTGGCATTGTGCAGAAGGACCAGCAATGACGAACTTCTTCAAGGACTACCTCGACGCATGGGCGACCAACGATGTCGACAAGGTTGTCTCGTTCTTCACCGATGACCTCGTCTACGAGGACACCACGATCAAGCACGGAGCGACGGGCGTGAAGCAGCTCCGGCGATTCGTGCAGGCCTCGTTCACGAACGTGCCCGACGCCTACTTCGACTACGTCGGCCACGTGAGCGACGGGAGCAGCTATGCAATCGAGTGGATTATGCAGCCGATGAACGTGCCTGGCGTGTCAATCGGGACGCTGCGCGAAGGCAAGATCTCCGCGAATCGCGACTACTGGAACGGCGCTGCCTACGAGGTGCCCAACACCTAAGCTGCCAACGCGCATTCCGTGACGTTTGGTCGACCGCTCCCGCCGTGTGGGGGCGGTCGACCAAACATCCAACGGGCCGAAGTGGGTCAGTCGACCGTCCAGGTGCCGCCGGAGCGGAGGAGCTTGCCGAGGTCGCCGGGACCCTTGGTGGACGCTGCGAGCAGCTGGTTGGCGACGGAGCCGCCGTAGTCGGCCCGCTCGACGGAGCGGAAGATACCGAACGGTGTGGGCGTGTGGCGGTCCGGGGCGAGGCGGGCGAGCGCGAAGGCGAGTGACGGGTCTTCGCGATGCGCGTCGTGTACCAGCAGGGCTTCGGCACCAACATCGGCCACATCGACGACCCGCAACTGGCCATCAGGACCCATGACGACGCCCCGCTCGCCGTCTGCACCGAAGCGAATCGGCTCACCGTGGACGAGGTTGATCATCATCTTCGGACGGTTCTCGCGGCCGATGAGATCCTCGAAGGCACCATCATTGAAGACGTTGCAATTCTGGTAAATCTCGACGAACGATGCACCCTTGTGGGCATGGGCCGCGCGCATGATTTCGATCATGTGCTTGCGGTCGAGATCGTGGGTTCGCGCCACAAAGGTCGCCTCGGCGCCGATGGCGACCGACAAGGGGTTAAAGGGGTGATCGACCGAGCCATACGGCGTCGACTTCGTGACCTTCCCAACCTCGGATGTGGGGGAGTACTGACCCTTCGTGAGGCCGTAGATCTCGTTGTTGAACAGCAGGATCGTGAGGTTCACGTTGCGACGCAGTGCATGAATGAAGTGGTTGCCGCCGATGGAGAGAGCGTCACCGTCGCCGGTCACGACCCAGACGTCGAGGTCCGGACGTGCCGTTGCGAGGCCGGTTGCGATCGCCGGGGCGCGTCCGTGGATCGAATGCATGCCGTACGTATTCATGTAATAGGGGAACCGGGATGAGCAGCCGATACCGGAGACGAACACGACGTTCTCCGGTGCAACACCAAGCTCCGGCATGAGGAATTGAACCGCTTGGAGAACGCCGTAGTCGCCGCAGCCTGGGCACCAGCGCACCTCCTGGTCGCTCATCCAGTCTTTCTTTGTGGTTACGGCGACCGGGGTAGTCATGACAGTCCTTTCAGAGCAGTGCGGATATGTCGTTCGATCTCGCCGGCGGTGAACGGGACGCCGCGGACTTTGCTGATCGACTGGGCGTCGACGAGGTATTTGGCCCGAACGAGCGAGCAGAGCTGACCCATGTTCATCTCGGGAACGATGACCTTGCGGGCCGAGGCGAGGACCGGTCCAAGGTTGTGGGGGAACGGGTTGAGGTGGGTGAGGTGAATCCAGCCGACCTTGTGGCCGTCGGCTCGGACGTGGCGCACGGCGGCCTTGATGGCACCCCAGGTGGAGCCCCAGCCGAGTACGAGGACATCGGGGTTCTCGTCGCCCTCAAACAGCGCCGGTGGGATGTCGTTTGCGATCCCCTCGACCTTGGCGGCACGGAGATGCACCATGGCCTCGTGGTTGTCCGGCGTGTAGCTGATGTCGCCGCTGCCGTTCTCCTTCTCGATACCGCCGATGCGGTGCATCATTTTGGGCGTGCCGGGGATCGCCCACGGGCGGGCCAGCGTCTCAGGATCACGGACGTACGGCCAGAACTCGGTCGAGCCGTCGTCGTTGGTGTGGTTGTGCTCGGTCGCGAACTCGACGCTGATATCGGGCAGCGTCGAAACGTCGGGCAGCTTCCAGGGGTGCGCCCCGTTGGCGATGTAGCCGTCGGTCAGCAGGTACACCGGCGTGCGGTATTTCAGCGCCAGGCGAGCGGCCTCGATCGCGGTGTCGAAGCAGTTCGACGGGTTGTATGCGGCCACGACCGGGACGGGCGACTCGCCGTGACGGCCGTGCAGCACGAGGAACAGATCCGCGGCCTCGGTCTTGGTGGGCAGGCCGGTCGAGGGGCCGCCACGCTGCACGTCCACGATGATCATCGGCAGCTCCATGCTCATGGCCAGCGACACCGTTTCGCTCTTCAGGGCAATACCGGGACCACTCGTCGTCGTGACGCCGATATGACCGGCGAAGGACGCTCCCAACGCAGAACCGGCAGCCGCGATCTCATCCTCGGCCTGAAACGTCCGCACACCGAAGTTCTTGTGCTTCGACAGCTCGTGGAGGATGTCCGACGCCGGGGTGATCGGGTAGCTGCCCAGGAAGATCGGCAGCTGCGCAAGCTGACCGGCGGCTACGAGTCCCCACGCGAGGGCCGTATTGCCGGTGATGTTGGTGTACTCACCTGCCGGGAGCACGGCTGCCGGAATGTTGTACGGATGGTGGAACAGTTCGGTGGTTTCACCGAAGTTGAAGCCCGCTTGGAACGCCGCCCGGTTGCTCAGCCGGACGAGTTCGTTCTTGCCGAAGCGTTCGTCGATCCAGGTCATCGTGGCCGCGATCGGACGCGAGTACATCCACGAGATCATCCCGAGGGCGAAGAAGTTCTTCGAGCGATCGGCGTCGCGCGGCTTGACGCCGAGCGGCGTGACCGCCCCTGCCGTGAGGGTCGTCATCGGAACCTGCACGAGCCGGTAGGTGTCGAGGCTGCCGTCGAGGAGTGGATTCTCCTTGTAGCCGGCCTTGGCGAGGTTGCGCTCGTCGAACGTGTCGACGTTGACGATCACCATGCCGCCCGCTTCGAGGTGGTGAAGGTCGGCGTGCAACGCGGCCGGATTCATGGCGATGAGCACGCTGGGGGCGTCGCCCGGCGTGGAGATCTCGTGGTCGGCGATCCGCACCTGGAATGCCGAGACGCCGTTCATCGTGCCGGCTGGGGCCCGGATCTCGGCGGGGAAGTCGGGCAGCGTCGAAAGGTCGTTGCCAAAGGCGGCGGAGACGCTGGTGAAGCGGTCTCCGGTGAGCTGCATGCCGTCCCCGGAGTCACCGGCGAAGCGCACGACGACGTGATGGAGGTCCTCCACATTGGGGGACGGGTTTTCAGCGAGATCGGTCATGCACAAACTCCGTGGGTCGTGGGTGCTTCTACTCTGCGGGCGAGTTGCGGGCGGTTTCCGGCCCGTGGCCACGCTAGTGCCGCTGTGACGGGGGACACCAAGATGGTCTCGGTCTTCGGTGGTGCTGTGCTTAGCAGTGCGCTCAGCGCCACAGATCGCACAGTGAGTTTCGGTGGCGTCCGGGCGGCCGGTCACGATGTTGCGGTGAGCGCTACAAATCGCCCGAGTTCAACCACTCGCGCTTGTGAACGTCTTCGTTACTAGGAAAGCTGGGGCCGTGAGACTGGGGAGGAAGTCGCAATGAAGGGCTCGTCCGCTGCTCGGGTCGCTGGTCGTGGCTGCGGTGTTCGACTCGCTTCTGTTGTTGCCGCAATGAAGGACCGACAATTTGCTCGGCCGCTAAAACGTGGTTGCCGGTTCTCGGTTCACGCCACACGTAGCCCAATGAAGGGGCCGAGCATTTGGTCGGCCGCTGCTCGATCTCGAAGTCATGCCACGTATCGGCCACCACCCCGCCGCAATGAAGGGGCGAGCAATTGCTCGCCCGCTGTCGGGTACGTTCATGGCGCTCGCTGCGACCGGGGTGCCGCAATGAAGGGCGAGCAATTGCTCGCC
>JAYSSR010000035.1:0-40511 GCA_043720395.1 Acidimicrobiia bacterium
GCCACGGTGTCGGCGTGCAGATCCACAAGGCGCCGGTGCTCCGCCCGGAGTCGACCGACGTCCTCGAGCCGGGGAACGTCGTTTCGGTTGAGCCGGGGATCTACCTCCCCGACGACGCGGGCGTCCGGATCGAGGATCTCGTCCTCGTGACGGCTGACGGTTGCGAGCGGCTAACGCAGTTCACGAAGGAGCTCCTCGCCGTCTCGTAGAGGTTGATGTGAAGAGGAGTGCTGCGGCCGCGAAGCGGACGCCTTCAGGGATCTCTGCGCGACCAGAATCTGCGCGAGCGGATTCTGGTCTTGCGCCAGCTGCAAGGCGAGGCAAGCCTCGCCCCTACAATGCCCGCTGGCATGGCCGAGACGGTCTCCACGAACCAGTTCCGGAACGGGATGCACATCGAGCTCGATGGCTCGGTATGGCGCATCGTCGAGTTCCAGCATGTGAAGCCGGGCAAGGGCGGCGCGTTCGTCCGCACGAAGTTGCGCAACGTCCGAACGGGCGCGGTCATCGAGCGGACCTACAACGCCGGCGAGAAGATGGAACAGGCGATTATCGAGAACCGCGAGATGCAGTTCCTCTACAAGGCAGGCGACGATTACGTGTTCATGGACAACCAGTCCTACGAGCAGCTCGAAGTCACGCCGGCCCAGTTGGGTGAGGCCACCAGCTACCTTAAAGAAACTGACAACGCAAACATGCGTTTCTACCGCGAGGAGATCGTCGGCGTTGATCTTCCCGCCGCGGTCGAGCTTGTAATAACGCAATGCGATCCGGGCATCCAGGGTGACCGGGTTTCGGGTGCGAAGAAGCCTGCGACGTTGGAGACCGGTCTCGTGATCCAGGTTCCGCTGTTCGTGAACCAGGGCGACAAGGTCAAGGTCGACACCCGTTCCGGTGACTACCTGACGCGAGTGTGAGCGGGTCCCGCCCGGACCGAACGGGCCTTCCGCCGAACTCTCGCACGGACGCCCGCGAGCGCGCACTGGAGCTCGTCTACGAGGCCGAGTGCAAGAGCGAGAGCATCGCCGACGTGCTGGCGTCGCTACCCGTCGCTCCTGATCCGTTCGCGGCGGCGCTCGCCCAAGGTATCGATGAGCACTACGACGATGCCATCGGCCTGATCCGACGTTTCGCCCGCGCCGACTGGCCGGTCGAGCGGATGCCGGTGCTCGACCGACTCGTGCTGCGCATGGCGATCGAGGAACTCGACCATCACCGAGATACGCCGCGGGCAGTCGTGCTCGACGAAGCGGTGGAGATGGCGAAGAAGTTCTCGACCGAAGATTCCGGCCGGTTTGTCAACGGCATGCTCACCTCGATCGCTGATCATCTCGGGCGCTGATCGATCAACCCGATCGCAGAGGGCAACGTCGACAAGAGCACTTTCGTTCAATGATCAAACGAACACGCGGCACTTGACGTAGATCAAAAAAAGAGACATATTTCCCCTCTGCCGGGATTTGCCGGGCGGGGTGGGGGGTCAAATCATGAACGGTTCCACGGGAACCGGTTCGACAGTGGCGTCAGGCACTGTTGCTCCGGGGACCACACTGCGCTTCGCGGTCGCGATGCGCGGGGGCGTGAGTCTTGCGATCTGGATCGGCGGTGCGCTGGCAGAAATCGACGTACTCCGGCGAGCCTCGATTGCATCGCCGTCACCGTCGGGGTCGGATGGCTCGGCCGCGTTCTATAGGAGGGTGCTTGGCCTCACGACCATTGCTCGAGTTGAGGTCGATGTGCTGGCCGGAGCGAGCGCCGGTGGCCTCAACGCTGTTTTGGGAGCGGCCTGCCTTGCGCAGGGAAAGCCAATCGAAAGCCTGGCCCCCATCTGGATGGACACGGCTGGAATCGACACCCTCCTGAAGAATTCGGACGTCCCTCGACGATCGGTGCTCGACGGTGAATACTTCCGCAAGGAACTGGAGAAACAATTCGACAAGATCCTTGGTGACAGCGCTCTTCAACCGGATTTCGCTACGGTCAGTGAGGCATTCCTGGCATTGACCGTGCTCGGGGGGGTTGAAGTTGTCAATGGTGTCGACCCACTGAATAGCGATAAACGACGCTCGGCCTTCGCTCATTTTCGTCACAAGGCAAACGACCCGGCCCTGAGCGATTTCAAACGTGATGGTGCCGCGGTGATGGCCGCGTTGATGGCGCGCTCGACGGCATCGTTTCCGGTGGCCTTCGAACCGGTCCAGGTCAACCCGACGAGCTTGGCTGGCATCTTGAATCTGCCCGACCCGGGTGCTGCAACGAGTGGCCTCGACACGTCGGACACCACCGCCACGCTGCTTCTCTACGACGGTGGTGTGCTCGACAATATTCCCGTCGCCCGTGCTATACGGGCGGTCGGAAACATGCCATCCGTCGGGCCGGTCAGGCGCTGGGTCGTGTTCCTGCATCCGAGTCCGGAAGGTGCCCCGGAGGCACCTGCCAGTTCGGACGGGTTTTTCGGCCGCGCATGGCAGGCAGTGCGAAAGCTGGCTGGCGCAGTGGACCTCAATCCCAACGGCTCGCCCCTAAGGGTCGTGAAAGACCTGATCAGTGCCGGCACCGAGAGTCTGCTCGACGATCTCGACGTGCTCGTGGAACACAACCGCAGCGTCGAGATTCGTGCGGTGCAGTCAACCTCGATCGCAATCGCGGCATTTTCGGCCGGGGGTGCTGTTTCGACAGCAAGCTATGCGGCGTCCGATGCCGACCGTATTTATGAGCTGCACCGTGCTCCGGCCGCAACCATGACGGGGTCGCCGATCGGTTCGAGAATTCAGCGTTCGGAACTGAGCACGCTGGACTCCGCTGCGAACGAACGTTTTGCTATACGAGCGCAACTGCTGACCCGGGCCATGACGCTCACCGACAATCCGGACACCCGGCTGATCCGTCCGTTCGCCCGCCTTATTCGCCAGTGTTACACGCTCATCGAATGGATTCGATGGCTGGAGAGAAATTACCCGGCGCTCGATGCATCGAGTCAGCGCGCCGTTGTCTACGACACTCTGACGTTGGCGCGACTCGTCGAGATGAACATCGAGATGAAGATCCTGGCTGGGCAACCTTGCAATGGAGTGCAGGTTGCCCTTGACGGAGCGGGTCACTTCGATCGCGACCCGACGATCCTGCAAATCGCCGGGACGGTTGGTTTGCGCGACGAGGGCACGGGACCGAACGCGTCCGAGGCGGAATTGCGCAAGCCGTGGCTGGAACGGTTGCCGACCGCGTTGCGTCCGACCTGTGTGAGCCTTGCCGCTGGCACGATGGTCCCCGCGTCCGTTGGTGGAGCGCAATCGGCGATTTCGCTTCTTCGGGAACGTCTCGATGGCGTCATGGCGGAACTGGCGGCTGGGGGAGCTCTGCCGTCTGCTGTGCTTCCATCGGTCTCCAGATCGCTCTTCGAACAGGCGATTTTGGTCGTGCCTACAGGAGGCCCGGAGAGGTTCATCAGGCTGCTCGACCGGCTCGACGCCGCACTTCTCGGTGTCCACCAAGGGTCGACGTTACCGCCGGGCCAGAGCTTGAACTACATACGAATCTCTGGCGCGAACGCTTCTCCCCTCGCCCGACCCGGCTACTTGAAGAGCCTGGGACTTCCCGAGGAGCTTGCGTTCGAGTCCGATCGCATGCACGCTCGGCAGAAGGGTGACGCTGGATGGCTCATGAACCCGGCCGCCAAATTGTCTGGAAACTCGCTCGGCAATTTCTCGGCCTTTCTTTCCAAACGTTTTCGGCAGAACGACTGGATGTGGGGACATCTCGACGCTGCGACAAGCGTCGTCGATGTTCTACTCCGACCGGACCACCTTCCCCCCGGCATCGAACCAGACGTCCTTGTGGAAGGGGTGCGAGCCGCTGTCTGCTGGGGCGACGGCTCGGGTGTCAAAATGCTTAGCAACGCGTGGCCGCTACTTTGTCCTCATGTCATGGCGGACGCCGCCGACCTGCTTTCAAAACTGCCCAGCGCTCATGCCGGTGAGACCGTGCGCAGCTTGCTGGTGTTGCGTCGGCATCTGGACCTTCTGACCGAGCATCTACCGAGCCTGGAGGACGCTGCGCTTGACCCGAACCATCCACCGAAGACGGCGAACACGATCAACCCGCCACCGGAACCGATTCGAACTGTGCGTCGATACGACGCGTTGGAACGCTCGATGTCGGACCTGTGGGGTCAGCGCGCACTGACGGTGCGGGCGGTGCAGGCAGCGCGTCACCTCGCCCGCGCGGTCAAGCCAGCGCCACGCTGGAACCGTACGTTGCTTGCCGTGCCGTTGATGATCGTGGCGGCGGCGGCGTCGCTTCGCTGGCAGTTCCTCATCGGTGTGAACGTCGGTTTCCTCGGTGCCGTGCTTCCCGGCCTGAACGGTGTGTGGGCCGTTCTCGGGTGGGCGACGAGTGTCGCCCTGTCGTTCGCCTACTGGAGCACGGCGGTTCGGGTGCGGCCTCGACCGGGTGACCCGCCGGGGCGGCGTCGGAGGAGCCGAGTCGCCTGGTTTGTACTGCTAGCGAGCGTCGCAATCCACCTCGGTTCGTGCGCGATGTTCAGGTGGACCGATTGGCGTGACCGCGACACCTTTACGTCGCGATTCGGTGTGGATGTGTTTCGACAACATCGGCCACTCGTGCTCCTTTCGGCAATCGCGGGTTTCGTGGCGGTGTCGCTGCTTTGGTCCTGGGCGCGTGTCATTTGGCGATTCGGCTTCGCGCTGGGGGCGGGTGCCCTCTACGGCGTATGGGCGCGGATCGGACTCTGGCGGCCTAGCGAGCGCACCGCAGGGAGAGAGCGCTGGATCGATCTGTTCCGATCCCGCTTCTGGCCAACCCTGGTTTTGATGATCGCCCTCACGATCGTCGCGTTCCTGCGGCCTGAGCGTCAGAATCGACCGGACAAGCCTTCGCCGCCAGGAGTTGTCTCGTGAACGTCACCAGCATCGCGGTACTTGATCTTGCTATCGCGATGGCGGTCTCCTTCTTCCTCCTGTCGCTGCTTCCGGCAGCAATTACCGAGGTCTTCGCGATGGTGACGCGTGTTCGATCCAAGTTCTTGTGGTCATTCCTGCGTCAGCGGTTCGGGAACTACTTCGCGGTCCCTGACTCGATTGGTTCGTTCCTTCGCATGCAGTTCGACTGGACGCAGGATCCAAGGCCGATTCACGCGCCAACCGCTGAGCCGATCGGGCTCTTCGGAAAGGTGGCGTCCGGTGTAACGGGCCTCGGCATTGGATCAAGCTTTCGCACCCCGGACCGAAAGACATCGGTGAAGCATGTTCCGGTGACGTTGCTGGCCCAGACTCTGGTGGAGCTGCTCCCGGACAAGGACTCGGTGGCTGCCTCGTCGCTCGGCGACGCAACGAAGGGACGTCTCGTGGCGCTCATGACGGCCGGCGGAAACGACGCGGAGAAGGTACGACTTGGGATCGAGCGCTGGATGGACGCCGAGATGGCGCAGCTCTCAGGCCTTTACAAGCGCCTCATCCGGTGGTTCGTGTTCGCGGCCGCGGCGGTGGTTGCGATCCTGGTCAACGTCAACCCGTTCCAGCTTGGGTCGGACCTCTGGCGAGACGCCGCCCGACGCGACCAGTTCATCGGCGTTGCAGCGTCCCTCGTTGACCAGACGGCCTCGACCCGGTCGGCTGCGACATCAAAGCAATTGGCGGTGGTGAATGCGTGCGCGAAGGAATACGACGAAACGACCAAGGCGTCGGACCCGCAGCCAGCGGGCGACCTCACCAAGGAGCAGGCGGCGAAGGAGCTGACAGAAGTCCGCTCGTGCGTCACGGCGGTGCTCGCCGATGCGGCGAATCTCAATCTGCTGGAAACGTCGGTGTTGAATCCAGCGAAGTGGAAGGCGACCTGGTCGGTTCGCACGTTCGTGCCAAGGGCGTTCTCTCTGCTCGTCCTGACGGTAGCTCTCGGAATGGGAGCGCCGTTCTGGCTGAGCGTGCTACGGCGGGGGATGGGTCTCCGGTCAACGTTGCAACCCCACAAGGAGATCTGAGCTGTACTTCCGTGGCGCGTGGCCGCGTGGCCGTTTGCCTGTGGCAATGGAATCTTGTGCGGCGATCCTCTATTGCCGTCGGGCAGACTGGCCTGATGGCTCGACCTTCTGTCACCTCCCGTGGACTTGCCGTCGCCCGTGGCGACGAACCGGCTGACCTGCTGATCACCGGAGGACGGGTCTTCGTATCGTCGACCCGTTCGTGGATCCAAACGTCGCTCGCGATCGCCGATGGCTGCATCGTTGGATGGGGTGACCGCGAAGCACTCGAAGTCATCGACGTCGGCGGCGCGTCGATAACACCCGCATTCGTCGACGCCCACATGCACCTGGAGTCCACGAAGCTGTGGGTCGACGAGTTCGTCCGCGCCGTGCTTCCACACGGCACAACGGCGGTTGCGGCGGACCCGCACGAGGTCGCGAACGTGTTCGGGATACCCGGCGTTGCGGCCGTTGTTGAGGCGGCGTCGACGATGCCGTTCCTGTTCGGCGTGTGCGCGTCCAGTTGCGTGCCGGCCTCGCCGTTCGAGTCTGCGGGTGCCGAGCTGGATCACGAAGACGTACGCGCGCTTATCGATCGATACGGCGCGATCGGTGTGGCCGAGGTCATGAACTTCCCGGGCGTGATCAACGGCGATCCGGAGATGCTGGCCCGAATCGCGGTTGCCGGGTCGAAGCGTGTCGACGGACATGCGCCGGGAGTCCGGGGGTTTCCACTCGACGCTTATCTCGCCGCAGGTGTCGAGAGCGACCACGAATGCACGGCGCTCGACGAGGCGGTCGAGAAGCGTCGCAAAGGCATGTGGGTGTTCATCCGCCAGGGCTCGGCGAGCAAGAACCTGGTCGAACTGATCCCGATGGTGCTGGACGAGGGCACCGACCTCGTGGCGTTCTGCACCGACGACCGCGAGCCGGACACGCTGCGCAGCGTCGGCCATATCAACGACTGTTGCCGACTTGCGGTCGCGCATGGCGTGCGTGACGTGGACGCGCTCGTAATGGCGTCCACGAACCCAGCGACCTATCACGGGTTCACGTCGCTCGGGTCGCTCGCGCCGGGATATCAGGCCGACATTCTCGTGTTCGATGACCTCGCGACGTGGCAGCCGACGCTCGTGTTCCACAAGGGCCGCCTCGTGGCTCGCGACGGAGCGGTCGTGCCGGGCGTCGTGCCGGAGACACCGGTTCCCGCGTGGATGAAGGCGTCGGTGCACCTCGACGTGCCGCCGACTTCCGAGGAGTTGACGCTCTCTCCGCCGGTCGGCGGGCTGGCACGGGTGATCGGGATCGAGCAGGGGAGTCTCACCACGAAGCACCTGGTCCTCGATGTGGGTGATCCGGAGTTGGACGTTGCGCGGATCGGTGTCGTGGAGCGCCATCGCCGGACGGGCCGCATCGGGCTCGGGTATGTGTCCGGGTTCGGCTTACGACATGGAGCGATTGCATCGACGGTCGCGCACGACGCGCACAACTGCATGGTGGTCGGAGGACGTGGCTCGGATGGACCGCTCGACATGGCGGTGGCCGTGGCCCGCCTGGCGGAGATCGGCGGCGGGCAGGTGATCGTGTCGGAGGGCCGCGTCGTGGGTGAAGTACGTCTGCCGATCGGTGGATTGATGAGTGATAAGCGCGCAGATGATGTTGCGGAGGAGCTGGAGGTGCTGGTCGGCGTGGGGCGGCGGCTCGGCATTGAGATCGAGGCACCGTTCATGCAGCTGTCGTTCCTCGGTCTGTCGGTCATCCCGCAGCTACGCATCACCGACAAGGGCCTCGTGGACGTCGACCGCTTCGAGCTCACGACGGTGGCGGCGGGCTGACCGGGCCAGCATGCCAGCGTGCCAGCGTGCCCGCCTCGAGGCACGCCACGTTCTGGAATGATGGCGGCTTCACCCGCGTTGTGCATTCACGCCGACGCTCAGCCGAGCGTCAGTTCGCAGTCCACATTTTCGCAGTCCCACGTTCAGGAGCAACATTGGTCAATCCGCTGTCGAAGGCGTCCGAGCAGGTCGGGCGGGTCGCCGTTCGTGCGGTCGACTATGTGGTCGAGAACCGTGTGTCCGACGCCGAGGCGATGCTGCGCCGGGCTCGCGCTGCGGCACCCGGAGCGTCGGGAAGCGTGCACGCGGACATGGTCGTGACACGGGTGGCCCGAGAAATGGCAACCGTGGGTGCCTTGACCGGTGCCGTGGCCGTCGCGCCCGGCGTCGGGACTGGTACGGCGCTCGCAACTGGAGCTGCCGACGTCGGAGTTGCGTTCGGCCGGATCGCCGCCATGGTGATGGCCGTTGGTCTTGCGTTTGAAGTGGATCTCAGCCTGCTGGAGGTCCGGAAAGACTTTGTGTATGGCGTCCTTGCAGGGTCGGAGTCGCAGCTCACCGATCAGGAGCGCAAGGCCGGACAGATGAAGCGTCAGCTCGGCAAACAGGCGCTCGGACGCAAGGGGACGCTGCCCGCGATGTCGCGTGTGAACGAGATGCTTGCGACCCGGGTAGGCGTGAAGATGGTCGAGAAACTTGTCACACAAGAACTTGCGCTGAAGCTCGCAACGCTGCTCCCGCTCGGTATCGGTGCGGGCGTCGGAGCGATCGGGAACCGCGCGATCGTGACATCCGTTGGACGCACCGCAAAGGCGCGGGCAGCGTCGGAGGCGGCGCTCGCGGCCGCTCGTGCGAGAGGCGAAGATCCGTTGACGCGCAAGGCGCTCCCGGCGGGCAAGAAGCGTCACCGGCTGATCCAGCGGATGCGGTGACCATCGGATGACCGGAGAAGTGCGCAGCGTCGAGCCGGTCGACGTGCCGAAGCCGCCGGGCAATTTCGTGCATGGCATCGTGGTCCCGGCTGGGATGGAAATGATGTTCGTGAGCGGACAGACGCCCGACGAACTCGACGGGACGGTGCCCATTGAGTTCGCGGACCAGGCCCGCGTTGCGTGGCGCAACGTCACCCGGACGCTGACCGCTGGCGGATTCGCGCTCGCCGATGTCGTGAAGGTCACGATGTACATCCGTGATCGCGGCTACCGCGAAGACAACCGAACGGTGCGGAACGAGGTGCTCGGCGATCTCCGTCCGGCGCTGACCGTCCTCGTGACCGACCACTGGGACGAGCGTTGGCTGATCGAGATCGAGGTTGTTGCGGCGAGGCGCGTTTGAGACTAACCGGTGGTTCCCTCGCGGGGACGAATGGCACCAGACGGCGGGGGGTCGCACGTTGAGGGGGACGAGTGGTCACGGGTGAGCTGAAGTCGCAGATCGATCGCATCTGGGATCCGTTCTGGTCGGGGGTGCTGCTGCAGAGATCCAGTCCGCCATGCGGGAGCTGGACGGGATGTTGTGACGGGGTGGCCGATGGTGCCGCTGGGGGTCTTTATGGCCGAGGGGAAGCAGTCGGTCGATCCGTCGAAGGTGCCCGCCGAAGTATTCGAGTTGTTGAGTATTCCCGCCTATGACCGAGGTGAGCCGGAAATAGTGCCTGGTTCGATGATCGGGTCAGCGAAGCCGGTTCTGCGATCCGGAGACGTGTTGCTCTCGCGAATTGTTCCGCATATCCGTAGATCCTGGGTCGTCGGCACAGGTACTGGGCATCGCAAGCTCGGATCGAGCGAATGGATCGTGTTCCGGACGCCAAAGGTCGATGCTGCCTACCTTCGACACTCCCTCGTTTCCGACCCGTCCCATGGCCAATTCATGAATACGGTTTCCGGGGTCGGAGGATCGTTGCTTCGGGCGCGACCGTCCTACGTGGCGCAGATTCTTGTCCCCGTACCGCCGATCGAGGAACAGCGCCGGATTGCGGCGATCCTCGACAAGGCCGACGAGATCCGCATCAAGCGCCGCGCCGCCCTCGCCCAACTCGACACCCTCACCCAGTCCATCTTCCTCGACCTCTTCGGCGACCCGATCTCCAATCCACGTGGTTGGCCGGAGTCCACGCCGCTCGGCTCGGTCGCAGAGATCGTCTCGGGCGTCACGAAGGGTCGTTCGCTCGTTGGAAAGTCGGCTCGTTCGGTGCCGTACCTTGCGGTCGCGAACGTTCAGGACAAGGCTCTGAACTTGTCCGCTGTCAAGATGATTGATGCCACGGAGGACGAACTCAGGCGATTGAAGCTCCGCAAGGACGACCTCGTCCTGACCGAAGGTGGTGACCCCGACAAGCTCGGGCGAGGCTGTCTTTGGGGCGAAGAACTTCCAGAATGCATTCGCCAGAACCACATATTCCGGGTCCGCATTCGCACCGGCAACAATGATGTTGACCCCTTGTTCCTTAACTGGCTCATTGGAAGTACGCGGGAAAGTCATACTTCTTGAGGTCTGCGAAACAAACGACTGGGATCGCCTCAATCAACATGTCGCAACTGAGGAGCTTTCCGCTCCTGCTGCCTCCAGTCAGCCTGCAACGCGAGTTCCGCGATCGGCTGACAACGGCAGCGGAGATGCGTCGCCGATCCGCGCTCGCGTCCGATTCTCAAGACCGCCTCTTCGTCGCGCTGCAGCACCGAGCCTTCAGCGGAGTGCTCTGAGGCGGCTGAGAGTTGAGCGGACGGCTCGTTCGTGGCCACCCTCGCCTGGTGTGCAAACGCGCGACGGATCAAAGAAAAAGACGACCACGAAAGCTTCCGTGTCAGGTGTCGAAATGAACATGGTGATGGCGGACTTGCCGAACGCTTCAGTCGAACGGATCCTTGCGATGTTGGGGGACAGCGATCGAAACGTCTTCGAATCAGAACTACGCGATCTCGGGACGGTTTCCGAGGCTGAGCTGCACGCGTTTGTTTGCCCCGGGCTGGCGACAACTATCGGCTCGTTCCGTCCGGCGAGATGATGCAAGGGAAGGTCGACCCTGAAGGTCTGCTGGTTGAACTGTTCGAGATGTTGGTGGTGCCGGCCTCGGCGACCCGGGCGAGACAGCACGCGGAAACCGACTTCCCTCGCGAGGTGGACGAAATACTCGGGAGAGCTGGGCTGGCCGGGTCGCGCTGCATGTTTGTGGAGTCGCCGCGCACCATTGAGGACTGAGCTGAGGTTCCGGCCGACGCGTCGAGGCCGACGCGAAGTTTGGCGATTTCTGAAAATGCCTGTCGGGGAGGCCGGAATACTGTCATACCCCCTCGTCATGATGGACGCATGGCAACCGACGTGTGTGACGCTCCGAGCGAGACAACCCGAGACTCCGTTCAGACTGCGCCTGGTGACGCGCCTCTTACTCGTCCGCCGTTGTCGGAGTTGGCGACGGAGCGGCTGGAGGCTGATATTTGTGGTCTTGCGGCGCGGATTGCGATTGCGACGTGTGCGTGGCTGGAGTTGATCGGTGAGTACGACGCTCGTCGCGCGTGGGTGGATTGGGAATGCCGGTCGATGGCGCATTGGCTGGTCGGTCATGTCGGCGAGTCGATCGTGACGGCGCGCGAGCACGTCCGAATCGCGGCCGCGCTGCGGAAGTTCTCGTTGTTGCGGACGGAGTTTGCGGCGGGACGGTTGTCGTATGCGCGGGTGCGTGCGGTGTCGCGGGTGATCACTGAGTCGAGTGAGAAGGACCTCGTGGGGTTGGCGCGTGCCGCGAATGCGGCGCAGTTGGAGCGGTTTGCTCGTGGTGTGGCGCGGGTGGCTGCGGCGGCTGATCCGGATCTTGGTGCGCGGCAGTATGGTCGGCGGTCGCTGAATTTGCGTCCTGATGACGAGCGGGGCTGGGATCTTCGCGGGTCGCTACCGGCTGATGTTGGTGAGATGTTCCGGGCCGCGCTTCAGTCACGGGTGCAACGGTTCCGTTCGGAGCAGTCCGAAAGCGACACGCCGGTCGATCAGCTGCGTGCGGACGCATTGGCCGCTCTTCTTCGCGACCTCGCTGGGCTTGAGGACGCGGCAGCGAGCGCAGTTGTGAATGCCGAGCAGGTCGACCCGGTAGCGGCCGACAACGATTCCGCGGAATCGTCTGAGGGGGCGCGGCATCGCGATTCCGCGGAATCGTCTGAGGTGGGCCGGGCTTGCGATTCCGCGGAATCGTCTGCCGCTACGAGGGGACGGCTGCCGGTAGTTCCGAAGGTCGATGAGCGGGTGCCGTTGATCGTGGTGCATCGGTATCCCGATGGTTGCGAGTTGACCACAATTGCGTGTCCGACAACGACTGCGGAGTTGTTGGAGTGCGAGGGCTACCAGGTTGATCTGAACCATCACAGCGATGGGCATCCGCTGAACTTTGGGCGTCAGCGTCGTCATCCCACGGCGGCGCAGCGGCGTGCGGTGCTGGAGCGGGATCAGTGTTGTCAGTTTCCTGGTTGTGGGAGTCGGGTGAATCTTCAGATTCATCATGTTCAGTGGTGGTCTCGGGGTGGGAAGACCGATCTTTCCAATTTTGGGGCGTTGTGTCCGCGGTGTCATCCGCTGATCCACCATGGTTTCTGGATGATGTCCGTGAATGACGATGGAACGTTCAGGTTTGCGAGACGCATCGGAGCTGATGGGCGGGTGCTCAGCACGTTCCGTCCACCACCGGACACGACGGACATTGAGTCGGTAATCGAGGCGCTGGAAGCGGAGTACGGCTCGGTGATTCCGGATCGCGATACGTATGCGACTGGTGCGGGCATTCCGATTCGGCCGACCGGAACCGGATGGGGCGGCTTCGACCTTGAACTGGCCGTGTGGGCGCACGTGAACAACGAAGAACTCGACGCCAAACGCAAAGCCGCCGCCAACAATTGAGCACTATCGACGACGCCCATAGCCGAGCACTCGAAATTCCGGGTTACCTGCCCCTACACTTTGCTTATGAAACCACGGCGGGGACGTTCGGCAACGTGGAACTGGTCGGTGCCAGTGGTCCGTCTGTCGAGCGACCACAGCGGCGGGACAAGCCCATGGCGAGAGTGTCCACGGTGACGATGACGAGCGCCACGACCACATCGAGAGCAACGCCGACGGACGCGGCAGCGTCGAATACGGCAACGCGGAGATTCGCATCGAAGGCCATTGCACCGACGGCTCGTCTATCGACCAACCCGGCATTATCGGCCCCGAAATCGGCGAGCACCTTAAGACCGAGCGCCCGGTCATGACGACCTTCGAGTTTCTTGCCGAGTTCACCGATGTGCATGAGGCGGCGGCGAAGGCCGCGTCTTCGGCGCTGCCGAAACCTCGCACTTCTTGCTTCTACGCCCGTCGAGCACTCGAACTCGCGGTCACGTGGGCGTTCCGGCACGACCCCGCGCTCCAGCGGCCCTACGACGACAATCTCAGCGCTGGTGAATTCGCCGGCGTTCAAGAAGGTCGCTGGCGACGACGTTTACAAGCTGGCGAAAGACATCATCCAGTTCGAGAACTCGCACCAGGCGACGCTCCTTGAGCATCTTATGACGCACGGCACGAAGGTCGCGGGCGGTGACCGACTCGGCAAGACGATCATTTTCGCCAAAAATGAGGCGCACGCCGACTTCATTTACGAACGATTCAAGGAAATAACCCGCATCTACGCGGTGGATTCGCGAGCATCATCACGAACCGAACCGAGTATACGCAGAGCCTGATCGACAAGTTCTCGCTGAAGGAATCGTCGCCTCATATTGCGATCTCCGTCGACATGCTTGACACGGCCATCGACGTGCCCGAGGTCGTGAACCTCGTGTTCTTCAAGCTCGTGCGGTCGAAGACGAAGTTCTGGCAGATGCCCGGACGTGGCACGCGGTTGTGCAAGGACCTGTTCGGCCCGGGCCAGGACAAGACCTCGTTCACCGTGTTCGACTTCTGCCAGAACCTTGAGTACCAACCAGAACGTCCCCGGGGTCGACGGAACACTCGGCCTGTCCCTCTCGACGCGACTCTTCCGGTCCCGCCTGGAGGTCATCGCCGAGCTCGACCGATTGCTAGCGAGCGCCGACAGCAATGCCGACACCGCCGCCGACGCCAATGACAACGTCCGCGTCGAGATCGCAGATCCCGATTGTCAGCGCGCATATGGAATTGATCCAGGGGGTCCAGACCGATGAGTGGTGGCAGAACGTCACGCTGCCCATGCTGGAGCGGGTGCGACGCCACCTGCGGGGGCTCGTCCGTCTGACCCGAGAAGGGCAAGCGCAAGATCATCTACACCGACTTCGAGGACACGATCGGGGAAGGGAGCGAAGTTCCGCTCGCCGCTTTCACGGCCGCTGGCTTCGAGCGGTTCAAGGTCAAGGCCCGGGCCTACGTGCGCGAGCACCGTGGCGAACTCGCCATAAGCAAGATCCATATGAACTGGCCGATCACCACCGATGACATCGATGGGCTGAAGCGGGTGCTGCGCGAGATCGGGACCGAGACCGACGTTGATCGTGCCGAGTCGGAGGCCGGTGGCTTTGGTCTCTTCGTCCGTGCGTTGGTCGGCCTCGATGGCACCGCCGCCCGGGAGGCGCTGGCGAAGTTTCTCGACCAGAAGCGTTACAACGCTGAGCAGATCGACTGGGTCGGCCTCATCGTGGAGGAGCTCACCGAGAACGGCATCGTCGAACCCCGCCGTTTTCTGGGACTCGCCGTTCAACGAGCATTCGCTGTCGGAGCCGAACTCGCTGTTCACGGCCGATGAGATCGCTGAGCTGATCGACTGCTCACGGCGATCCGCGGGACCGCGGCCGCGTAGTCACGTTCGGTCCTCTGGGATACCATGACGGCTCAACCGTGAAGCGGGTCCCGTGAGGCTCGCACGGAGGAGCCACTATGACTGCTGTGCCGTCGTTGCCCACGCCGCCCCTGCCGGGCGGCGTTTCCGCGCCCGGGGTTCAGGCATCGGGGGTCCCTGGACCCGACCGACAGAGGTCCGACGCCACCGCCGAGCCAGTGTCCGAGGCCACCGCAGCCACGGTCCCCACCGCGGCCACGGTCCGCGCCGCCGAGTCGCCCGGTCGCATCGTCCTCGACGCGGACGCGATCGGCCGAGCGGTCCGCCGCATGGCGCACGAGATCGTTGAGCGAAACCACGGTGCTTCCGACGTGGTGCTCGTCGGCATGCTGAAGGGTGGCGTCTGGCTCGCCGAGGCGATCGGACAGGCCCTGGCCGCGCTCGACGAGAAGGTGTCGGTCGGCAGTATCGACGTGAGCTTCTACCGCGACGACATCGGCCTCCGAGAGGTGACTCCCGCCGCGAGCAACCTCGACTTCGCGATCGACGACCGGGTTGTCGTGCTCGTCGACGACGTGCTCTTCACGGGCCGCACGGTGCGTGCCGCCCTCGATGCTCTGCGCGCCTACGGTCGCCCGAAGTCGGTGCAGCTCGCGGTGATGGTCGACCGCGGCCACCGCGAGCTCCCGATCCGGCCGGATTACGTCGGCAAGAACCTGCCGACCTCTCGAATGGAACGAGTCCGCGCGACCGCGGTAGGAGTCGTGATCGCATGAGCCTCGGACTCAAGCATCTCCTGTCGATCGAGGAACTCGGCCGCGACGGTATCGAGCACCTGCTCGACCTCACCGACCGGTTCGTGGAGGTCAGCCAGCGACGCGTCCCGAAGGTCCCGGCGCTCCAGGGCAAGACCGTCGTGTCGTTGTTCTTCGAGGACTCCACTCGCACGCGCCTGAGCTTCGAGACAGCAGCTCGCAGACTAAGTGCTGACGTCATGACATTCACGGTGTCCACCAGTAGCGCCAGCAAGGGTGAGTCGCTCCGTGACACCGTGGAGACGATCGAGGCGATGGGCATCGACGCCATCGTCGTGCGACACAAGGCGGCCGGTGTGCCCTGGCAGATCGCCCGCTGGACCAATGCCAGCATCGTGAACGGCGGCGACGGCTGGCATCAGCACCCCACGCAGGCACTCCTCGACTGCTACACGATCCGCGAGCGTCTCGGCGGTCTCGGTGGACGTTCCATCGCCATCGTCGGCGACATCAAGCATTCGCGGGTTGCACGTTCCAACGTCGACGCGTTCACCGCACTCGGTGCCGACGTCACCCTGGTCGCGCCGCCGACGCTGCTGCCGCCGAGCCTCGAAGGCTGGCCGGTCAAGGTCGAGCACGAACTCGACGCGGTGCTCGGCCGCGTCGACGTGGTGTACCTCTTGCGCATGCAGATGGAACGCACGAACGAGGCGCTCATCCCAAGCCTGCGGGAGTACACCGCCCGGTTCGGGCTGACGGACGAACGCGCGGCGAATCTGCGCGACGACGTCCTTGTGATGCATCCCGGACCCATGAATCGCGGCGTCGAAATCGGCGCGTCGGTTCCGGATCGCGACAACACGGTGATCACGCAGCAGGTCGCGAACGGCGTGGCGGTCCGGATGGCGGTGCTCTACGAACTGCTCACGAATACCGCCGCGCAGGCACCGGCACCGGCGCAGGTCCCGACATTTGGTCGAAGTGGCCCGGCAGGCTGGGTCGATCGACCGAACAACACTCGAACGACCGTCGGAGCCACAGGAGCCACAGGAGCCACAGGAGCCACAGCATGACGTCACCGTTGGAAAAGGCCCTGCACGCAGTGGTGATCCGGGGCGGCAGCGTCGTAATGAGCGGTGGTGTCGAGGCGCAGCGGGCCGACGTGCTCGTGCTCGATGGCCGCGTCGCGGATATCGGTCTCGACGTCGGTGCACCGTCCGATGCGGTCACCCTCGACGCCGAAAGATGCATCGTCGGCCCCGGCCTCGTCGACCTGCATGCGCACCTCCGCGAGCCCGGGAACGAGGCCGCGGAGACCGTCGAAACTGGCTCGCGGGCAGCAGCTCTCGGCGGTTACACGGCGATCGTCGCCATGCCGAATACGAACCCAGCGATCGACAGCGTCGCGGTGGTGAAGCAGGTCCTGGCGCTTGGCGTCGCAGCCGGGCTGTGCGACGTGCACGTGGCCGGGGCGATCACCATCGGACGTGCCGGGGAACGTCTCGCCCCGATCGGCGAGATGGCAGCGCTCGGCGTCCGACTGTTCACCGACGACGGCGCGGGCATCCAGAACAACCGCCTCATGCGACGTGCCCTCGAGTACGCCCACGGCCTCGGCGTCACGCTCGCGCAGCACTGCGAGGACGCTGCCCTCAGCGAAGGCGGCGTCATGCATGAGGGTGCATGGTCTGCGCGCTTAGGACTTCCCGGTCAGCCCGCCGAGGCCGAGGAACTGATGGTGATGCGCGACATTGCGCTGTGTCGTCGCACCGGCACACCGGTACATTTCCTCCATATGAGCACGGCCGGCAGCGTCGAATTGATCCGCCGCGCCAAGGCCGACGGACTCCCGATCACGGCTGAGGCCGCGCCTCACCATTTCACACTGACCGATGCTTGCCTCGCCGGCTACGACACGGTGTTCAAGGTGCACCCGCCGCTGCGCACCGACGTCGACGTCATCGCAGTGAAGGCGGGTCTCGCCGACGGCACGATCGACGCGATCGCCACCGACCATGCCCCCCATACCCCGGAGACGAAAGAGCATTCAATGCTCGACGCGCCCCCCGGCATGCTCGGCCTCCAGACCGCTTTGGCGCTGGCGATCACCGAGTTGGCGTTGCCGATCGAGCGGGTCTTCGGTCTGCTCTCGTCGGGACCGTCGAGGATCGCGCAGATCACGGACACGCACGGGACGCTGGCCATCGGCCGAGCGGCCAACATCTGCGTGGTCGACCCGTCAGCCACGTGGACGGTCGACCCGCACGCCCTGGCGTCGAAGGCGAAGAACACGCCGTATGCGGGTCGGACGCTTCGTGGCCTGGTGCGCCACACGGTGTGCGGTGGCGTCGTCACGGTCCGCGACGCCAGCGCCCAACGCTGAGCGCTCCATCCCGCGACGCAGACCCGAGCCGTGCGAGCCAGTCCTTCCGCTACGATCGACCCGACCGTGAAGCGGGTCCCGTGAGGCCCGCACGGCAGGAGAGACAACGATGAGTGGGATCACCGAGGCGCAGCTCGTGCTCGCCGATGGCACGACGTTCGACGGCGAGGCGATCGGGCACCGTCCGTTCTCCGGGATCGCCACCGGGGAGGTGGTGTTCAACACGGTGCTCTCCGGCTACCAGGAGGTGATCACCGATCCCTCCTACGCCGGACAGATCATCACGTTCACCTACCCGCACATCGGCAACTACGGCACGACCGCCGACGACGACGAGAGCATCGAGCCGCACTGTCGCGGCGTCGTCGTTCGAGAACTCGCCCGTCGAAGGAGCAATTGGCGTTCTGACGCTGATCTCGACTCGTACCTTCGCGCCTGGGACGTTGCCGGTATCGCCGGTGTCGACACCCGCCGCTTGACCCGCCACATCCGCGACGCGGGGGCGATGTCGGCTGCGTTCGGCACCGCGTCGCATGCTGAACTGCTCCTTGCAGCGAAGGCCGAGCGCGGTACCGACGGGGTCGACCTGGTCAGCCAGGTGACCACTCGCGAGCCGTTCACGATCGGCGACGGGCCGCTCCGCGTTGTTGCCTACGACTATGGAATCAAGCGATCAATCGTGAACTACCTCGCATCCCTGACTGGCGCGACCGTGACCGTCGTACCCGGCTACACGACGGCGGAAGCGGTACGCGCCTACGAGCCACATGGCGTGTTTCTCTCGAACGGCCCGGGCGATCCGGTCGTGTGTGCGTCGGCGGTAGCGCAGATCAAACAGCTGCTCGGCACGGTCCCGATCTTCGGCATCTGCCTCGGGCACCAACTTCTGTCGACGGCGCTCGGCGGCTCGACCTACAAGCTTCCCTTCGGGCACCACGGGGGCAATCACCCGGTCCGCCACGTACCCACCGGACGAGTCGAGATCACGAGCCAGAACCACAACTTTGCGGTGCTTCCAGACTCGGTGCCGAGAGCGGACGTCACGCACGTCAACCTCAACGACGGGGTGATCGAAGGCCTGAAGTGCCGTGATCTGCCTGCGTTCAGCGTCCAACATCACCCCGAGGCAGCGCCCGGACCGCACGAGTCGCAGTACCTCTTCGAGGAGTTCAGAAACCTTATGCACGCTTACCATGGCCCGGCCGTGATGAGCAAGGCAGGTGCGTAACCGAATGCCGAAGCGCACCGACATCCATCGCATCCTCCTCATCGGTTCCGGTCCCATTGTCATTGGCCAGGCTTGTGAGTTCGACTACTCGGGCACGCAGGCCTGCCGCGTGCTCAAGGACGAGGGCTACTTCGTCATCCTCGCGAACTCGAATCCGGCCACGATCATGACGGACCCGTCGTTCGCCGACCGCACGTACGTTGAGCCGCTGGATCCCGACATCATCGAGGCGATCATTGCTAGGGAGCGTCCCGACGCACTGCTGCCCACACTCGGCGGACAGACCGCGCTCAACCTCGCGATGGAGCTTGATCGGCGCGGAGTGCTTGAGAAGTACGGCGTCGAAATGATTGGCGCGAACGCGCTCGCCATCGAGACGGCAGAGAACCGGGAGCTGTTCAAAAAGGCGATGCAGGAGATCGGGCTCAAGGTTCCCGAATCGGTATTCGCCTACTCGCTCGACACTCCCGGCCCCAAGGGTGAGCCCAGTGCGATGGAGGTCGTGCGCCAAATCGGCTTCCCGATCATCGTGCGACCGAGTTACATCCTCGGTGGTTCCGGTACCGGAATTGCTGACAATGAGGTCGATTTTCGCGCCATTGCCGAGGTTGGGCTCGCCGCGTCGCCGATCCACGAAATCCTCGTGGAACGTTCGATCGCGGGTTGGAAGGAGTTTGAGCTCGAAGTCATCCGCGACAAGAACGACAACTGCGTGATCATCTGCGGTATCGAGAACGTCGACCCGATGGGTGTGCACACGGGCGACTCCATCACCGTCGCTCCGATTCAGACGCTGAGCGATGTCGAGTACCAGCACATGCGCGACATGGCGTTCAAGTGCATTCGCCGTATTGGTGTCGATACCGGTGGCTCGAACGTGCAGTTCGCCATCAATCCCGACGACGGTGACATGGTCATTATCGAGATGAACCCGCGCGTATCGCGCAGCAGCGCGCTGGCATCGAAGGCAACCGGGTTTCCGATCGCAAAGATTGCAGCTCGCCTCGCCGTCGGGTACACACTCGACGAGATCCCGAATGACATCACCAAATCGACGCTCGCGAGCTTTGAGCCCGTGATCGACTATGTCGTCACGAAGATTCCCCGGTGGGCATTCGAGAAGCTGCCCGGCTCCAGCGGGATCCTCGGGACGCGGATGCAATCGGTCGGCGAAGTCATGGCCATCGGTCGCACGTTCACGGAGTCGCTCCAAAAGGGTCTCCGTTCGCTGGAGCAGGGTAGGTTCGGTCTCAATGCCGATCCGGGCGAGGAGAACTACGCGTACTTAACAACCGACGATCTCGTTGCGCAGACGGCGATCCCGACCCCGGAGCGTCTGTTCCACGTCGGCGAGGCCCTACGGCGCGGGGTGAGCATCGAGCGTCTCTACGAGGTGAACCGTATCGACCCGTGGTTCCTCGACCAGATGTCACAGATCGTCGAAGAACGCCACGAGTTGGAGCGGGTGATCGGTCCCGCGGACATGACGAAGGCCATGTGGCGTCGAGCCAAGCGATTCGGTTTCTCCGACGCCCAGCTCGCCTACATCTGGCGGACAGATGAGGCTTCGGTTCGAGCCACGCGAACCGCCATGGGTGTGACTGCGGTGTTCAAGACCGTCGACACCTGTGCCGCGGAGTTCGACGCGAAGACCCCGTACCACTATTCGACCTATGAGGACGATACGGAGGTGCGGCCGAGCGACCGACGCAAGGTCGTCATCCTCGGCTCCGGCCCGAACCGCATCGGGCAGGGCATCGAGTTCGACTACTGCTGCGTGCATGCGTCGTATGCGCTGCGAGCCGCCGGGTTCGAGACCATCATGATCAACTGCAACCCGGAGACGGTCTCCACGGACTACGACACCAGCGATCGTCTGTACTTCGAGCCCCTCACCTACGAAGACGTGATGAACGTTGTTGAAGCGGAGCAGCCGGAGCACATCATCGTGAGCCTCGGCGGACAGACGCCACTGAAGCTCGCCGGAATCCTGCCACCCGAGCTGGTGGCAGGGACGTCTCCGGCGTCGATCGATGCTGCCGAGGACCGCGAACTTTGGAACCGCCTGTGTGTGGAGGTCGGCATCGAGCAGCCGCCGGGTGGCACCGCGACCGATACGCCCGCAGCACTCACGGTCGCTGAACGAGTGGGCTACCCGGTGCTGATCCGCCCGTCGTACGTGTTGGGTGGGCGCGCGATGCAGATCGTCCACGAACCGGCACAGCTCGAGAAGGCGATGGCCGACCTCGCAACCGACGGTTCACTCGGCAAGGAGGGCGGCCTCTCCGCCGAGCGCCCTGTACTCATCGACCGCTTCCTCGACGACGCGACCGAAGTCGACGTCGACGCCATCCGTGACGCCACTGGCGACTTCGTGATCGGCGGCATCATGGAACACGTCGAGCAGGCGGGCGTCCACTCCGGCGACTCCGCGTGCACCATTCCGCCGCAGACGTTAAGTCCACAGATCATTGCGCAGCTGCAGCGTCATACCCGCGAGATCGCCAATGCGCTCAAGGTATGTGGGCTTATCAACGTCCAGTACGCGGTGAAGGACGGCGCGGTGTACGTGCTCGAAGCGAACCCGCGGGCGTCGAGAACCGTGCCGTTCGTCGCAAAGGCCACCGGTGTAGCGCTGGCCATGGTGGCGTCGCGAGTGATGGTCGGCGCGACATTGCGCGAGCTTCGGGCCGAAGGTCTCCTGAAGGCCCCGGTCATCGGTGGGCACGTGTCGGTCAAGGAGGCCGTCCTGCCCTTCAGCCGGTTCCCTGAAGTCGATCCGGTGCTCGGCCCTGAGATGCGTTCCACCGGCGAAGTGATGGGGATCGACCGGTCCTACGGACTTGCCTACGCCAAGAGCCAGCTCGCCGCTGGTGGTGGGCTTCCGTCGAGCGGCACCGTGTTCGTGTCACTCGCCGACCTCGACAAGGCCGCGGTCGTCGTCGCCGCCGTGCGAGCGTTTGCGAAAGCTGGCCTCCTCATTGCCGCCACCACCGGTACCGCCGCGTATCTGCGAGCGCGCAACGTCCCGGTGGCGAAGGTACTTCGCAAGATCAGCGATCCCGGTGCCGATCCGACCGCGGTTGACCTGTTGGCGAGTGGCGAGATCAAGCTGGTCCTGAACACGCCGCGGGGGCGCAGCGCATCCTCCGACGGTGCCGAGATCCGCCGTGCGTGCACCGTCTTGAAGGTGCCCGTCATGACTACGGTCGCGGCCGCGATCGCGGCGGCGAGCGGGATCGACGAGTGGGCGTCAACGCCGTTCGCCGTCATGTCTCTGCAGGAGCACCTCGGGCTGCTCACGTGACCGGCACCGCCACGCGATGGTTGGTCGATCGACCCCGCCGAGCGGGAAATAGTGACCAAACATCGGCGAGGCCGGCTCAATCGGGGGCGACGTGAGACACAGGCACCGCGCTCGCACCGCCTCGGTGGACCTGAGTACCAGCGTCGGCAACGTGACGCTGCGCAACCCCATCCTCACCGCGGCGGGTACGGCCGGGCACGGAGCGGAGTTGGCCGACTACTTCGATCTGAGCCAACTCGGCGCGGTAGTCACCAAGTCGGTCAGCGCTGACCCGTGGGCCGGTAACCCCGCTCCGCGCGTGGTCGGAACCGATGCGGGAATGATCAACTCCGTCGGCCTCCAGAATCCCGGTATCGATGCGTGGCTTGCGCACGACCTCCCCGCGCTGCTGAAGGCGGGCGCAACCGTGGTGGCCAGCATCTGGGGCTTCACCGTGGAGGCGTACCACGACGTTGCGGCGAAGCTTGCGGGCGTCGAAGACATCACCGCCGTCGAGGTCAACGTGAGCTGCCCGAATATCGAGGACAGCCGACACATGTTCGCCCACTCGGCCGCAGGCACTGCCAACGTGGTCGGAGCGGTCCGCCGAGCACTCGGTCCATCAATGCCCCTGTGGGCCAAGCTGAGTCCGAACGTGACGGCACTTACCGACATTGTCGGAGCGGCCGTCGACGCGGGTGCCGACGCGGTCACCCTCGTCAATACGGTGATGGGCATGGTCATCGACATCGAGCAGCGGCGTCCAGCCCTCGGTGCCGGGGGCGGCGGGCTGAGCGGCCCAGCGATTCGCCCCGTCGCCGTCCGGGCGATCTACGAGTCGCGCAAGCAGTTTCCGACGCTGCCCATCGTTGGTGCGGGCGGCGTCGCGAAAGGCGCGCACGCCGTCGAGCTCCTGATGGCCGGAGCCAACGCCGTTGAGGTCGGAACGGCCACGTTCTACGACCCGGCAGCGACGCTGCGCATACTGGGCGAACTGCGCGACTGGTGTGTGGCGCATGACGTGACCCGCGTGACGGAACTCGTCGGCGCGGCGCAGTAGCGGGTGCGAATTCTCGCTCACAGAACGACGTTGCGCACGCGAACAACACGACTACCGAACGCCGGGCGTGTCCCCGCTTCGCGGCCATTGCCCGCTACGGTTTCACAACCTCCCGACGACACCGGGAAAACGTCCACCGACACCAGGAGCAGCCATGACCGAGCCGGTCAACCCCGACGCACGACGACACCTCGCGCTTGCACTCGACGTGGACGACGACGTCCGCGCCATGCAGCTCGCACGGGAACTACAGCCGTGGTTCGGCGTCGCCAAAGTTGGCCTGGAGCTGTTCACCGCGGTCGGTCCGGACATCATCACCCGGCTGATCGAGGAAGGCTTCGAAGTGTTCCTCGATCTCAAGATGGTTGACATCCCGACCACCGTGGGCAAGGCGGCTCGGGTCGCTGGCTCGCTCGGAGCGTCGTATCTCACGATGTATGCGCACGGCGGTGCCGACATGCTCGCCGCCGGTACGCAGGGAATGATCGAGGGTGCCGTGGCTGCGGGTCTTTCGGTTCCGACGCCGCTCGCAATCACGATTCTCACCAGCGATGGCGGCGCTCCCGCTCACATCCTCGGCAGCCGTCTTCGGACGGCGATGGAGGCGGGCTGCAAGGGTGTCGTGTGCGCGTCGGCGGATCTGCGCGAGGTTGGCCAGCTGGCCCCGCGAATGGTGAAGGTTGTCCCCGGGATTCGATTGGCGGATGGCCCCACACACGATCAGGCACGAGCGGCGTCGCCCGGTGAAGCGATCGCGGCCGGTGCCGACCTGCTGGTGATTGGACGTGCCGTGACCGAGGCAGAGGACCGTGCAGCTGCTGCAGCGGCCATTGCGGGTGCCGTTGCCGCGGCGTTGGCACTCTGACGAGTCGGCCGGTCGTCAGCGCCAGCAACCAGCGGCACGGGCCTGGTAGTCGGGGGCCGTTTCGTGACGGCGATTCTTCAACGTCTGCGATGGCCCGACCCGTTCAGGAATCCATCACTCTCAGTGAAATATACGGGTGATTTTCCTATCGATTCGGGGGTTCCCCACCAGCGTCCTCGTCATCGGTAGCGTTGGGGAATGGCACTCCCCCCAGTCCTGTCCACTGAAGCCCGCCAGGCAGCACTCGCGAAAGCTGGCCTGGCCCGGACCGCACGTGCCGAGCTGAAGGCCCGTTTGAAGATGGGCTCCGTGTCGTTGGCCGAGGTGCTCGACCCGGACCAGACCGATGAGGTCGTGAGCAACACCAAGGTGCTGACCATCCTCGAATCGCTTCCCGGACTTGGCAAAGTCAAAGCTCGTCGGGTTCTCGACGAGATCGGTATTGCCGAGACTCGACGCGTCAAAGGCATCGGCGACAATCAGCGAATCAAGTTGCTCGAACTCGTCAAGGCGTGACCCAGACACCCGACGAGACACCCGACGACGCCGCGAGTTCGTCGTCGGTCGCGCCGTTCATGTTTCCTCCGTTGGTGTTCGTGGTCTCGGGTCCGTCCGGAACGGGGAAGGGCACGATTGTCGACGCCCTGCTTGAGTCGGACCCGACGCTCTGGTTGAGCCGTTCGTGGACGACCCGCGCTCGGCGACGCAATGAATCTCCTTACGCGTACCAATTCGTCGACCGGGCGACCTTCGAGGCTCATGCCACGGCGGGCGGCTTTCTCGAATACGCCGAAGTCTTCGGACACTGTTACGGGACGCCGATTCCGACGCCGCCGGAGGGGTCCGATGTGGTGCTCGAGATCGACGTCCAGGGGGCCCAGCAGGTGGAGGCGAAGTTCCCCGACGCGGTCCTGATCTTCGTCGAACCACCGAACCGAGCGGCCCAGGAAGAACGGCTCCGCTCCCGCGGTGACGACGAAGCGACCATCGCTCGGCGCCTCGCGAAGGCAGAGGCTGAGGAGGAGATCGGCCACCTCATTGCGGACCACATTGTCGTGAACGATGCCCTCGAACGAGCAGTTGGTGAAGTGGCTGGTATCGTGGTCCGCCATCGTGGCGACCGTGCGGCTCGCGCCAGCGGCTGACGCCTGGTGCGAAGTGATGTGAGCATTACCCCGAAGGCACGACCCGAGCAGTACCCGAGCAGGATTTACCAGAGGCAACGAACATGGCACAGCGCACCGGACTTATCGACCCGTCCATCGAACAACTCCTGAGCAAGGTCGATTCGAAGTTCACCCTTGTAACGGTGGCCGCTCGCCGCGCCCGGCAGATCAACTCCTATTACCAGGGTCTTGGCGATGGGCTCGGCGCGATGATTCCGCCTCAGGTTGCCTCGGTGGCGAGCAAGCCGCTGTCCGTTGCCCTGGAGGAGATCGTTGCCGACAAGATCGCATACGTGCGCCGCGAGGTCGCTGGCGTTCCCGGCGAGCTGTCCCCATCGTCGGTCCCTGCCGAAGGCTGACCGCGTCCGGTCACCGGAATAGCTGCCGTGAGGGCCCGAGCGTGTTGAGTGCATCCGGCTCGTTGCGCGGTCGACGCGTGGTTGTCGGCGTGAGCGGCGGGATTGCCGCATACAAGGCCGTCGAAGTGTGTCGTCGACTCTTCGACGCCAGAGCACACGTGGTTCCGGTCCTCACCGACGATGCGTTGCGTTTCGTAGGCGCGCTGACGTTCAGCGCGCTGGCCAGTGAGCCAGCCCGAACGTCGCTGTGGAACGACCCCACCGGTGACCCGTCGCCGCACACCTCGCTCGGCAGGTCGGCCGATCTCATCGTTGTTGCACCGGCGACTGCTCGTCTCCTGGGACGTTACGCGGCGGGAATCTCCGACGACCTGCTCACTGCGACGCTGCTGGCGACCCGTGCTCCCGTGCTGGTCGCCCCGGCAATGCACACCGAGATGTGGGAACACGCGGCGGTGGTCGCCAACATGGCGCTGCTGCGCTCTCGTGGCGTCCACGTGGTCGGGCCCGGTGTCGGCGCGCTCGCGAGCGGCGATTTCGGTGCGGGGCGAATGGCCGACCCGGCCGACATCGTGTCGGCGGCGTCCGGGTTGCTTGAGGCGTCGCAGGATCTGGCCGGGGTACGGATAGTGGTCAGCGCGGGTGGTACTCGTGAAGCGATCGATCCGGTGCGCTTCATCGGGAACCGCTCTTCGGGAAAACAGGGGTATTCGATCGCCTGGGCCGCCGCGGCTCGTGGTGCGGTGGTCACGCTTGTCTCGACCGTTCGGCTTCCCGCTCCGGATGGCGCGACGGTCGTCCGGGTTGAGTCAGCCGCCGACATGCAGGCAGCCATGAATGCCGCGGCCGCTCACGCCGACGTCATCGTGATGGCCGCAGCGGTTGCCGACTTCCGGCCCTCGGCAGTGGCCGACCAGAAGATCAAGAAGCATGGCGGCGCGCCGCAGATCGTGTTGGAGCCAACGCCCGACATCATCGCGGCGCTCGGCGCGTCGAAGCGTGCCGGTCAAGTCCTTGTCGGCTTTGCCGCCGAGACCGAACGTCTAGCGGACCACGCGACCGACAAACTTCGTCGCAAGAACCTCGACCTCATCGTCGCCAACGACGTGTCTGCACCAGGAGTCGGCTTCGAACACGACACCAACGAGGTCACCATCTTCGAGTCGAGCGGCAACGTTGTGCGAGTACCGCTCACCGGCAAGGCCGAGGTTGCGGCCGTCGTCTTGGACCGGGTCCGGGCGCGGCTCGACGTGATCGGTGTTCCCGTATCGACGTGGTAAGCGCGTTCCCCGCTCAGGAACGACTCATGGGTCGAACGGCTCAGATTTGCCCGCAGTCCTTCCGTTGTTGACAGCGCCGCCGGTAAGCTTGCAGACCGGCATCTGCCGACCGGAAGACGCCTCTTCCTCCGCTCACTCGGAGGGCGCAGGGCTGTGCGAGGTTCATCCGGCCACTTCCACAATCACCACCGAGCACCCCTCTCTCCGGGCGCTCGGCTCTCGCAAAAGGGGTTGCAACCATGGCCAATTGGACCTTCACATCGGAATCGGTAACGGAGGGCCATCCCGACAAGATGGCGGACCAGATCTCCGATTCCGTTCTCGACGCCATCCTCACGGAGGACCCGGCGGCACGAGTCGCCTGCGAAACGCTGCTCACCACGGGCCTCGTCGTGGTCGCCGGTGAGATCACCACGTCTGCGTATGTCGACATCCCGAAACTCGTTCGCAAGACCGTCAACGCGATTGGCTATGACCACGCCGACAAGGGCTTCGACGGCAACACGTGCGGCGTAATCGTGTCGATCGACGAGCAGTCGCCAGACATCGCCATGGGGGTCGACAAGGCGCACGAGATGCGGACGTCGCACGACGTCGACGGTGAGCTCGACGCCCAGGGTGCCGGCGACCAGGGAATGATGTTCGGCTACGCATGCGACGAGACACCGGATCTCATGCCGCTCCCAATCTGGCTCGCGCATCGCATGGCCGAGCAGCTCACCCGGGTCCGCAAGAACGGCACCGTCGCGTACCTTCGCCCCGACGGCAAGACGCAAGTCACGTTCGATTACGTGGACGGCCGCCCGGCGGCATTGAACACGGTGCTCATCTCGACGCAGCACGCGCCGGGCGTGAACCTGCAGACACAGCTGCATGTGGATTTGTTGGAAGAGGTCGTGAAGAAGGTCGTTCCGGCTGAATTCGCCGCCGACAAGTACCGCTTCCTGTCCAACCCGACCGGCAACTTCGTTCTCGGCGGACCGCATGCAGACACTGGTCTCACCGGTCGGAAGATCATCGTTGACACCTACGGCGGCGCGGCTCGTCACGGCGGCGGGGCGTTCTCCGGAAAGGACCCGTCGAAGGTCGACCGGTCTGCCGCGTACGCGGCCCGCTGGGTCGCGAAGCACGTTGTGGCGTCCGGTGCGGCGACGCGCTGCGAGGTGCAGGTCGCGTACGCCATCGGCGTCGCACGCCCCGTTTCGGTCTATGTCGAGACGTTCGGCACGCACGCCGTCGATCCTGGTGCGATTGAGGCAGCCGTCCACTCGGTGTTCGACCTCCGCCCGGCCGCGATCCTGCGTGACCTCGACCTGCGGCGGCCCATCTACCAGCGCACCGCCGCCTACGGACACTTCGGACGCCCCGACGCCGACTTCACCTGGGAGCAGACCACGCGGCTCGCTGACTTCAGGGCGGCAATCGGGCTGTAACCCCGCTTGGCGGAGGTCGCCAGGCTGTGTCGCGGTGCAATCGGCCCTTTCGCGGTGCGTTCGGCGCGCCCGTTCGCACCGCAATAGGACCGGATGTACCGCGACGGCCTGGTGGGGGACGCTCAGTGGCCTGG
Source organism: Acidimicrobiia bacterium (assembly GCA_043720395.1). Classification (GTDB taxonomy): domain Bacteria; phylum Actinomycetota; class Acidimicrobiia; order Acidimicrobiales; family JANYDT01; genus JANOYY01. Next base: position 28,531 of record JAYSSR010000035.1, read on the forward strand.
GTGGGCGGGACTGTCGTACCCGGCCCGTATCCTCGGACGACCATGTCTGGCACCGCACCACCCACCGATGCGGACGCCGTCGGTCGGGTCGTGCGGGTGCTGCCCGATGAGCCGGGGCTGAATCGCACGTTCGATTACCTCCTGCCGTCGACGCTGCCAGGTGCCGATTCGGTGCGGTTGGGCAGCGTCGTGCGGTTTTCGCTCTCCGGACGCCTGATGCGCGGCTGGATCACGGGACTCGACGTAGAACCGGCCGCCGAGGTGGCCTTGAAGTCCATCTCGAAGGTGAGTGGGTTCGGCCCACCCCGAGAGTTGCTGGCCCTGTCGAAATGGGCCGCGCACCGGTGGTGGGGGCGTCCGGCGAGTCTGCTGCGCACGGCGTCGTCGGCGCGCAACGTGCTCGCGCTGCCACGTCGGCCCCCGCTCGATCCGGCGTTGCTGCCCGTCAACGTCGTACGCGATGACGTGACCGCGATGACACAGGCGGCACTCGGACTCGGTGGGACCGTGCTCCTGCGGGTCCCGCCCGCCGCGGACCCATTTCCGCTGGTCATCGAGGCTGCACGTCACGCTGGGGAGGCCGGATTGCTCGTGCTGGCACCAACAATGACCGACGCCGTCCACCTCGCCCGTCGACTGCGCAGGACAGGCGCGCCGACCGCTCTGCTCCCCGACGATTGGGCGCTCGCGGCAGCCGGTGGCTGCCTGGTGGTCGGCACCCGGGCGGCAGCGTGGGCACCCATCGCTCGGCCCGGCGCGATTGTCGTGCTCGATGAACATGACGAGTCCTACCAGCAGGAGCAGATGCCGACGTGGAACGCGCGCGACGTCGCCGTTGAACGGGCGCAACGTCTGGGGGTGCCGTGCCTGTTGGTGTCACCGGTGCCGTCGGTGGCGTCCGCTGCACGGGTGTCCGCCGGTCTTGCGTCGCTGGTCGAGCCGTCGCGGGGTTTCGAGCGCGATCATTGGCCGGCGCTCGTGATTGTCGACCGATCGACCGATGAACCGGGCCGCCAGGGCCTCGTGAGCGAACGGGTTGGGCAACTGCTTCGAGAGGGCATCGTCGTGTGCGTGCTGAACCGCAAGGGCCGCGCGTCGACGCTGGTCTGTGACGGTTGCCGCGAGGTCGCCCGCTGCGAGCGGTGCGAGGGTGGGGTGACGCTTCCTGGTTTGGCGGTTGAGGGGTCGGCGGACCCGGTCGAAACCCGCGAGCCGCACCTCGTGTGTCGGCGCTGTGGGCACGCGCGTCCAGTGCTCTGCATCGTGTGCGGGCGGGCGAAGTTCCGCAACGTCCGCATGGGTGTGACGCGTGCTCGGGAGGAGACCCAGGCGCTGGCCCGTCGGCCGGTCGCCGAGGTTACGGCCGAGGGGACGCTGCCTGCCGACGATGTGCACGTACTCGTCGGGACGGAGGCGGTGCTGCACCGGATGCCACGGGCCGACACGGTGGTGTTTCTCGACTTCGACAGCGAGCTGCTCGCGCCCCGCTACCGGGCGGGGGAGCAGGCGCTGGCGTTGCTCGCACGTGCGGCTCGCCTCGTGGGCAGTGGCCGTGGTGAGCAGGGGAGCGGTCGTCTTGTTGTGCAGACCCGCCTGCCCGACCACGACGTGCTGCGGGCGGTCTCGCTCGGTGATCCGGCCCGGTTCGTGGCGTCGGAGCTGGTTCGGCGGGCGGACCTGCGGTTGCCACCGACGAGCGCTCTCGCGTCCGTGACCGGGGCGGGTGCCGACGACGTCGCCGCGCAGCTGCGAGGCGACGCCCGGGTGCAGGTCGGCGGCGCGCCCGGTGGGCCGTTCTTGGTGCGGGCAGCGTCTCCGCTCGTGCTGGCCGACGCTCTGGCCGCCCTCGTGCGTCCCGAGGGCCGCGTCCGCATCGAGGTCGACCCGCTCCGAGCCTGAGTTCCCGTGACGTTGGGAAGATCAGTGACCCGGGGGGTAGCCGATGTTCCCAACGTCGGGGAGTTAGAGCCGTTCGATGATGGTGGCGGTGCCCATGCCACCGCCGGTGCACATGGCGATGAGGCCGAACTGCTTGTCCTGGCGCTCCAACTCGTCGACCAGCGTCCCGATGAGCATGCCACCGGTCGCTCCGATGGGATGGCCGAGGGCCATTGCGCCGCCGTTCACGTTGATCTTGTCCCACGGCACGCCTGTGTCGCGCATGAACTTGAGGACCACCGACGCGAACGCTTCGTTGATCTCGAACAGGTCGATGTCGTCGAAGGTCATGCCGGCCTTCGCCACGCACCGCTTCGCCGCAGGACCGGGGGCGGTGAGCATGATGACCGGTTCGGTGCCGGCAACCGCGCTCATCACGATGCGGGCGCGTGGCTTGAGGCCGTGGGCCCGGGCATAGGTCGGCGAGGCGAGGCAGACCGCCGATGCACCGTCGACGACCCCCGACGAGTTGCCACCATGATGCACGTGGGTGATCGACGCCACCTGCGGGTAGGCGAGCAGGGCGGTCTGGTCGACCGTGAGCCCGTTGCCGGAGCGGTCCATGAGCGCGCCCATCTTCTCGAAGCTGGGTTGAGCTTCGCGACATCTGCGGCGGTGGTTCCAGGACGCGGATGCTCGTCGTGGTCGAGCGCCAGTGTGCCGTCGTCGTGGAAGATCGGGATGAGGCTGCCGCTGAAACGTCCCTCGGTGATTGCCACCGCGGCACGGGCTTGGGAGTCGACGGCCAGAGCGTCGCACTCCTCACGGGAGAAGCCTTCGACGCTGGCGATCAGGTCCGCCGAGATGCCTTGCGCGACCATTGCGTACTGATCGAAGAGGTGCGGATTGTTGGCGGTGAAGCCGTCCACATGCATCGGCGAGGGCCGTGACATCGACTCGACGCCGCCGCCGATCACCAGGTCCTGATGACCAGCCAGGATGCCCATCGCGCCGAAGTTCACGGCCTGCTGGCCCGACCCACAGAACCGGTTGAGCGTGACGCCCGGCGCATCGAGCGACCAGCCCGCATCGAGCGTGGCCATGCGAGCGATGTCCATGGAGTGATCCCCGCTACCCGCGCCGCAGCCCATGATCACGTCGTCCACCTCGGCGGTGTCGAAGCCGACACGGTCGCGCAGCCCGTTCAACACCTGCGCGAGCATGCGCTGCGGGTGGACGTTGTGCAGGGCACCCGTCTCCTTGCCCTTGCCCCGCGGTGACCGCACAGCGTCGATGATCCAGGCTTCTCGTTCCACGGGGCGTCCTCGTTCGTTCGTTGGCTCGACGCGTTCGCCGAGTGAGTCTCTGTCGAGTTTCGCAGGCATGGCTCCGCATACCAAGCCAGTCGCTCGTCGGTCGGTGGCATTGTTCCGTCGACTCCTGTGATCCGAGCCCCGCCAGACGGTATAGAACGAGCGACCCGGCGACGGCCATGTTGAGACTCGACCCAACACCCACCATGGGGATCTCGACAACGCGATCGATCAGCGTCCACACCTCCTCGGGCACGCCGCCGTGCTCGTGGCCGAGCAGCACGACCGTGGGACGTTGCGCGGGACGGAGCATGGCGAGCGGCGTTGCGTCCTCGGCGAGTTCTACGGCCACGATCTCTGCGCCACCCGGTTGTTGTTGCGCGACCCACGTCAGCTTCGTCGTCGAGATCCAGTGGATGTGCGGACGCCGCGGCAGCGTGTCACCGTGATCCAGCGCATCGCGGTAGTGGGCGGAGTTTGGCACCGCCATACAACTGCCGACGGCGTCGCAGGTTCGCAACAGCGTCCCGAGGTTCGCTCCGTAGGCGACCCACAGCGGTGCTACGACAAGGTGTTCGGGGCATCCTCGTGGTGTTGAGCGCCGAGACCGTGCGATCGAGCGGGGCGACAACTTGGCCCCGCTCATGCGTCGAGGCGTTGGTCCTTGGAGCGGTTCATAGGTATGCGTACTTCGCGGCGACGCGTGGCCATCGACGGGCCGGTATGGCCGCTTGAACCTTCGGATCGTAGCGTCACAACCGGACCCGAAGCTGCTCGCGTCCGCGGAGAACGAACGTCGGACGAATCGTCGGCTCCTCCAGCAGTTCCATTGTGGGAAACCGTCTCACGAGCGCGGCAATGGCGACCTCGGCCTCAGCTCGTGCGAGAGCAGCACCGAGGCAGTGATGGATGCCGCTTCCAAAGGCGATGTGAGGCGTGCCCCGCACGGCTACCACGTCGAGTTCGTCGGGACCTTCGAACACGTCCGGATCATGGTTCGCCGCGCCGAGCATGAGGATCGCGACCTGCCCCTTGGGGAGAGTGCCGGTCGGTAGGTCGATCGTTTCAAGCGCGATGCGGCTCGTCATCTGCACCGGTGAGTCAAAGCGAAGGAGCTCGTCGATGATGGCGGAGTCGGTGCCGATGTTGGAAACCCGCCCGCTGACGGTCGCGAACTGCTCTGGATTGCGGAGCAGGGCCAACATGGAGTTGCCGATCAAGCTGACTGTGGTCTCGTGACCGGCCACGAGCAGGAGCAGGGCGAGGCCGAGGAGCTCGTGCTCGGCAAGGCGGTCTCCGTCCTGTTCGGCCACGACCAACTGTGACAACAGATCGTCGCCGGGTTGCGACCGTCGTCGGCCGATGACATCACGAACGTACTCGGTGAACTCCTGTTCCGCGACGTCGATCACCGTGTTCAGTTCGGGGCTTCGGAGAACTCCCGGATCGATGCTGCGGGCCAACCAAGTCGACCACTCTCGGACCTTCTCGCGATCGGCCACGTCGACGCCGAGCAATTCGCAGATGATTGTGAGCGGAACGGGATACGCCAAATCTGCGATGAGGTCAATCTCGTCGCCGGTTTGGACGCGATCCAGGGTGGCGTCAACGAGTGTTTCCGCGCGGACACGGAGCGCGTGAACCCGTCGCGGTGTGAACGCGGCCTGCACCAATCGCCGTAGGCGGTCATGATCCGGCGGGTCCAGGTGGATCAGCGTGGGGATGTCTTCCGGCGCTGCCAGACCCGAGCGGGACTCGTCGACGCTCGTTTCTGCGGTCGCGGAGAAGTGAGAGGCACTCGTTGTAGCCGAACACGAAGGAGATGCCCTGTTCGGTATCGGCGACGCAGTGTTTGCGTCGCAGCTCCGCGAACAACGGGTACGGGTCGTGTCGCGCTTCGGGCGACATCAGGGTGCTGAACAGATCCGCGTCGGTGGTGGTCATGTGGTCCTCGTATTCGATACAGTAATGTATCGAATACGATGCTGTATCGTTCGAAGGATGTCAAGCGTGTCCCGACAGCGTCGACCGAGCCGAGCGGAGACCCGCGCCCGTCTCCTCGATGCTGCGGTCCGGGTATTCGTCGAGCGGGGTATTGCCGCAGCATCAGTGGACGAGATAGCCGAGGCGGCGGGCTTCAGTCGGGGCGCGTTGTACTCGAACTTCGCCGACAAGGACGCGCTCGTCTTGGCGCTGCTTGAGCGAACGAGCCATGAGTCCGAGAAGGAGGTCGACGATCTCCTCGCCGCGCATCCGGACCCTGACGATTTCATACGCGCGACGCAAGCGATGCTCGTGGCGCCCAACCGCCGGGATGGCATGCACCACCCCGTGCTCTCGATCGAACTCATGTTGTACGCGCTTCGCAACCCGGCAGCACGACCATTGTTGAAGGCGCGACTCGACCGAGCGGAATCCGCAATCGTGCGGGTGGTCGAGGCCAGCGCTGAGAACCTCGGTCTGGCACCCGCGGACAACCGTCGCGCCATTGCGGCAATGGTCGTTGCGATGGACGACGGCTTCGGGCTCCACGCGATGATCGATCCGACCCGGGACCCACTCGAAGCGTTCAACGTCGCTCTCGACTTCCTCGCCGAGGCGGGTGCTGCAATTGCGGTTGCCGAGCAGATCGGCAAGAAGCGGACGCCCACGCGCCCAGCGGTCCGTGCGCGTCGGAATCCTTTGGCTTCACGACTTGGTTCCGACTCGGACCGAATCTCTCGCCCGGAAGATCTGTCGGATTAGCGAGACTCTTCGTGCTGGTCCAAACCCTGACGTTCATTATTCTCGCCGGTCTCGCCGGTCTCGCCGAATGGGTCGTCGGGATCGGCCAGGACCGTGCCGATGAGCGCGTCGGTATCGATGACTTGGGGGTCGGGTGGCTCGCGACCCTCGGTGAATGCGAGGCGGGCCGCCGAGAGGTAGGCGAGTCGAATCGCCTGGATGACCAACACCCGGCGGAGTCCGGCAGTTACCTCGCCGCGCTCGTGGGCGACGGCGGCCAGCCTCGCGATGGTCTCGGCTCGGCGTGCAATCCGGACGTCTGCATGTCCGCGTAGTCGACGGTTCTCATCGCTGATCACTGAGGTGCGTAACGACGGTGGGAGCGTCACCTGCTGCGACAGTGGCGGGATCTTCTCGTTGAGAATTGCTCGAAACCGAGAGTCCTTGATCGCCTGAAGGTACGCGCTGTACTCGACTGCGTTCAGATGGAGCTTCGCGGCTGCCAACTCAGCCTATTCCGCCGCGGACTTGCCGCGCGGGTCGGACGTGATGTGCTCGAACTGCCAGAGGGGCCACATCTCGATTTCCGCAACCTCAAAGACATCGAGGATTCGCATCGCAACGGCATCGGTTCGTTGGTTGGTCAAGTGGCGTCTGATCCGTACCCGCACCTGCTCGTTCGACTGTCCGACATAGATCGGCTCACCGTCGTAGTCGTAGAAGGCGTAGACGCCCCACCTCGCCGAGGACCAAACACGCTTTGGGAAATTGCCATCAGTCTGATTGAGGGCTAACTCGAGCTGCTGTCGGAACTCCTTGACCTCGTCTGCAGGGAGTTGTGCCTTCGCTGGCTTCTTCGGCACGATTCACCTGCCGCTGCCGGGTAAGCCGTGAAAGTATGACGATCGGTCATCGAACACGTCTACGACGCCTTCGCTACGGAGTCGACAATGCAATGCAGCGCCCCACGCAATACCCATTCGACGGTTGGTACACAGACGGCGTCGCCAAAGCCGAAAAGAGCCTGATTCTCGGTCACCGATTCAAAGGTGAAGTCATCGGGAACACCTTGCAGTCGGGCGTACTCGCGGGGCGTCATCCATCGAACGCGCGATCTGTTTCGGCCTGCCTCCACCACTGCCTGCTTGCTCGAACCTCCGCGGGCCGTGCGAAGGCAACCTGCCAGTCCGTCGGGCCGGATTTCCCACTGGGGGACTCCACCGCGGGTCCGCCGGTATGCCGTTCGCCAGGTGAGGGTGCGATTTTCCTCAAGGCTCGCGAGTCGATTGGTCTGAACGGGCGAGAGCGAGTCCGTGAATCGCTGTGCTCGAGCGCGATCCCACCAAATCGCGTTTCGTGAGGAGAACCGTTCAACCGCTTGGGAAAGATCCGGTTCGCGATCTCTCGGGTACGGCATGTCCAGTGACTGAAGCTTGAGGTCTCGATTCGCAACTACGAATTCGACGTTTCGACGAGGGTGGACAATGTCGACGCGCTGGTGGGGCTCGCCCATCCGGTCCAAGGATGCGATGATGAACAGGCGCGGGCGACTTTGGGGAACAAACCACCGAGCGTCGGCTGCGATCACATCGCACCAGTAACCGAGGTCGTTCATGGCGAGGATGGCGGCCCGTAGGTCGGCTCCGCCGTGCGACGTCAGTAGGCCAGGAACATTTTCGAGAATAACGACTGTCGGTTTCTTCTTGATTTCAGACAAGACGCGAGAAAATTCCCAGAACAATCCAGACTCTGGACCGGCCAGCCCCTTGCGGTTTCCGGCTAAAGAGAGGTCGGTGCAAGGGAAACTCGCTGTAGCGATGTCGATCTCCGGTACATCTCGTCCGCGCACCTTGCGAATGTCGTCAAGCAGAAAATGTGCTCCAGGAAAGTTTTCTTCATAGACGCGCTGCTTGATCGGTTCGATGTCGTTCGCCCACACCACGTCGACGCCGACCCGGTCGAGCGCGAGTCGTACCAGGCCGATACCCGCGAAAAACTCTGCTGCTCGAGGAAGCCTGCCCCCTATCGTCATCGCACTCACGCTACCCGGCGACAGATGAACGTCATGGATGCCGTTGAAGAGTGTTGCCTGTCGCCACATGTCCGGCTCGATTCGTCCACCGCCGGATTTTCCGGCTTCGGTAGAAGGTACGGAGGGGGTATGACAGTGACATTTGCGGTGGGCCCCGCCTCTGCTGCGCTTCGGCACCCACCGCTGCGGGACTCGAAGCTCACACAGTCGCTTCGCTCCCGCTTCCGCCTCGCCCGCTCGTGCGCCCGGGTGTCGCGGCGACTCTGACAGGCCCCGCCTCCGCTGCGCTACCCGCTGATTGTGCCGCAGGAGGTGAGACGCACCACGTCGTTCGGAGGAGTCTGCACGGTGGCGTCGGCGACGTTGCTTGCGAACTGCTTGAGTGCGGTGACGGCTTCTCGCAGGTCGCTCGGCGTGTCCATGGCGAGGTCCATCCGCATGCACACCTTGCCGGACTTCTGCCAGAGCACGTAGGCGTCGCCGCCCCAACCCTGCGCCGCGGCGTCGACACGTTCGGGTGCCCCGAGCGAGCCGACGCCGGCGAACAGTGCCGCAAGCCCGGCCACCCCGACGACGCCGCGGGCCAGCACCTTCGCGCCCTGCGGCACTTCGGGGCGTCGAACGGCGATCGGTGGTTCGCTCGAGCGGTACCGCCGAAGGTCGATGGCCTGTTCTGTGGTGACGGGCACGCGCTTGTACACGTTCGCGATGCCCGCCATGCCCTCGGCAGCGATCACTTCACCGACGAAGATCTTCCCCTGCTCATACGGTGCGAGGAGCGAACTGATCATGAACGGGATCGACCGCGTGTACGCCGGATCGGCCACGAGGCTCAACAGTTCGCCCTGTGTCGCCATTGCTGTCTCCTCCGCAGTCGCGGAGGTTACCTCCACGGCCGAGAACGTTGCCCGGTAACGGTTCTCGACATAGCGAGCAGTGCCTTCCACGAAAAACCGGAACGCCGCCCCGGAATCGTCGGTCCGTTTCGCGAGCTCCGGCCGATCGAGATCGAAGTGCTGATCGTCGAGCGCGTGAGTGAGTTCGTGAACAATGGTTGCCCGTGCTGTCGGACCGAAATCGTCGGCTCGCACGACGAGTTCCTTGGACTTCGAGTCGTAAAATCCGCCGACGCCACCGGAGAACAACGCGTCGAGAAGACGGGCCGGACTGCCGTTCCCGGTGATCAGCCCAAGTGCGCGTAGCAGGGCGGTGAACTCCGCCACGTCCTTTTTGTAGCTGGGATCGGTCTTGCGTTCCTGGTCGAGACGCCTCACAAACGCAGCGTCGTTGAGCAGCGTGACCTTCGGCGTCGACTTGAACTTCAGTTCGCGGGTCTTTTCGACAAACGCGATCCCGTCGGTTACTGCTCGGCTGACCTGCGCATTCGACGTTGCCGCATGCGCCGGTCCCGTGAGCGTGGCGAGACTAGCTGTAGCCGTGAGCGCGCTCACGATGACGACGCGGCCAGTCCGCCAGAACCGCGGGAGGGGTTTCGAGTTCGAGCGCACGTTCATCTCTGCCTATCGACCGGCGATGTCATCAACTACAGGCCGATGAGTCGGCTGGACAGATCACGCTCCGCACGCGGCCTGCGAGACAAGCCAGGCGGACGCGGCCGTCAGGACCGGGTCCTTCTCGTTTGCCACATTGGTCCAGTCGATTGCGATCGGCTGGTCCGGGGCGACCGGCCCTTCGTAGGGATTTCCGAGGCGGTCGATGTCCACCGCCGACATGATGTCGAGAAACGCTCCATCGGGCATGTTCTTCCGTTCGTTGAACGTGGTGAGGCCACCAGTCGCCTCACCGAACGAGCGGCTCAGCGGACGCCCCCGGAACGCAATGGTCGTGGCCTCACCAGCGCTCGCCGTGAGCCGACTTGTCAGCACGGCGACGGGAACGTCTGCGCGCGGCAATGAATACGGAGCGTCAACACCTACGGTCCGCGTCGTGTTCACGACCACGGCACCGTCGATATAGCGCCACAGGTACTCCTCGCCGCTGGCCCCTCGCTGCCCGCCGAGCTGTGTGCCCGCGGACCCGCCGTCGAGGAGGGGCCCGAGCCCGGCAAGCATTGCGTAGATGTACCCGCCACGATTGCGGCGTAGGTCGATGACCCATCCGCATCGGGCCTGCGACGTTTCGAGCTCACGCATCGCCGACTGGACCTGCGTGGCGTAGGTCCGCTGGGCAGCGTCGTCGCCCACGATGCCGGGGATCTCCAGGAAGCCGATGCGGCCGAACGACTGCCCGTTTGCGCTCGGGACCGGGGCGGCCTTTGGGACGCTGACCAGCGTGACCTCACCGATGGCGAGCGTCTTCGTGATGGGCTTCTTCACGGCCTTTCGAGTCCACGTGAGCGTGATCGTCTGAGGGAACTCGCCCTTTAATCGCGGGATGGTGATCACCCCTCCGGACGCTTTTGGTGTCTTTCCATCGAGCTTGTCGATACGGTCGCCTATTTGGAGCCCGCTTCGGGCAGCCGGTGAAGCATCAGCGACCGTGACGACCTGACGCGATGGCCACACCGCAAGGAACCCGAATCCGTTGTAACGGCCGGCCGTTTGACGCGCCGCGTCTGGAGGGCGCGTGAACGACGAGTGCTTGTCGTTCAATGCCTTCACGGCGTCGGCGATGATCGGATGGGTCTCGGCCAGGGTGGGTGCTGCTCCCGCCAGCTGCTCGGCGCGCAGACGAATGCCCGCCCAGTCCACCGTCGGACGCTTGTATGCCCGCGCCTCGATGAAGTCGAGCGCAATGGCGACGTACTGGCCTGGCGTAATGGGTGGACTCGTGATGGGTGGCGTGGAAGCGTTCTGTGCGCGCGCGGGTTCTGGCCGAATCACGCCGGCGAGCGCCGCCAGCGCAATCGCCGCACACGCGACCCAAGACACGGTCAGGTGATGTCGTCGGCCCGGAAAATGCATCGACACGAATCGTAGGCGGGGCCTGCGCGGATGTTTGCTGCGAGGTGGTCCCGGACGAGCCGGCGAGGCGGAAGCGGGAGTGAGCGGAGCGGGGCCCCACCGCCAATGAAACTGTCATACCCCCTCCGTAGGGTGGCCAAATGCCGCTTCCCCCTGGCTCTACTCCACCTGTCATGCCAGGAGGCCCCCATGGGTCGTTCCCGTACCACTGCCATTGCCTCATCAATCCTTGACCCCGGCACCCACGAACGGTCGGGGATAGCTGTTTCGTTCACGATCGACTCTGCGGCCGACGCGCTCGACGCGATCGAACTCAGCCGTCCGGAGACGTTTCAGAGCGGCGTCATCGCCCTGCTCCTCGACCCGGGCCGCGTTCCCATCGTGGCGCTCGCCGTCGATGGCGCACCGTCCGACGACCTGGCGCCGCTTGCCGATCTGCTCTGCGCGGCCTGCGAAAACGCGCCGCGAGTACGCGGCGTCGTTCTCGGCGTTGTGCGCGACACCGCGAGCGACTCGCTGGGGCCGCTTCGAGCGTCGACCGCACGACGCCTCTGGCTCGACACAGCGGAGGTGCTCTCCTGGCTCGATCTGGGCGAGCGGCTCGGGTTCGTGGGCGTAGAACTCACCGAGGTAGTCGTGCTCGAACCGGATGGCTGGTTTGCGCTCAGCGACAGCCGCGTGCCGGCGTGATGCTACGGACGTCGTGGCCCCAATTCGGTCACTGTGGCCTCAAATCCGGCCGTTTTCGGGATGACGGCGGCGCGGTCCCCGGCCCCTACCGGCTACTCACAACGATCCTCGACCCAAACATCGCCGAAGCAACCGAACTCGCGACCGCGTATTACCAGCGATGGGAAATCGAGTCAACATTCGACGAACTCAAAACCCATCAACACGGGCCCCCATGGTGATGCTGACCAGAGCGGCAGCGGCGGCTCCGCGACGCACACCCGAACGGGGACACGACGTCCCGACCGACCTCCTCGCTGCCGGGATCACCGCCCGCGAAGTCGAGGTGCTCGAACGACTCGCGGCCGCCCAATCCACGAAGGACATCGCGGCGCAATTGTTCCTGTCGCCGAAGACCGTCGAGCGCCACATCTCGAACCT
>JAYSSR010000036.1:0-40397 GCA_043720395.1 Acidimicrobiia bacterium
CAAGCGCTCGTAAGCTCCGACGCTCAGGCGTCAACCTTCTTGCTGGACGCGCTCGGACCATTGCGATGCACCCGCTCTCGGCGGCCGAACTTGGCGACCGGTTCGATCTCGTGCGATCGATTGCCATCGGACACCTGCCAACCGCACAGGTCGCTGACGATCCCGAGCGGTACCTCGCCGACTCTTCGGTGACGACTACCCGATGGCCCGCCGGTTCCTCTTCTATGGCGGCGACCGCGACTACGAAGTCGATGGCATCCGAGTGATACCGCTCGCACGGGCACTCCCAGATCTCCCCGCCATCCTGAGCGGCGCGTGACACCTGTGCGATGTCGCTGTGGGAGCGACAATCCGCACACTGAGACGACGCGTCCAGCCCGCTGACTGTCGGTTCGTTCGGGTAGTCCTACCGAAATCCGCCGACGCGGTCACGGCGCGGTCTCGGCGAAAGCTGGCTCAGGTGTCGTGCGACGAGAGGTAGGCCCCTTCGATCTCGTCGAGTCGGCCGCGGATGTCGTTCGCCGTGCCGGACATGGTGATTCGCCCGCGCTGCATCACGTACACACGGTCGGCGATCTTCAGTGCCTTGCGAACGTGCTGTTCCACGAGGAGGACGCCAATGCCACGCGACCGCGCGTTGTCGCTCAGCGTTTCGAGCAGACGCTCGACGATGAGGGGAGCGAGGCCGAGCGACAGTTCGTCGGCCAACAGCACCTTCGGGCTTCGGCCAAGCGCGCGAGCGAGCGTGAGCATCTGCTGCTCACCACCGGAAAGGAGACCGGCTTTCCGGTTCATGAGCGACGCGAGCGGCGGGAACAGGGTCACCGCGTCGCCAGCATCGACGCCCGCGAGGCGGAGGTTGTCCGCCGCGGTCAGTTCCATGATCACGGAGCGCTCCTCGGTGACGAACCCGAGGCCGTTCTTGCATCGTTCGTGCATCGGTGCCTTCGTCGGACTCCCGAGGAGGTGCACCTCACCCGCAACAGGCTTGATCTCGCCAGCGAGAGTGAGCAGCGTCGTAGTCTTGCCCGCTCCGTTTGCACCGATCAGTGCGACAACCTCGCCCGCATTCACATAGAGGTCGAGGTCCCGGATGACCGTGATTTGACCGTAACCGGCGGCAAGTCCACGACATTCGAGCAGGGCTGACGAACTCGACGCTGTCTCGCCGGTGGACGGAGTAGTCATGATGCCGCACCTCCCGTGCTGCTGAGATGGAGACCGGCGCTCATCGGATCGACCTCATCGTCTTCGGTCGACTCCCCGAGGTAGGCAGCCAGCACCTTCGGATCGTTGCGGATTTCGCTTGGCGTTCCTGACGCGATCATCGATCCATTTTCCAGTACCACGATCCGATCACACGTCGACATGACGAGACCCACGTCGTGTTCCACGAGCAGCACGCCCATTCCGCGGTCCTTGGCGAGACGTGTAATGAGCCCGGCGAGCTCTCGGCTTTCCGCATCGTCGAGCCCCGCTGCAGGCTCATCGAGCATCACGATCGAAGGGCCGCAGGCGACGGCCCGAGCGATGCCGACCAGTCGTCGGCGACCGTACGGAAGCTCGCCCGGCAGCTTTGCCAGCATGGGCTCCAGCTCGAACTCCCGGATTGCTGCGACCGCGGTCGACGTGAGCGCGTGGCGTCCCGGCCAGAAGAGGTCGGTGAACCAGGACCGCTTGCGGCTGGCATCGGCCCCGGCGCGAATGTTGTCCTCGACGCTGACGTCTTCGAAGAGCTCCAGCGACTGGAAGGACCTGCGCAAGCCGTGGCTCGCCCGCTTGGTGGCGCTCCAACCGACCATCGACTGTCCATCGATCGACATCGTGCCTGATGATGGCTGGACGAACCCGGTCACGGCATCGATCACGGTGGTCTTTCCGGCACCATTCGGCCCGATGAGGCCCACTACTTCGCCAGGATTCACAGCAAAACTGACATCATTCACGGCCACAACGGCACCGAAACGTACGGTCAGATGTTCGACAGTGAACACCGCAGGAGCCACCCGTTCTATGACGCTCGGCGGAAGTTCGATCGGGGTCGCATCTTTTCCGGCGAGACGCAGCTTCTTGAGAAGGGGCCGTAGCTTCTCGCTCGCGATAGCCGCGGTTCCGTCCTGGTTGCCGATGATGATGAGCAGCAGGATCATCCCGCCAAAGAACTTGTCCCAGTCGCCGAGGTGAAGAAGATCCTGGAGGCGAGTTCCGAGCCCCCCAATTGCATTGGGCGCGGAGAACGCCGCTCCGATCACGTAGCCGAGACCGCCAATGACGGCAAAGCCAACTGCGTTGATCGAATCGAAGACACCGTACGATTCATAGGTGACGACACTCGTCGCGAAGCCTACGAGTATGCCGCCGATTGCGGCAAGTGCGGATGCAACAGCGAACGCGTACAACTTGACTGCGAACACGCTGATTCCTAGCGATGCCGCAGCCCGTTCATTGGTTCGCACTGCAATGAGGCGTAGACCGGTACGCGACCTGCGAAGATTCGCGACAAGGAGCGCACAGAACAGAAACGCAATGATGGTAACGAGCGCCCAGCGATGGGGATGCGTGGCCGAATCGACCTCGATGCCGAAGAGCTTGGCGGGTCCGATCTTCGTGCCGGCATCGAGCGGATCTCCGATCCATTTTCCGTTGGCAAACACGACCTGCTGCACGGCAAAACCGAGTCCGAGCGTCACGACGGCGAGATTGACGCCGCGGGTCCGCAGTGCGGGGAGCGCGAAGAGCAGGCCGACCGGAATCGTGAGCAGTACGCCCATTGGAATTGCCAGCTCCATCGGCCATCCAGCTCGAAGGATGAGCAGTCCGGCGAAGAGTGCACCGAAACCGGCGAGTGTCCACTGCGCGAGCGACACCTGCCCTGCGTAACCGGTTAGCACGACGACGGATAGCACAACGACGGCCGACCCCATCGAGATGTACGTCGCGGCCGCCCACCGGTTGTTGAACACGGTGAAGAGCAGGAGGAGCAGGATGCCAAGTGAAACCACGATGCCACTGACGTTGATCCGACCTGTACCGAGTCGGGGCAGGCGATCGCTCAGGTGGCTACGCAGCGGAAGTCCGCGTCCACGCACTACCAGCACGATGAGGATGATCAGAAAGGGAAAGGCGCGGTTGAGGCCGGTGAGCTGTTCCTGGTGCGTCCAACGCTCGATGTCACCCTTATAAAGGGTGACCAGGCTTTCGCCCATACCTACGACGAGGCCGCCAAGGAGCGTCAACGGAAAGGAGCGGAAGCCGCCGAGTAGCGCCGCTGCTAGGGCGGCGATGGTGACAACAAGGGTGAATCCAACGGTCGATAACCCGGTGAGCGGGGCAACGAGTACGCCGGCGACTCCGGCAACGGCGGCACCGACTCCCCACGTGAACACTGCCAGGCGGTTCGGTGACCAGCCGAGAGTCTGTACCGCCCGTTCGTTCTGCGCTGACGCGGTGATGGCCAGGCCGATGCGCGTGAAGCGGGTCAGCGCCCAGAGAGCGGCGGTAACTATCAGCGTCACCCCGACGATATAGAGGACCTGTTCCTGGACGCGCACACCTCCCCAGTTGAAGGTGTCATGTGGAAGGAAGGGATCGACGGGAGAATTTGCGCTGCCGTATTTGAGCTCCACAGAGGCCTGGATAACGGCCAAGAGGCCGAGCGTTGAGATGAGCCTGGTAATCGGCGCCGCGTGCGTGAGCCTGCGCAGGATCACGAACTGGAAGACGAGCGATGCCGCGACGGCGGCGAGGATTCCGAGGACGATCGATACGGCGATCGGGTATCCGGAGTTCACACGACATGCAAGGAACGTGACGTAGGAGGCCAACATGCCGAGGGCACCGTGGCCGAAATTCACGATGCCCGACCCGCGATAGATCAGAACAGCGCCCTGGGCAAAGAGCGCGTAGGCCGAGCCGAGGCCCAAGCCGATCAATGCGAATTGCAAAAAGTTGGTCATCAATCCCCAAAGAGATATGCGGTGAAGGGCGAGTGGCGTCGATCAGCGGGAAGAAAACAGGGTCGAGGTCCGGGTGGACCTCGACCCCGTTATCGATAGATGGTGCTGTTACTTCGGCTGCGGGTAGTCGATGATGCCCGTGACCTCGTTGGTGAAGATCAATTTGTTGGGCGAAACATCGATCGATTTGGTCGCTGGGTTGTACTGCGCCTGGTAGTACCACGGTGCCGACACCGAACCGAATGGACCGTAGAAGGGATGCGTCGGTGGGAGAACGCGTCCGTTCGGTGTCCACAGCGGCATAAGTCCGAGCATGTCGACGTTGGTCGCCGCCTTGAACGCATCGTTGATGGCCTTGCGTGAGACGTCGTCCGGCTTGCCGAATTGCTCGATCACCTTCACGAACGCGTACACCGTGACCCAAGAACGCAGCGGGCTGCTCTTGATCTGATCCTTCTGCAGTTCGGCCTTGCCGGAGGCTGCAAGATCGGCGATCGCATCCTTGAGAATCGGGAAGGTGGTCTGGGACGCGGTGGCCGGCGGAAGCGCATCGTTCAGATAGACGAGCGCACCGAAGTTGCCGAACGCCTGCAGATCGGCGAGGCCGAACGTTCCGAGGCTCGCGGAGAACCGCATCTTTCCTCCGAGCTGCTGTGCAGCGCGAAGGACCTGCTTGGCCTCGTTCTCGCCCAGCGGAAGGATGGTGCACTCAGCACCCTTGCTCTCCATGGCGAGCGTGAACTGCTGGAAGTCAGTGGTTCCGGCGGGCACGGCGATGTTGCCAACGAGCGTTGCGCCGTAGGCCTTGAGCATCGTCTGCATGAGGCCGATCAAGCCGGCGATCGCCGGCGAGTCGACATTGATCATCCCGATCTTCTTGAAACCATGAGCGATACACGGCGGCACCATCATCAGCGTGGTTCCGGCACCGCCGGCACTGAACGCGTACGTTACGGGAATCGCCGCTGCACCGAGGTCCTGGGTTCCGGGGCTGATCCCGACACGAGGCACGCCCGCTGCGAGGAACAGGTCGAGGGAACCCTGCGTGTTGAACGATGTCGTGTCATTCAGCGTCGCTACGACTCCCTTGTCGATGAGCTGACGCGCGCAGTCGAGTTCCTGGTTCGGATTGGCCTTGCTGTCACACGTCGTGAGTGCCATGCAGTGACCGCCGACGCCGCCGCGAGCGTTGAACGCCTTGACGGAGGCTTCCATTGCGGTCACCTGGTCGATGAGCGAGAGGATCGGTGTCTGGAAGGGCGCAATGATGCCGACCTTGTATTCCGGCACCGACGTCTTGCACGCGCCGTTGTCCCAGAGGAGACCCTTGGCCTTCGCTGGTGTTGCAGCGGGGGCCGGGGCAGCCGCGGTCGTTGGTGCTGCGACGGCCTTTTTGGTGGTTGCTGCCTTCTTGGTGGCCTTCTTGGTGGTCTTCGTTACGGCCGTTGCGGGGAGCGCCGTCAGCGCGATGCCAACGGCGAGCGTTGTCCCTACAGCCATGAGTTTCGTGAACTTCATCGGTCCCCTCTTCGGATTGCCGCGACGGGGAAGTCCCGCGCCGACATAGTGGTGTTGCGTGAAACTTGTCACAAGTGTCAAGTGTAACGGGCGATCGTCCTGCGTGCTCGCGTCGTAGCGCTCGCGCCCTTCTCTTTCAGCTGCGCCTTCTGTTTCCAAAGGTAAGCCTGAATAGACCTGTTCGAAGGGTTCCGGTGGGTCAGGGCGTAGCCGACCGTGGCGCGCCAAGGCGTCCGGTGACATGGTCCGGAACGGCTTGGGTCGATAGGGTTGGCACATGACCGTCACCGAGTCGTTGGCCACCGATGTACCGGAGCGACCGCTGGGTGCGCAGCGCCCGATCAAGCCGCATGGCTTGAACCACGTCGCCTACATCACGCACGACACGTCGGCGACGGTGAAGTTCTACACGGAAATCCTCGGTATGGAGCTTTGCGCCGCGGTGCTCGACGACGCGATCCCGTCGACCGGTGATCCCGTGCCGTACTTCCACTCCTTCTTCCGCATGGGTGACGGCTCGACGGTCGCGTTCTTCGAGGCACCGGAGCTCCCGCCGCTCGCCGAGGTACCCCATCCCGCGTACAACGTGTTCCAGCATCTCGCGCTGGAGGCCGAGTCGCGGGAGAACGTCGATGCATGGCACGCGTGGCTCGTGTTGAACGGTGTTGAAGTGCTCGGGCCGGTCGATCACAAGATCATCTACAGCATCTACTTCTATGACCCGTCGGGCATCCGGTTGGAGCTCACGACGCCGCTTGACCCCACGTGGAACAATCAGCCCGACGCTGCCCGGGCGTCACTGGCTGAGTGGGAACAGGTGAAGGCCACGGCCCGGGCGACCGGCCAGGAGATGACGGTCGTGCTCGCCGAGTTGACCCGCCAGCGCAGCCACCGTCGGGCCGAGTAGAACCCGTGGATGAGAGCCTGATCCCGAAGATCATCAGCGTGGATGACCACGTCGTCGAACCCGCGCACCTTTGGAACACGTGGCTGCCGTCGCAGTTTCGCGAGCGCGGGCCCCGCGTGGAGCGACGCGGCGTGCGGGCGATCGAGTTCGCCGGTGCCGCGGCCTACAAGGAGGTGTTCGACGAGTCGTCGCCGACGAAGGCCGACACGTGGGTCTACGAAGGCCTCGTGTACACGCACAAGCGGATGGTCGCCGCGGTGGGCTATCCCCGCGACGAGATGACCATGACGCCGATCACCTACGACGACATGCGTCCTGGTTGTTACGACCCCAAGGCTCGACTCGCCGACATGGACCTGAACTGGACGGAGGCGTCGGCGTGTTATCCAACGTTCCCGCGGTTCTGCGGGCAGACCTTCACGGAAGGCAAAGATCGCGATCTCGGCCTTGCGTGCGTCGAGGCGTACAACAATTGGATGGTGGAGGAGTGGTGCGGCGATTCCGGCGGCCGTCTGATCCCCATCTGCCTCGTGCCGCTTTGGGACGCTGCGCTCGCGGCTGCGGAGGTCCGGCGCAATGCGGCGCGTGGCGTCCACGCGGTTGCGTTCTCTGAGATCCCCGCGCACCTCGGTCTGCCGAGCATCCACTCGGGATTCTGGGACCCGTTCTTCGTCGCATGCGAGGAGACCGGCACGGTCATATGTATGCATATCGGTTCGTCCTCGCGCATGCCGTCGACTTCTCCGGACGCTCCGCCTGCAGTGACCGCCACGCTCGGCTTCGGCGGAGCAATGTCATCGGTGGTGGACTTTCTCTGGTCGGGAGTGTGCGTGCGGTTTCCGAAGATCCGCCTCTGTTACGCCGAGAGCCAGATGGGATGGCTGCCCTACGTGCTGGAACGCATCGATGACGTGTGGGAGGACAACCAGGGTTGGGCGGGCACGAAGGTGATTCCCGAACCGCCGAGCACGTATTTCCGCCGAAATATGTGGATGTGCTTCTTCAAGGATCGGACCGGCATCGACGCACGCGAAACGATCGGCCTCGACCGCATTCTCTTCGAGACCGACTATCCCCACAGCGATTCGACGTGGCCCGACACCCGGTCCGTCGCGGCGCGTCTCCTCGATGGGCTGACCAGCCACGAGGTGCATCGGATCGTGCGTGGCAATGCGATCGACCTGTTCTCGCTGTCGGGTTTCGCGTGAGCGGTCGGACAGAGAACTAAGTGCACCTCGCCTTTGCCGCCGAGGACGAGCTGTTCCGCGACGAGGTCCGCACGTGGCTTTCCGAACACGCGCCCACGGAGCGGCGTCCACGCGACGTCGCTGGTATGCGCGCCTACGATCTCGCATGGCAGCGTCAGCAATACGACGCTGGTTGGGCCGGCATCTCCTGGCCGGTCGAGTTCGGTGGCCGTGGACTCTCGCTCACGCAGCAGCTGATCTGGCACGAGGAGTACGCCCGCACGGGTCTACCTCCGATCGACGCTCGTTTCGTCGGGCTCAGCCACGCGGGACCGACCCTGATCGCGCGGGCAAACGATGCTCAGCGCGCATCGTATTTGCCGCCCATCCTTCGTGGGGAAGTGGTCTGGTGCCAGGGGTTCTCCGAACCGGAGGCGGGCTCCGATCTCGCGTCGCTTCGCACCCGCGGCGAGATCGACGGCGACGAACTCGTGGTCACCGGCCAGAAGATCTGGACGAGCTTCGCGGCGGTCGCCGACTGGCAGGAATTGCTCATCCGCACCAACCCGGATGTTCCGAAGCACAAGGGTCTCACCTGGGTGGTCTGCGACATGCGGACGCCCGGCATCGACGTTCGTCCGATCCGCACGATGGACGGCGGTGACGATTTCGCGGAGGTGTTCTACGACGACGTCCGCATCCCGCTCGCCAACGTGGTCGGCGGCACCGACAACGGGTGGAGTGTTGCCATGTCGACGCTCTCCTTCGAGCGGGGCACCGCCTTCACCGTGAGCCAGGTGCAGCTCGCGACGAGCGTGGAACGACTCATCGAGATGGCGAAGTCGCGCACGTCTGTCGACGGGCGACCCGTGATCGCCGACGAGGCGCTCGCCAAACGGCTGGCCCGTGCACGAGCCGACTGCGCGGCACTACGCGCGCTTACCTATTTGAGCATCTCGCGGAACGCACGCTCGGCTGCCCCCGGTCCGGAAGGGTCGATGCTCAAGCTGCAAGACGGCGAGCTGAACAAGCGGGTGCTGCGGCTTGCTCTCGACGTGCTCGGCCCGCGCTCACTGGCCATCCCACATGAGGAGGATGAAACCGCGTGGATCGACCGCCAGCTCTGGTCGTACGCGGCGTCCATCGGCGGCGGCACGTCGGAGATCCAACGCAACATCATCGCCGAACGAGTGCTGGGACTTCCCCGATGACCCTCAGGCCTTCACCCTTTCCGACGTTGGGAAGATCGCATACCCCGGAGGTAACGGATGTTCCCAACGTCGCTGGGAGGTGGACGTGGATCTGAGCCCGACCGCCGAGCAACTTGAGATCATCGAGTCGTCTGCTGCGTTTCTGCGCAATCGTCTCCCGGTTATGCGAACCCGCGAACTGTTCGATGCCGAGAGCAACGTCGACGCCGCTGCTTGGCGCGCCTCTGCCGACCTCGGTTGGTTCGGACTTGGTCTGCCCGAAGTTCATGATGGCATCGGGTGCGGACTTGCTCACGAGGCGTTGCTGTTCCGTGAGATCGGCCGGTCGCTCGCGTCGGGCCCGTTCCTTTCGACGCTGCTTGCGGCACGTGTTGCCGCGTTCGCAGGTCAGCCTGAGCTGGCCGCGAGTATCGTGGCGGGGGAGCGGGTCGGACTCGCGATTCCTAATTCGCACGACCTCCTTGGACCCGGTGGACTCGTCGATGGCGCTCTCCAGTTGGTCGACGTTGAAATTGACCGTCAAGGCAACCATGGTGGCCTTGTGCTCATCGCGACCCGGGAGATCGCAGCGCTCGTGCGGGTCGCCGATCTGCACGACGTGAGCCCCGTGCCGTGCATCGACCCGGCCGTGCGATTGCATCGTGCCACCGCCCGAGCAGTCGCGCCGATTGCCGCCGTACGAGCTGAGGTGGACCCAATAGCCCGGCGAGGCAGCGTCCTGACGTCGGCGATGCTCACCGGCATTACCGAAGCGGTCCGCGATATCGCAGCCGACCACGCGAAGAACCGTGTGCAGTTCGACCGTCCAATCGGCGTGAACCAGGGGATCAAGCATCCGTGCGCCGACATGGCCGTACAGGCCGAACTCGCCCTCGCGCAGACGCTGTTCGCCGCACTCGCGACCGACGAAGGCCGCGAGGACGCAGAGTTCCACGCCCTGAGCGCGCACCTCGTGGCTTCGCAGGCGGCCGAATCGAGTGCCGCCGCGACGGTCCAGATCCTTGGCGGGATGGGGTTCACCTTCGAGCACGACGCGCAGCTGTATGTAAAGCGCGCTTACGTTCTGTCCCACGTCTTCGGGGGAACGGGCGCGCTGCTCAATCAGCTGCTTGCCCAGCCGTCGCCTCGCTGAGCACCATTTCCGTTTCCTCGCGCTAGCCCATAACTCAGCACACGAAAAGGAATGATTCACATGCCCATTGAGATCGAACGCAACCTGCTCGGTGCGCGCACCGAGGCACCCGCGAAGGTCGATATCTATTCGGGCGTTGCTCGACTCGCTCGCACCGTATGGGCGAGCGAGGTGCGTCCCGTCGGAAAGCAGCCAAAGGTCGCGGTGATGTTCTGCCATCCGACTGCGAATTTTCTCGGTCATTACGGGCTGCCAGGTCTGGCTGAGCGCGGGATCGCTGGGATTGGATTCACAACGCGCTACATCGGAAACGACACGTCGCTCATCATGGAGAACTGTCTGCTCGACATGAGCACGATGGTCGGCCACCTGCGAGAGCGCGGCTACGACAAGGTTCTGCTGTGCGGCAACTCGGGTGGCGCATCGATCGTGCCTTACTACCAAGCGCAGGCGCAGCGTCCGACGATCACAGCGCCCGCAGGTGGTGGCCCCGATCTCACGACCGCCGACCTGTTACCAGTTGACGCGATCGTGCTCCTCAACGCGCATCCGTCGAGGGCCCGGCTGAATACCGAGTGGCTCGATCCCGCGATCGCGGATGAGGTGCAGCCGTTCCTGCGGGAGGCGTCGCTGGACATGTACGACCCGACCAATTCAACGCCGTTCACTTCAGAGTTCGTGGCCCGGTATCGAGCGGCGCAGCTCGCCCGGAATCGCCGGATATCGGCCTGGGCAGAGGCGCAGCTCGCAAACCTGAGCGCCGCTGAACACTCGCCCAAAGGCTTGGAGGATCTGGCCTTTGTCGTGCACGGCACCGCAGCGGACCTTCGCTTCCTCGATGCCACCATCGACCCGAGCGACCGCGAGATCGGGGTGACGCTCTGGGGAGCCCCGATCGTCGCCAACTACATGCCGGCAGGGATCAGTCGCGTCACATCGTGTCGGTCATGGCTCAATCAATGGTCAGTCGATCACACCAATGGGGACTCGCTGCGGTGGATGCCGTCGATCAATGTCCCGGTGCTGATCGAACTCGGCACGGCAGATCCGACGGTGATGCCGTCTATGGCCCAAGAGATGTACGACGCCGCAACGTCCGCACCGAGGCGCGACCTCCACTTCATCAAGGGAGGCACGCACTACTTCGAGGGGCAGCCGGAGCTACTGAACGAGACGCTCGATGTGATGGCCGACTGGATTGGAAATCATGTCTGAGCGGACAGCCGTTCAGGCGAACCTCGCTCGTATGCTTTCGCCGCGGACGATCGCGGTCGTCGGGGCGAACGAGAAACTTGGGATGTCGAACAACTCGGTGTTGCCGATGCTGGAGGCGGGTCGTGACGTTGCCCTGATCAACCCGAGCCGCGACACCCTCTACGGACGCCCCGCACTGCCCAGCCTCGCGGCGGTCGGCGGACCCGTCGACGCGGTGCTCTCGCTGGTCAACGCGGAGCGATCGCTCGACGTGCTCGAAGAGGCAGCGGCCCTCGGGTGTGCCGGTGTAGTCATCGCTGCGGCCGGGTTCGTCGAGATGGGGGAGGGCGGGTCGGCGCTCCAGGAACGTCTGCTTGAAATCACGACCCGAACGGGCATTGCCGTGGTCGGGCCGAACTGCGCGGGGTTCAAGAACGTGCCGCTCGGCGTCAACCTCTTCACGGGCGGACGCCTCGACCAGCCTTCCGGCGGCGTTGCGATCGTGTCGCAGAGCGGGTTCCTTGTGCGATCAGCGATGGCAGCGGCGGGGGAGCGTCGACTAGGCGTGTCGATTGCCGTGTCATCTGGCAACGAGGCGGCGTGTGACCTCGCGGACTACGTGAGCGTGCTCGCCGCTGACTCGCAGACCAACGTGATCTGTCTCGTGATCGAGACGGTGCGTCGACCGGATGCGTTCTTCGCCGCCGTGGCCGACGCGCGCGCTGCGGGCAAGCCCGTACTCGCACTCAAGCTCGGACGCTCCGACCGCGCCAGGCGGATCATGCAGTCGCATACCGGTGCAATCGCCGATGCGAACTGGGTCTACGACCTAGCGTTCCGTGAGAACGGAGTGATAAGCGCGCATGATATCGACGATCTGCTCGACCGAGGGCAACTGCTCGCGCAGCTCCCGGTCTCGCAACGCAAACGCATCGATCGCATCGGCATGATCACGACGTCCGGTGGTGTCGCCGCCCTCGCTACCGATCTCGCCGAGGACGAGGGCGCGCCACTACCGCAGTTGCCTGAACTTGAGCGATGGGTACGCGAGCGGGTACCGGGCGACACGGTCAACCCGCTCGACCTCACGGGATTCGTGATGAGCAAGGCGGAGTTGATGGAGGAGGTGTTCCAGAAGTACGCCGACTCGGTCGACCTGCTGGCGCTCGGCTGGTGGGCCGGTCACGGCGATGAAGACTGGAGTACGACGCTGCTGGGCCCGTTCGCGAACGTCGCGGCGCGGTCCGGCGTGCCGTTCGTGGTGACGCCCGCAGAGGCGACCGGTGTTGGCGCGTGGGTCGACGACTGGCGTCCGCGTGGGCTCTCGTTCGTACGCGGCGTGCAGTCGCTCTACCGGGGGGTGGACGCGCTGAACCGGTTCGTCGCGGGGCCCGAGCGTGGTCCGCGGCCGGTGATCGACGCTCCGGTGTCGGTGTCCACGCCGACCTTGACTGCGAGCAGCGTCGGTCCGATCGTGGGTTTTGCGGACGGCATGGCGATGCTGCGCGATGCGGGTGTCGCCGTTGCGCCGTACTTGGTCATTGCAGACGAGGTGCCGGATCTCGCGTCGCTTATGGCGCTCGCCGGTTCGGGCGGCCAACTCGTTGTGAAGCTCGCCGACGTTCCGCATCGCACGGAGCTGGGTGCGGTGCGCCTTGGTGTTGCGCCCGCCGAGGTCGCCGCCGCAGTGACCGAGCTCCGCGTCATCGCTGCCCGCGAGAACGTCCCCGCGACCGTCGCCGTGCAAGCCATGGTGGCCGGGCACGGCGAGGCGTTCACGGGTCTGCAGTGCACGTCCGACCTCGGCCCGGTCGTGCTGCTCGGCATTGGCGGCGTGCTGATCGAAGTGGCGGGCCGAGTGCGTGGGCGGTTCCTCCCGCTCGATGAGGCGACAGCGACCGCGCTCGCCAACGAGGTCGCGGGCGCGGACGTATTCGCGAAACTGCGCGGTCAGCGTCCCTGGCCGGTTGGATCGGTCGTAGAACTTGTGCAGGGGATGGATCGGCTGTGGCGCAAGCACGGATCGTGGCTGGCGTCGGTCGACGTGAACCCGCTCATGGTGACCTCCGCGGGACTCGTGGCGGTCGACGTCCTCATGGTCGCCGACTGACCAGCCAGTGTCGCGATGTCGCTCTGGGAGCGAGAATTCGCACGCGGCGGACACGAGGGGTCAGTCCGCTCGCGTGCACCCCTCGACGCGCCGCCGCAGAGTCAATCCGGGCAGGCTTTCGAGTGCCTGCTCGGTGATGATCCGACCGAGCATTCGGTAGGACTCGAAGTCCCGATCGGTGAGGAACTGGTCCGCCGTACTGACGTTGGGGAATTCGGGATGTCCTTCCGCATAGGCGTGAACGTCGACCGGGAGCCCGTCGATCATCGTTGCTTCGATCAGGAGCAACATGCCGGTCCGGTACACCGGAGGACCCGCCGTGTCGTCGCTGCCGTCGGGATACGTGTAGCTGCCAAATGCGAATCCGCCGGGCGCGACACGCCCGACCGACCCGGGGCCGCTCGGTTCGAGGATGTACTGACGTCCGCTGGGCAGCGTCAGTGCGGTCTCGCCCTCGACGGCGGGACGCAGGTTCCATATCCCGTCGAGACTGATCTCCACTCCGAGGTCTGTGCGGGCTATCTCGACGGCCTCGGCAAACGTCGCATGCGAGAGTTCGCCATCCCCGGCGGCCGAGATAGTCACGATGGTCTTGCAGCCCCGTCGTATTGCTTCGACGAGTCCGAGGTTCTCCCAATGTCCTCCGTCGGTCACGAAGAGGTACGGGTCGAGCGCCTTGTAGCGACGGAGCACCTCTCGGGCGAACCAGGTCCAGCCCGGATTGTGATTCCAAACGTCTTTGCCCGGCGGTAGCGCCCGGACCCACTGCGGATGCGGTAGCCAGGCCCCGAGGCGAACGTTGAGCAGCGCATAAACCGAACCAATTGGTCCGAGCGCGCTCTTCCCCATTGCAGGGCTGACTGCGGCACCGGAGATTGCGACCATTCCGGCGACGTTGAGGTCCCAGCAGCGCCGTTTCCCGAGGCGCTCGACGTATTCATTCGTGCGCATGTAGCCGACCTCAGGACCACCCACGACGCTGCGCGACACGGTGAAGGACACTGCTCGTCGCCCGCTCGGAGCCCAGCCGTCACCGAGAACGTTGGCCGCGCAGCAAATGACGGCCTCCGTGCCGTTGTTCAGTTTGCCATCGGCGAAGCCCGCATGATCGTCGAGCTGGTGAACTCCGTTCACCGGTGGCGTGTCGGGCCGGGCAAAGCGTCGAGGAGCGAAGTCCGACCATGTGTCGTCGTCGCCGTACTGACGCTGCTCGGCCGTGCCATCGGCGGTGCGTTCCATCGCGAAGGCGGCAGCAAGCCTTCGCTTGTAGACGGGACCAGGCGACCACGACATCGATTCCGGGGCGATCCGCAGAAGCATGAGCACCGCCACGACGATCATCCAGAGGAGGAGGTCGGGAGGCAGCCACGAACGCGCAGCTCCGCCCCACCAGATATCCGAGAGCCACGTGAACCGGCCGTGGGGCCCGTTCATAGCGCCGACGGTCAGTATGGTGACCGCGTTCACCACGAGCACAGTGACGAGACCGACCCCTACGACCGTACGTCGAACGAACGACCCGATCTTTGAGGCAAACGCTTTCGCATTACGCGGCTTCGCTTCAACTGTTGCCTTATCCTTCTGTTTGGCGGACGTGTACTTGGAGATAGAGGTGATTGTGAGGAACAACCATCCCACGATTGGAGAAATCGAGATTATCGAACTGGACAGGCCGCCAATGTCTTTCGGGATAAGATTTGCGCTTGGTGCGACCGAGAAAATTTGAACTAAACGCGCCGGAAACACTTCGACGAGCATGGGCAGTGCAAGGCTGACAGCGAGGCACGCAAGACCCAATATCGCAAATAATCCTGACATCTTATTGAAAAATTTGAACCACCCTGGGGGCCGCCAGGTGATCCGCAGGAATGCGACGAAGATGGCGATGCCCAGCAGCAGCACGCCGGGAAGCCAGTGCCTGACGTCGACGTCGACCGGTAGGCGGCGGTCAATGTTTGACTTGACGGCTAGTGACAGCGGTCGGTCAACCTCGACGAGCGAACTGACGTTCACTGGCCCGCCAGCAGGCAACGTGCTGGCGAGAACATCGTCGGGTAACGCGACCGCAGCCTTGGTTGGCTTCAGTGTCGGTTGCTGAACAACGAAGAGGTCGGTGACCGTCAGTTTTTTCAGGGCAGCTTTCAGCTTTTCCAATGCAGCAATTTCGTCGGGGGTGGCCCGTGTCTTCTTTCGGCCGAGGCTTGACGTTTCCTCCGCGTCGAACAGCAAGGTGAATTCGGGCTGACGTTCGATACTGGCCTTGCCGTCGACGATCGAAACGATGGCGGGAGTGGCCTGCGTGGCCCGGACGCGGGCTGAAAGGAGCCTCCATTGCGGAGGTAGACGCACAGCGACACATTGCGCCGGGACGTTGAGTGACACGGGGTATGCGGCAGTCATCGGGCGACGCGCGATCTTGAACAGCTCGCCGAACTCGCCGACCGACGTGTTGGATGGGTCTTGTGGCCCAATTGCGTGCGCCCGGCGTCTCAACTCGGTGTTGAATGCGTCCGTCGTGACATCCCAGTTCTTGCCGTCGCATTTCCGGTAGGACTGGCTGAGCGGCTTGCGCTCGATGTCCGGGTCGTGTGACACGGTATGAACGGAATCGCCGACTGCCTGCTCGATGCGGAGGCCTCGTTGAACCAGGGGCGTCCCGATCAGCCAGCCGACGGGGCGAACGACCGCGAACACCGTGAGATAGACCAGAAAGAGGTTGAAAAGGAGTCCGATCGAAATGCGTGCGAGGGCGCTCACTGCAGCACCTTTCGAGCCGACAAGGTATCGAAGGTTCCTCCGAAGATGCTGCAGCTCAGGGCTGCCAGCCCCCAACTGGGCGATTGTGGTGAACTTTTGTGCTTGGGCGTCGGGGTCCAAGGCAGTCGCAGGGTTTCCTGGAGGAACCGGTGGTTCCAACTTGGCGGGCTGGTTCAGCGCGACGAGTGCCCCGGCGAGGTACGCCCCGCCTGAGACCGCCGTGATCCACCTCGCCTTTTGGAACAGCCTGCGTTCCTGCAACACCTGGATTGCTCCGAGCGCGAACGAAGCCGATCGAATGCCGCCGCCGCTTACCGAGACGGCGAATCGGTCGTCTCGCGGAGTCCACAACGCGCTCGTGTCGTCCAAGCACGTGACTGAATCTGGAGCGCGCCACGAAGGCTCCGTCGTTGGCTTTGTCAGCCGTCGGCCCATCGCATAACAAACCCAAAGTGCCGTGCACGCAAGGGCCAGGAGCTTCGTCGTGTTGAGGTAAGCCAGCCACCGCAGATCCGCCTTGTTTACGCCGCGGACGTCATTGATGTGAGAGAGTCGAAACGACTCCGTGAATTCCGAACTCAGATAGACGAACCACGTTGCAAGCGCCCAAAATCGTGGCTGGCGACTCCAGTTCCAGAACTTTTGTTGGTAGCACCATTTCCACGGCCGCCGGTACCCTTTATCGGGGTTCTTAGGCTTCTGTTCCGCGGCGAACTCACGCAGCGGGATTCGGTACCAAAGGACAAGGAAGAACCAAATTGCGAGTGAGCAAAAGAAGATCAACTCCCATCTCAGAAGTGCATTGACTCGTTCAGCATAAGGAAATCCGTCCGGGAAATCCGTGCCGGCCCGGTCGGTGGTGCCCAGTTTCCAGACTGGGCTGCTCGGATGAACCTTGCACCAGAAGACGAGGCCGATCGGAACGAGCGAGAGGATCGCGATCGCTGTCGCATTTCGGCCCGCCCAGCTCCGTATCCGCTCCTGTGCGTTCGGGCCTTCCGCCGACGCATCTTGCGCCGGGTTGCGTGTCTGGTCATCATCGTTCATGTGGCCGTCCTTGTCCGAGTGCCCGTGCAGTATGGCGAAGTTGCAGCCCGTGTGCACGGGTCGGCAACTCCCGGCAAAATGGCAGTTTCCCGGACGACACCAGAGAAGGAAAACGCACGCATGCTTCGTATCGAACATCTCTTGGAATGCCTCACCGCAGTCGGCTGCGGGCAAGGTGCGGTGTACGTGAGCATGCCGGTCTCGTCGGGTCGTCGCGAGGTCGAGACGGCATTGCGCCTCGACTGCGAACCGTCCGAATTGCGGGCTCGATTCCCCGACATTTGGCGGCAGGAAGTTCTTGCTGCGAACGGACGAGATGGTCAGCGCATCGTCGAAATGGCACGTGCGCGCTATCGCGAGCGGGTTGTCATTGACCCGAGCGCGATAACGGTCGACGGATGGGGACAGGCGGACTACATGTCGTTGTGGATCGCTTGTATCGACCGATTTCCGGTGACTGCCATCGCGTCGACGGGGTGGGAGTACAGCCGTGGCGCGCGGTCGGAAATCCGCCATGCCCTTGATCGCGGCCTCGCTGTTGAAGACGCTGCCGGAACACCACTATTAGGGCGCGAGATTGCGGAAGCGCTCAGGAGAGCGGAAAGCGACCTCGTTAAACTCGGTATGTCCGCTACAGCCGTTGCCGTGTATCTCACTCCGACCCTTCTGTCCCGTCGACCGGGAAGTGCCGAAGGTGCGGCTTCTCGCACCTTCGATTGGCTGGCTCGTGAACGCAGCTATCAGGTTGCGAAGTTCGGACTCGAAGCCGACGACGCGCACACGCGGGCAGGCGTCGGTGCGGATTCGTGGTGGGACCAGCAGCTCACGAACTATCTGGGCCGGTTCCGACTGCTCGGTCTCGAAATGCCGGTCGGGCGCCAGGCGCTCGCAAAGTTCACAGCGACCGCAGTCGGGCTGTTCGAGAGCAGCGTCCGAGTGTTCGGACCTCCGCCAGCGCCTGGGGTTTCGAGCGGTGAGATCGCGGCCGACAAGTAACGCCGTCGCCCGCTGACACTGACATGTCGCGATCTCGCTCTGAGCTGAGAGCGAGAATTCGCACACTCAGCGGAACCTGAATGACCCTACCGAGCACAGCACGATTTGTGGCGCGGCTCCGCAACGAGGTTGCGTTTGGCGCAACAAAATCGCCCGAGCCGCGAACTTGCCGAGCTGGTTAGCGGCCCTTCCAGACCGGCGGGCGCTTCTGGGCGAATGCCGTTGCACCCTCACGAGCGTCTTCACTCGCGAACACCGGCCGAGTCATCTCGCGGACGTGGGCCGAATTGTCCTGGCCCATCTCCTCGCGCATGAGTCGCTTGGTCGCCTGCACGGCGAGCGGGCCGTTCGAGCAGATCAGCGCTGCGAGGCTCAACGCTGTTGACATGACGTCGGCTGCGGGCACTACTCGATTGATGAGGCCGAGATCGAACGCTCGCTGAGCGGAGATCGGTGCACCCGTCAACCCCAACTCCAGTGCGATCTGCAGCGGTATGCGCTGCGGCAGACGGGTCCCGCCTCCGGCCGCCACGAGCCCGCGCGTGACCTCCGGAATGCCGAACTTTGCGTGGTCCGCCGCGACCACGAGATCCGCCCGCATCATGACCTCGAAGCCGCCCGCCATGGCGTGACCGTTCACTGCCGCCACGACGGGCTTCGTGCACTCGTTGAGAATGGAGAGACCCTGCCCAACCGCAGTCATGTCTTCTCCTGCAGCGAACGCTTTCAGGTCCATGCCCGCGCAGAAGATCTTCTCGCCCGAGCCCGTCACGACGACGGCGAGGACGGCCGGATTGGTCGACGCGTCGGTCAGAGCATCCACGAATCCCTGCCCGACTGCCGGGTTGAGCGCGTTGCCGGCTTCGGGGCGGTTGATGGTGAGGATGAGGACGCCATCGCGTACCTCGGAGAGCAGACTCATGTGGGGTTCCGTTTCGTCGAGGTTGGCAGACGCCGGGCCGATCGGCGGCGTCGGCGCGTTCGCTCAAACAACGTAGGCGACGGCTTGCGAGAGCACGCAAGCGAGACCGGTGGGGACGAGTGGCCCTACAGCGCCACGTTGACGGCACAGAGTCACGCCGTAGCCGCATTGTGGCGCTGGAGACGCAGTCGTCGAATCACGGCGTCCTGGTCAGCAGCGCTGCGGGTCGTGCATCCGGCGCGACTCCAGTCTTGGACCGGAAGCCCCGACTTGACTATTGTGTCAACTCGGCCCGCACGTAGACCCGGCCAAGCACTCTGAGGGAGACGCACCATGGATTTGACAGACGCAAGCGCACTCGTTGTCGGCGGTGCCGGAGGCCTCGGCGCTGCAACGGTTCGGCGGCTCGTGGCTGCTGGTGCGAAAGTCGTAATCGCCGACATGTCCGAGGAGCAGGGCGTCGCCCTTGCCGCGGAGCTGGGTGACCGGACCCGTTTCGTGAAGACCAACGTCCTCGACGACGACAGCCTCGCGGCCGCGGTCGCCGCTGCAACGGAACTTGGCGATCTGCGTATCTCCGTGGACACCCACGGCGGTCCCGGTGGCGGACGCACGCTCGACCGTGATGGCAAGGCAATCCCGATGGCCACCTTCAAGCAGGTCGTCGACATCTTCCTGAACGGCACCTACAACGTCCTGCGACTCGCCGCCGAGGCGATGGCCAAGAACACGCCGAACGACGACGGCGAGCGCGGCCTCATCGTGAACACTGCGTCGATCGCTGGCTACGAGGGCACGATCGGCCAGGCGGCCTACGCCGCGGCGAAGGGTGGCATCATCGGTATGACGCTGGCAACCGCACGGGACTTAGCCGTCGTGGGTATTCGAGTGGTCACGATTGCGCCGGGCACGTTTGCGACGCCGGCCTATGGCAAGGCGCTCGACCAGGTCGAGGCGGAGTGGTCGAAGGTGGTGCCGTTCCCGCAGCGGATGGGTCGACCTGACGAGTATGCGCGCTTTGTGATCGGTGCCGCCGAGAACCCGTACCTCAACGGCGAAACGATCCGTCTGGATGGTGCCCTCCGCTTCCAGATCAAGGGTTCCCGGACCTGAGGTCCTTCGGACGTA
Organism: Acidimicrobiia bacterium; assembly: GCA_043720395.1. GTDB lineage: Bacteria > Actinomycetota > Acidimicrobiia > Acidimicrobiales > JANYDT01 > JANOYY01. Next base: position 20,066 of record JAYSSR010000036.1, read on the forward strand.
GCGTTCAGCGAACTAGCAAGAACTAGCCAAGGAGCCACCATGGAATCCAACGATCTCATCCTGATCAGCGTCGACGATCACGTCATCGAACCGGCGAACATGTTCGAGGCACACTGGCCGGCAAGCCTTGCCGGACGTGCCCCCGTGAACACGCACACCGCCAACGGCGACATCTGGACGTTCGAGGGCATGGTCGCTCCCAACGTCGGATTGAACGCCGTTGCGGGCTGTCCACCGGAGGAGTACAACGTCGATCCGACCGAGTACACCCAGATGCGGCCGGGATGCTTCATCCCCGACAAGCGGGTCGCCGACATGAGCGCAGGCGGCGTCCTCGCAGCCACGAACTTCCCGAGCTTCCCGCACTTCTGCGGACAGTTCTTCGCGAAGGCCGAGGACAAGACCGTCGCACTGGCCGCCGTCCGCGCCTACAACGACTGGCACATCGACGAGTGGGTCGGCGCTCACCCCGACCGCTTCATCCCGATCTCGCTCATGCCGCTGTGGGATCCGACCCTCATGGCCGAGGAGATCGAGCGGGTTGCGAAGAAGGGCTGCCATGCCGTTACGTTCTCGGAGAACCCGGCGAAGCTTGGCTTCCCGAGCTACCACACACCGCATTGGGACCCGTTCCTCAAGGCGTGCGCGGACAACGCCGTAACGGTGTGCCTGCACATCGGATCGTCCTCAACGGTACCGATCACGGCGCCCGATGCGCCGCCCGAAGTGATGATCTCGCTCACTCCGGCGAACTCGATGCTTGCAGTCACCGACCTCGTGTTCTCTGGCATCTTCAAGCGCTTTCCGACGCTGCGCATCGCCATGTCCGAGGGTGGCACCGGCTGGTTGCCTTACATGCTCGAGCGCATGAACTACGTCCACGCGCACCACAATGCGTGGACCGGAACCGACTTGGGTGGCAAGCGTCCGAGCGAGATCTTCCACGAGCACTTCTGGACGTGTTTCATCGAGGACCGGATCGGCGTGAAGTTGCTCGACGACGTGGGTGTCGACCATTCGATGTGGGAGCTCGACTACCCGCACTCCGACAGCACTTGGCCAAATGCGCCGGAGCTGCTCTGGGAGTCGATCGGCGGCCTCCCCGACGACACGATCAACAAGATCACCCACGAGAACGCCATGCGCTGCTTCCAGTTCGATCCGTTCCAGCATCGAGCGAAGGAGCGCTGCACAGTCGCCGCACTCAGGTCCGAAGCCGCCGATGTCGATGTGAGCATCAAGACGATGGGTCGTCGCAAGGCCGATGCGAACTCCCTGAAGACGCTGCTCGCAGCAGCGTCGAAGGGTGCCGACGCCTGACGCTGGCGTATTCCCTATCGATTGACGATACTGTCAAGTAACTCGCCTCTCTCCTGCGGAGGAACACCCGTGACCACTCTCGAAGCAACGCCGATATTGACCGACCCCGACGTCTCCTACGCGATCTGCGACGCGGACCAGCACTACTACGAGGCTCGCGACTGTCTGACGCGTCATCTCGACAAGAAGTACCGGAGCGTCGTGAAGTGGGCCGACATCGACGGCCGCACAACGGTGTTCATCAACGGTCGACAGCTCACTGTCGTTCCGAACCCGACGTATGACCCGGTGGGTGTGCCGGGGTCCATCGAGACGTACTTCCGTGCCGAGAACCATGAGGGCCGGGAGCTTCGCGACATCATCTCGATGCACCCGATCCAACCGGAGTATCAGGACCGCGCAGCGCGCATCGCCCGCCTCGACGAGCAGCGGGTGCAGCTCGCGTGGCTGATTCCGAGCCTTGGTCTAGGTATCGAGGAGATGCTGCAGGAAGACCCCGAGTCGGCCATGGCGATCTTCTCGGCGTACAACCGCTGGCTCGAAGACGACTGGGGTTACGACCGCGACGGCCGCATCATGACCGGTCCGATGATCTCGCTCATCGACCACGTCGCGGCCGAAGCCGAACTCGACCGTGCGCTCGCGATCGGCACGCGCATGGTGATCATGCGAGCGGGACCGGTCGGCAATCCCTACGGTCGTCCACCGTCGCCAGGCGACGCGCGCTTCGATCGCATCTGGGCGAAGATCGCCGACGCAGGTGTCGTCGTGGCCATCCACGCCGGTGACGCCGGCTACACGAAGTACCTCACCGACTGGGGCGAGAGCGCAAAGTACACCGGTATGAAGGCGTCGCCCCTGACGGAGGTGCTCTCGGTCGGAATCGAACGTCCGATCTTCGACATGATGGCGGCGATGATCTGTCACGGCGTCTTCGACCGCCATCCAACCTTGAAGGTCGCCACGCTGGAACTCGGCGCGGCATGGGTGCCGGAGCTCCATCGACGCCTCCGGGTTGCCTACGGCAAGACACCGCAGCGCTTTGGCCGCGACCCCATCGAGTCGTTCCGTGAGCACGTCTGGATCGCGCCGTTCTACGAGGACAGCATGGAGAAGCTTCGCGATCTGCAGGGTGCCGATCGGATCCTGCTCGGCTCCGACTGGCCGCACCCGGAGGGACTCGCGTCGCCGCGCAAGTGGATTTCGGACTTCGTCGGTCTTGGCGACGCCGACATGAAGCTGGCGCTGCGCGACAACCTGCTGACGCTCATCGGCAGCTGAGCTGCTCGCTCGTGCTGGCCAGGCCGAGCGGGACTTTCCGGTGACCGCGGTGGCCGCAGGGCTCGACCGCGAGCCAGTCGTCGTCGGCTCGACGGCGAGTAGGAGTGCTGCGCTCGTGGCTGCGTGTCGCCTGCTTGCCGACGAAGTTGGTGAGCAGGAGCGGCTGATCAGCGACCCGTTCGCCCGCTTGTTCGTCGACGACGTTGCGATCTCCGCCGCAAGGGCGCAACCGGAACTCGGCACGGTGATCCGCCTTCGGACCCGCTATATCGACGACGCGGTCATTGCATTTGCCTTGTCCCATCCGCGGCCACAGGTCGTGGTCCTCGGTGCCGGGCTCGACGCTCGGGCCTACCGTCTCGACCTCGACGCCGATGTCTTCGAGGTCGACTTTCCGGCCACCCTCGAAGGCAAGCAACTCAAGCTCGACGCAGCCGGGCTTGAGCCTCGCAACCGCCGCTGTGTCGTGCCCGTCGACCTCGCTTCTCAGACGCTGCCCGCGCCACTTGTCGCCGCTGGGTTCGACCCGACGCGGCGCACGATCGTTGTGTGGGAAGGTGTGATCATGTATCTGTCGAACACGCAGGCGGAGGCCGTGCTCGGTTCGCTGGTATCGCTGCTTGCGCCAGACTCGGAGTTGGTGGCCGATTATGGGGAGCGTGGGTGGCGGCGGCCCGGTCGAGATTCGGTGGCGACGGGCGACGTCGAGGCAGTGCTCGCAGATGGCGGCGAACCGCTTCGCGCCGGACTGCGAGATGCCGCAGCGAGTCTTGCGGCCGCCGGGTTCGACGTGCTCGACGACGAGGCGATTGAGTGGCTAGCGCCGCGCTACGGACATCCGCCGGTGGAGCGCTTCTACCCGGGGCGCATATTCCATGCGCGCATACGATCTGTCGACTTCTCGGCCTCAGGGGAGAACTAGCACATGGAGCACATCAGCGTCGAGATCAACGACCGGATCGCGGTGGTCACGATCGACCGTCCGCCGGTCAATGCGTTCTCGCATCAGACGTTCTCGGAGATCGCCGAGGCGTTCCGCTCGCTCGACAGCGGCCGTGACGCGTCGGTCGCCATCTTGCGAGCCGCGCCCGGTTCTCGTGTGTTCTGCGGTGGCGTCGATCTCAAGGATTCGCCGAAGCGCTACCGCGCCGATGGCCGATTCGAGGATGGTGGCGAGCTGATCGACGCTCGCTTTCAAGTCGACGCGGGGCGGGTCGTGCGAGAGTGCTTCTGGTCGATCTACGAAGGATCGGTGCCTGTTATTGCTGCGGTGGACGGTGTCGTGATCGGTGCGGGCACGGCGCTGTTGGGCTGCTGCGATTTACTGGTGGCGTCGGATCGAGCGACGTTCGCATTGACGGAAATCAACGTCGGTGTACTCGGCGGGGCCCGGCATGCGCAGCGTCTCGTCGGACCGTTCCTCTCGAAGCGCATGTTCCTGACGGGTGAAGCAATAAGCGCACAGGAGATGTATCGCCGGGGCGCGATCGAGGCGGTCGTACCGATCGAGGAATTGATGGACGCGGCGTACGCGATCGCCCGGCCTATTGCGGCAAAGAGCCCTATCGCGGTTCGGTTGGCCAAGGAGTCGGCCAATCGGGTGGAGGCGCTGTCACTGCAGGACGGCTACCGGGTCGAGCAGGATTACACGAACCGTGTGAAGCGCCACGCCGACTCCGAGGAGGCGCGCCTCGCGTTCGTCGAGAAGCGCTCGGCCGAGTTCCGCTGGCAGTAGCCCGGTGGTAGGTGGCATCGACGAGTGACCGCACAGCGCCACGTTGACCGCACCGTGCTGCGCTGTGGCGTCAACGTGGCGCTGTAGCCGCACTCGTGCGTGCAGTGCCGTTCATCGACCGGGAGCGAGGGGTTCTTTCGGGAGGCCGAGGATATTTTCGCCGATGATGTTGCGCTGGATCTCCGACGTGCCGGCGTACACCGTGCCGCTGCGCGCGTTGAGCAGGAAGATGTCGATCCATGAGTTGGACGAGTGGATCGCGCCGGGCTCGTCGGTGCGGATGTGGCGGTACGGGCGACGTCCTTCGCGCACGAGGGCGTCGGCCCCGAGGATCGCCATCGCGAGGTCCACCGCCTTCTGGTGATACTCGCTCCAGTACAGCTTGGAGATCGACGACATCGCGCCGAGCTCGCCGTCGCGGAGGTACTGCGTGAGGATGCGGTACCCGAGGTAGCGCATCGTTTCTACGCGTACATAGCACCACGCGAGTCGGTCCCGGATGACCGGGTCGGTGTCGCGTCCGTAGCGACGGGCCAGTTCGATCAGCCGGTCCAATTCCGCTCGGAAGTAGATCGGATTGGTCGCAGCTTCCTCGCCGCGTTCGTGACCGAGGAGACTATTCGCTACCGCCCATCCCTTGTCTATTTCACCAATAACGTTCGCGATCGGGACCCGTACATCGGTGAAAAAGACTTCGCAGAACTCCGCCTCGCCGGTCAGCGTCGTGATCGCTCGTACCTCCACGCCGGGCGTATCGATCGGGCACAGTAGGAACGTGATCCCGCGATGCTTCGCCTCGGGATCGGTGCGCACCAACAGGAAGATGCCGGTGCCATCGCGGCCGCGTGACGTCCAGATCTTCTGGCCGTTCAAAACGAAATGGTCGCCGTCGCGCTCCGCCCTCAGCTTCAATGACGCGAGGTCCGAACCTGCATCGGGCTCCGAGTAGCCCTGTACCCACACGTCGTCACCGGAAATGATGCCGGGGAGATAGCGACGCTTCTGCTCCTCGGTTCCCCAACGCACGAGCGTGTTGCCGAGCATCTTCACGCTCGTGACATCGGTCGTGCGGCCGAGCGGAACCCCCGCCCGCGCGAGTTCCTGCGCGAGCACGACCTGGTCGATCTTGGAGCGTCCCGCGCCGCCGTACTCCTTCGGCCACGTGATACCGATGTAACCGTTCTCGTACAGTGTGCGCCGCCAGGAGATGGAGAACGCCTCTGCCTCCTCTTGTTGCATTGCGCCAATGCCGGTCCATCCGGTTGGCAGCGTCGACGCGAGGAACGCGCGCACCTGTGCTCGGAACGCCTCGGCCTCGGGTGGGAATGCCAGGTTCATTGAGACTCTCTTCGTAGGTCGGCACGGCGCTCTGAGGTGAGGTTCGTCCCACCGAGCAGGCGTCGATGGAGACGCCGCCCCTCGTCTGCGGCGCGGGGGAGCACGTCGTACTCGCCGTCGTGGAACAGCTCGTCGCTCCGGTCGCGCAAGGCCTCGATCGTGAGGGCATCGTCCACGTACCCGTCGGTGAGTCCCATGAAGAATTTCGCGACGCGTCCACCGGCGACGCTCCACACATCACCGGTGACCGTGCAGTCCTCGTGCACGAGCCAGGCCGCGGCCGGTGAAACAAGAGCGGGCGCAAGCCGACGCGACCACGCATCTCCCTCGCCGTTGCGCCACGATTCGGGCGCGGCCTTGGACGCGCGGGCCATGTCGGTGAACGCCATGGGCGCGATCGCGTTGACGTTGATACCGTGGTCGGCCCCCTCGATGGAGAGCGTCCGGACAAGTCCCCAGAGTCCCGCCTTGGCCATCGAGTACGCCGACGACCCGGGGATGCCCAGCAGCCCCGAGTTCGACGTTGTGCACAAGACGCGTCCGTAACGCTGTTGCATCATCTGCGGCCACGCCGCGCGCGTGAGCAAGAAGGCGGCACGGAGGTTGACCGCGAGCACTTCGTCGAAGACCTCGGCGGTCATGTCCTCGAACGGGACGGACCGAAGCAGGCCCGCGTTGTTGATAACGATGTCGACGCGGCCAAATCGGTCCAACGTCTCGGCGATCAGACGCTCGGGACTACCGAGCGCCGTGAGGTCCGACTCGTGCAGCACGGCCGCGCCACCGGCGGCGCAGATGTCAGCGACAACCTGCGAGGCAGCAGTGATTCCAGCGGCGGGCAGATCGTGCACCACGACCGTTGCACCCCGGTCAGCCAGCAACCGCACATGCGAACTGCCGAGCCCGCCACCGGCGCCGGTCACGATGGCGACGCGCCCGTCGAATCGCAGCTGGAGCATCAGGTCGGCGTGCAGTCGACGAGGATCTTGATGTGACGGTCGGCGTCGTGCAGGAGCGCCTCGAGTCCGTCCTCCACGACGCGCTCCAAAGGAATATGCGCGCTTATCATCGCGTCCGCGTCGAACCCGCCCGACGCCAGGAGTGCCAGCGTTGCAGGGAAGTCGATCTCGGGTTCGTAGGTCATCGAGAAGCGGATGTCGATCTCCTTCACCATCGCACGGCCCATGTCGATCTGGGCCCGCTCCTGCCATCCGGCCACGCTGACCAGTGTCCCCCGCGGACGCAACGCGATGACGCCCTGGTTGAGCGCCGCGTGCACCGCCGTGGTGTCGAAGACGAGGTCGACGCCGTGCCCGGTGAGGTCCCGAACGGCGGTGAGCGGATCATCGACGGTCGGGTCGGTCACGACGGTCGCACGCAGTCGTGCGGCCGCTGCGCGTCGTGCGGTCGAAGGATCGGACACGATGACGATCCGTGCACCCGAAGCCCGGACCGCCTGTAGGACCCCCAGTCCGATCGGCCCCGCGCCCAGCACGAGTACGGTTGCGCCGAGCGTCGCGGGTGCGCGTCGGACCGCGTGGACCGCAACGGCGAGGGGCTCGGTGAGAGCCGCATGCACAGCGTCGAGGCCGGGTGGCGCAACGAACACCGACCGTCGGGACACACAGACCTGCGCGGCGAGGCCGCCATGTAAGGGGCGTCGATAGCCGCCGTACAACGCGAGCCTGCGGCACATATGCGGCCACGAGTGTGCGCACGCCCAACAGGATCCGCAGTACTCGATCGGGGCCACCGCAACGACGCTGCCGATGGCCAGATCCTCAACCGCGTCGCCGAGAGCACGAACGGTTCCGGCGAACTCGTGGCCCAGCACGACACCCGGCACATGCATCGACGCGCCACCTGTATCGGAGCCTACGTAGGTGTGCAGGTCGCTTCCGCAGATGCCGTTGCGCGCAACGTCGAGCAGTACCTCGCCCGGCTGCGGGACCGGCGCTTCGATGTCCTCGATTCGGATGTCTCGTGGCCCGTAGTACACAGCGGCTCTCATGGCCCTCCTCGTATCCGACGCTAGTGGCCGCGCGTGCGCACTTGACAGTTGTGTCAGGCGCGCGGAAGAGTCGACGCCGCTCCGCAATCGGAACCATCATTGGAGGCACCATGCCCTACGTACAGACACCCCACCTCACGCACACCACCGATGGTCCCGTGACGATCCTCACACTGAACAATCCGGAGATGCGCAACGCCTTTCTCGACGACATGCACGAGGCGATGCAGGAGGTCTGGTGGAGTCTTTCGAAGGACGATTCGGTGCGCGCCGTCGTGATCACGGGCGCAGGCAAGGCGTTCAGCGCGGGTGGCAACATCCCGAGCTTCATCAGGAGCTACGACGATCCCGACTATCGGCGCTACTCGCTGCGCGAGGCGCGTCGCCTCATGGACGCCATGGCGGAGTTTCCGAAGCCGGTCATCGCTGCGGTCAACGGGCCCGCGGTCGGCCTCGGCTGCAGCGTCGCCCTCGGCTGCGACATCGTGTACATGGCCGAGAGCGCCTACATGGCCGACACGCACGTGAGCATCGGGCTCGTGGCAGGCGACGGCGGAGCGGCCTGCTGGCCACTGTTCATGAGTCTTCTGAAGGCGAAGGAGTATCTCTTCACGGGCGACCGCATCCCGGCTCACGAGGCAGTCGCGATGGGTCTCGCCAACCGAGTCGTGCCGGACGCGGAGCTGATGCCGAAGGCGATCGAGTTCGCCCACCGACTTGCGGCGCTGCCGCGTCAGGCGTTGCAGGAGACCAAGCGGTCCCTGAACATTCACATGCAAAATGCCATTCAATTGGTCGCTCCATTTGCGCTGTCAGCGGAGGCGGAGTCGTTCGCGACTGACGACCTCAAGCGGACGATCGAGGGCTTCAAGAAGAAGGGCTGAGCCACTCGACGAACGAGGGCTGATCCGCTCAACAGAACCACCCGATGTGACCACCCAATCGGCGATTTGGCCTATCGGGTGGTCCTATCGGGTGGTTTCGCGGTAGGTGCGGCCGCGTCCGGCGGTCGCGGGCACGCTACGCGCGGCGGGGGGCCTGGGGCCAGTACTTGGCGAGCGCGCCGCCGTCGATGGTGACGTTGCTGCCCGTCATAAGTGCACTGTCGTCGGACGCCAGGAAGATGACCGAACCGACGTAGTCCGACGGGGTTGGCAGGCGCTCCCAGGGGTTCGAGCCGATGAAGTCCATGCGGCCGGCCTCTCGTGCCGCGGACACTGCCGCACCGAATTGTGCCGCCAACTCCGGATCGTCAGGCATCGTCGCGGTCGGCGTAAAACTGTTGACGCGTATGCCATGCACGGCAAGCTCCATCGCCGCGGAGCGCGTGAAGTTGATCATCGCCGACTTGGCAGAGCAGTAGCCGATGTTGCCCGCCTGACCCTGCCAGGCCGCGGTCGACAGGACGTTGATCAACGAACCGCGGATGCCACGTTCGATCATCGATCTCGCCACGAGACCGGACGTGATGAACGATCCGCCGAGCACGATGTCGACCTGTCTGCGGAACGCGTCGAGGGGCATGTCGAGCAGGCCGCGCGTGTCGAATCGGACCGCGTTGTTGACGAGTACATCGATGTGTCCATAGCGCTCCAGCACCGCGTCGACCGCGGCCTTCATCGCGTCGGGGTCGGTAACGTCCGCGGGCACGGCCATCGCTACACCTCCCGCTGCCTCGATGCGGCTTACGCATCCCGCGGCCACCTCGGCCACGATGTCGTTACATGCGACCTTCGCTCCCGCCGCCGCGAGTCCGGCCGCGAGGACGCCCCCGATGTTGGGACTTGTGCCGGTCACGAGCGCGACCTTTCCCTCCAAGCGGCCTGCGTACCGCGCAAAGTCGCCACTCACGTTGACGCTCCCGCAACGACGTCCCAGCGGGCGAAGACCTTGTTCGAGTTGAAGCAGTGGGTCTCGATGAAGTTGTGTTCGACCGGTGCACCGAGCCCGAGCTCCCGTGCGGCACCGCAGAGCGCGAACCAGTTGAGTACCTCCTGCTGACCGGCGTCTTCGATGTCCGCGGTGGTCGTGTTCTCCCAGGTGGCCCAGTCACCCTTGCCGAGCGCGTCGTAGAGCCGCCGGTCGTTCGCGATGTCCGGTTCGGTGCGCCACGTCTTGTCCACGAGGAATGCATGTGACCACGACGACGACGCGACCACGGCAATCCGCCACGGGCTCTCCTTGAGGAACCGCGCGACCGCGCCGCCAACGTCCATGAGGCGCTTTGGGGACGGTGAGGGCGGGTCGAGTTCCATCTTTTCGCCGAACGGCTTCGCGAAGCCGCGTGCCGCAATTACTCTGCGCCCATAGCAATTGATAGGCATGCATACGAGTGGCCACGGGAAGCCGTCGGCGTCGTAGGTGCGGTCGTAGTCGAGGAACAGCTGGGTGTTGAGAAACGCGTGCGCGAAACCGTCGAAGTGCAGCGGTTTGTAGGCGTAGGCGACGTCGATCCCGTTGTCGAGCAGCTTCTCGGCGAGCCAGCGGGCAATGTCCGGACGCCCCTTCACCGTGAACGCCTTGTCCTTCGGCTCGTTCCACACATTGGGCCACGGATACTTCTCCCACGGGCGCGACTGCATGTCGCCGTAGGCGAGTAGGGCATACGGAGGAATGATGTCCTCCTTGAAGTTCTCGTACTGATCATCGCCCCACACGAGGATGGCGTCGGGGTTGAAGTCCTCGATGGCCTCGCGACATTTTGCGAATCCCGCAACGAGCGCTGCCCGATGGCCGGCCGCGCTCGATCTGGCCTCGTCGGTACCCCATTCGGCTCGCGCTTCCGCCGACCAGTTCGCGGGATTTGCGACGTCGGCGGGGATCAGCGGGTCCTGCAACGTGTTGCGCAACAGCGCCGCCATCATGTCGTCGGTCGTTGCGAGCAGTGGGTAGTGGGTCATTCCGAGCAGCAGCAGGTCGGCCATGATTTGTCCTCAGGGGTCGTTCGGGGTCGTTGGGTGTCGTTAGGTCTTCGGGTGGGCATGTGCGAGGAAGTCGACGTCAGCCGTTTGTCCCGCGAGTGTCAGGGTCCTTGCGAACATCGTGGTGGCGTTCACGACGCGGGCAAGGTCATCGTCGGTGTGAGTCATAGGTACACTTACCATCAACGCACCGAGGACGCGGCCACGACGGTTTGCGACTGCGGCGGCCACGCCCGTGCGACCGGGCTCGTCGTTGCCGTGGTCGACGGAGTAGCCGCGGGCTCGGATCTGTGCGTGACGGCTGGTCGGCCTCGTTGTGTTGAAAGCCGTCAGCACGACGCCTCCCACGCACGCGTTTGCCGGTAGACGTGCGCCGAGCTTCACCAGCGTCGACGGGCTCTTCCGTGCACGAGCGGTCTGGATGAAGATCACATCGCTGCCGACTGGTTCGAGGAGTCCGACGTCGCCGCCGGATAGGTGTTGGAGGTCTTCGAGAAACGGCTGGAGCGTCTCGCGCATCTTCGGCGGGTAGTGCAGGTTGCCGAGTTCGAACAGGGTCGGACCGAGTCGGAATCTGACGCCCACGCGGCCGAGCGCGCCAACGTCCACCAGCTGGTTCGCTAGGCGGTGCACGGTCGTGCGCGGAATGCCGGTGCGCCGCGCAAGTTCGCTGACGCCGAGCACGGGATGGGTTCGGAACGCGCCGAGCAGCACGAACGCACGGGTCACGAGCGACGTCGGATCGGCGTCGATGGCGTCATCGGTATCGACCCTGACCTGTGCGACCGCGCTGGGCATGGTCAGCGGCCCTCAGCCGTCGCGGGCGCGCCGTCGTCGAGGCCGAGGAAGCGCAGGCCGTTCGCGCCCTTCATGGCCTTCGCCTGGGTCGGCGTGCAGCACCCCATTGCCACGGCCTCGTCGATCACCGTGGTCGGCCCGCCCCACGCCGGTGGGTAGAACGGGAAGTCGCTGCCGAGGAAGAGATGGTCCGCGCCGAAGCGCGTCATGAGCAAGCCAAGGTGCTGGGGATCGAACACGAGCGTGTCGGCCCACATGCGTTGCAGCAGCTCGGTCGAGCGCGCCATCTGCTCGTCGAAGCTCGGTTTCGCCACGCCCATCGTGGCCCCGCGGGCCAGGCGTGGAAAGGCCCACGGGAACGAGCCGCAGCCGTGCGCGAGACCGACGCGCAGCGTCGGACAGTCGTCGAGGACGCCACCGAAGAGCAGTGCGCCGGCTGCCATTGCGGTGTCGGTCAGCATGCCCAGCCCGAACTCGTGCGGCGCACCCTTGCGGCGGATCGCACCGACCCCGTCGGTCGGGTGGATGAAGATCGGCACGCCGAGATCGGCGGCCGCGACGAAGAACGGTCGCAGCGTCGAATCGTCGAGCTCGCGGCCGTCGACCTCGGTGCCGATCTCGATGCCGGACATGCCGTCCGCATGAGCACGCTCCATCTCGGTGATCGCTGCGTCGGTGTCCTGGAGGGGCACGCTGCCGAGCCACCGGTACCGCAAGGGGTCGGTCGCAGCTGCGGCAGCGAATGCGTCGTTCTGTCGGCGTGCGAAGTCTGCTGCGGGCGCGAGCTCGGCCCACGTGGTCAGCGTCACGGGAACCGGCGAGAGGACGTGGACGTCGATCCCCGCTGCGTCCATCGCGTCGAGGCGTCGGACGGGGTCCCAACACGTCGGCGCGACCGGTCGGAACACCTCGGTCCCGCGCATGATGCGGGCCTGTCCGTCATCGCCGACGTGCAGCGACGGCCACCGTCTGTCACCTGTGGTTGCCACCGGATCACCAAGTCCGGCCGGGAAGAAGTGCGTGTGGACGTCGACGATCACCGGCCGTCTCCTTCCGCGATGCTCATGGCGACAGGTCAGCACGAATGTGACGTCCTTCACAACTCGACTGACCGGTCAGCGGAACAGTGCGTTGTCCGACCGAGGGGTCGCGTTGAAGCTCGAGCCCGTGGAATCCGTGGACGCAAGGAACGCTGCCAATGCGCAGCAGCCGCTTGCCGGGATACGGGTGCTCGACCTCACCCGTGTGCTCGCCGGTCCGTTCGCGACCGCCATGCTCTCCGATCTCGGCGCCGAGGTCACGAAGGTCGAGTCGAGCGGGGCGGGCGACATCATGCGCCACATGGGTGGCCACGCACGAGGCGGTACGTCGGCACCCTTTCTGTCGCTCAACCGCGGCAAACAGTCGCTCAGTGTGGACTTGCGCTCCGACGCCGCCCTCGATGTGTTGCGAGCACTCGCCGCACAGTGCGACGTGTTCATCGAGAACTTCCGGCCGGGCGTCTGCGATGCACTCGGACTCGGGCACGCCGCATTGCGAGCCGCGAACCCCCGACTCGTCTACGTGTCGATCAGTGGCTTCGGCCCGACGAGCCCGTCGAGGGACGAGCCCGCCTACGACACGATCATCCAGGGCCGTTCGGGAATCGTCGACCGGCAGCGTCGAGGGGCTGCGGGCGAGCCCGATCTTGTGCGCTCGTTCCTCGTAGACAAAGTGGCGGGCTTCTTCGCGGCGCAGGCCGTGCTCGCAGCTTTGTATGCGCGCGAACGATCTGGCGAAGGAGCGTTTGTATCGGTGCCGATGTTCGACGCTGCGCTGTACTACGCGTGGGCCGACGGCATGAGCGATCACACGCTGATCGGCGACGACGTGTCGCCGGGCTCGATCTTTCCGCTCGGCCAGTCGCTCACGCATACCAGCGACGGACACCTCACCCACATGGCGATGTCGAACCGCGAGCGGGCGGGAGTTGCGAAAGCGGTCGGACGTCCTGACCTGAACGACGATCCGCGATTCGCGACGACCTCGTCGTGGAGCCGTCCAGACAATATGCGCGCCTACAGTCTTGCGGTACGTGACGGGTTCGCCGTGCTCACGACCGACGAGGCGATCGCGGCGTTGAAGTCCGAGGACGTTGCCTGCGCCGCTGTCAGTGCCGCTGGCGACGTGCTCAATGATCCCCACGTTCTTCAGGCTGACGTCTTCGACGAGTGGGACGACGCTCGCGTCGGCCGGGTCCGCCAGCCACGTCTGCCGATCCGCTTCGACAACGTACCCATGCCCGTCGGCCACACCGTGGCCCGGCGTGGCGAGCACAGCGCCGATGTGCTTCGTTCGTTCGGGATCGACGAAGCTCGCGTCGCCGCGCTCGTCGCGACCGGAGCTGTGGAGCAAGCCCAATGATTCAAGCAAACTACCTAGGAGTGTTCCGTGTTCGATCTTGATGTGAGCGACGATCGTGTCGCAGTGGCCGGGCTCGGCCGCACGCTGGGCCTCGACGTGTTGTCACCGGCCGCGAAGGACGCTGAACGTCTGCGGGCGGTCCCTGCGGAAGTCGGAAAGACGTTGCACGAGACGGGACTGACCGTGCTCGTCGACGAGGCCTTCGGCGGTGGCGGCATCCCAGACGTAGGTACACATATGATCGCGGTAGAGGCGCTTTCGTATGGTGATCCGGGCCTCACGATGGCTGCGCTGTGGGCTGGTGCCGGAGCACTCCTCATCGGCAAGTGCGGCACGGCTGCTCAGCAATCCGCGTTCTTGCCCGCACTCGCTACCGACCCCACTGCTGCGAGCGTCGTTGCGCTTTACGAGGGTTATGGGCGCTCGCCGAGCGAGTTCGCAACGACCATCTCTCGCAACAGCGACGGCACGTGGCTGGTGTCGGGTCGCAAACTCGCCGTCGTACGGGCCGACAGCGCAGCGTCGATCGTGGTGGTGGGCGTCGACCCGTCGGCGAGTGGGAGGCTCCGTGCGGTCGTTGTGCAGCCGGGCGATGCGGGAGCCAGCGTCGTCGCCGACGATGTCCGCATCGCGCTCGAAGCCTCGCCGACGTTCACGGTCACGCTCGACGCAGTCGTCGCCGAGTCAGCATTGCTCGGTGGTCCCGATGCCGACCCTGCCGAGTTGGAGCGGGCCGTCGGCTGGGTACGACTCATGGTCGCAGCCGCGCAATGCGGAACGGCCCAACGGGCGACCGACTACGCGTCGAAATACGCAACCGAGCGGATCGCATTCGGCAAGCCGATTGCGACGTTCCAGGGCGTGTCGTTCATGCTCGCCGACTCGGCGATGCGGATCGCCACCGCGCGACTGGAGATGCTCGACGCGGCGGCCCACCTCGATGCTGGGGCGGCCGAGTCGGAGGGCGTCGTCACGAGGGCGGTCAACTACTGCGGCGGCGTCGGCACCAACGCGACCCGTGACGCGATCCAGGTGCTGGGCGGGCACGGCTTCATCACCGACCATCCCGTGGAGCTCTGGTACCGCAGCGCTGCGGCGCTGTCCGTGCTCGACCACGACCCGCTGCTGTCCAACTTCGAACCGGCGCTCTAAGCCCGGCTTCCGCCGCCCACCCATCCGCTGAGGACCCAAATGGCGAGTGACCGTACAGCGCCACGTTGGCACTCCAGCGCAACGCTGTGGCGTCAAGGTGGCGCTGTAACGGCACTCGTCGGCAAGCCCTCGCCCATTTCCACTGAACCTCCCGACACCCGCTGAACTGCACTGAACGACCGAGAACTGGTGACCAAGATGACGATGACAGCCGACCTGACCGCCGAACCACTGACCACGAGCAACACCCTCTACGAACTGAGCCCTGAGCTGCAGGCCTACGCGAAGTCCCTGCGCGACTGGTCGGTGGAGAAGGTGCGTCCCCACGCTCGCGCTGCGGATGAGAGCCATTTCCCGCCCGCGAATTGGAAGGACATCCTCGACTCGTGCCCCGTGGCGATCGGTCGACGCGACAAGCGCAACGTCCTTCCGTTCCCCACCTTCACCGAGGGCAAGTGGGTCCGGGACCTTGTGATCACGGAGTCGTTGACGTACGGCGATCTGTGGGTGTGCGACGTCCAAGGCGCGGGCATCGGCCACCTGACGGTGCGGCTGATGGGCACGCCAGCGCAGATCGAGCGGTGGTATCGGCCGATCATCGACAACGGTGGCCAAGCGGCGTTCGCGCTCACGGAGCCGAGTTTCGGGTCGGACACGTCGATGGTCAGTACCACGGCAACGCGTGACGGCGACACGTGGGTCATCAATGGCACGAAGATGTACTGCTCGGGCGGGGCGACCGGTGACTACGTGGTGGTGTTCGCCAACGTTGACAAGTCGCTCGGTGCGAGTGGGATCAAGGCGTTCGTGGTCGAGCAGGGCACGCCGGGCATGATCATCGCCAAGCCCAACGAGGACAAGCTCGGCATCCGCTCGTGGCAGACCACGGAATTGCTGTTCGACGAATGCCACGTTCCCCTCGACCACCAGCTCGGCTGGATTGGCGACGAGGGCGAGCTGTCGTCGAAGTCGCAGCCCACCACCCAGAGCGGACGCGGCGGTGCGCTTGGCGCTCTCGCGCAGAACAAGCCGAACATCTCAGCGATGGGGCTCGGCATCGCGCAGGCCGCGATCGACGTGACTCGCGAGCGTCTGCACACGATGCGTGACGGGTTCACCGACGCGCGGCAGGCGAAGATCAAGAACGAACTCACGCAGATGAACGCGGCACTGCACCGCATCCGACGAGTGAACTGGGGCGCGCAGTCGCTGCTTGATCGCGGCATGCACAACAAGAGCGAGGCGTCGGTCTCGAAGGCGTTCGGCCCGCCCACGTTCGAGCGTGTCATCCGACGCTGCATGCAACTGCTCGGGCCGGACGGTTCGAGCAAGGAACTGCTGCTGGAGAAGTGGTACCGCGACGTGAAGATCCTCGACATCTTCGAGGGTTCCGCGCAGGTGCAGCGCATCATCATCGGGCGTACCCTCATGGGATACGAAGCAGGAAAGGGATGACCGCATGACACAAACCGACGTCACTGTCTCCGAGTGGCCGGGTATCGACTCCGGCCGCGCAACTGGCGTGAAGGGAACGACCGAGAGCCGCTACGTGATCGACGACCGCGACACGCCCCGCTTCCGCGTCCACCGGTCATCAATGATTGACCCGGAAATTCTCGCGGAAGAGCGTCGCAATATCTTCGATAAGACGTGGCTGTTCGTCGGTCATGAGACCGAGGTTGAGAACTCCCACGACTTCCGGACCCGCAATGTCGGTGGGCGTCCGATCATTTTTACCCGCAATGCCGAGGGCAGCGTCAAGGTATTTGTCAACTCGTGTCCGCACCGCGGCATGCAGATCGAGACGCGCGGCGAAGGCCACGGCCGGTTTCTCAAGTGCTTCTACCACGGGTGGTCGTTCAACACGTCTGGCGAGCTTGTTGCCCTGCCCGGCGAGGACAGCTATGGCGAGAACTTCGACCGGCACAACCTCTGTCTCGTGCAGCCGTCGAAGGTCGAGTCGTATCGCGGGTTCGTGTTCCTGAGCTGGTCGCCCGATGTGCCTGATCTCGTGACCCATCTCGCCGGTGCGGCCGACATCATTGACCTGTTCGCGGATCAATCCGAGGTCGGCATGAAGGTGATTGGCGGCTCGCATCTCTACGCCGCAAAGGCGAATTGGAAGCTGCTCAGCGAGAACAGCTACGACGGCTACCACGCGCTCACCACCCATCACCGGTACCTCGCGATGCTGAAGGAGTCGGGCAAGGACCTGAGCATGGTGTTTAAGGCCGGTTCGGCGGCGAACATCGGCCACGATCTCGGCAACGGCCATGCGGTGATCGGCGGCGCAGACGCCACCGGAGGACGCAATACCGGCCTCGGTCGCGACCTCACGGGCGCTGCGCTCGAGAAACAGTTGGCCAGGCGCAATCGGTTCGTCGAGATGTACGGGCCCGACTGGACGAACCGGATGTTCTCCGGGCGGAACCTGGTGATCTTCCCGAACCTCGCGATCGTCGATCTCATTATGGGCATCACGATCCGTACGTACTACCCGGTGTCGCCTGACTATATGGAGGTCACAGCGTGGAGCCTCCAACCGAAGGACGACGAGCCGGAATTGCGGCAAATGCGCCAGGAGAATTTCCTCACCTTCTGGGGGCCGGCCGGCTTGGCAACCCCGGATGACATCGAGGCACTGGAGCGGTGTCAGCGTGGGTTCATCGCGCATGCCGTTGCACCATGGAGCGACATCTCGCGGGGTATGGGCAGTGACCGCAAGATCTTCACCGACGAGCTGCAGATGCGGACGTTCTGGCGTGAGTGGGACCGCAGGATGACGGGCACCGAGCATCCTCGTGAGGTTGTGCCGACGCCACGCAGCGGGCGTGTCGCGTTGCCCGGCCAGGTCTCGGAGCTGGTCTGATGGCCCGCCCGTCGGCTGTTGGCGGCGGTGCGGCTGAAGGTATGATCGCTCCCGTCGTGTGGGGCGACGCGGCCCTCGTCCACGACGTCACGCAGTTCCTGTTCTACGAGTCCGAGCTGCTGGATGGCTGGCGTCTGCATGAGTGGTTCTCGCTGTTCACACCTGACTGCGTGTACCTCGTGCCGACCACGGATCGTCCGAACGGTGACGCCGACTCGGACCTGTTCTTCGTGCGCGACGACTGGTTCCTTCTCTCGCAGCGAGTGTCGGCAATCATGGACGGCACGGCGTGGACGGAGTCGCCGCGGTCGATCACGAAGCGTCTGGTGAGCAACATACGCGCGCTTACCAATGACGATGGTTCCGGTGAGATTCTCGTGAAGTTCAACTTCATCGTGACCCGGTCGGCCATGTCCACCCTCGACATCTACCCCGGGGAGTGCGCGTTGACGCTGGTACGCGGCGGCCACGCGGGCTTCGAGATCAGGTCGCGTCGATCGACGCTCGCCCTCGCCCAGCTCCGGCCCCACGGCCGTGTCAGCGTCATCCTCTAACGCCGACTCGCCGAGAGCCCCCGACGTTGGGACGAATCACCTCGGTCAGCGAGGCAATGTGTCCCAACGTCGCGGGTCGCGGTGTGGCTTGGCCTGATGTAGCGGTTCGTCGAGCACAGATCACAACCTCAAGGAGCAATCAGCATGGATCTTGGAATATCGGGCAAGCGCGCAGCGGTGGCCGCAGCATCGGCGGGGCTTGGTCTCGCGACGGCGAAAGCCCTCGTCGCTGAGGGGGTGCAGGTCGCGATCTGTGGTCGTGACGAAGCGAGACTGGCCGCTGCTGTGGCGCTACTCGGACCGTCGGTGATCGCGATCCATGCGGATGTTTCCGACACGTCGGGAGCGACGGCATTTGTCGAGGAAGCGATCGCTCGTCTCGGCGGACTCGACATCCTCGTTGCGAATTGTGGGGGTCCGCCCACCGGGAACTTTGCAACCACCGACCTGGACGCTTATCGCAAGGCTTTCGAGAGCAACACGTTGTCGAGCGTTGCGATGTGCCAAGCGGCGATACCGGGGATGCAGGCGCAGCGGTGGGGCAGAGTCGTGGCGATCACGTCAGTGGTGGTGAAGCAGCCGGCCCCGTATCTGATCCTTTCGAACACTGCCCGCTCGGCCCTCACGGCATTTCTGAAATCGACATCGCTGGTCGTCGGTCCCGACAATGTGACCGTGAACTCGATCATGCCGGGCAGCCATGCGACCGATCGCATTCGTCACCTCTATGGCGATGAGCCCGACGTGAGCGGTAACCCGATGCGTGCTTTGGGGCGTCCCGACGACTTCGGCGCAGTGGCCGCGTTCCTCTGCAGCGACCAAGCCCGTTACATCACGGGCACTTCAGTCGTGGTCGACGGCGGCGGCTACCCGGGCCTGTTCTAAACTTGATACTTGTCAGCGCCGCTGGAATCCCGCAGTGTTGGGGGTGGGTCGCCTAGTGAGTCGTCTGCGTTTTAGCTACTACGGTGTTGAGGGTGGTTCGTGCTCGGTTGACTGAGGCGAGGATTTCGTCGGCGGTCTTGCGCCAGATGAATGGGGTGGGGTCGTCGTTCCAGTGTTCGATCCACGTGTCGATGGTGAGACGGAGTTCTTTCACGGATTTGAATGGGGTGTTCATGAGTCGGCGTCTCGTGAGGACCGAGAACCAGCATTCAACGAGGTTGAGCCACGATGACGATGTTGGTGTTGCATGACACGTTGCACACGATTCCTGATGCGGAACCGACATCCTCGCATTCTTCAAATTTCTTGACATGCACGTCCCACGCGATCTCGCCGTGCGCGCGGCGGGGCTTGAGATCGTGGACGATTTCGCCGGTCTTGATGTTCAGCGCAGCGAATAGATCGATCGTTGCCGACGAAATCCTCGCCTCAGTCAACCGAGCACGAACCACCCTCAACACCGTAGTAACTAAAACACAGACGAACCACTAGAACCACACCCCACGGAACCAACTGCTGGACTCCCGGTTGACTGAGGCGAGGATTTGTCGGCAGCCAACACCACCCCTACCCCTCACCTGACCCCGCCAAAACCGGAAGAGCATATCCGCTAAAACCGGAAGCTCCGCCCCATTGGTGGCTGAATCTATTTTAAATCGGCGCGACATTTCGTAGTTGAATGAGGTGATTCGCCGACGCGATAGCTTCGAGGTTCTTCAGGGAGCCCAATGGTGTAGAGATGGCTGAGATCGTGCTTCTTGCCGGTTGCCACTTCGTGGATGTACTCTAGATGAGCAGCAGGAAACGGTGGGATGTTGTCGGGAGCTCTATAGAGTCTTTGGGATTCTGAAGGCAGCGATATTGAGAAAGAGCGGTGAGCATACTCAAAGCCAGCGAGCGACGGATAATAGTACAGTCGCACAATTGTTGGCGGGGGTCGCGTAGTGTGATCGTTCATGATCGATGGTCGTCGTCCTGCCGGGTTTTCTGAGCCGCAGTTGCGGT
>JAYSSR010000037.1:0-39316 GCA_043720395.1 Acidimicrobiia bacterium
CATGGGCACTATCCAATATCCGAAAGCAGCGTAACCATGCCAGGACGACCGTCGGTAAGCCGTGTGCGGGAAAACCGCACGCACGGATTGAAAGGGGAACGGGGAAACGGGCTGGCAACAGCACCGCGCCCCTGACTACCAATGCACCCGATCGAGCGACTCCGGTATGTGGCCCGCGCGGGCGAAGACGCCCCCTCGATGCTCGTCCGCGAGTCCGCAGCGGCGCTTGCCTCGTTCAGCCGAGACCCAGCGGCCCTCGTGACTGCGTGTCGGCGTCTGGTTGATCGGCAGTCGCATGCGGCGTCGGTGTGGTGGCTCGCCGCTCGGGTTCTCGTTGCTGCGGAACCGGCTCGGGAGGCGTGGCTCGCGGCCGACGAGGTCGATGAAGACACCACGCCCGTCCATCTGATCGACACGTTGCCCGCCGACGCGAGCGTCCTCGTGCTGGGCTGGCCGGAGACGATCGCTCCGGCCCTCGCACGTCGTGGTGACCTCGACGTTCTGGTCGCCGACTCGCTTGATCAGGGAAGTGGGCTCGTGCGGCGTCTGGAGCGCGTTGGTGTGACGGCGACGCTGGTTGACGAGCGCGGCGTGGGTGCTGCTGCCGCGTCGGCCGACGTTGTGTTGTTGGAGGCGATGGGGCTTGGTGGGCCGTTCGATTCGGCGACGTTCAGTGCGTTGAGCGGGTCCCGCGCTGCTGCGTCGGTTGCTCGGTTGGCGGGTCGTCAGGTATGGCTGGCGGCCGGCGTGGGGCGAGTCCTGCCCGGACGCCTGTGGGACGCGTATGCGGCGCGGCTCGATCAGCTCGGCGACCCGTGGGACAACGATTTGGAACTCGTGCCGCTTGACTTGGTCGACGCGGTGGTCGGCCCGTCGGGTATGCAGTCCTGCGAGGACACCCTGCGGCGAGCGGACTGCCCGATTGCCCCGGAGCTGCTCAAGTCGCTGGACTGAGAAATCGGCGACGGGGCCCGTCTCCGCTGCGCTTCGACACCCGCCGCAGCTCGCTCGAAGCTCACGCAGTCGCTCGTTCCCGCTTCCGCCTCGCTCGCTGGTGAGAACCTCGCGGCTTGGTCCACCTACGCTGGTTTCAATGGGAGACATGATCGACACCGCGGCCATGGTGCCCGGACGCAAACTTCATACGCGCACGTACGACATCGAATCGTTTGTGGTTGACGACGAGCATTTTCGTCTCGACGGTCGCGTTCGTGACGTGAAGCCCGATGGGCTCTGGGGGACCGATGACCATCGCCCGTTGACGATCCACGATATGACGTTGTCGATGACCGTTGCACTGCATGGGCTCACGGTGACCGACGTGTCGGTGGAGATGCACACGCATCCGCAGAACGAGTGCCCGTTCATCCTTCCGTCGTACCAACAGTTGGTCGGACTGTCGATCGCCCGTGGCTTCACGCACAAGGTCCGTGAGATGTTCGGCGGGCCACGCGCTTGCACACATATAGGTGCACTTATCAATGCGATGGCGCCAGTCGCGATGCAGACGGTGTGGTCGTTCTCGCATCGCGCCGCGCCCGTCGAGATGGACCTGACCGACCCGACGCAGCGCGCCGCGTACCGGCGGTCCAACGTCGAACGAAATCGCGACACCTGCCACGTGTGGGCGACCGAGGGACCGATGTTCGATCGTCTTGACCGCGGCGAGATTCGCACGACCCCACTGTGGGCGCAGCGTCGCCTTGCCGAGCTTGGTGTGCCGTTGGAGGAGTGGGAGGCGGCGGCGTACTGACCTCCGTCAGCGTCGCCCACTTGGTGGGGTGGGAGCGCGCTCCCACGCCCAGAACGGAGGCGTAGTGGGCGACGTTGGCGTCGGCACGCCAGGGTACGGTTTGGGTGTGCTCGTCGAGATCTACTCCGATGTCGTATGTCCGTGGTGTGCAATTGGCAAGGCCCGGTTCGAGAAGGCGCTTGCGACGCTTCCCGACGCCCGTCGTGCCAGCGTCGAGGTGATCTGGCGACCGCACCAGCTCGACCCGTCCGCGCCGTCCATCGGACGCCCCGTGTTCGAGGGATACGCCAAGAAGTTCGGCGGACCGGACAAGGCCGCGCAGATCATCGATCACGTCACGTCGGTCGCTTCGTCGGAGGGGATCACGTTCCACATGGACCGTGCCCTTCGGGCCAACACGCTCGACTGCCACCGCCTCATCGGGCTCGCGCTCCACAAGGGGGGATCGACGCTGCAGCATGCGGTCAAGCAGCGTCTGCTCGATGCCTACTTCGTCGACGGGCTCGACGTCGGCGACCGACCCACGCTCGCGGGGCTCGCCACCGAGGTCGGCCTGTTCGAAACGGTCGACCAAGGCACCGCGTTCCTCGAATCCAAGGAGCTGATCGAGGAAACTCGACGCGAGATCCTCGACGGAATGGAGAACGGTGTCACCGCCGTGCCCACCTTCGTGTTCGACGGTCAATGGTCGATTCCGGGAGCGCAGGACACCGACGTGTTCGTGAAGGTCCTGGAGCGGATCTTCGCCAAGGAGGACGCAGAGCGCGCCGTCACCGCCGGTGATGCCTGCGCGGTCGGCGAGTCGGACTGCTGACGGACCGTGAAGACGACGCTGTTCATTACCTGCCTGGTGGACCTGTTCCAGCCGGACACGGGCGTCGCCGTCGTGAAGGTGCTGCGAGCATCTGGCTGCGACGTGTCGTGCCCGATGGGCCAGACGTGCTGCGGCCAGCCCGCCTGGAACTCCGGGTTCGCGCAGGAGGCGGCCAAGGTTGCACGCACCACACTCGCTGCCCTGGAGGGAGACAACGCCGACGCTGTCGTTGTGCCGGCAGGATCGTGCGCCACGATGATGAAGGTCTTCTGGCCGGAGATGTTCGAGGTCGTCGGTGACCACGACGCTGCGCAGCGGGCGCGAGCGCTTGCCACCAAGACCTTCGAGTTCAGCGAGTTCATCAACGAGCGTCGTGCGGCTGGAGCCCTCCCCGACGTGATCATGGAGAACCCGCCCCACGTCGCCTACCACCACTCCTGTCACATGCTCCGAGAGCTCCGCATCCGCTCGGCCCCCGAGGACCTGCTGGGTGCGATGGGCAGCGTCCAAGTGGAGTGGCCCGACGCGGATCGGTGCTGCGGATTCGGCGGACTGTTCTCGATGAAGCTGCCGGAGACATCGGTCGCCATGGCCGACGAGAAGCTGCGGTCGATCCCCGACGACGCCGATGTCCTCGTCGGTTCCGACGGATCCTGCCTCATGCACCTGCGCGGCCGGGTCGATCACGAGCATCGGTACCTGCCGGTCAGGCACCTCGCCGAACTGTTGGCCGACGCGCTCGATACACCACTCGTAAGTGTGCATACGGTCAGCCCAGCCGTTAAGGCAACCGTGGTTGACAAATGAGCGGCGAGTTCCCACTGCACGGCACCACGCTGCGCGACCGTCAGCGTGACGCACTCGCCGACTCGGAGCTGCAGCGCAAGATCCGCAGCGGCGTCGACAAGTTCACCGACAACCGCATCAACGCGGTGCAGGCGCTCGGGGTCGTGGGCGACGGCGGACTCGAAGACGCTGACAGCGTGAGGTTCGCGGCCCGCGCCATGCGGGCACGGACGATCGCCCGCCTCCCCGCGATCCTGGAGCGCTTCGCCGACAAGCTCCTCGACAACGGCGTGCACGTGCACTGGGCGGCCGATGGGCACGAAGCGAACGCTGCGATCGTCGCAATCGCACAGCGCATCGGAGCGAAGCGTGTGGTGAAGGGCAAGTCGATGGCGACCGAGGAGACGTCGCTCAACGCAGCGCTCGCCGCGGTCGGAGCGGAGGTCGTGGAGACCGATCTCGGGGAGTGGATCATCCAGCTCGACCACGACGTGCCGAGCCACATCATCGCCCCCGCCCTGCACCTCGACCGCAACGACATCAAGCGCATCTTCGACGCGTCGGCAGATGCGGGTGACATCTCGAACGAGCCCGTCGCCCTGAACGCGTTCGCCCGACGGACGCTGCGCGACAAGTTCCTCACCGCAGACCTCGGCATCTCCGGCTGCAATCTCGCCATCGCGGAGACGGGCTCGATCCTGCTCGTGGAGAACGAGGGCAACGGCCGCATGTGCACGACGCTGCCTCGCGTGCATGTGGCCGTGATGGGCATGGAGCGCATCGTGGACACGTGGGCCGACGCGGATCTCGTGATCAACCTTCTCGCCCGCAGCGCGACCGGCCAGCCGCTGAGCAGCTACACGAACATCATCTCTGGACCTCGTCGTGACGGGGACGCCGACGGGCCCGACGAAGTGCATGTCGTGATTCTCGACAATCAACGTTCGACGCTGCTCGGCACCGAATTTGCCGAGATGCTCAACTGCATCCGCTGTGGGGCTTGTCTCAACGTATGCCCGGTGTACCGCCAGACCGGCGGCCATTCGTACGGCTGGGTGTATTCCGGCCCGATGGGTGCCGTGCTCACGCCGCTGCTCGCAGGTGAGGAGCACGAGGAGGCGGCCGAGGTCGCGAACGCGTCGACGCTCTGCGGCGCGTGCATGGACGTGTGCCCCGTGAGTATCCCGATCCAGGACATGCTGCTCGGGGTTCGGCAGCGCAAGGCGGCGTCGGCGGGTCGGGCTGAGCGGACGAGCTGGTCGGCATGGGCGACTGCGTGGAGTCATACGCGTACGTATGAATTATCTGTTCGAGGGGCCGGGTTGAGTGCCGGTCTGCTGGGGTCGCGGCTCGGCTCGCTGCCGGGTGCGAAGGCGTGGTCGGACGGTCGAGCGGTACCCGTGCCGGCGAAGCAGTCGTTCCGTTCGATTTGGAAGAAGGGCTTGTGAACCGGGGTAGCGAGTACGGGGACCGCCATGCGTTCCTGGCGCGGGCGACCACGTTCGCGGCGCGAGACGCTGCACCCAACGTCGCACATCCTTTGCCGGAGGATCGGGCGGGGGCGGACGGGTTCGTGCCGATCGGGTACCGCACGTTGACGGCGGGGCTCGGCGCTCTGGCCGGCGATTTCGAGCGCAACGCGACGGCCGTGCTGTTGGATGTCGTCCGGTGCGTTGGAGCCGGCCCGACGCCGCAACAGCTCGCCGCGATGATCGAGGAGCACAACGTCCGTACCGCGGTTGTGTCACGTGAGGCGGCAGCGATTGCAGTTGGAGCGCAGCTTTCGTCGCTCGGCGTCGACGTTGCGGACTACACGCCTTCTGGGGCCGTGACCGCGGATCTCGGCGTCACGTCCCCTCGTTTTGGCATTGCCGCGACCGGCTCACTGGTGCAGGACTCGACGCTGGAGGGTTCGCGGGGCGCGAGCCTCGTGCCCCGCGTCCACCTGGCGGTCTTGCCGGCCGACCGGATCGTGGCCACAACGGCAGATGTTCTGCGCGCATACCGTCCGCCGGGCACACGGATGTCGCTTCCAGCGCAACAAATCGACCGAGTCCACGGGCAGGCGGGTCAACACGAGCGATCCGCGATGCCGACCAACATCACCTTCATCACGGGCCCGAGCCGCACGGGTGACATCGAGATGATCCTGACGGTCGGGGTCCACGGACCCATCACGGTCGTCATCGCCCTCTGCGGGTAGAAGCGTTCGTGGCAGGCAAACTAGGTCAGTGGAAGGGGCGTTTGGTGCCCCAATGGTTCCAGTGGGTGACGGCCTCCGCTGGCTTGCGGGCGGCCACGCCGAATCGGCCGAGTGGGCGTCCAACCGGGATCATGGCGACGACCTGCATCCGCTCCGGTACGCCGAGGATCTCTCTGGTCGCCTGTTGTTCGATGCGGAACACGGTCGTGAGCGACGTCCCGAGACCGAGGCTGCGGGCCGCGAGCATAAAGTTCTGCACGGCGGGGAACACGGAGCCTAGGACCGATCCGATGTCGAGCGGACCGTCAGCGTCGGAGATCGTCAGGTCGATGTCGGCCGCGCAGAAGACCACGAGATATGGCGCTTCGTGGAGGTGGTCGGCGAGGTGTTGTGCGGCGTCGAGACCACGCTTCCACGTTGCGAGTCCCTCCGGCGTGCGTGGCGGTGTCATGGTGGGCGCCAGGGCCGCCTCGTAGCGCATGTAGCAACGGCGGTAGAGCTCGGCGAACGACGTTTTCACGCCGGGATCGTCGACCACCACGATCTGCCACGGCTGAATGTTGCCTCCACTCGGTGCCTGCTGCGCTGCGCGCAAACATGTTTCGATGTCTTCAACCGGCACCGCCTCCGTGCTGAGGCGACGCATTGCGCGGGTTGTCATGATGCCTTCGAGCATGTCCATGCAAAGCGACCGTAGCGACTTCCATGCGGGACCTTCAACCCCAAGCATTCTGAGGTGCCTTTGCCCGTGCGCGTTCGCAGTTCGGTAGGTGATCGTCACGAACGACGTACGATCCGCCAATGGGAGTTGATCGGCCGCAACGTGTGCTGGTGGTCGACGACGAGCCCGGGGCGGATGGTCTCGGAACGATCGCGCGACTCGACGTGCCGACTCTCTCGACGGTGTGATGGTCTACTCGTGGTGGGTCATGCCGCCACTTCCATCGGAACGGAATAAATACTTCACCGTCTCGACTGCTCGGACATCGGGTCTGTCTGCCGATCTTTCAAACGCTCAATCACCATCGGCACGTTCCACTGCGCGCCGCCGTCCGTATCGCACGACGTACGAAGTTGTCTCGTACTTGTCTGCTCTACGATTGCCGCCGAGTCAGACACATCCTGGAGGAGCACTCATGGCCAAGATCAAGGTCACCAACCCAGTCGTTGAGATGGACGGCGACGAGATGACACGGATCATCTGGCAGTTCATCAAGGACAAGCTGATCCTGCCGTACCTCGACGTCGATCTGAAGTACTACGACCTTGGGATCGAAGAGCGGGACCGAACCGACGATCAAATCACGATCGACTCAGCGGAGGCCACGAAGAAGTACGGCGTCGCTGTCAAGTGCGCGACCATCACGCCCGACGAGCAGCGCGTGGAGGAATTCGGCCTCAAGAAGATGTGGAAGTCGCCGAACGGCACGATTCGCAACATCCTCGGTGGCGTCATTTTCCGCGAGCCGATCATCATCTCGAATATCCCGCGCCTCGTGCCGGGTTGGACAAAGCCGATCGTCGTCGGACGCCACGCACACGCGGATCAATACAAGGCCACGGACTTCAAGGTGCCGGGTGCCGGCACGGTCACCATGAGCTATGTCCCGGCTGACGGGTCGGCCCCCATGGAGCTGCAGGTTGCGCAGTTCGGTGATGACGGCGGCGTCGCGATGGGCATGTACAACTTCAATGACTCGATCCGCGACTTTGCTCGGGCTTCGTTGCGCTACGGCATTTCCCGCAATTACCCCGTGTACCTCAGCACGAAGAACACGATTCTCAAGTCCTACGACGGTCAGTTCAAAGACACGTTCCAGCACATCTTTGAGACGGAGTTCAAGGCTGAATACGACGCCAAGGGGCTCACCTATGAACACCGCCTCATCGACGACATGGTGGCCTGCGCCCTGAAATGGGAAGGTGGCTACGTGTGGGCCTGCAAGAACTACGACGGCGACGTCCAGTCCGACATCGTGGCGCAGGGGTTTGGTTCGCTCGGTCTGATGACGAGCGTCCTCATGACACCCGACGGTGTCACGATGGAAGCGGAAGCGGCGCACGGAACCGTCACGCGTCATTACCGGGAACACCAGAAGGGCAACAAGACATCGACGAATCCAATCGCGTCGATCTACGCCTGGACACGCGGTCTCGCCCATCGGGGCCGCCTTGACAGCACGCCGGAAGTCACGGCATTTGCCGATGCCCTTGAGGCCGTCTGTATCGAAGCGGTCGAGGCGGGAGAAATGACCAAGGACCTCGCCTTGCTGATCTCCCGCGATGCTCCGTTCCTCCACACCGAGGAATTCCTCGATGCCCTCGACCGTCGACTCCAGGCAAAGATGGCGTCGTAGCAGCCTTAGTTTTCGACGCTGCTTGCCGAATCGCCACCTGTCACCACTGAAGCGACGAAGTTGCGGACCGGGACCCACTCTGCGAGAGTGGCCCGGTCCGTAATGTTTTCGTAGATCAATCCCGAACAACCGGACACCGTCTCGCCTGCCGCACTCCATACGTTGCAAAGAGGTCCCACATGCATTGGTCCTGGCCCCGCTTTTTCCTGACCCTCCTGGTCGGACTCCTGTGCGCGTTGGCGTACCACCTGTTTTTCCGGCGCAAGGGCAAGCGGTACGAAGAGGTCTATGACCGAGTCGTGGAGGACACCAACGACGAGTCGACGCAGCTCCGCATGCTGGCCGACCGCCACGAGTCAACTTTGAAGGCTCACGACGAGGAGCGCCATCTACTCACCGGGCAGCATTCGACCGAACTCGCGACGCTCGTCGCAGCTCACGACTCGGGCATTGCGGCTGAGCGCGCAGAGAACGTGCGGCTGCTCGGTGTGGTCGGGAAGCTCGAGAACTCTACCGAGGAGGCCCGGGCTCTCCACGTGCAAATCACGAACCAGAAGGACGAGTACGCACGTCTCGAGCTCGACTGGCGACGCCGCCTCGACGAGGCCGAGGCCACGGTTGCGGCCGCGGTGACCGCCAAACAGATCGCCGATGCCGACGCCGCCCGGGCAGCGACGGTGGCCGCCGCCGAAGCCAAGGTCCAGAACGCGGCCAAGAATGCAGCTGATACGGAGACGAGGGCGACCGCTGCGAACGCGAAGGGAACTGCCGCCGGGACCAGCGCTGCCGATGCAGCGTCCAACTTTGCAGCGGCGTCCGCTGTCGGCATCGAGACTGAGGTGCCAGAGCCGGAGCCCGACGATCTCACCGTCATCGAAGGGATTGGCCCCAAGCTCAGTGAGGTGCTGGTCGCGGCCGGGCTCACCACGTATCGCGATATGGCTTCGGCCACCGAAGAACGGCTTCAGGAGATTCTGCGCGCCGCGGGCCAAACATCACCCAGTACCTCGACCTGGGGCAAACAAGCGAGGCTGCTGGCTGACGGCGACCGAGCAGGCTTCGATGCGTATGCCGAGCATCTCGTCGCCGGACGCGATCCGTCCGCCTGACGCGAGGAATCGACATGGACACCCAGCCAAATCAACCCGACGACGGGACGCTTGCAGCTCGAATGTCGTCAATCGGCACAACCGCCGAGAAGCGGGCGGTCACGTCCGCCACCGTGCATCGTCGACGCGTCGTCGAGAAGGTGGGCGTCGGACGGAAAGTTCAGTGGTGGCCGCTCGTACTGCTGTCGCTGATCCCCGCCTTCGTGGCCGCAATCAGCCTCAAAGACAATAAAGCGAGCGATGCAAGCAGCCGCGACACTGTGGCCGCCGTCGCTGAAGGAAGCGTCGCCGACACCGGTGCCACGGAGACAAGTGTCGCCGAGATAGCGTCGACGGAGGCCGCGATCGGCGCGACCACAGATTCCGCCGCGCTGGCTACGCCCGCCTCCGAGGCAGCAACAACGACGGACGCAGCAGCGGTAACGGAGCCATCTCCCACGGCCGTTGCCGAGCCGACGACGACCGCCACGGCTGTTGCCCCGGCGACGACCATCGCTCGCACGTCGGTCACACAGGTTGCCAAAGGCATCGGCAGGATCAGTGCCGCCATTGACACGGCCGGTCTCACTGCGACCCTCGACGGTGCCGGGCCCTTTACCGTGTTCGCTCCGACGGACACTGCCTTCGACGGCCTCCCGTTCGGAGCGCTCGGCGAACTTCTGAAAGGAGAGAACCGCGAAGCCCTCGGGCAGTTGCTGCGCTATCACGTGGTGCCCGGCCGACTCGAAGCCGCCGATCTGAAGACGGGTTCGTTCGCGACCGTCGATGGCACCAAGGTGGCTCTGACCGCCGACGGCACCCGTGTCACGCTCACCGATACCAACGGCATCACCGCCGTGGTGCAGGTGCCGGGCATACCCGCTGACAACGGCATCGTCTACGTCATCGACCATGTCCTGCTTCCGCCGGGCTTCACCCTTCCGGGCCAGAAGAATCAGGCTGGCGACGCCGTCCTCGAAGACCTCACGGTGTACTTCGATCCGGGTAGCGACGCGTTGAACGATGCCGCCACGGCGAAGGCTGCCAAGGCCGTCGAGATCCTCCGTGCACTGCCCGCCGGGTCCAACGTCACGCTCATCGGCCACGCTGACAAAACGGGCGACCCTGTGAAGAATCAGGCCTTGTCGGAGCGCCGAGTCAACAATGTTCAGAGTGCCCTTACGACGCAACTCGGTGCAGCCGCCGGGAACATCAGCTTCGCGGTCGACCATCGAGGCGATACCGAGCCCGCTGAAAACCTCGCGAAGAGCCGACGGGTCACGATCGAGCTTCCGAAGTAAAGACGAGCGCTCGCCATGCGCCCTCGGCGAGCTCAGCGTCCAGTCGAAGACCGGGATACGCGGCGACAACTCGGTCGCGTTGTTCGTCGATGAGTCCAGCGAGCACGACGACTCCGCAGGGTCGCACCATCTCGGTGATCGATCCGGCGAGTTCGATGAGTACTGGCGCGAGGATGTTCGCGAGCACGACATCGTAGGTGTGCATAC
Organism: Acidimicrobiia bacterium; assembly: GCA_043720395.1. Lineage (GTDB taxonomy): Bacteria > Actinomycetota > Acidimicrobiia > Acidimicrobiales > JANYDT01 > JANOYY01. The sequence continues at coordinate 10,510 of JAYSSR010000037.1, forward strand.
GATCTGCCGAGCCCGAGCCCGCTGGTGCCGCCGTGCATCGGTCCTCAACGCGATTGCGGCGAGCGTTCTCTATCGTCGCTTCGAGCGCTGCCGATTCCACGTCCGTGCCGTGAGCATGTGCGGCACCCAGGAGAAGCGCGGCGACCGCGAGGACGCCGCTGCCGCACCCCACGTCGGCAACGTCGAGGTCCCGAACGTCGAGAGATTGCAACGCCTCCAGCGCGAGTCGTGTCGACGCGTGCCCGCCGGTGCCAAACGAGCGGCCCGGGTCGAGCCGAAGTACAACGTCGTCGGGTCGTGCATCTGGAATCTCAGCCGACGCACCAGGCCAATCAGGAGTCACGACGACCCGACCAACCCGCGTCGGGGTGAAATGCTCACGCCAAGCGTCAAGCCATTCGTCGCCGATGATCACCTCGAAGCGCGCACGCCACCGAGGATCGAGGGCATTGAGCGCTGCTTCTGCAGCAATGGCGACTTCATCGGAAGCGAACCCAGCCCGAAGGAGCACCTCGCCCACGGCAATGGCCAGATTGCTCGTCGAACAGACACCAGGACCGCCATCGATTTCCTCCACGCCGGCTGTGCCGAGCCCAGCGAGATGGGCGACGACCAAGTCCACTTCGGCGGACGTCACCACGCACTCCACAACGGGGTAGCGCGCCCATACGGGCGGTTCAATGGGCGGATCGGGTGTTGTTGACACGGCCACGATTCGTAGCAGCTCGCGTTCCGCATCCCTTGCAGCCGTAGACCAGACTGACCAGCCGTGCCGCCGAAGTACCTCCGCCGACTCATCTCCGTCCCGCTCGTCGCGATCGCCCTCGTGCTCGCTGTGCTCCTCGTGCCGATCTGGCTGCCGCTTACCGCGCTGGCAGACGTCATTACGGGCCCTCGCCGCATGCGATACACCCGCCTCGGCTATGTGGTCGTACTCCTCCTCGTCAACGAAATTCGGACACTGCTGCTGTGTCTCGTGCTGTGGCTTCGGTGTGGCGTCGGCACCACGGTCCGCACGCCGAAGGGTCAGCATCGGCTGCAGCAGGTGCTGCACACGTACGGGACCGGCCTCGTTGCCTCGACCCGTCGTGCGCTCGGCGTGCGAATCGTCACGACAGGACTCGAGGAGTCCCTCGCCGAAGGTGGCCCGATCCTCGTCTTCGTACGCCATACGAGTCTGATGGATTCTGCGCTCCCCGTTGACCTCATCGGCGGACAGGACTTCGGACTCCGCTACGTGATCAAGCAGTCCCTCTCCCTAGCCCCCGCGTTCGACATCGGCGGGCACCTGCTCCCTATTCATTTTGCGAACCGTTCGGGCAATCGCACAGGCGAACAGATGGAGTCGATCACCCGACTTGCCAAGGGAATGACTGGCCGCGAAGCGTTTGTGGTTTTCCCGGAGGGAACCTTCTACAACGAGCGACGCCAGCAGCAGGCGATTGAGCGACTCCGTGCGGATGCGCCGCACTTGGTGGACCAGGCGCTACTCCTTCGGCACACCCTCCCGCCACGCGGAGGAGGCGTACTCGCCCTGTTGGCCGGCGCGCCGACCGCCGACGTTGTGTTCATGGCCCATGCTGGTCTCGAATCGTTCAACACGATCCCGAACATTGTTCGGCACGTGCCGTTGCCCAACCCGGTTCGAATCGATTTCTGGCGGGTCCCGCGTAGCGAGATCCCGACGGACCCTTCCGCCCAGTACGACTGGCTTTTCGGTCAATTCGAGCGCGTCGACCGGTTCGTCATCGAGCAACTCGACGGTCCCAGCCGAAATAGTGCAACGGCGTGCACTAGCGCCGCACAACAGCCAAGCTGAGGATCATGAACTCGTCCATCCTCCCCGGGACATCGATCGCCGTCCTCCTGCTGATGCTTTCGACGTGGCTCGTGAGCCTTCTCCGCAAAGACGCGAGCATCGTCGACATCGTGTGGGGTTTCGGCTTCGTCGTCATTGCATGGGTCGCCCGGCTTGTGGCAGATGGTTCCTCGACGCGTCAGAACCTGCTTGTCGTGTGCACAACCCTCTGGGGGCTTCGGCTCGCCGGTTACCTTGCCTGGCGCAACCTCGGCAAGGGGGAGGACTACCGGTACCGGGCGATGCGCAAGAAGTTCGGCGATCGATTCCCGATCGTAAGCCTACGTACGGTTTTCCTCACGCAAGGCGTTCTGATGTGGGTTGTCTCGATGCCCACACAATTCGGCCAGATGAACGGTGGCCGCACGGGCACCGACGGGTGGATTGTCGCGGGCCTGGCGCTTTGGGCGGTCGGGCTCGCGTTCGAAACCGTCGGTGACATTCAGCTCGCCCGCTTCAAGGCTAATGAGGCGAACAAGGGCAAGGTCATGAACGGAGGGCTTTGGGCCTGGACACGTCATCCGAACTACTTCGGTGACGCGTGTGTCTGGTGGGGTCTGTGGCTGATTGCCTCTTCGGCACCGATTGCGCGGTGGAGCGTGGTCGGGCCGATCGCGATGACGTTCCTGCTCGTGCGGGTAAGTGGCGTCGCGATGCTGGAGAAGACGATCGGTCGACGCCGCCCCGGCTACGACGAGTACATCCGGACTACGAGTGCGTTCCTGCCGCGTCCGCCGAAGCCTCGGACGTAAACCGGTCGCTCTACAGTGGCAGTCATGAGCGAATTCCGAAGCATCGCTCGGCTGGCCGCCCGCTCGTTGAGGTCGAAGGGCATGCCGGCTTCGTTCGCGAAGGTGCCGACCGTGGTTCGGTTCTACCGAACAGGCTTACTCATCATTCGCGAACTACTGGTTCCGGGGGTCACGGGCCGACCTGAAGGGCTGCACGTTGGGAACATCGGCTACCCCGCAGGTATGCGATCTTCCCAAGGTCGGCAGGTTCAGGCCGCTTCGCTCAGATCGTCCCGGCCTTCACTGCAGCTGTGATCCACGGAATCACGACATCGAGCATGTCGGACAGCGTCGTGGTCGCCTCGAACCCGAGGACCCGCTTCGCCTTTTCCGTTGCGGGTACGCGTTTTTGAACGTCGTATTCGAACGAATCGTCGCTCACATAGCGGAAGGGGACGTCGGGGCCCTTGATCTTCTGCCAGATCAGCTCGGCCAGCGCGAGGACGGTGGTCGACTCCGCCGTGGAGAGGTTGAAGTCCTCGTTGAGGGCGTCGGGATGCTCCATAGCCGTGATGACTCCACGGGCGAGATCGGCACCGTAGGTGTAGTGACGGACCTGTTGACCTTCGCCGAGGATGTGCAGCGGATCCTGTCCCTTGACGACTTTCTGTACGAGGTCGGGAACGACGTGGCTCATTGCAAGTTTGACGTCGCCCGACAGGATCTCGTGTTCACCCGCGGCGCGTGACTCGCCGATTCCAACGCAGTTGAACGGCCGCACGATCGTGTACGGGAGCGTGTACTGGTCCCACGCTGCCCGAGCGAAGTATTCAACGGCGAGCTTCTGGAATCCATACGACGACAACGGCGGAGCGACCTTGCGCTCGTCACCTTCGAACGACGGCCACGTGGTCGTGGACTCGAACACCATCGACGACGACATGTACGTGACCTTCTTCAGACGACCCTTGCCGCTCGCGAACGCCTTCAGGGCAGCGTCGCAGGAGGCCGCCATGATCCGCTCGTTGGTCGCGATGAGATCGTAAGCGTACGCATGAAAGTACGAGATACCACCGATGAGCGCGGCTCCGGCGATGAAGTGATCGACCTGCGAGGCCAGATCGGTCATGAGCGGAACATCGGTGCAGTCGCCCTGCACGAACGTGTATCCGGGATGGTCGTCGTAGCTCTTCGTGACCTTGCCGTACTTAGAGTAGTTGTCGATCCCAATCACGGTGTGGCCACGGCCCAGGAGTTCCTCCACGAGGTAGCCACCGATGAAGCCAGCCGATCCGGTAACGAGGACGTTGAGCGGTGCAGATGTCATGACAAAGCCTTGAGTGGTGGAGGGGCGGAGGGAAGGACGAGTTTCCTGCCGAAGGCGTACCGGTACCAGCGGAGGTATTTCGGGAGCCATTTGGCCATCTTGAAATTCGACACCCCGAACGCGCGATCAAGCCAGATGGTTGGGATCTCTGCGACGGGTTGCCGGTAGCGACGAGCCTTTGCGACAAGTTCGAGGCCGACCTCGAATCCGGCATCGGACTCGATGCCAACAGCCCGCACGAATGCCGTGTCGTAGGCCTTGAACGAATTCGTGGCGTCGTTCGTGCCGACGCGGGCAAAGTGCTTCAGGGAACGTCCTGCAGTCCGCGACATCACGCACTTCAGCCACGGCCCACCGACCTGTTGACCGCCGCGCATATACCTGGACGCCGCCGCAACCACGACGCCGCGCTCGACCAGCTTCGTGAGTGGATCGATCTGCGACGGGTCATCGCAGCCATCAGCCATGGTCACAACGACGACTGGCGCGACGGCGGCGTCGATGCCGAAGCGAATGGCGAGGGCTGGCCCGCGGCCATAGGTGTTCAGCGTCGGAATCACCCGCCGGTCTTGCTCTGCGTACTCATACGTGAACGGTGCGGTGGTGTCATCGGGAGAGTCGAAGACCACGAGCACTTCGCACGGCAGGCGGACGGCCTCGAAGATCCGATCGAGGCAGTCGATGATCGCGTCGCCCTCGTTGAAAACGGTGACCACAATCGACACTCGTGGTGCGTCCTGGTCGTTGAGGTGCGCGACTGGACCGGTAGTTCGGCGGTGAAAAGCCATGATGGAGTGGATCAGACCCGCACGCCGCGGCCGGTGATGCCCCAGATATCGATGACTTGCTTGTCGGTCGCGAGGTCGCGGTAACGCTCGTGCGGCGCGCCGATAATCAGCAGATCGGAGTGCTCGACCACGTGTTCCTGCGTGTGCAGTTCCGGGTCGGTGGTCACGTACGGGTCGGCGCACAGCACGCTCCCGGCTTTGAACCTGAGGATTCGTCGCAGTTTGTACGACAGGCTTGACCGGGTGTCGTCGGACTCCGCCTTGAAGGCCATCCCGAGGAGACCAACCGTCATGTTTGCGAGATTCGGAAAGCGTTCGGCTGTCTTCGATACAACGTAGAGCGGCATGCCCTCATTGACGAGCATGGCGCTGTGGCCGAGTGCGAACTTGTTGTCGTTGAACGCAGCCAGCTGCATCGTGTCCTTGAAAAGGCACGGTCCAGCGGCAAATCCGGCACGCGGGAGATCCTGTGCACGTGGGTATTCGAACGCGAGCGCCGAGCGAATGCGCTCGTAATCGAGTCCGAAATCGTTGGCCATCATGTAGAGCTGGTTCGACGCTGCAAACTTGATGTAGCGCCATGTATTCGTAAACAGCTTTGCGAGTTCGGCTTCTTCAGGTGAGAGGTGCACCGTGCGAGAAGTAAGTGCGCTGAACAGCTTGTCGGCGCGCGCAATCCCATCCGGCGTGCGCCCGGAAACGATCTGTGGTAACTCGAACAGCTCCGTCATGGCCTTGCCCTCGGCAATCCGCTCGGGGCAGAAGGCGACGTCGATCGAAAGGCCGGTCGATGCAATCTCACGCTCGACGAGTGCAGTGACGCCGGGGAATACGGTGGATCGCAACACGAGGAGTTGGCCGTCTCGAAGGTGGTCCTTGATAGCTGCGACGGCGTTCGGAACGGCGAGCGCGTCGGGATTCAGGTGCTCGTCGACAGGGGTGCCGATGACAACCACGACGTGTTCCGCGGTCGATATCACCGACGGATCACTTGACGCACGAAGCGTCCCCGAGGCGATCACCCGTGCGAGCACCGGTCCTGCACCGGGCTCGTCGAAGGGCAGGCACCCGGAGTTGACCGTCGTGACGGCGTCGTCGTTGATGTCGTAGACCAGAGCCTTGCGTCCTCGATCGGCGAACGCGATCGCGAGCGGGAGACCGACGTGGCCGCATCCGCCAATAACAACAACGTCGCAGCCGAAATCCATGGGCGGCAAGCCTAGAGGCCGGGAGGGTCAGATGGCCGCGAGGACGCTGGCAGACTGCTACCTATGCCATCCGCTGCGGAATCCGCCTTCGAATACCACGAACTTCTCCCGCTCGGTCACGACGACACACCGATGCGTCTCGTCACCACGGAGGGCGTGTCAACGTTTGAGGCGAACGGTCACACGTTCCTCCAGGTCGATCCGGCGGTGATCACTTTGCTGACGAAGGAGGCGATGCACGACATCCAGCACTTCCTGCGTCCGGGTCACCTTGCGCAGCTCCGCATGATCATCGACGACCCCGAAGCCAGCGCCAATGATCGCTTTGTGGCCCTCGACCTGCTGAAGAACGCGGCAATCGCCGCTGGCGGCATCCTGCCGGGTTGTCAGGACACCGGCACAGCCATCGTCAAGGGCAAGAAGGGCCAGTTCGTCATCACGGGAGGCAACGGCGGGGGTGACGATAAGGAGGCCATCTCGCGCGGCGTGTGGGACACCTACGTCCACACGAACCTTCGCTACTCGCAGATGTCACCGACGACGTTCTGGGACGAGGTGAACACTGGCGACAACCTTCCCGCAGAGATCGAGATCGAGGCGGGCGGCGGCAATGCCTACAAGTTCTTCTTCATGGCCAAAGGCGGGGGATCGGCCAACAAGAGCCTGCTGTTCCAGGAGACGAAGGCGCTTCTCAACCCGGCAAGTTTTGCGATCTGGATGGACGAGAAGATCCGCACTCTCGGCACTGCGGCGTGCCCGCCGTACCACCTCGGCGTCGTCGTGGGCGGAACGAGCGCTGAGTCGACGCTCAAGCTCGCCAAGCTGGCGTCAGCGCGGTACCTCGACTCGCTGCCGACGTCCGGGGGGCCGAACGGGCAAGCGTTCCGCGACCTGGAGATGGAGGCGGAGATCCTGAAGATTTCTGCAGCAACCGGCATCGGGGCGCAGTTTGGCGGCAAGTACTTCTGCCACGACGTCCGCGTGATTCGGCTGCCGCGTCACGGCGCGTCCTGCCCCGTTGCACTTGCGGTGTCCTGTTCGGCTGACCGCCAGGCCCTTGGTCGCATCGACGCCACGGGCGTCTATCTCGAACAGCTCGAAATGGACCCGGCACGATTCCTGCCCGACGTCACCCACAACGACCTGTCCGACGAGGTCGTGAAGATCGACCTCAACCAGCCCATGTCGGACATTCGCGCGGAATTGTCGAAGTACCCGGTGAAGACCCGGCTTTCCCTCAGCGGAACGATCGTGGTCGGCCGTGACATCGCTCACGCAAAGCTGAAGGAACGCCTCGATGCGGGTCAGGGCTTGCCACAGTATTTGAAGGACCGGGCCATCTACTACGCCGGCCCGGCAAAGACTCCGGAAGGTATGGCGTCGGGCTCCTTCGGTCCCACCACTGCCGGCCGCATGGATTCCTACGTCGATGCGTTCCAAGAAGCTGGTGGCTCGTTCGTGATGCTGGCAAAGGGGAACCGCTCAGCGGCGGTCACCGCTTCCTGTCAGAAGCACGGCGGCTTCTATCTGGGCTCGATCGGTGGACCCGCGGCCAGGCTCGCGCAGGACTGCATCACGCGGGTGGCCGTCCTCGAATACCCCGAGTTGGGCATGGAGGCCATTTGGGAAATCGACGTCCACGACTTCCCGGCGTTCATCGTGGTGGATGACAAGGGCAACGACTTCTTCCAATCGGTGAGCCGATCCGTGTCAATCGGAAAGAAGTAGGCGCGCGTATGAAAACTTTCAACACGTTTGGTGTCGGCGCAACCGGTTCGGCGGCGGGCGAGCGGACCCTTGCCGCTCTGCCGAACGGCATCGTGGGTGTTCGCGAGGTGTCGGTTCCCGACGGTGCGAATCCCTCCAAGCTCGGCACGTGGATACAGCGAGCGGCTCTCGACAACGCCGTGCCCGACGATTGTCCGGAGGATCTGCGCGCCTACGTTCTGCAGGCTGCGGCACTTCTCGACGATCCGAACCTCGCGCTCGCCATCGACATGACCGGGAATGCGGCCGGCGAGAAGATGGCGGCCCGGCTCGGGGCGGGCGAGCACGATCGCCCCTACCTCTTGTTCGGACTCACCGCAGGCTGAACATGGATCGCGTCGCCCGGAGTCGGTGGTTGATGGCTGCCGCGCTCGGCGTCGCCATTTGCGGGTGTGTGCTGATGCTGCTCGTCCGAGCCACGCTCACGGGAAGCTTTGCTCTACGAAGCTTGGTGTGGAATCTCTTTCTCGCCGCGGTTCCGTTCCCGCTCGCGTGGGCCGTCGATGTGCTCGGGCGCCGTCCGCGTGTTCGGTGGCCAGTTTTGGCATTACCGGCGGCTGCCTGGCTCACGTTCTTCCCGAACGCGCCGTACCTCGTTACGGATCTCGTGCACCTGGCGCCGACGGGCCAAGTTCCCCTCTGGTACGACGGCCTGGTGTTTTTCGCATTCGCTGCGACGGGACTGCTGCTGGGTTTTACCTCCCTGTATCTCGTACAGGCCACCGTGAAGCGTCGCTCGAGTTCCGCGTGGGGATGGCTCGTGGCGTTTGCTGCGCTCGGACTTGGCAGCTACGGCATCTACCTCGGTCGCGTCGAACGCTGGAACTCCTGGGACGTCATCACGCACCCCAGCGCGTTGCTGCGCGCCGTTCGCTCGCAGGTCACCTCCCCGCTCTCGAGCCGATCGGCGATTGTTCTGACGTTCGGATTCGCGACCTTCCTCAGCACGGTCTACGCAATCCTCTATGCCTTCGCCCATCTCGTTCGTGTCGACGACGCCGGGTCCGGGGAATCCGGGCGCATTGCTCACGACCGAGCTGAGCAGGCACCTGGGTCGACGGAGCACGCTCACTGAGTGCGTGTTCGGGTGGGCACATCGACTCAGTATTGACTACTATTAGTGGTTATTTCGACGTAATATGGTCAAGTCTTTCTCGGACGCGCCGACAACTTCACGAACAGTGTTCTCTGGAGGGACTTGGTATGCGAACGATTCGACAGGCAACGGCTATGGCGGTGCTCACCGCACTCACAGGTGGCTTGGCGTTCACCGTTTCGAGCCCGGCCTCGGCACGGCCGGCAACCACCACCACGACCACCACGGTCGCGCCGACCACGACGACGACCAAGCCAGCCACGTCCACGTCGACTACTGCGCCAGTCGCAACGACCACGACAAAGCCAGCAAAGACGACGACGACAACTGTCGCCGCCAGGTTGGCGGCGACAACCACGACCATCTCGCCTGCCGCGGAGATGGCTGCCGTGCAGGACGACCCGGGATCGATGCATTCGATCGCCCATCTCGTCAAGGCCGACGCAATGTGGGCCAATCGCATCACCGGTGCGGGCGTCGACATTGCAATTATCGATACAGGCGTCGCGCCGGTACCCGGGCTTGCCGGAAAGATCATCAATGGGCCGGACATCTCGCTCGACGCCCCGTACACACAGGCCCAGGGCATCGATGCCTACGGCCACGGGACGCACATGGCGAGCATCGCTGCAGGTCTCGACCCCGGCACGAAGAACCTCAGCGACCCGACGAAGTTTGTCGGCATCGCTCCGGGCGCGCGCATCGTCAACGTCAAGGTCGGGGCCTTTGACGGGTCTACAGACGTTTCGCAGGTAATCGCGGCCATCGACTGGGTCGTGCAGCACAAGAACGACAACGGCATGAACATCAAGGTGATCAACCTGTCCTACGGATCACCGAGCACCAACAACTTCTACGACGACCCGCTGTCGTGGGCAGCCGAAGTAGCAATGCGAAACGGGATTGTCGTCGTAGCAGCGGCGGGTAACGACGGTGGAACGGCCCCGGTGCTGAGCCCCGGGTTCAATCCGAGGATCATTGCTGCGGGCTCCGTGGACCAGGGCATCAGCCCTTTGAGCCCCTCAACCTTCACGAGCGATGCCGGTTATCGCCAGCCCGATCTGTGGGCACCAGGCGCACACGTGCTTGGGCTGCGGGTAGCCAACTCGTTCATCGACGCACGCAACCCGTCAGCACGGGTCGGAAGCCGACTGTTCCGTGGGTCCGGCACGTCACAGGCGACTGCGGTCATCTCGGGAGCCGTTGCACTTCTGGCACAGTCCCACCCTGAGGCGACGCCGATCCAAATCCGTGACGCGCTTCGCCAGTCGGGTGAGGACGTGACCGGGATGATCGCGAACTTCATCGACATCGACAAGGCCAACGTCCTGCTCGGTGAAGGAAACGTCAACGGATATATCCTGCCCGTCATCGGTACCCCGGGTACCGGATCGCTCGAGGCAACCCGAGGTGGACAGCACCTGTTGTTCAACGGCGTTGCGCTGAAGGGTGAGATGGACATCTTCGGCAAGGCATGGAACGGCGCTGCGTCGGCTGCGGCAGCACTTTCTCTCACGTCATGGACGGGTGGAACCTTCAATGGTGCAACGTGGGCTGGTGCTTCGTGGGCTGGTGCGTCGTGGGCTGGTGCGTCGTGGGCTGGTGCGTCGTGGGCTGGTGCGTCGTGGGCTGGTGCTTCGTGGGCTGGTGCTTCGTGGGCTGGTGCTTCGTGGGCTGGTGCTTCGTGGGCTGGTGCTTCTTGGGCTGGTGCGTCGTGGGCTGGTGCTTCGTGGGCTGGTGCTTCTTGGGCCGGTGCTTCGTGGGCCGGCGCGAGTTGGGCCGGGCAGGGCTGGCAAGGAGCGGTCTGGGGCTGAGCGGAGGGGTTTCGAGCGGGCGTCCGCATTCAAGCTCGGACGTCGGCATGTCGATGCTTTCGCAGATCCAAGGCGCCGCACGGAAGGCTGAAACGATGGAAGGGAGCAACCCCAACCAAAGGCGACTTGTCGTGGGAGTGCTCTCCATCGCCGTGGCACTGACACTCGTCGGGTCCGTTCTCGCAGCGTTTGTCGTCGACCGATCGGCAGTTCTCCCCTTGAACCTTCCGTGGTGGGTTGCGTTTGTCGGCCTGTTCCTTGCCGGCATGGCACCGCTGATGCTGGAGGTGCAGAGCAACACGTTTTCGCTGTCGCTCACTGAGGTGCCGATCGTGGTTGCACTGCTCAGCATGCAACGCGTGCCGATGGTGTTGGCCGGCACGGCCGGGTGGTTCCTCGCCCTCCTGCTCAGCAGGAGGCGAGCACCACTGAAACTCGCCCTGAACATCCCGCTGATGTTCTTCGAGATGTGCGTGACGGCAGCGTTCTTCGACGTTACGGTCGAGCATCCGAGCCTGACGGCATGGACAACCTGGCTTGCGCTCGTCGGAGGTCTGACCTGTGCGATCGTGCTGTCCACGACCGCGGTCAACATCGTGATCTCCCTCGCGGGCGACAAGATTTCGCTACGACAGGCCGTTCGCCACTCCCTGCTCGGCATCGCAAATGCCGCCATGGCAACATCGCTCACCGTCCTCGCAGCGGTCGCGCTCCATGAAACGTTCGCAGCCTTCGTGCCGATCGTGCTCCTCGCAGCGGTGTCGATTCTTCCCCTTCGACGTCAGGCGAAGCTGCAACGTCGCTACGACGGACTTCTCCTTCTCCACGAGTTCACGGCTGGGCTGACGAGTTCAAGCGACCTCTCGACGACCCTCGGCAGCGTCCTCGTAGAAACGTCGAAGGTCCTCAGGTCAGCCGATGCCTCGATCCTGCTCCCACGTGAAGGCGACGCGTTTCATCTCGGACTCAAGTCGGATAGCCCGGTGATTCCGGGTGTCGATGATGCTGTCTGGCGGGCGGTGGTCGTGCAAGGGGAGTCGGTACGGCTTGAACGTGGTTCAACCGCGTTCGACGGCTATCTCGCCGCGCACGATTTGAAAGACTTGATGGCCGTCCCACTTGTCCACGGCGATCAAGTGATCGGCGCTCTCGTGGTCCGCGATCGCCTCGGAGAGGTCAGCACCTTTGACGCCGATGACCTCTCGATCTTCTCCACGATGGCGAACCAGACGACGGTCACGTTGGAGAATCTGCGCCTCATCGACCGGCTCCGCGACGAGTCGGCGGAGCGCGAGCACCAGGCACTCCACGACGAACTCACCGGACTTCCGAATCGGGCGCACCTGTATGCGACGCTCGACCAACGGCTCCGGGAAGGCAATGTCGCTGTCGCGGTTCTCGACCTCAATCGGTTCAAGGAGGTGAACGACACACTCGGCCATCACGTTGGCGACGAAGTGCTCGTCCAGACCGGGCAGCGTCTACGGAAGGCGCTGCCGTCGAGCGCGCTGGTTGCTCGGTTGGGTGGCGATGAATTCGCGATCGTCCTCTTTGGGGTGACCCGCTCGACTGATGCGATGGCGAAGCTGGTTGCGCTTGAACACGTCTTCACCGAACCAATCGTCCTCGACGCGATGAGCCTGCGCGTCGATGCGTCGATCGGTGTTGCGGTGTCGCCCGAACACGGGACCGACCGCGGCATGCTGCTGCGCCGAGCGGACGTCGCCATGTATGCAGCGAAGCAGATTCGCGGGACAACGGTTCGCGCCTACGACCGTTCGCAGGAACGGTCGTCGAAGCGATCGCTGGAGATCGTCGGCGAACTCCGGCGGGCGATCGAATCGGGCGGCCTCGAGGTCGCGTTCCAACCGAAGGGACGCTTGATCGACGGGGCGATTGTGGGCGCGGAAGCCCTTGTCCGCTGGGAGCATGCCGTGCTCGGTCCGATCGCGCCCGACGAGTTCGTCCCCTTGGCTGAACAGGCCGGACTCGTCGATGCCCTCACCGAGGTGGTGTTGCGTCGGTCCCTTGGCGCGTGCGCAGAGTGGCGAAGGAACGGCCACGAGATGGGTGTTGCCGTGAACGTCGATGCGCTGACGCTGCTCGCCCCGGGATTTGTGGATGGCGTGATCGAAGCATTGGAGAGTTGGTCCCTCCCGCCATCCGCCTTGACGATCGAGATTACCGAACGAGAACTTGTCCGTGAACTCGACACGGCAGCATCGGCGATCGGTCGCCTGCGCTCGGTTGGCGTCGTCTTCTCGATCGACGACTTCGGCACCGGATACTCGTCGCTCAGCTACCTCACGCGACTGCCGGTAGATGAGGTGAAGATCGACAAGTCGTTCGTGGAAGAGGCGGTCGGCTCACCCCAGCATGAGGCAATCATTCGGGCCGTTGCCGACATTGCTCGGAGTCTGCGTCTCACCACCGTGGTTGAAGGCATTGAGGACGAACGGACGTGGGCACTCGTTGCTTCACTCGGGTGCACGCTCGGGCAGGGCTACCACCTTGCCCGACCGATGCTCGCCGGCCCGATGCTGACGTGGCTCAACGAGCGCGCAGCCGTGGGTCGGACGCCCGTTGTGGAAATCTCAGCGTGACCCGGCCGACTCAAGGAGCCGCCGCGCAATCACCTTCAGGCACAGCGTCTCATCGGCACCCTCGAAGATCGACAGCACGCGTGCATCGACGAAGAGACGGCTGACGTTGAACTCTTCTGCGTACCCCATCCCGCCGTGGATCTGCATCGCCTCGCGCGTCACCCACTCGGCGGCTCGGCACACGTAGGCCTTCACCATTGACGCCTCCATCGCTCCTTCGCCTTTGCCCATCAGCTTCGCAACGTCATACGAGAATTGGCGGCTCGCTTGAATAATGACGGCCATGCGGGCGAGTTTGACCTTGGTCAGCTGATAGTCAACGATGTTGCGGCCGAAGACCTTCCTGTTTTCGGCATAAGCCTGTGCCGACTCGTAGGCCGCCTGCATGACACCGACAGCGCGGGCAGCGGTCTGAAGGCGTCCGTTCTCGAAGCCTTCCATCTGGAAATAGAACCCTTTGCCGAGCCCGCCCTCTTCACCAATGAGGTTGGCCGCAGGTATCCACCAGTTTTCGAGGGCGATCTCGTAGGAGTGCATGCCGCGGTAGCCAATCGTGTCGATCGCGCGGCCTTCCATCTTGCCGACGCTGCCATCCGGGTTGTTCGCTGTGAACGCAAAGCCGTGACCCTCTGCCTGTGCTTTCGGCACGACGAACATGGAGAGGCCGCGATGGGTCTTTGAGCGGTCGGGGTCGGTGCGAGCCAGCAGGAGCAACACGTTGGCTCGGGCCGCAAAGGTGCACCACGTCTTGACCCCGTTGATCGCATAGTGGCGCCCGTCGGGGGTGGCTGCGGCGGTGACCTTGAGGCCCGCAACGTCGCTGCCGTAGTCGGGCTCGGTTGCGGCCACGGCACAAAGAACTTCTGCGCTCGCCACCTGGGGTAGCCAGTACTGCTTCTGTTCCTCGGTGCCGCCCTTCACGAGTGCTCTCGTCATGATCTCAGGTCTGGTAATGAGCGACCCGCCGATGCCAAGCGATCCGCGTGACAGCTCTTCTGTGGCTACAACCATTCCGAGATATTCACCCTCGCCGCCGGTCGCGTAGCCGCCATATTGTTCGGGCACGGAGAGACCGAAACCACCCATCTCGGCGAGGCCGGCGATCACTGCTTCGGGAACGTCGGCATTGTGCCGGTGCACGTGCTCGGCATGGGGCTTGACGACCTCGTCGGCGAATCGACGGAACGTGTCCTGCACCATCTCGAAATCGGGGTCGAGGTGGCGCGGTCCGCCATTGGCGGCCGCCACGTCGTCGCCGAGCGAGGCAAGAAATGCCGGGGAGCGGTACTGGCGGATGAAGGGCATCGCCCGATCGAGTGCCCCTTGAGGGACTCCCCATTCGGCTTCGCGCGACAGGAGACGAACGGCAACGTCATAGGCGGCGTCCGCGACGAAAGCCGCGGCAAGGCGTGACTCCAATTCGCCCTTGGTGCCGTAGTCGATCACCGCACGGGCGTTCTCGATTGCGCTCGCTGCGTGTGCAAGGTCGTAGACGACCTGCTGGTTGGCGTCGATGACGTGGTCGACGCGGTCGGCGGTTCCGGCGAGGTGGCGGAGCGCCGTGTTGACCACGTCCTTGCAGGCTTCGACAACGGAGGCGGCAGCGGTGAGATCGACCTGGGGCATCTCGTGACGCTACCGGCCGTGCGGGCCCTACACCCAGCCGGTGTGCGGGCCGTCTTCCGGCGTGGCTCCCTTTTGGGGTTGGGGGTTGCGCGCAGCATTGGGGGTTGCGCGCAGCATTGGGGGTTGCGCGCAGCATGTCCTGAACCCCCACCCGCTGCGCGCAACCCCCAGGGTGTCGCGGCCCACTGCCATACGGTTCGAGTCGCCTCGTAAGTCATGTGCGGCGTACCCTGCCCCGCATGCCAGCCCACCTCGGTGCCCAACGTCCCTTCGGCCTCGGTTACTGGCCACTCCCGCAGGATGACCCCGGCGTGGGGTTTCGTCGTGAGTCCGTGCGGGTGATCACAAAAGATAGGGCGCTCGTGCGCGGTCTGCTGTGGCTGCCCCCGGCAGGGCAACCGGTGAAGAAGACCGCCATCATCCTCAGCCACCCACGCGGGGATTTCAGCGTCCACTACGCATGTCCGCTGCTCGCCGCGCAGGGGTACCCGGTGTTCGGCTTCGCGACCCGCTACCTCAACAACGACACCGACTGCATCCACGAGAACGCCGTGCTCGATGTCGTTGCGGCGGCCGACGAGATGCGACGTCGTGGCTACGACAACGTCGTGCTGTTCGGCAACTCCGGTGGTGGTTCGCTGATGGCGCTCGCCGAGGCGCACCATCAGTGCGGCGACGCCTGGGTCGGTGTCGCGGCACACCCTGGTGAGGGCATGTTCATGGGCAAGGTCATCGACCCGTCGGTAACCGACGAGAACGACCCGTTGTCACTCGATCCCGAACTCGACATGTACAACCCCGACAACGGGTGGCGTCCGTGGCCGAACCCCTGCTCCTACGACTCTGCCTGGCTCTCTCGGTATCGCGCCGCGCAGATCGCGCGCATCGCTCGACTCGACGCAGTTGCGAATGCAAGCATCGAAGACGCTGCCGAAGCGCTGCGCGAGGTCGGCGCGATTGACAGGGATACTGATATGCACACGTATCGTTCGCTTCGGGCGCGTGCCGTAACGTCCAAGTACATGGTCATCTACCGGACGCTCGCAGACCCGGCGTACCTGGACCTCACGATCGATCCCGACCAGCGTCCTATGGGTTCGCTGTTCGCGTTCCCCGACCCGCTCGACGCCAACTACGGACGCGGCGGCCTGGCTCGCACGATGACCGCCCGTGGGTGGCTCTCGACATGGTCCGCGCTCTCATCGAAGGCCCGCCTCGCCGACACGATGCCCCACGTCCACAAGCCGACGCTGATCCTCCATCCGACCGCTGACACGGAAATCCGGATCAAGGAGGCGATCGAGATCCGTGACGCCGCTTCCGCCAAGGACTTGACGTATCACGAGATGCCCGGTGCATTGCACTACCTCGAAGGCGACCGTCCGGCTGCGATGGAGATCGTCGGCGACTGGATCAAGAAGCGCTTCGACTGAGCGGACACCGGTTCCGCGGCGAGCAATGCACTTCGCGGTACGTTCCGCGGCGAGCAATGCACTTCGCGGTACGTTCCGCGGCTCGCGGTACGTTCCACGTACGTCGAACGTACCGCGAGCGACCGAACGTACCGCGAAGGCGTGCTCAGGGGACCGCGTCGAGAAGGCGGTGCGCCCCTTCAGGGTCAGGTGTGAAGCCGGGGGTGTCGCGGCAGAACTCGATCATGATGCCGTTGGGGTCGAGGTAGTACAGCGAGTGGCACCAGCCGTGATCGATGTCCATGAACGGCGTCGCGCCGTAGGTGTCCATGCGCGTGCGGGCGTCGTCCTGGCGGGCCTGGTCGGCTTGGAATGCAAGGTGGTTGACCCACGTCGGTGTACCTGTCGCCGCGCCGAGATCGGTCTGCCAGCCCTCCGTCTCGCCGACACCGTGCAGGTCGAAGAACGCGAGCGACGAACCGTCCCCAAGGTCGAAGAAGACGTGGCGGAAGAATTGCTCCACCCCGTCGACCTCGCGACCGTTCAGCTCGGTGTGCACGAGCGGAAACCCGAGCGCTTCATAGAAGCGAACCGTTTCCTTGAGATCCCGACAGGCGTACGCAACGTGATGGAAGCCAGGCATGCCGTCAGTCTGCACCCAACGACGTGCAACTTGCATGAGCGCCAGTACGGTGGATCCCAGTGACCCCTGTTTCTACGAACACAACGGAGTTCCAAAAGCTCCTGATGCCGTGGGCCGAGCGGGTACGGCGAGACCTCCCTTGGCGGCGCACACGTGACCCGTGGGCGATCCACGTTGCCGAGGTCATGCTCCAGCAGACACAGGTCAGTCGCGTGATCCCGAAGTGGGAGGCATTCCTCGGACGTTTCCCGACGGTCGGTGCGTGCGCGCAGTCATCACAGGCCGACGTGGTCCGGGCGTGGGAGGGACTTGGGTACCACCGCCGCGCCGTTGCGTTGCATGGTGCGGCGCAAACAATCACCGAGCGACACGACGGGATTGTGCCGATCGACCGAGCGCAACTCATGGCGCTCCCCGGCATTGGTGCGTACACCTCGCGGGCCATTCGTACGTTCGCGTATGAATGCGATGACGCGGTGCTCGACACCAACGTCGCACGAATCGTGGCCCGAGCGGTCGTCGGTGCGCGGTGCACGCCATCCGAGGCTCAAGCGAACGCCGACTCGCTGGTGCCGACCGGACATGGCTGGGCGTGGAACCAGGGCATGCTCGATCTCGGTGCGATGGTCTGCACCAAGCGGCGTCCGGTGTGTGGATCGTGCCCGCTTGCGACCGTGTGCGTGTGGTGCGGTACAGGTCACACCGAGCCCGATCCCGCAATTGGCTCAGCGGGTGCGAGTGTGAAGCAGTCACGCTTCAAAGGTTCGGACCGCCAGGGTCGCGGCCGCATCCTTGCTGCACTTCGGGCCGGCCCGGTCGAGCGTGAGGACCTCAGCCGTCTCACGGGGTGGCGCGATCGCGAGCGCGCGGAACGGGCGGTCGAATCGCTGGTTGCAGACGGAATTGCCGCGGCCGACGGGACCCGGTTTCGCCTTGTCGGCGACGGCGTGTACTGACCGCGTTCGAGCCGTTTGTGCAGAACCTGCTGGATCAACTCGTTTCGGGCGGGTGCAGGCTCGTAGCCTCGGGTGCATGCAGCTTCGAGATCGAGTCGTCGTCATCACGGGTGCAGGATCCGGAATCGGCGAGGCACTTGCCCGCGCCGCGCACGCCGAGGGCGCTCGACACGTCGTGGTTGCTGACCTCAACGGTGTTCAGGCAACTCGAGTTGCCAGCGACATCGGCGGCACGGCGGTGGCCATTGACGTGCGCAATGAGGCGGCAATTGTCGACCTTGTCGAGAGCACACTGACGAAGCACGGACCGATTGATCTGTTCGCGTCCAACGCTGGCTACGTCACGGTCGGGGGCGTCGAAGACACGAACGAGCGCATCCAGCAGATGTGGGAGGTACACGTCCTCGCGCACATTTACGCGGCCCGTGCGGTGCTGCCGTCCATGATCGCCAACGGCGGCGGCTACTTGCTGAACACGGCCTCGGCTGCCGGCCTCCTCACGCAGATCGGATCGATGTCCTACGCCGTGACCAAACATGCCGCGGTTGCGTTCGCCGAATGGCTCTCGGTCACGCATCACCACCAGGGCATCCGCGTGTCGGTCCTGTGCCCGCAGGCCGTGCAGACGAACATCGGCGAGAACAGTCCCGACGCCTCCCAGCGAAACGCAGTGAGCGTCGGTGGCGTTGCGTCTGGCGACGGCATCCTCACGTCGGAGACAGCAGCTCAAGCGTGCATCGACACCATCCGTGCGGAGACGTTTCACGTGTTGCCCCACGCCGAAGTGAAGACCTACGTCGAGCGTAAGGCAACCGATGTTGACCGCTGGCTGACCGGCATGCGTCGGATGCAATCGGCGCTGTACCAGGGGCGTCCGCTGCCGGGCGACGCAATCGCGCCACCGCAACACTGAACCCGACCTTGGGACGATCACCGACCTGGGAGGTAGCCAGTCATCCCAACGTTGGAATCGAGCCGAGCCGCCAAGTCGAGGTTGGGAGGATCACCGACCTCGGAGGTAGCCAATCATCCCAACGTCGCGGGTGTGCGGTCAGAAGGGGGTCGGTGCATGGAACTGTCTCGCCGCATGATGCCCGAGTGGCGGCAGATCCAGCGACGCGGCGTGGAGCAGTAAGCGGGCAGCGCTTGCCCCCTCGCCGTAGAGCCGGTCGCCGAGGATTGGTACGTTCATATGCGCGCATTGCACTCGGAGCTGATGGGTGCGGCCGGTCCGTGGCCACAGTTCGAGCCGTGCAAACCCGTTAGCGCGGGAGGACACCACGTAGTCCGTGACCGCCTTCCTCCCGCCCTTCAGGACGACGACGACCAGATCGCGTCGTTGCGGATCTTCGGCCAGGAAATGCACGAGCCGTCCGCCGTCGCCGAGGGCCGCGGACTCGGGTACGACGGCCTCGTACCGCTTCGAGATGGTATGTGTACGGAACATCCCGTCGAGTTCCGCCCGGACGCTCCCCGGTCGGGTCAGCATCACGAGCCCGCTTGTGTCGCGGTCCAGTCGGTGCGCCAGCGCGAGATCGTTGCCGAACGCGGGACGGGCCAGCCTCAACAAGTTCGGCGTGTCGTCGTCTGCGCGCACGGCTTCTGACCGCAAGCCGCTCGGCTTGTCGACGACCACGATGTCACCGTCGTCGGACACGAGCCACGCAGGGTCGAAGGTCGGAAAGACGGGCAGCCCGGCGTCGACGCGGCCCTCGACAACGAGCCGGTCACCACGCTCGACCTGCCACGACGCCATCCACACGATGCGGCTGTTCACTCGGACCCGCCGAGACGAGATCAGCTCACCGATCAGCGAGCGTCCCCAGGAGGCGTCGACGCTGCGAAGTGCCCGGTCGAGCCGCGTGGCCGGTGCCCGCCACGTCAGCTCATGATCCGGACCCATCGTTACAGGCGCGAACCCAACGCCGCGAGCTGGCGTCCCATCTCAGCGGGTAGGCGCGGTCCAAGCGTGGCGAAGTGGGCCTCGATCTTTGGCAGTTCTGCGACCCACTCCTCGGTACGGACGGCAAGGGCAGCGTCGAGGTCAACGCCGTTGAGACCATGCACGTCGAGAGCCCCGGCTGCGGGCACGTTGCCGATCGCGGTCGTCACGGCAGAACCGGTGCCGTTGACCCGCTCAACGACCCACTTCAGCACCCGACTGTTCTCGCCGTAACCGGGCCAGACAAACTTGCCCTCGGCCGTCTTCCGGAACCAGTTAACGAAGAAGATCTTCGGGAGATTTGCTGCATCGGTGGACGTGCCGATATCAAGCCAATGGGCGATGTAGTCGGCCATGTTGTACCCACAGAAGGGGAGCATCGCGAACGGGTCGAAGCGGAGATTTCCGACGGCACCGGCCTGCGCGGCTGTCGTTTCCGATGCAACGGTTGCACCCATGAACACACCGTGATTCCAGTCGAATGCTTCGGTCACGAGCGGCACCGTGGACGCTCGGCGTCCACCGAACAGGATGGCCGAGATCGGGACGCCAGCGGGGTCTTCCCACTCGGGCGCGATAGCCGGACACTGTGACGCGGGGACGGTGAAGCGAGCATTCGGGTGGGCGGCGGGCGTCGTGGTCTCCGGCGTCCACGTGTTCCCCTTCCAGTCGGTAAGACGTGCCGGTGGCGTGGCGGTCATGCCCTCCCACCACACGTCGCCGTCTTCGGTCAACCCCACGTTCGTATAGATCGCATTGCCGTAGAGCGAAGCCATTGCATTCGGATTTGTGTCGTCGCCCGTACCGGGGGCAACACCGAAGAATCCTGCCTCTGGATTGATCGCATAGAGACGTCCGTCGGCACCGAACTTCATCCAGCAGATGTCGTCGCCTACGGTCTCGACTTTCCAGCCCGGAATCGTCGGCACCAGCATGGCGAGGTTTGTCTTGCCACACGCGCTCGGGAATGCAGCTGCGATATAGCGCTTCTCTCCGACGGGTGGCGTGATGCTGAGGATGAGCATGTGCTCGGCCATCCAGTTGTCGTCGCGTGCCATCACCGACGCGATGCGAAGCGCGAAGCATTTCTTGCCGAGTAGGGCGTTGCCGCCGTATCCGGATCCGAAGCTCCAGATCTCGCGGGTCTCGGGAAAATGCACGATGTATTTGTTGTCCGAATTGCACGGCCACGAGACATCGGACGCGCCGTCGGCGAGAGGTGCGCCAACTGAGTGGACGCAGGGTACGAAGTCACCGTCGCCGAGGACATCGAGCACCTTGGAACCCATGCGGGCCATGATTCGCATGCTCACGGCCACATACGGGGAGTCGGTCAGCTCAACGCCGATGTGGGCGATCGGCGAGCCGAGCGGTCCCATGGAGAACGGCACGACGTACATGGTGCGTCCGTGCATCGAGCCATCGAAGAGACCGTTGAGCATGGTCCGCATCTCCGCCGGATCACGCCAGTTGTTGGTGACGCCCGCTTCGTCGGGGTCCTTCGGGCAAATGAACGTGCGGTCCTCGACACGGGCAACGTCGCCGGGATCGCTGGTCGCGAGGTAGCTATTCGGACGCTTGGCGTCGCTCAGCTTCGTGAACGTGCGGTTGTCGACAAGAAGTTGGCAGAGCCGGTCGTATTCCTCAGGCGAGCCGTCGCACCAAACAATGCTGGCGGGCTTGGTGAGTGCAGCGATCTCGTCGACCCATATGAGGAGTCGGGTATTGGAAGTGGGGGTTTTGGACATGACGAGCGCTCCTTCCCGCACGAACGTTGTGCGGGAGAGTTGGACGTGGCCCTATCGACGCCGGGTCCGGCGCGTTGCTTTTACAGCTTGACGCGCGGGAAGCCCGGCGTGCCCATGTCGACTTCGGCACCCGTGCGGATGGCCGTGGCGAGGCCCTCCGTGGTGACGTCGAAGACGACCCGTTGCCCTTGGCGGAGCATGCGAAAGATCGATCCTTGCAGTGCGGTGTCGGCGAGGTCGTACTCGTTGCGCTCCGGGTTGTCGCGCAAAATCACCCCTTGACGGGTGGCCGGGTCATACGACTTCACAACGCCTTGCATGGTTCTCGCAGCCTCCAACGACACCCGGGTACGGGCTCGGCAGGTTACCGGACCGGTGTGGTCCGGGCCGTCCAGTCTGCACCGAACCGGGTCGCGTTATCAACTCCAACGTTTGGAGTCTCGTTTGTCATCACAATCAGCGATAGGTCATCGGGCCGACGTGTCAAGCGTCACGTGTTGGTGCGCTGCCGATGTTTGGCCGATGTTGCCCGGCGGTCGGGGTGGATTGACCAAGCATGTTCCGGTGGCTCTGTCCCGTCTGTCGCCGAGCGCGACGTTTGGTCGCTGTTGCCCGTCCGTCGGTGTGGATTGACCAAAGAGATTGGGTCGGACGACCCAGGGTGGTTGATCCAGACGCTCAGGTGCGAGCGGTCTTGGTGACCTTGCCGGCGCGCAGGCAGCCGGTGCACACGTTCACTCGCTTCGTCGCACCGTTCACCAGGGCACGGACCCGTTGGATGTTCGGATTCCAGCGACGCTTGGTGCGCACATGGCTATGGGACACGCTCATGCCGAACGACGGCTTCTTGCCGCAAACTTCGCATACCGATGCCATGGTCGTTTCAGTCCTTCGTGAGCTGAGTGGGTGATCGCAGTCGCGGCGGATTGAGGCCGGACAGAACCCGGAAAGGTTAGCATCACCCACCCATGCCGCCGTCCGGGCCCTCCGCCGAACCGTCCCTGCGCACGTCAGGCACCCACCCGTCGGGCCTCCCTTTGACGTTTCGGGCCGCAGATCTCGCTGCGATGATCGTCGGCTTTCGGGACGCTCTCCGTGCGAATCAGGGACCCGTCAATCGCCTCAACGTCTACCCGGTACCCGACGGCGACACCGGCACGAACATGGCGCTCACGCTCGAATCGGTGGTTGCCGAGCTCGAAGCGGCCGACCATGGCGACATGGGGGCGGTGTGTCATGCGATCAGCCACGGCTCGCTCATGGGTGCACGAGGGAACTCGGGGGTGATCCTGTCGCAGATCCTGCGTGGACTTGCCGCGGGCTTTCGCGACCACGTCGAGGTTGGATCACAGGTGTTCGCGACCTCGCTGACGAACGCGTCCACAGCGGCGTACGGCGCGGTGATGAAGCCGATCGAGGGCACAATCCTGACGGTGGTGCGCTCGGCTGCGGAGGGAGCGTCGGATGCTGCGGGGCGGGGGGACAATCTGTTGGTCGTGCTCGAAGGGGCCCGCATTTCCGCCGGTGCCGCCCTTGCACAGACGCCCGAGCTCCTGCCGGTCCTGAAGGCAGCAGGTGTCGTGGACGCTGGCGGCGCGGGATTCTGTCTCCTCCTCGACGCTGCCCTCCAGCTCATGGATGGGCGTCCGGTTCCCGTTGTGGACGCTCCGGCGGGCATCGAGATGTTGCCGTCTTCCGGTGAACCTTTGGACGGAGCCGGCGTTGGCGACCTTCAGTACGAGGTGATGTATTTCCTCGACGCCCCCGACGATTCGATCGCCGGGTTCAAGAACATCTGGGCGTCGATCGGCGACTCCATCGTTGTGGTGGGCGGCGACGGCCTGTGGAACTGCCATATCCATACGGATGAGGCGGGTATTGGTCCGTCGATTGAGGCTGCGATCCAGATTGGCCGGCCGCGTCAGATCCGGGTGACGGATCTCAATGAGCAGGTTGGGCAGGTCGAGGAGGAGCGCTGGGTTCGTGAGGCGACCGGCCATTCGGTCGTCGACGAGGCACCGCACGTGAACGAGCCGTGTTCGACTGCGTTGGTGGCGGTCGCGACAGGCGAGGGTGTTCGGCGGCTGTTCTTGTCGCTTGGCGCGCAGCGGATCGTGACGGGCGGCCAGTCGATGAATCCGTCTACGGCGCAGCTGTTGGAGGCGGTCGAGAGTTGCCCCGCTTCTCAGGTGGTGATTCTGCCGAACAACAAGAACATCATTGCGGTGGCTGAGCAGGTGGCCCCGCTTACGTCGAAATCGGTGCGGGTAATCGGTACGCGAGGTATCACGGAGGGGCTTGCGGCGGCGATGCAGTACGACCCGGAGGGTCCCGTCGACGCGAACGCAACGGCGATGCGTGCGGCCGCAGCTGCGGTAGCGAGTGGTGAGATCACGCGGGCGGTGCGTGACTCGTCCTGTGACGTTGGTCCGATCAGCGAGGGCGATTACCTCGGCATCGCGCGTGATGGTGGGATTGTGGCGGTGGCTTCGTCGCTCGCTGACGCGGTGACGACGCTGTTGGAGATCATCGTTGTGTACGGGCACGAGATTGTGACGATCATCGAGGGTGACGGCGCGACGAAGGCCGTGACGCGTCATGCCTTGGAGTGGCTTGGCGACCACCGGCCCGAGGTGAACGCCGAGGTGCATCAGGGTGGGCAGCCGCTCTACCCGTACCTGTTCGGCGTTGAGTAGGTGCCCGGTCGCTTGGAGGCATCCTTCGGCACCCTCCGCTCCGTGAAAGGCAGCTGAAGTCAACTTATCCGAAACACACCGTTTGGTCTACGCAATGACGCGTACTTCCACGTGAACGGTGAGTGCTGCTTCGAGGAGTAGCGGTGAGTTTGTTGTGACTGCAATGGAAGCGTCGAACGTCAACGCCGTTGCGAGAGCGTCGGCAGTGAGCAAGTTCGCTCGTGTTGTGTTGGAAATGGCGATCATGACGGGAACGAGACTTCGCGTTTCCACGAGATGGATGTTGGCTGGAAGCCGAATCATTGATTCTCGAAGCATCACTCGTCGGTCAGGATCCAACTTGTCAAAGCGACGGGACAACGATCCTTGTGATCGCGATGAGTCCAGGGCGCGGCCGAGCCGATAAAACCACGAGAGGGTCGTTGCGATCGATTGGTTGCCGAGGTGTTCGTCCGCCTCGGTCGATGGAACACCGGCGAGAATGTCGAGCAGTAGGTGGTCGTCAACGACGATCACGACTTAACCAACAAGGTCAGAATCAGTGGCTTCGACGTCGCGAATGGCGGCCGCGAGTTCACCTGATTCGGAGAATTCGCGAATCCACGAGCGGAGTTCAACATCGTCAATTACTGGCGCTGGTCGCCCCGAGGTAGGCAGAATTCCAACGTGCGACCGCGCGTGTCGCACCGCTACGGCGACCTCTGCGGGTAGTTGAGTCAGCTTGGTGGCCACCGCGCCAGCCTAGACCTGGTTTGGGCCGACACTTGCTCCTTCAAAGCCGTCGAAACGAGCTGAAGCGGGTCGCTACGGTCGGCCACTGCGACGCGTTCTCTGGACTGCGACTGGACGCAGGACGCGCTCCAGCAAGTGGATGGGCGTCCGGTGCCCGTGGTGGACGCTCCGGCGGGCATCGAGATGTTGCCGTCGTCCAGTGAGTCGGGCAAAGAGGCCGACGGTGTGGGGGAGCTGCAGTACGAGGTCATGTATTTCCTCGACGCCCCCGACGATTCGATTGCCGGGTTCAAGAACATCTGGGCATCGATCGGTGACTCGATTGTTGTTGTGGGTGGTGATGGTCTGTGGAACTGCCATATCCATACGGATGAGGCGGGTATTGGTCCGTCGATTGAGGCGGCGATTCAGATTGGCCGGCCGCGTCAGATCCGGGTGACGGATCTCAATGAGCAGGTTGGGCAGGTTGAGGAGGAACGCTGGGTTCGAGAGGCGACAGGTCTGTCGGTGGTCGACGAGGCGCCGCATGTGAACGAGCCGTGCGAGACGGCACTCGTCGCGGTCGCGACCGGGGAGGGTATTCGTCGGTTGTTTCTGTCGCTGGGGGCGCAGCGGATTGTGACGGGTGGGCAGTCGATGAATCCGTCGACGGCGCAGTTGCTGGAGGCGGTCGAGAGTTGCCCGGCGTCTCAGGTGGTGATTCTGCCGAACAACAAGAACATCATTGCGGTCGCGGAGCAGGTGGCACCGCTCACGTCGAAGTCGGTGCGGGTGATTGGTACGCGTGGCATCACGGAGGGGCTTGCGGCGGCGATGCAGTACGACCCCGAGGGACCCGTCGATGCCAATGCGATGGCGATGCGTGCCGCCGCGGCTGCGGTGGCGAGCGGTGAGATCACGCGGGCGGTGCGGGACTCATCGTGTGATGTCGGGCCGATCAGTGAGGGCGACTACCTCGGGATTGCGCGTGATGGTGGGATCGTGGCGGTCGCGTCCGCTCTCGCTGACGCGGTTACGATCCTGCTCGATCTCATCGTGGCGGACGGGCACGAGATTGTGACGATCATCGAGGGTGACGGCGCGACGAAGGCCGTGACGCGTCATTGCCTTGGAGTGGCTTGGCGACCACCGGCCCGAGGTGAACGCCGAGGTGCATCAGGGTGGGCAGCCGCTCTACCCGTACCTGTTCGGGGTGGAGTGACGGCAGGTTATTGAGGAACGCGCCGAGCCTGTCTCGGTGCCGACACGTGAGGTCGCCATACGCTGGAATGGTGAGCCCGACCCTTGCGGGGCGGGGGCCACCGATCGACGACGCGACAACGATCCTTGTGATCGCGATGAGTTCGGGGCTCGGCCGAGCCGGAAAAAAATTCGTTCGCTTCGATCGATGAAACATCTGCGAGAATGTCGAGCAATAGGTGGTCGTCAACGAACGATCACGACTTGTCCAACAAGGTCAGAATCAGTGGCTTCAACGTCGCGAATGGGCACCGCAAGTTCGCCTGATTCGGAGAATTCGCGAATCCATGAGCGAAGTTCGACACCCTCAATTATTGGGTCTGGTTGCCCCGAGGTAGGCAGAATTCCAACCTGCGAACGCGCGTGTCGCTCCACTGCGGCGACCTCTGCGGGTAGTTCAGTCAGCTTGGTAGCCATAAAGCGAGCCTTAACCCGGTCCGTTTAAAGCCCTCGAAACCAGCTGAGACGTGTCGCAAATGGTCGCCCTTTTGACCAAACGCGATCGACCGGCGTTGACGCAGGGTAAATTCCGCTCGACGCAGAGCGACCGTCTCGATCAAGGAGCTGCGGATCGGTTCGGCCACCAGTTGGGAAGTTCTTCGCTGAGGCATGGTGGATAGAGAGCTGCGTACGTTCGCTTGCCGTCAGTTGAATTCCCGAGCGTTCTGACGTCACCGCTCTCAACATGATCGGCGATTTCCGTAAACTGTTCCCTGTCAAGAATCTGAGCGAATCCGTGCGGCAGCAATGGATCGTGCGACATGGACACCGACCCTTCGGTTGCATCGATTACTTCGCCGCACGATACCCAGAGATCGAGAATCGAGTCCCAATTTGATTGGACCACTACGTTGAGGCCTTTCTCAAGGCGACTTCCCCAAATAAAATTTGCGGACTGACCGATCGTCTTAGTCGGGATTGTAAACAGAAATTGGAAGGTGAGTATGCTAGGAGCGGCAATTAACTCGCCAACCGGCTCAGAACAGCCGAAAGAAGCTGCGATGTAGCCCGATGGATTTGCAGCGGTGACTCGGTCGATCTGCGCCTGCGGTATTCCCTTGGGATAGCTTCCGGACTGCTCGTACTTCCGTCGCCCAAGCATGATGGAGTATCCGCGGACCCAAGGCGAATCTACCTCTAAGGAAAGATTACTAACGAGTGTTGCTCCCCGTTGAAGCGCCAGCGCAACCTCAGCGAGATCGACCGAAGATGTGGCCCGCTTTAGATCGAAAGTAACTATCGTTGTCATCCACGTCTCCCAGTCGCTATTGAAGTTACACTCTAGTCCAGTGTGCCGACTGCGATGAGCGTTACTATGCCTACGAGGATTGTGAAAGCGCTGATTGGCGAGGTGATGCTATTCGCGACGGTGCTCAGGCCTTCCGCGAACGACGTGCCGAAGCGAGCGAAGACGGCGGCGGCAGCAGTCCAGGTCGAGTATCCGCCGCGTAACAAGGCCTTGGCGAACGCTTTTGGTGTTGACGTCCCGGCCGCTAGCGCAGGATCGATATTGGCGGCCGCCACCCACTGATTCACGAACTGACGAAACGTCTGGCCTTGCATCGCCGTCTCAAGAATCGCGTTTGATGGAATACCGCTGCATTCGTATCCGAACAGTCCTGTCCCGACATAGGTCGTCTTCACCGTTGTGACGAGAAACATCGGAAAATAGGACACCCATGACCCCGTCACACCAAGCCCGAGTGTTGGCGGGACCCCCAGTTGCGTTCTCAATGCCCCGCTGTAAACGACGATCTGCTTTGCCCCGGCCGCTAGCGAAAATGGATTGTTGGGCTTGATTTCTGCGATACTAGTGAATCCTGGTTTGTATACATCTACACGAAGTCGAGTGCCCGGAATGGTTCCCTCCGGCAATGAACCGGTTTTCGAAGAAACGTCCATTTGCGATGCCCAATGGGCCAGGTTGAGGAACCTGAAGATCCGACCGACGCAGCCTTTCGTGGTGGAGAGGCACATCGCTATCTTCACTTGAGAAAAGATCGTGCCCGCGACGAACTGTTGGACGTTGATTTCGTCCCACAAGCTGCGTTCACGGTCGTTCAAACCGGACGGGGGGCTTTCCAGGGCGTCGCAGTCATGTGTCTCGCAGTAGTGCAGGTACGGGTAGTCGTCTGCCCACTGTTGCACCCCATCTCCAGTGCACGGGGTGACTGACACAGAATGTCCGTCTGTTTGAATGCAGACCTCATTGCCGGAAACGGTCGTCTTGAGAGTCGAGTAAAGCGGACTGGCTCGGTATCCTTCTCGGAAGATTTGCGACGATGCCGGTCCGCACCCTGATACGACGAGACTTGCTCCAGCGGCGGTAAGACAAGACGATGCGTCGAAGAAGCGGCGGAAGTTGTATCCCCCGGCGACGAGTCGGGGCACCCATTGCTCTGAACAATCTCCGAGCACGACACTGGAGTTGCCCTCGCTCACGGAGAGGCATTGACCGCCGTATGCGAGGGATTTCAACGGGGTGGGTACGTCGGCGGTAATGAGCGCTAGTGACGGGGCAGTTGTAGGGCGTCAGGTTTGTTGAGGATGGGTGGGGTTGTTGGCGTCGGGTTTGGTGGGGATGGGGTGTGGTGTTCGTGGTGAGACTGGTCGCGCAAGGA
>JAYSSR010000038.1:0-218479 GCA_043720395.1 Acidimicrobiia bacterium
CGCAACTGCGGCTCAGAAAACCCGGCAGGACGACGACCATCGATCATGAACGATCACACTACGCGACCCCCGCCAACAATTGTGCGACTGTACTATTCAACCGGTCGGGAAGCCGACGATAACCATGCAATATTTGGCGACGTTTTAAGGTCCGGATCGCATGCTCAACCTTCACTCTCAACGAAGCATGAGCCGTGCTTCACGTGCCCGGTCCTTTCGGTCCTCCGCTGATCGGCACGAGCAGATCCAGAGTTGACGAAGGCGGTCGAATCGTGCGTCGGGCCAGGTTCGCTATCGGTCACCCACAACAGTGCACCCGTGCTGTCGGTCATGACCTGCGTTGTTCGACAATGCCGGTGACGATGCCCCGAATACTCGGCCTTCTCGGCTTCCCACCCGCCCCCAGGACGCTGAATCACAACAAACGTTCCGTCAACCATCGCGTTGTGATCAATCGAAGCCAACGCCTCCTCCAAACCAGCAAGATCGGTGATCCGATCACCATTCGGACGAGTAATCCCGTACTTCGCCAACAGCTGCGTGCACTCGTGCACGGCACGATTCACCGTGTCTTTCGAAACCCCGATCATCGCCCCAAGGCCCCGATACGCGACATTCCAGCGCAAATACACCAGACACACGAACAGTCGGGTCGCGAACACCATCTCGAAAGGCCGACCCGCGCCAGCCTCCCGGACCGTCGCTTTCGACCGGTCGGCATTCGATACTCTGTCCCGTTCGGACTGCAACTGTTCGGCAACCTTAGAAATCGCTTGGTAATGCGCCTGAAACTTCGACTGAGCACGTATTCGGCATTGCCCTAGTATCTTGGCGAACTACGGTTTTCGTCGATGAACGCTTTCTCGTAGTCCTTCTGTACTGCGCTGAGCTTGTCGGCGCCGGACCGGGAACGACAGTTTGCGTCGGCGTTCGCAACCTTCAACTCTGCGACCCGTAACGCCTCAATCTTCGCGGCAGGAATGGTCGGTGGAACAAACCGACCAGGCCCTGACGAGTCGCTCGTGCCGACTGCTACGGCGACCGTGCCAACGACCCCGCCAACGTTCGGACCTGAAGATGGGAACACTTTTGCCTGTTCCGGACCGAGAACCTTTTCGAAAATGTCACGCTCCGATGACACCGCGTACCCGTGGGACTTCATGCACTCCGACCATTTCCGGTTCAACGCGACAACACGCGAATCGGCTTGGACTCGTTTCGAGAGCGCTTCAAACTTCGAGGACATCTGCTCCTGTAACGCCTGCGACGCCTGACCACCACCACCAAAGCCGTCAGCGATGCACCCGGTCCGCTGGAACGCTCCGGTTGGTGGATGCGCAGGATCGAACCCGCTGAACGCCTTGTCGTACGCGGCCTGATCCGCCTTCGACAACTTCGACCGAATCTCCTTATTCGGATCGGTCGACTGCGAGATTGGTCTGGACACCGGCGACATCGACTCTGCCATGCCGAATCCATGCTTGCGCTTCCACGCGACTTCCTCCCCCGCCTTCGGACCCGAGAACGACGGCGTGGAGAAGTTCCCGAGAAACGGTTTGTATGCGAAACCCTGCTTGCGCCAACACGCGGCAACCTTCTCCTGACCCTTGCGCATCTGAGCAACCATCCGGGCCTGGGACCCCGCCGGCGTGCCGCCACCTCCAAAGAAGTCGGACAGCGATTCGCCACCCCGGGCGATTTCGTGGCCGAAGGCTTCGAACCCCCACATGCTGACAACATCGCCACCAGCAACAGGGAGGCGCTGGCGAATCTGGTATTCATAGCGGGCCGCTCGACGGTGCTGGTCGACCAAGTGTTCGTCCGCCCAGAAGTTCGGTGATCGCGTGAGCAACAGCGATGATCGATTCGTGTGGAGTCTTGGCCCAATGGTCCAACGCGACACGTAACCCCTCAGTGAAATAGCCGACCATCGCGACAGCACGGCCGCCGGTGCGGTGCACGTTCGCTTCCATGAGGCCGTGTAGCTCGCCTGCGAAATAGCCGTCAGCATTGCGGAGCCAGCCATGCTCACGGCGCACCGCAGCAAGATCAGCAAGGAAACGACGGCCCGCCTCATTCACGTCCAAGACTGCGAACAGACGATGAATGTGGTCAGGTACTGATGCCCACGAGTCCGCTTTCAATCCGACACCAACCAACGCGGTCGCAAGCTCCGTAGGCGGAAACGCGAACATCGCTTCGCGGACCGGGAACCATCGCTGTAACGTCCGTTCCGACACGTCCAACCTCGCTCCCAACACTTTCAGCTTCACCCGCGGCCCATCGGCCAAAGCCAGGTCAACCGCGACAATACGGGCACGGAGACGACCCGCCGCGTCCTTGCATTCCTGATGACCTAACACCCGTGCCGGATCAACAAACCCGGCAAGCAACGCGAGATCCACGTCACGCTGAAAAACGACGCCGTCGGTAGTCATTTGACAAGGGTGCGGCGGGAAGGCCAACTGCCGCTGCGCGAACGGCGAGGACCTCCACTAGCAGGTGATCCTCACGTACTCGAAGCAGAGCCGGGCACGCTCGGTGACCTTGCCGGGCGAGTTGATCGTGCCCGTCACCGAAGCGACCGAGCGATACCGCCAGGCGCGTCACCAGCTCGAGGCGCGGGCCAACGCGTCACGCGGCGCTCGGTTGAAGTCGGCCACGAGCGGCGCCTCGTTACGATCTTCGGCGAGGTGCAACTGCGGCGCCTCGCTTATCGACGCAAGGGCGCGACCAACCTGTATCCGGCCGACGCTGCGCTCAACGTGCCGGCGGAAATGTACTCCCACGCTCTACGGGCGTTGGCGGCCACCGAAGCGGCACGTGGCTCCTTCGATGAGGCGGTGGCCGCCATCGGCCGGGCCAGCGCGGCCGTGATCGCAAGCGCCAGGTCGAGGCCCTGACCCAGGCCGCGGCTGTCGACTTCGAGGCGTTCTTCGCGCAGACGAGCCGCGCGAGGCCAGAAGACGGCGACGTCGTGATCCTGTCCGCCGACGGCAAGGGTGTTGTCATGCGCCCCGAAGGGCTACGGGCCGCGACCAGGGCCAAGGCCCTGGCCTCGCGCAACAAGCTCAAGGGGCGCCTGTCGAAAGGCGAGAAGACGAACCGAAAGCGCGTGGCCGAAGTCGGTGCCTTCTACAACATCACCCCCGTGCCCCGCCACGCGTACGACGTGATGGCGCATCGCGGTGACGGACCTCCCAAGCCGGCACCCACCGCAACCCACAAGTGGGTGACCGCCTCGGTCGTCGACGACGCAGCCACCGTGATCGCGTCGGTCTTCGACGAGGCCGAGCGACGCGACCCCGACCACGACCATGACTGGGTCGCCCTCGTTGACGGCAACCGCCACCAGATCGACTGCATCACCACCGAAGCGGCTACACGCGGCGTCGAAGTGACCGTGATCGTCGACTGGGTCCACGTCCTGGAATACATCTGGTCGGCGGCCTGGAGCTTCTTCACTGAGGGCGACCCCACCGCCGAAGACTGGGTCCACGACAAGGCCATCGACATACACCGCGGTCGGGCACCCATCGTGGCCGCCGCCATCCGCCGCAAAGCAACCACACTCGGCCTCAACCCAACAGCACGCAAAAACGCGGACACCTGCGCCGACTACCTCCTCGCCAAGGCGGCCTACCTCGACTACCCCACCGCCCTCACCGAGGGATGGCCCATCGCCACCGGCATCATCGAAGGGCTCCTGCCGCTACATCGTCAAAGACCGCATGGACATCACAGGCGCCCGCTGGGGACTCCCAGGCGCAGAAGCCATCCTCAAACTACGAGCACTCCGAGCAAACAATTGCTGGAACGACTACTGGACCTTCCACCAAGCCCAAGAACACAAACGAGTCCACGAATCCAGATACCACCACGAAGCCGTACCCGCTGCGGCCTGACGTCCCTCCAAAAGAGCCGCACCCATTTGACAAACTCCTCCTACCCCCCCCCAGCCGACAACGGAGCGAGGCAAGTGCCGACCATAGTCTTATTGCAGGTCGCGCACATGACCGATGTCAGGCCGGCTGCCTGGAGGCGGAACGGCCGTACAATGCTGGACATGGCCACTCCCGACGAATCGCCGGAGAGCGCCGCCACCGGGCAGCGTCCGAGTCAGCCAGCGCCGTCCCCAGACGACGTCCGCGCAATGCTCCGCGGCGTGATCGATCCGGAGCTCAACGTCGACATCGTCGAGCTGGGGATGGTTGACCGGATCGACGTGTCGCCCGACGGATTCGTCGAGGTCGTGGTAAATCTCACGATCGCAGGGTGTCCGCTCAAAGCACAGCTCCGAGACGATGCTCTCGCCCATATCAGGTCGCTTCCCGGCGTGACGGGAGCGCACGTGAGCTTCGGCGAGCTGAATCAGCAGCAGCGCAGCCAGGTCATGCAACGCGCCCGGTTGCGGGCCAGCGAGAACGCGCCCGATACCGAAATCGGAGCGGCGACTCGGGTGCTCGCGATTGCGTCCGGGAAGGGTGGCGTCGGCAAATCGTCGGTGACCGTGAACCTCGCGGCCGCACTCGCAGCGCGTGGTCTCACGGTGGGCGTCCTCGACGCGGACATTTGGGGATTCTCGGTTCCACGCATGACCGGCGTCGAAGGACGGCTCGGCGGAAGCGGCGGCAAGATCGATCCCGCGGTCCAGTCGGTCGGCGCTGGATTTCTGAAGGTCGTGTCGATGGGCCTCGTGGTCGATGACGAAGACACCGCAATTATGTGGCGTGGTCTCATGCTCGCGAAGGCGGTCGAGGAGTTCCTCACCAAGGTTCGCTGGGGCGAGCTTGACTACCTCCTCATCGACATGCCGCCGGGCACGGGCGATGTGCAGATGGCTCTTGGACGCTTGCTCCCGCAGGCCGCACTGTTGATCGTCACGACACCCGCGTTGGCCGCGCAGAAGGTTGCCGTTCGCGTCGCCGACATGGCGCGTCGGAGCTATCTCCGCATCGCTGGCGTGATTGAGAACATGTCGTACTTCGAGGACCCGACCGGATTCCGCCATGCGATCTTCGGATCGGGCGGAGGCCGGCGGCTCGCCGATGACATCGGGTCGGAGCTTCTTGCCGAGCTGCCTATAGCGCCGGCGCTCAGCCACGGTGGTGACATTGGTGTCCCGATCGCCACGTCGGCACCAGATTCAACGGTGGGGATTGCCTTCGCACGTCTCGCCGCACGAATCGTGGAAGACATTGCTCCGCCTGTCGACATGGGCGGCTGCTCGGCCCGGATGATCGCCGCAATCGAAGCCGCCGTTTCCGTCGGCGTTTCCGTCTCGCCGTAGCGGCTGCCTCAAAACGTCAGCTCGGACCCCGTGACCCGCGCCGCGGTCTCCGAGCCACCCAGACAATCGTTGGCAACGCCACACTCGCCAACGCGCCGACGCCAGCGACCACCGTCACGGCTATCCAGGCCACTGGCGAAAACCATGCGTGGCCGAGGGACCCGGCGCGCCCGCCACGGAGGAAGCCCCGTGCAAGAAAGCCGGCGACCACAACGCCTACCAGCGCGCCAAACGCGACTCGCCACGCCTGTTCGCGTACGAGCCGACCGACGATCCAGCGATCCGATGCGCCGAAGCGCTGCCATAGCGACCGCTCGACGGAGCGTTCGGGCAACGACGCGACTGCGAGTCCGGCAATGAGCAGAAACCCGCCGAGGAGTGCAAGCCACGCGAGAAGTCGGAACAATCGGCGACCGGAACTTGTCCCCGCCTCGGCCTCTGATCTGGCTGGAAGCGATTCCGCGTTGCCGCCGGTTGACTGCACGGCAGCGAGAGCGGGCGAGTCGTCCCCTTGGACGTTCAACAACGCGCCGAACGCGGCGGGGGCGTCCCCACGGAGGCGGTCGAACGCTTCAGGGCTGACGATCACGTCGGGAAACCCGGCGGCGTCAGCAAGGACACCGGTGACGGGAACGCTCACCACGATCGACCCCGGTTCATCGCGCACGGACACAACCGACCCAACAGCAATTCGGCCGGAAGTTCCCAGCCGATCGACGACACGTTGGGAGACGATCGCAGAGGAGGGACCGGCGAGCGTCGCACGAAAGGCCAGATCATCCGAGGCGAACTCTGCCGCTCGCGCCGCGAGGTGCGCCACGCCACGCGATGCAACGTACGTCGTATCCAGGGTTCCGATGCTCACCGCGCTGGGTGAGCCGGTCGAACCGAACGCTACGCCCGGCCGTGACCGCACGACGGTCAACTCCTTCACGCCTGCTGCGCCTCGCACCACTCGTAGCCCGGGCTCGGAAAGCGATGAGGCCACCAATTGGAAACGTCCGAATCGACCGTTCGCGTTCCGCTGACCGCCTGCGGATGCGGCGGAACGGAACGACAAAGCAAGTAGACAGGACGTGACCGTCAGTGCAACGACGACGGGTACGGCAAAGCTTGACCAGATCCGAGTTGAATCGGCCAACGTCGGGGTTGCCCCGGCAGAATTCGACGACGCCCGGTGGCCTTCAACAGCCGCAAGTACTACGACGCCGGCGAGAACCGTGAGCGAGGCGACGAGAACTCCGGGTCGCGGCGAGCGCGCCGCCAGGAGCGAGGCGAGACCGGCAATCGCCATCCCACCCGCCGCCACTCCGACCAGCCGAACACGCCATTGCGACCGTCGCGACCGTCGCGACGAGGCATTCGTAACCACAATTGCTGCCAGGAGCAGCAAACCTGACAGCGCAGCGAGGTGGTCGCCCGAGCGCCCGCGCCAGAGAAGCACCAGACCGAGAATCACTCCTAATACGGCGCCCGACCAGCGTAGGAGCGGCCTCAAACTCTGGGCACGAGACGCCAACTTTTCGGACAAATTCGCGCGCGAGCCGAGAATGTTTGCACTGTAAAGCGCCGCCATCCCGACAGCGAACGAGCCGGCCAGTCCCGTGCAGATTGCCCCCACCGTCGGGTTGAGTTCTAAAGGTGCTCCGGCCCCGGCCCGGCTTCCGAGAAGCATTGATGCGCGCGCGAGACACAAGCGCGAAAGGAGTGCTCCAACGGTCGCACCCGCCACACATCCAGCGAGAAGGACCGCCCAAAGCTCACCGACGATCGCCCCAGCCGCGTCACGTCGAGACTCGCCGACGGCACGAAGCGCCGCGATATCGCCGCGACGCGTTCGCGTGGCAAGCGCGACCAGGACCAGCAGGCACACAATGGCGGCAGCTGCTACCAGCCCTGCCAGCAACCGAATCGGAACCCCGAACATGTCCAGCTGCGACCGGGAATCACTTCGGAGGTCGGCCTTTACGGCAACGGCGTACGCAGCAGTCGACGCTGCGGGGCTCGCGGCACCCACCCCACGAATCGGTTCGCGGAGGGCAGCGTCGAGCTCACCGGCAACCGCTCGCGATCGTTTCCAGCCGTCCGCCGCGGGACCTCGGTTTGAGTACGCCACGAGATAGCGAACCCGCGCTCCCGCTGCGGCGGCGTCGACGGACACTGCGCCGGGGAGAACCAGGAGGACCCGAGGATTTGGCGTGCCATCCAGGGTGAACGCGGCAAAACCCCGAGCCACGAGCACATTCCGGACCGTGAACTCGGAGTTGAATCCACCAGACTTCAGAGTCACCACGCTTCCCGTGACAAGCCCGAGATCGCCCGCAAGGTCCGCGCCCACGTCGACCTGTCCCGCAAGGAGTGGTGCCACGCTCCCCAGGCCTGTTGCGTCCGGGTCGCCTCCGAACCGTGACGCTTCTGCCATGTCGAACTCGAGCGCTTGCGCAGGAGCGGAGGTGCCGGAGGCTGTTTGCGCAGTGACGTCCGTCGCGGACAACACCAACTGGGCGTCGACTGCTCCTCGGATTGCGTTCGTACCGGTTCGCTGCTCGAGTACAACTTGCGCTTCGTGGCGCTCTACAGCGGCGAGCGCTTCGAGCCGCGCCTCGGGCGTGCTCGCAACAATGAGTTCGTCAACCGGGCCGAGATGACGCGCCAGCACGGTCTCGACAGACCCGCTCATGGCGTCCGGGAGTACGGCCGCCATCGTGGTGACCGCACCACACAGCGCAAAAGCCACAAACGTGACGAGACTGCGACGCCGCACGAGGGCCCGAAACGCGAAGCGTCGACTCACCGGGCGAAAGACAAGGCGCTGGAGCACCGGGACAGAAAGGACGGGAAGCGACCAGAGTCGGAGGACCCCGTTGGTCCCTCGGAACCACGCTGCCGTCGTAGCGAGAACGGTTGCGTACACGACGAGGAACGACTGCAACATCGTTCGAAACCACTCCCATGCACTCGCCGCTGACCCATCGGTCGGCGGGGACACTTCGTGCGCCACGTCGAGATGAACCTGTTCGATTCCTGCTGATTCCCCGGAATCGAGCTGGTCCTCTACCGAAGTCGGCGCTGGCATGCCTCAAGCACTTTCCGCCGCGAAAGCTCGCGGAACGCGCCGTCGCGGAGCTCCATGATCCGGTGGGCGTGCTGGAGCAGGGCAACATCGTGCGACACCACCACCACTGTCAGTCCATCATCGCTGAGCTGGCGGAAGACGTGCGCCACATCGTCGGCGGTGTCGGGATCGAGTCCGCCGGTTGGGTCGTCCGCCCAGAGAACCTTCGGGTCGCCGACCAGGCCCCGGGCGATGCAGACACGCACGCGCTCACCGGTCGACAGCGACTCGGGAAGGCATGCGGGGACATCGGACAGTCGGAGCAGGGCCAGCGCCGCGAGCGCCTCGGTTCGGGCGTCCGCCGCTTTCCACCCTGCGACAAGCAGGGGCAGCTCAACGTTCTCGACCGCCGTGAGAATCGAAACGAGACCTGGCGTCATCGACGTGAAACCCATCAGGGACGATCGTTGACGCGCGCTGTCGGCTTCCGTCATTGAGCCAATCTCGTGCCCTTCAATCAGGACGTCCCCCGCGTCGGGGCGGAGGGTGCCCGAGAGGCACGAGAGCAGCATCGACTTGCCGCTTCCCGATGGCCCCGTGACGGCGACGAACTCACCCGCATGGAGATCGATCGAGACGGATCGGAAGAGTTCCTTCGACGCTTCGCGCCGCCTGACGACTTTCGTAAGTGCCCGCACGGCGACGAGGACCGGCGCGGATGCGGCAAGTTTCACGCGCAAGGACACGGTCTCGCTCACCGGAGGCGCAGTTTGCGCCTCGACGGGTTTGGGCACCAGGACCGGCACGACGGTCTGAGCCGAAGCGACGTCGGGTAGCAGCGGTACTCGTACCTCCCCCGCCAGCGGGTCCAGAAGTGGAGGGGCCGCAACGACATGGACGACCGTGCTTGCGGTCAGCGCCACATCGGGGCTGGCGATCGCCGGCACGGCGCTGGCAATCACCGGCACGGCGGAGCTGACGGTGACCGGAACCGTAGGGGTTAGTACTGGCGGGGCCACGCTGATGGTGGTCGGTGGCGGCGGGGCCGTATCCGGTGCCGGAGGATATTCCGCGACGGCGTCGGGGGTCGTCCGTACGACACTCAGACGCCGTATCGGCGGCGGGCCGACCTCGCGAACACCGCGGCTGCGAGAAACCGTGCGCAGCCATTCATTCATCCGTTCGCGGTCGGTGTCCGACGACGAAACGATTTGAAGCACGGGGCGCATCGAGTCGACCACCGACTCGGGACCGGGCGCGGCGGGAGCCAACATGTCGGGTGCGGAATGTTCAGTCGGCGCGTCGACGTCCAACACCGGATGTCCTGCCTCGATCGCCTGTGCCCGGGTCAGGGCCATGGCCGTTGGACGCCCGTCGAGCAAAACGACCGTCGTTGGTTCTGTGCCGCCGGTGGGTTTGGGTGTTGACGGAGCGCGTTCACGCGCAGCCATCGACCGCAACGTCGGGTCATGACGCCAGTCGACGTGCGGGACGTCGGGCGCGTCGCGGTCCGCGTCCCACGCGTCGTCAGTCAAGGGTTCCACGGTGTCGCTCATCGGCGCTCGGACGCGCCACCTTGACCCAGTGCAGCACCTTCGCCCAGGGGCACCTTCCGCTCACGCACCGCCGCAAGGAGATCCGATGTCGATTCGACACCACAGAGGCCAGCAAGCGTTGCGCGCGTCGGCGAACCGTCGGCAGCGGGTTGCTGAGGAGCATGACCATTGCGCCATCGGCAGCGTCGATGGCCCCACCAGGAAAGACGTGCGCTCCAGCCACGAACGACGCCCGATGCGTTCGGCGCAGCAGAAGGGTGTCAAGGCCACCTCCGTGAGCGTCGCGAACCACGGCCACGGTGGCCGCATCGCGCGGCGTCACCTGGTCAGCAGCCATACTCGTTGGAGAGTTCACAGGGCGAGCCTACGGTCACCCTTCAACGGCGGTCGCAGCGCTGGGCAGTACCGTTTACGACAGTGTCTTCTCCTTCATCCCCCCCGTCGTCCGAGCTGTGGGCAGCCGATGAGGC
The DNA here is from genome assembly GCA_043720395.1 of Acidimicrobiia bacterium. Lineage (GTDB taxonomy): Bacteria > Actinomycetota > Acidimicrobiia > Acidimicrobiales > JANYDT01 > JANOYY01. The sequence goes on from JAYSSR010000038.1 coordinate 10,372, forward strand.
CGACTGGCTGGGCGAAACAGACGACGCCGACGCGACCGGAGCGATGACGTTCGAGCCGCACGTCGAGCCACACGTCGAGCCGCGCCTCGTCGCGAGGCCAGCACGCGAAACCGAGAACGTTCTCAACGGTGACGCGCTCATCGCCGCAATCAGCGGGCCCGATCACGGCGGCAGCCCTATCGGCCAGGAGTTGTCAGCGATCACCCGCACGTCGCGCAAGGATCGGGCGAGAGCACGGCACCACGCGGCAAAGGCTGCGAAGCGCGCACATCGTCGCAAACCTCTCTGGCGCGGCCGCATTCTCCCGAAGTCGGTGCTTGGCATCAGTCTGCTCATGCTCGCGGCCGGAGTCGGGGCGGCTGGCGCTGGCACGGCGCTCTACATGAACTACCAGTACCGACGCGATCAGTCCGACGCCCTCGTGCAGTCGTTTCCGGAACGGGCCAAAATCGCCGTCGACACCGTGAACGCTGAGGCGATCAATGCGCGGCGTCGAATCCAGGACGAGATTGAGCCGATCCGCAAGCTTGCGGCTACAGGCGACACGCTGCGAGAGCTGCTGGCGAAAGCGGCACCCTCGGTGTTTCAGGTCAGCACGTTCGATGTGGACGGCGCAGCGTCATCAGGGACCGCGTTCGTGGTCGCGTCGGACAGTACAAGATCGTTTCTGATCACGTCGTATGCAGTCGTTCGAGCGGCAACCGTTCGGCCCGGCCCGTCCGTAACGGTCCGCCAGGGGTCCGACGTGATTCCGGCCGAGCTCTGGACGTGGCAGGAGCAACGCGACCTCGCGCTGTTGATCGTCCAGAAGCCGAACCTGCCGCGACTCGAATGGGCGATCAGTACCGATGTGCGGCTCGGTCAGCAGATCTTCGCGATCTCTGGGGTCGGCACAGCAGGTGGTTCGATCACCCAGGGATTCACTGCCGACGTGAGCGTCGACGGGGTACAGCACACTGCGCCCCTCGGTAAGCACTTCCGTGGGGGCCCACTCGTGACCGACCGGGGTGCTGTCCTGGCAGTCGCGTCGCGTGGCTACGCGCCTCTCGGATTCGACAGCGACGGCGTATGGTTCGCGCCTCCGATTCGCACCGTGTGCGAGACCGTCGTCAAATGCCCGAAGGGCGAGGTGACCGGCGGTGGCCAGGTCACCGGAGTCGGCAGCCAACGGACTTAGATCCCGGGCTACGGCACGACTGCTCCGTTATCGATGGGCACACCGAGATCGGCTGGCGCGAGTGTGGCCGGCGTGACCTCCACCGCAACGACCGTGGCAGGAGGCACCGTGGCGGGCGAAACTACGGGTGCCGCGTCCGGCTCACGCGCTGGTTCGACGGCCGACGGAGCTTCGGCCGTCTGAAGATACCGGGACACCGGAGTGCCGGTCAGCTCGCGACGCGGTCCCAGGTCGATGCCACCTCGCGCCTTCAACTTCTTCTCCTCTACAAAGCTGCGGCGCACGGGCCGCACGATCGGCGCGGGCTCATCGAACAACGAAGGCGGTACGCCCTCCAGGGCCAGTTTCGTGTACTTGGCCCAGGTAGCAGCGGGGATCGTGCCGCCGGCAACCCGTCCGACCCCACGGATGTTGCGCAGCGGTCGAGGGCGATCCTTGTACCCCATCCACACCGCCGTAGACAGCGTCGGCGTGTATCCAACGAACCATGCGTTCCCATAGTCCTGGCTGGTCCCGGTCTTCCCAGCGACCGCCCGACCTGGAAGCTTCGCCCTCTGGCCCGTTCCCTCATCGACAGCGCCCTGGAGAACGCTGGTGACGTTGTCTGCGACGCTCTGGCTGATGGCCTGTTTCGGTGTCCTGGAGAGGTTGTCTTCGAGAACCTTTCCGTCCGCATCAGTCACCGTCAGCACGGGCGTGACCGGTGCTCGCTTTCCACGCCCTGCAAAGACTGAATAGGCCGCGGCCATTTCGAGGGGCGAAACGTCAATGCCGCCAAGTGAATACGACGGACCGTGTTTGGCTGGGTCGTACCAGGCCGACGTAATCCCGAGCTTCTGTGCCATCTTCGCCACGTTCTCGATCCCGACCAGGTCATATCCTAAGCGCGCATATGTTGTATTGACTGACTTGATCGTCGCTCGTCGCAAATCCACAGCGCCGTACGCTGCACCCTCATAGTTCCCAATGGTCGTGCATTTGGCTCGCTTGGCACAGCGGGGATCGCGGTACGGCGCACCGCTGATGATCTGCGTCGGCGGGATGCTCTCTTGAAACGCCGCAGCAAGCACGATGGGCTTGATCGACGAACCGGGCGACCGTCCGGAGCCACCGCCGTCGAGTCCGTCGCGGCCCGAGCAAGTCGGCGCGAGCTTCGGAGTATTTCCTTGAAGGATGCGCTTGATCGAGGCCGGGTCTGGACAGTTCCCCAGGCCGAGATTCACCTGATCGGTCGCGAAGTCGCGGCCACCAACGAGCGCCTTCACGAAGCCCGTGAGCGGCTCAACTGACACAATCGAGAGCTCCAGATTCTCCGGCGTGCCTTTCAAAGTTGCAGCGGCGGTCGACTCGGCCGCGTCTTGAACCCGCGGGTCGAGCGTCGTTTGGATCTTCAATCCACCCCCGTAGACAATTGCCTCACCATACCGAGCAACGAGGTACCTGCGGACGTAGTCGACAAAATACGGAAACCGCGTCTCGACTGCGCTGGGTCCGAAGACGATGGTGACGGGCCGTCCCGCGGGTGCGGTCGTGCCATCGCCCGGATCGACCCAGAGCTCCTGTGAGAGAGCGGTCTCGTACTGCTCCCCCGTAATGAATCGCTCGCGGCGCATCTGCGCGAGCGTTGCTTTCCGCTTGAACTCGGCGTTGCGCGTGTTGCCTCGCGGCTCGTACTTCGACGGTGCCGGGATGATGCCCGCGAGCGTCGCCGCCTCGGAAAGCGTGAGGTTCTTCACACTCTTTCGGAAGTACGTCTGCGATGCCGCCCCGACGCCGTACGCACCGTTGCCAAGGAAGATGTTGGACAGGTACTCAACGAGAATTTCGTCCTTCGTGCGAGCCCGATCGAGTCGGTTCGCGATCACGGCAATCCGCAACTTTCGCCACACCCGGTCCACGTTCTTCGACAGATCGTTCTTCGGGGACGCTGACGTCGTCGCGTCCGGGTAGTACACACCCTTCACGAGCTGTTGTGTGATCGTGGAACCGCCCTGCTGCGCCTCACCCTCCTTGACATCGCGTCGCAACGCGCGCGCTAGGCCCACGGCGTCGACTCCGTTGTGGGTGTAAAACCGACGGTCTTCGGCGGCAACGACGGCGTGGCGTAGAACGAGCGGAATGTCTTTGCCGCTCACGTTGAGGTTCGCGTCGAGCTTTCGGAACACCGTGATCAGGTTCCCGTTCGCATCGAACACCCGACTTGGCTGGATCTGCGGTTTCGCCTTCCGCTCGGGAATGGTCACCGGGACGGGCGTGAACAATACGATGGCAAGACCGAGGCTGACCATCGAAACGGGCACAAAGGTCACGCCGAACAACAGGACCACGGCCGTCTTCACCAACCGGCGAAGAAACGACCAGAGGGACCAGAGCACGGCCCAAGTCTCTCAGAAGGTCGGGGAACCACGACGCGCCGCTCCCCGGTCGGGCGTTCGCGACCTCCGAGTAGCGTCGATGCGGTGTCCCACCCGCGTCCGCCTTCGGTTGATCGACTCGCTCGCGAGCTCGCCGCGGACGCAGAGCTTCGCGACATTCCGTTTGCCCTGCTGATCGACGCCGCGCGGTTCGCAGTCCGCCAGGACCCGACCGCACCGCTCGAAGCGGCGCGGACCGAAGCGCGTCGACAATCCCGCACGCTGCTCGGTGACGTCATCAATGCGACCGGCGTCTTGCTCCACACCAACCTCGGACGTGCGCCGCTGCCCAGGTCCCGGCACGGTGGCCCCGTCCGGGCATCAAATCTGGAGATCAGCCTGGAAACTGGACAGCGAGGTTCGCGGCGAGACCGCACCGGCCCACTGCTCGCACACCTCTGTGGCACCGAAGCCGCTCTCGTCGTGAACAACTGCGCAGCCGCACTCGTACTCGTCCTTTCCTCACTCGCTCAGGGCCGAGCGGTACTCGTGAGCCGAGGCGAGTTGGTGGAGATCGGCGGTGGGTTCCGCATACCCGAGGTCATGGAACAGTCGGGTGCCCGCCTGATCGAAGTTGGCAGCACCAATCGCACCCGCCTCGCCGACTACGAACGCGCCAACGCCGCAAACTTCGACGTTGCGCTTGCGCTGAAGGTGCACACCTCGAACTACCGCGTCACCGGGTTCGTCGAGGAAACGAGCATCGAGCAGCTCTGCACGCTGGGCGTCCCGGTCGTCGCCGACGTCGGCTCGGGCCTGCTCGACCGTTCCACACCCTGGCTCGCCGACGAAAGCGGTCGGACGCCGACCCTCCCCTGGCTCGCCCAGGAACCCTCCGTCCGCGAAGCACTGGACGCAGGGGCCGATGTCGTGCTGTTCTCCTGCGACAAGCTGCTCGGCGGGCCGCAAGGCGGTGCGATCGTCGGCTCAAGGACCATGATCGACCTGATCGCGAGCCATCCGCTCGCCCGCGCACTTCGACCGGGCGGCCTCGTCATTGGGGCACTCCAGGCGACGCTGCTCGCATACCTACGCCGTGACGTCCACGCGATGCCGTTCTGGGAACAGGCGAGCCGCCCGGTCACGCTGCTGGAGCGACGGGCCCGCGCGATCGCCAGCACAGTCCATCAGCCCTGGTGCTCGGCCGCGCCCTGCGAATCTGTACCGGGCGGCGGCACCCTTCCCGGCGTCACGATCCCCTCGTTCGGCCTTCGCCTCAGGGGCGACCGCGTCCGCTGCCTTCGAGAACGGACCATTCCAGTCATCGCCCGAGCATCGGGCGGGTCAACGGTTCTCGATCTGCGAGCGGTGGACCCGGCCGACGACACCGTGATCGCCACCGCAATCGCGGAATCGACTCCTGACGCGCGCGCGAAGGCCGAACCGAACCTCCACGACGCGGGCTGAGCATCGATGCACGTCATCGCAACCGCGGGTCACGTCGACCATGGAAAGTCCACCCTCGTACTCACCCTCACCGGAACCGACCCCGACCGCTGGACGGAGGAAAAGGTGCGCGGGCTTACGATTGACCTCGGGTTTGCGCACCGGACGCTGCCCTCGGGTGCCGACGTCAGCTTCGTCGACGTTCCCGGCCACATCCGCTTCCTCAAGAACATGCTCGCGGGAGTCGGCGGGGTCGACGCCTGCCTCTTCGTTGTCGCCGCGACCGAGGGCTGGAAACCGCAGTCCGAAGAGCACCTGCGGATCCTTGAGCTTCTCGGCATTCGACACGGCGTGATCGCGCTCACCAAGGTCGGCCTCGTCGACGAGGAGTGGGCCGAGCTTGCCCGCCTCGACGTGGAAGACCACGTTGCCGGGACGTTCCTCTACGACGCTCCCATTGTGGCCGTCGACGCACCGACCGGACGCGGGATCGACGACCTGGTCCTCGCCCTCGAAGCACTCGTGACGGCAACGCCAGCGGCAGTCGACCGGGGTCGGCCGAGGTTGTGGATTGATCGTGTCTTCTCGGCGAAGGGGGCCGGAACGATCGTGACGGGCACGCTGACGGGGGGATCGCTGCGTGTCGACGCGACGGTCGATATCGTCCGGGCTGGATCGACTGGGAATCACTCTGCGTTGACCGCTCGAATACGTGGCCTGCAGACCCATGGTCGTTCGGTCGTAGCGGTGGGTCCGGGCAATCGGGTCGCGGTGAACCTGGCGGGCGTTGCACACGACGAACTGAGCCGGGGCGACGCGCTCGTAGAACCGTCGCGCTGGCACCGCACGACCCGCTTCGACGCGTCACTCACCACGTTGACGGCGATCAATCACGAGGTCTCGCGACGCGGTGCCTACGCCTGCTACATCGGCTCCGGTGAACATCGCGTGAAGGTACGCATCCTCGGAGCGACTGGCATTGGTCCCGGAGAAGCTGGGCTCGTCCGCCTCCATCTTCGCAACCCACTTCCCCTGGTTCCGGGTGACCGATTCATTCTCCGAGACGACGGGCGGGAGGAGACGGTCGGCGGCGGTGAAGTTCTCGATATTGACCCTCGTCGGCCAGCGAGCAGGGCAGTGCCGGATCGATCGCCGGAGCGCGTCGTGCACGAACGTGGCGTCGTTGCGCTCGACCTGCTCGACCGGCTGATCGGGCAGCCGTGGACCGGACCCGTCATCGGTGGACGCTGGGCCATCACCGCACCCGACCTCGACGATCTGCGCTCGTCGTTGTTCGTCCGGGTCGAGCAAGCCGGGACCCATGGCCTCGACGTAGCAGCGCTTTCCGAAGCCCAAAGGGCGGTCCTCGAAGAATTGGCGAGTGAGCCGACCGAGACCGGGAATGTCATCGCAATTGACGGGGGACGAGCGACGATCGGAGTCGCTCACGACGCGCTCGCCGACCATCGTTTCGTTGGTGCACTCGCGGCCGGTCGCTTCAGCCCACCGGACCCCGCCGGGGTCGATCGCGGAGTTCTGCGCGAACTCGTGCGCAAGGGTTACGTGGTGGAGCAGGACGGCGTCTACTTCGCTCCGTCCGCGGTTGACGATGCCTGCGTCCTGATTGCGGCGCTACTCGACGGAGACGACGGACAAGCGGGCGTCACCGTGGCCGACATACGCGATGCTCTCGGAAACACCCGCAAACACGTGCTTCCGCTGCTGGCCCACCTCGACGCCACGGGACGGACACGGCGGCGAGGGGACCTCAGAATCGCCGGTCCGCGGCTGCTACCGGCCGCCGAGCGACCCGAATAGGTCGAGCTCAGACGGCCTGCCTGGCGAACACCAGGCGACGCTCCATCTCGTTCAGCCCGCCCCAGATGCCATGCGGCTCACGTATCTGTACGGCGTAGTCGAGACAGTCGCGACGGACGCTGCAAGTGGCACAGATCGCCTTGGCGTTTGCCTCCCGCAGATCCTTCTCATCTCGGCGCTCGAAGTGTGACGGCGGAAAGAACATGGCCGACTGCGGCCCTCGACAGGCGGCGTTCGCCTGCCAAGCTTGCATTGTTCGTGTTCCCATGACGACCCCCCAGGTTGAATCACTGTCGGGAGCAGTTCACCACGGTGTGACGCAGAACACAACCCCAATGTGACGAGCGGCACAGCTCGCCCGACAGTCCATATGGTTGCATAGATATGCTGTCAGACGTATACTAGGGTGGTGCGATGGAACTTCGAGCATTCGTGAGGCCGAGGCAGCAGTCGATCAGCTCATCCGTCAACGACCCACCAGCCCGAAGGAGTAAGCCACGACGAGTACGTCGTCGGCCTGATCGGTTTTGGTCACAGCGAGCCCTGCGAGGGTCCGCGCCCCACTCACTTCGGTGTCGTCGTCGCGGGTGAACATGTCGTCGGTGAGGGCGACGAGTTGGTCGTGGAAGCCGCCGACAAGGTCTACAAGGAACGCCTCGCCGATCTCCGTCGCGCTACGGGGCTGACCCAGACCGAGGTCGCCCACCACATGGGTGTCTCCCAGTCAGGCGTCGCCGCCATCGAGTCTCCGACCGACGTCCGGCTCTCCACCCTCGCCCGCTACCTCGACGCCATCGGCGGACACGGTGAACTCGTCGTTGAGTTCCCCGACCACACCCGCCTCACCATCGGCCTCGCACAACTCGTCCCCGACCGGCAGCAAGCGAGCTGACGATACGGAGCGACGACTAATGAAAGGGCCACGTGACTACAGCGCAGGAACGAGAGCTGCGCTAGTCGCCTTCTCGAGAGGCACGTGCTACTACCCGGACTGTGAGGCTCCGCTTGTCGTGTTCGTCGACAACGAGCCGATTGTCAACTACGAGATCGCCCACATTCGCGACGCCAAACCAGGCAATCGGTACGACCCCAGGATGACCGATGTCGAACGGAGCGCGTTCGCCAACCTCGTCCTGCTGTGCCCCGTCCATCACAAAGTCGTCGACAAGATTCACCCTGAACAGTTCTCGATCGAGGAACTCACCTCGTGGAAGCAGGATAGAGAACCAACTGAACTCCGAGAACTCGGTGCCGATGTCCTGCCCGCCGAACAACAGCTCGAAGCGCTACTCACGATCGCGGCCGCGTCAGATCGCCGTGCGGAGCAAGTCGGCATCATCGCTGAGATAGCAAGGCTATCCACCTCGCTCGCCATCGAGGCCCGTGTACGTCGAGCCGCAGTCGAGGCGGAGATCGGACAGTGGAGAGCAGCGTGGCAGCAAACCCGAGACCGCAGTTTCGGATTGGACCGCTCAACGGGCGAGCTGGTCTACGCCGAACTACCGCGCGGTATCACGGATGAACACCGCGCTCGTGTCGCCGCGGCGCTCAGCGAAGCCTCGACAGCGGTCGACTGAGCTCACGGCCAGTTCGAGCCGAGCTCGCCGCCCTTCGCGCCGTAACCCCGGACAGTGCGCCATGGTGCGACGAGGTCGAACGCCTCGCCGCCGAGCTCGCCGATGCCTCGTCACGATGGCCAACTCCGCCGCCGTTCGAGGACGGACACGAGTTCGAAGACGCCGTCGGCGCCCTCCGGCCCGCGGTGGAAGCTGTCACAGCGCACGCTCGGGGGGAGTCGGTTCCAACGCCACCGTCGCCTCCGAAGAAAAACACGGAGCCGATCGAGACGCCCGAACAAATCGAGTTACGCCAGCATCGAGCGCTGTGTGACGACACGGCCAGATACCTCCGAGCCCAGGAACTCCCCTACGACCGCCAGCTGGCAGATCGTTTGATCGACAGCACGTCGATCGCAGCGATGTTGCCGCCCGTTATCAGCTTCATCCCCTACGACCTCGACGCGGTTGCGATGCGCGTCGCCGCCGTCGCGCGTAACGCGACCACTGAGCAACTCAGTGAGCTGACCGAGAAATGCGTCGCGCTGTCGCCCGAGATCGCAGCAGCGATGCTGTTCCGTCTTGCGCACCAGCAAACCGAGAACGGTTCGACTTTCGAGGGGTCCGCGGTGGACGAAGCGCTTATCGCTTTGGGCGCTCTGGACCTGTCCACCGCTGACACTTGGCACCGTCTTGCGGGATGCGGGCGACACGTAATCAGTGTCCAAGCGACCCTGACGTCCGAAGCCGAAGCGCGGGGTCGGATCGCCACCGCCTTAGCCGCACATCCCGAGTACATCGGCTTGATACTCGGCGCGTTCGCTGAGTGGGTCGAGCAGCGAGACAGCTTTGGGAGCTACGGCCTGCTCGGCTTCACGCGCCGCTACACCTCAGTTCCACCTTGGCTTCCCGCCACAGAGATCGAGGCGGCAATTCGAACCCACTGGCCCGACTTGCAACCCGATCGACAACATTTCGCCACCACCGACAATCCAGAGGTCCTGGCCGGCCAGTTCCTTTTCGCGCTCCCGTGCACCCGACCGACTGGTGCCGGAGGGGAACGCGAATGAGCGTGCCAGCCCGAGTTGCCGCCGGACGGGTGACAACGAACACGACACGATCGACTCACGACGAACCGGTGACAGCTGCGCGCTCAGTGCCCCGCGTCCTTCGCGCCGCCTTCGAGCGGCTCGACCTCCAGCAGCAATCCATCGATCGACACGACGCGAATCGACGCGCCCGCACTGATCGGCGTCGCACGGTTCGTGCGGGCCCTCCACGGCGCGCCGAGCACCGTCACGACGCCGTCGGGGTTGACGGCGTCACGTGCCACTCCCACTTCGCCGATCATCGACTCCCGGCCAACGGTCGGTGTCGCGAACCGGGTCCTGACCATCGTGGGCATGCCGTTGACCATGAAGAGCACCACCATCACGGTCACGACAGCGATGATGAACCAGGGGACCCGAACATCGCCTGAATACAACAGAAGCGAACCGACAACGAATGAGACGGCACCGACGGCGGTCCAGAACCGCGGGGTCCCTGCCTGCACATCGATCGCGAACCCGAGGATCGCGACCATCAGCAACGCAAGACCGGCCGGGCTGGTCGGGAGCGCACCGAGCCCGGCGACCGACAGCGCAAATGCCCCGAGACCGACCGCAGCAGCCACTCCGACGCCACCCGTGAAGAACTCGAACACGAACAGCGACAACGCGATCACGAAGAGCAGATACGCCACCGAGGGGCTGGCGGCGGTGTGCACGAGCCGCGGGAGAAGCGCCAGCTTGGCGAAGCGAACGCCGTTGAGGGTGCTCAGCTGGCGCCCGTCGACCACCTCCGCAGCTTTGGCAGTGTCGAGCCGGTGTCCATCGATCGTTCGGCCATCAAGCTGGCCAACAAAGTCGGGAAGCACGGGTGCGTCGATCGTGAACAGATCGGCCGCCTTGGCCTGGCGGAAGTCGTAGACCCGACCGACTAGTGGATCGGTTGATCCGTCGGCCGGAGGAGTTGCATTCCCGATACGGGCCAAGCGAGCGAGTCCGGTGATGTCCGCCGCGGCAAAGAGGCGCATCACTCCACCTTTCGCACGGGGTTTCGGACCGCCACCGACCCAAACCGCGATTGGGATGCGATGGTCGGCGCGAATTTTTGCCTCGAAGTCGGACAATTCAGCCTTCGACAGCAGCGAACCCGGACTATCGAGCTGCACCACGAGCGCTTCTGCACCGTCTGCCACCGCGTGGTCGATTGAGTCGAGAACAAAGTCCCGCATGACCGGATCGAGGTAACCGGTGACCTCGATCACGTTCACGAACCCGTCACCTTCTTTCGCTGAAGCTCCCGGTGTCGTAGCAAACGCACCGATAGCAACGATCAGGAGGAGCACAAGACGCCCAAAGCGCGTCAAGGAAATGGGCGAGCGGAAGTACGGAGGCATCGTGGTTTTCGTGTTGCCGACGAGCGGACGCTGGCGGAAGGACACAAATCGTACTCCCCGATTTTTCGGGCGTTCTTTCCGGCCGATCGAGCGGCAAGGATGGGCGGCGTGAGTGGAGCAGGCAAACGACGTGCGACGGAGACCGTCGACGATGCCCTCCGCGAACTCCAGCTGATCATCGTGGTCGGTAAGGGTGGCGTCGGTCGCACAACGGTGGCTGCTTCGCTGGCTCGACGCGCAGTGGACCTCGGGCGTCGAGTGCTGGTCGTCGACATCGAGGGCAAGCACGAACTCGCACGGTTGAGCGGAGGACACCGGCTCACGGCGCGTCCGACACCCCAGACCGACGGCGGCGGCCGAGCGTCCGTCGATGCGTGCACCGTCGCACCAGACACCGCACTCGTCGAGTACCTCGATGACCATGGCATGCGTCAGATCTCGAAACGGCTGGTCGCGACGGGTGCCGTCGAGGTGATCGCGACCGCCGCGCCGGGCATCAAAGACCTCCTCGTGCTCGGACGCATCAAGGCGCTCGTGAACGCGGGCGACCACGATCTTGTGATCGTCGATACCCCGGCGAGCGGACATGCGGTGAGCTTTCTGCTCGGGCCGCGCGTCCTTGCAGACATGGTGAACAGCGGGAGCATTCGCCGCCAAGCCGACGAGGTCATGCAGGTCCTGCTCGCTCCGACGTCCAAGGTGGTTCTGGTGACGCTACCCGAGGAGACGCCCGTCAACGAGGCGGTGGAGACGGCAACGGCTCTGCGCAACCGCGTCGGTGTCGACATTGCGTGCGTCGTCGTGAACGGCGTGCTCGACAACGTCCCGAATGCCCCGGCCGAATTGCTCGCCGACCTTAGCGAGGAAGAACGAACTGCCCTCTCGGCATCGCTCACGTTCGCACGTTCTCGTTTGGGCCGACAACGAGAGCAGATTCGCAGCCTGGAACGGTCGCTCACGCTGCCCCAGGTCCGACTCCCGCTCCTTCCGACGACCTCCCTCGGACCGGCAGACATCGACCACTTGGCCGCCCTTCTCGGCGAGGCACGCATTGCGGGCTCGGGCCCGGTCGCGGGCCCGGTCCCGAGCACGACATGACCATCGTCGATGAGTTGCTCGACCGCCGCGTGGTTCTCTGCACGGGACCAGGTGGCGTGGGAAAGACCACAACCGCAGCGGCGTTGGCCGTTGCGCTGGCCGAACGGGGGCGTCGGGTCGCTCTCATCACCGTTGACCCGGCCCGACGACTCGCCGACGCACTGGGCCTCGCGTCGCTCGCCAATCATCCGACGCTGGTTGCGCTGCCGCGAACGGTCTCCGGCTCGATGCATGCCCTCATGCTCGACCCCCAAGCGACCTTCGACGACCTCGTCCGCCACCATGCGCCTTCTCCCGAACGGGCCGAACGAATCCTCGCCAACCGCTACTACCGAAACATCGCCGGAGCACTCGGTGGGACGCAGGAGTACATGGCGATGGAAAAGCTCCATCAACTCGTGCACGACCCACGCGGCCAGTACGGAGAGGAGATCGCACCGTTCGACTGCCTGGTCGTGGATACCCCTCCCACGGCAAATGCGCTTGACCTGCTCAGTGCCCCCGAACGCCTTGTTCGGCTGCTGGATAATCGCTTCTTCCAGGCGATGATGCTGCCCGCGCGTGGCGGTCTTCGCGTGATGGGATTCGCAACCCAGACAGTGCTTCGGGTACTCGGCAAGGTCATCGGAGGTGAAGTCCTGGCCGATGCCGTGGCTTTCTTCCAGGCCTTTGAGGGGATGGAGCCCGGCTTTCGTCAACGTGCAGCGTCCGTTTCGTCGCTCCTGCGAGCACTGGAAACGGCATGGGTCGTGGTGACGTCGCCGCGCGACGAATCCGTCGCCGAAGCCATTGCGCTCGTGAAGGTCCTCGGTTCGGATGGTGTCGACGTGATTGGTGCCATCGCGAACCGGGTGCAGCCGACGTTCTCACCGCTACCGGTCCCCGCACTCGTGTCGCCGGGGCTGCGCCCGGCGGTGCTACGAGCCATTTCGGCGAACGACCTCGCCGACGCCAACCAGCGATCACTCGCTCCGTTGCGCTCGCTGCTCGGCACGGCCCAAGTGCATGAGGTTGCGCTGCGCCCGGCCGACGTTCACGACCTGACTGGGATCCGCGACCTCGCTTCGTCGTTGGCCTGAGCTGTCGGCGAATCGCTTTGCGGAGCTAACCTTTCCGCCGTGCCGCACGTCCTGATCGCAAGCGATGCCACCTGGGTCCACGAGGAGATTCGAGCTGCATTGAGCGCCGACACCACCGTTACGTCGGTGCACAACGGGCGGGCGGTCACCTCGGCTGTCAAGACGAACACGCCGGACCTGGTCGTACTCGACTCACAAATCGCCGCAATGGGGGCCTACGCCGTCACGCTTGAGCTGCACAACGAAGAGTCGGGCGGACGCCTTCCACACGTACCGGTGCTCGTGCTGCTCGACCGTCAGGCCGACGTGTTCCTCGCTCGCAACTCGGGAGCGGAGGGCTGGCTCGTGAAACCACTCGAACCGCTCCGCGTCCGACGCGCAGTCAACGAATTACTCGCCGGTAACAACTTCGCCGACCGCGTCCAAACCGGCGACGCCAGCACGAATTACCGGCCGACGCCCGACGCAACCGCTCGCTGACCAGACCACGGAATTTCGCCCACCGGTCTGCGTGGGCGCGGCTACGATCTTTTGCCGCAGCATCGGGATGTAGCGCAGCTTGGTAGCGCGCCACGTTCGGGACGTGGAGGCCGGGGGTTCAAGTCCCCCCATCCCGACCAGGAGCCGCTCGGACCTTCGGGTTCGGGCGGCTCAGTCATTTTCGGGCCGATGGTGGGGTCGGTCGGCGATGTAGCCGACTCGACAGCTCGCGCAACTGGCCAGTAAGAGCGACGGAAGGTTGCGACGGAGCCGTTCTCGTACGACGACAGGCGAGAGGGCGATGTTCCGATCCGGGGCGGATCTGATCACAGAAGGGGAGCGGAGACTCGACCGTTTCGCACGTTGGGTAACATCGCGTCGCTGAGCGAGGTGATTGGTCCCAACGTCGCGGTGGGCCGCCGCTATTCGTGGTGGACGACGCCTTCTACGCTTTGGCCAATGACCTTCGCGGAGTTCCAGGCCCTCATCGAGCGGACGTACGGCGAGCGCGACCGTGCCCGCGGCCAGGCGGCAACGGTGGCCTGGCTCGCCGAGGAGACCGGTGAACTGGCCAAGGCGGCACGCAAGGGAACTCGTGCGGAGCAGTTACACGAATTGGGCGACGTCATCGCCTGGGTGACGTCGCTCGCAAGCCAACTCGGGCTCTCGATGGAGGAGGCCATCGACCGTTACGCAGACGGTTGCCCACGCTGCGGCACCAGCCCGTGCTCGTGCCCGTAACTCAGGTCAGCGCGCCCGAAGCTCCGCGGCGACCAACTCCGCGATCTGCACCGCGTTGAGGGCCGCGCCCTTGCGGAGATTGTCGTTGGACACGAACAGCACCAGCCCATTGTCAGCCGTCGGGTCCTTGCGGATTCGTCCGACGTAGCACGGGTCCTTGCCAGCGGCCTTGAGCGGCGTCGGAACGTCGTCGAGCTCGACCCCAGGTGCCGACGCGAGCAGTTCCTTGGCCCGAGCGACGCTGATCGGACGCTCGAATTCGGCGTGGATCGAAAGCGAATGGCCGGTGTACACGGGAACGCGGACACACGTTCCGGCGACCTTCAGATTCGGTATCTCCAGTATTTTGCGGCTCTCGTTGCGGAGCTTGAGTTCCTCGTCGGTCCAGCCCTCGTCACCCTCGTAACTGTCCTCGGCATACGCGCCCGCGAAGGGCAGCACGTTGAACGCGATCGGCTGCGTGAACTTCTCCGGCGCAGGCATCTCAACAGCATCGCCGCTCACTGCGAGCTTGGCCGAGTCGTCGGCGACCTTGCGGACCTGCGTCTCCAGCTCTGCCACCCCGGCAACTCCGCCACCCGATACCGCCTGGTAGGTAGCTGTGATCAGCTTGATCAGGCCTGCCTCGACATGGAGCGGCTTGAGCGCCGGCATCGCAGCCATCGTGGTGCAGTTGGGGTTGGCGACGATTCCCTTTGGGCGGTTCACGATCGCGTGCGGATTGACCTCCGACACCACGAGCGGTACTTCGGGGTCCATGCGCCATGCGCTGGAGTTGTCGACCACGACCGCTCCGGCGGCGGCCACCTTCGGCGCGAGCGCACGAGATGTCGTGGCACCGGCCGAGAAGATCGCGATGTCGACGCCTAGGTAGTCAGCGGTGTCCGCGTCCTCGACAACGACCTCGCGGCCCATGAACTCCAGCTTGCGACCGGCCGAACGGGCGGAAGCGAAGAAGCGGACGTCGTCGAGCGGGAAGTTCCGCTCTTCGAGAATTGACCGCATGGCCTCTCCGACCATGCCCGTTGCTCCGATGATTCCAATGCGCATTGCAGGCTCCCTGGTGTTGCCCGGTTTGGCGGACCGTCAAGTTTCGCGCAGGTTCCGTCCCACCAGTGGCAGATTTCACGCCGTCGCGAGTCAGTGCGTGCGAATTCTCGCTCTCGGAGCGACAAGTCGCTCAACCGAACGCTGAAACCGAGCGACTCAGACGTCGGGAGCGTCGAGCCCAAATGCCGTGTGGAGCGCCTGCACCGCGGCTTCGACCTGTCCGGCCGCGATCACGCACGACAGCCGAATTGTCGAGGTCGAGATCATCAAGATGTTGACGCCAGCTGCGGCCAGCGTCTCGAACATCGTGGCCGACACTCCGGGGTTGGTGCGCATGCCCGCGCCGACGATCGACACCCGCGCAACGTCGGCGTCGCTCGAAACCGATGCCGCCCCGATCTCGGTCGCGATGGGGTTGCAGACCTCCATGGCAATCGCGAGGTCCGACTTCGGCACGGTGAAGGAGATGTCGGTCGTGCCGTTGTGGGAGGTGTTCTGCACGATCATGTCGACGTTGACCCGCCGGTCGGCGAGCGCCCGAAAGAGCTGTGCGGCAATGCCCGGTCGGTCGGGCACCGAGGCCACCGTGACCTTGGCTTCCGACGTGTCGTGGGTGATGCCGGAGACGACGGCGTCTTCCATGGTCTGGCTCTCCTTGGTGATGATCGTGCCGGGCTCCCAGGTGAAGCTCGAACGCACGTGCAGCGTGACGTTGTGGTTGGCGGCGTATTCGACCGCTCGCAGCGCGACGACACCGGACCCGGAGCCCGCCATCTCGAGCATCTCGTCGGACGAGACGCGCTTCATCCGATGCGCTCTCGGGCAGATCCGGGGATCGGCGGTGAACACGCCGGTGACATCGGTATAGATCTCGCATTCGGAAGCACCGACGGCGGCCGCAACCGCGACAGCCGTGGTATCGGACCCGCCGCGTCCGAGAGTGGTGATGTCCCGATCGGTCGACACACCCTGAAAACCCGCGACGACCGGCACGAAGCCATAGTCCAGGGCCTCGCGGAGCCGGTCGGCCTTCACCTCAAGGATCTTGGCCCGCCCATGCTGGGTGTCGGTCAGGATGCCTGCCTGGCTGCCGGTAAAGCTCTGCGAAGGGACGCCCAGATCGTCGATCGCCATTGCCACCAACGCCGCCGACATGCGCTCTCCCGCCGTCAGCAGCATGTCCATCTCTCGGTTGTCGCCCTTGAGCGGAACGTCACCCTTCTTGGTGGCCTTCTCGACCGGTCCCGCGTCGTTGGTCAGGACCGCGTTGGCGAGCCGGATCAGATCGTCGGTCGTCTTTCCCATGGCAGAGACGACCACCACGACCTGGTTCCCACGGCGAACCGTGCGAGCAACGTGGTCGGCGACGGTACGGATGCGCTCGGGGTCACTCACCGAGGACCCGCCGAACTTCTGGACAATGAGTGCCACGGGCCGGGAACGCTAACCGACCATAGAGGCGTGGCAGACCGCATTCCCGAGGGTTGGCGGTCAGGGGACGGTCGGAGGCGCGGCGACCTTGCGGTAAGGAAGGGTGGTCTTCGATGCTGCAGAGCCCGGCACCTGCGTCGTTGAAGGCCCGGCTGCGCTGGCATCCACGGCACCGAGCGCGACCTCACGTACCAGGCCGATGCCCGCTCGAATCTGGCCCGGCACCGTCACCGGTACGGTGGTCGCGGTGGCGGCCTGGCTGGCGCGGAGCAGAGCAGTGAAGTCGGTGCGACGGACGGCGTCGAGGAACGGATACGGGTTCACCGCAGGGCCGCCGCCCGGATGAATCTCGAAATGGACGTGCGCTGGTGTGCCTCGTGCATTCCCGGTTGTGCCGACGAAACCGACGACTTGGCCTGGATCGACAAAGGAGCCGTCCTGGATTCCCTCGGCAAACGCGGAAAGGTGCGCGTAGTAGTACTGCGTGCCGTCAGCACCGACAATCCAGAGCTTGTTTCCGCCGAGCACAGCGACACCGAGGCGTGCGACGACGCCACGCTGCACGGCCAGCAGTGGGGCACCCTGCGGGGCGAAGATGTCCGTGCCCTCGTGCGTGTGCGCGTACTTCGAGCCGGTCATGCGTGGCGCGCCGAAGGTGTCAACGAAGTTGAAGGGGGCCTGCACCGGGAACACGAACCCGCCGAGTGCAATCGCCGCGCCGCTCGTGATGCTCGCAAGTTGCTCCTGGACCTTGATCAGCGCATCGCCGAGAGCCTGCTGCTCGGACACGATCGTGTCGAGCTCAAGTTGCTTGTCGGCGATGATCCGAGCGATCTCCTCCTCCTTCGCCGCGATGGCCTTGACCTGGTCCTGGTAGGTGACGATGAGCCCAGTGTCGTCTTGCTGGGCTGCACCCACGAGGTCGAGGTTGCGGGCGAAGTCATTCGCGTCCTCTGCGCTGAGTATTGAATCGATCTGCTCGATCTGCGAACCGGCGAACACCGACAATGCACGCGCTCGGAGCTTGGATTTCGTGAGTCCCAGTTCGCGCTCAATACGATCGATCTCGGCATTCACAGCTTCCTGGCGTTGCTTCAATGCGTCGAATGCCGCTGACGCCTCCGCCATTCGCTTCGTCGCTACATCTGCGCGCTTTTCGGCAATGGCAACGAGCTTGCGTTGCTGTGCCCCGAGCTGACTGAGGATTTTCTCCAAGGACGCGTCCCGCGGTGGGATCTTGGCCGGAGGAAGCACGGGAATCCCAATCTTCGGCGCTTCGTCGCTGGACGCGTCGTCATCGGCCGCGTCGAGCCCCGTGATGTCGAGCAACGTCGTGGAGGTTTCGGGAATTGTGCTCGTGGTCGCGACCGGGTCGATGGTGGACGTTGTTTCGTCCGGAACAACGGAGACAACGGTCGCGGTTTCAAGCGGGGCCCCTGGATTGAGACCCCCCGGGACGACCGGGACAGACTCCGGGGACACCAGCAGCACAGGCACCGTCGGCGGTTCAGGGAGGGTTGTTGACGGCACGGTCGTGACAGGCGTCACCACAACGGGCTCTGTCGTGGTCGACGTGCTTGTGGGGTCCGGCACGGTCGATTCCACCTGCGCAACAACATTTGGCACAGCGAGGAGGAGGAGCACCGGCAAGGTGAGCATCACAAGTGCAGCGACGCGAAAGAGCCGACGCTGTCCAGCAGTGCTGCTGGGAAACTGTGACGGGGCAGTTCGAGGTGGGGAAGACATGGCTGGCAACGTCGGGCGGGAACAGAAACGGACTCGGACCAGTCCCACCGACCGGCCTCAGAGACTACCGTCTCGCTCCCCCCAAACCGGTTCTCCTCACGATGCCCAACTCGCCGGACGATCCTGCGGGTAACGTCTCGGCAATGTCCGGCGCCAATGTTCAGGGCGGCGAGTGGTCGGTGCGCCGTAACGCACTTCTGGCAGCAATCGCCACGGTTCTGGCGGTCGGCGGATCAAGTGTTGCAACGCACTTCGGGCGCGCCGGATCGGGTCAGGCAACCGGCAAGCCTCCTGTCGAAACGACATCACCGTCCAGGGTGGGACTGACCACGTCCACGAGCGCTACGTCCATGAGCGCCCCATCGACCACGACAACGACCGCGGCAGCGATGACGACCGCGGCAGCGACGACGACCGCGGCAGCGACGACGACCAGCACTCTCGCTCCTCTGTCCTGCCCAAAGGCCAAAGGTCCGACGCCGCGCATCGCTGCATTCCCCTCGCCGCCGCCGATCTGCATCGACACCCAGGCGACGTATCGCGCCACGATCGAAACCTCCGATGGTGCCATCACCGTTCTGCTCGATGCAGTCGGTGCCCCGATCGCTACCAACAACTTTGTCTACCTCGCCCGCTATCACTTCTACGACGGGCTCACCTTCCACCGCATCGTGCCGGGATTCGTCATCCAGTCGGGGGACCCACTCGGCACGGGCAGCGGCGGCCCCGGCTACATGTTCCCCGACGAGCTACCGCGAACGCCCGGGTACCCAATCGGTGCGGTGGCGATGTCGAACGGAAACCCGACCCGGCCCGACTCCAACGGGAGCCAGTTCTTCATCGTGGTCGGCCGCGCCGGCGAGGATCTCGAACCGCTTTACCCCCTGTTCGGAAAGGTCACGGAGGGTTTGGCCACAGCAAAGCTGATCGGCCGCGTCGACACCGATCAATCAACAACCACCAGCACACCCGGGGAGCCAGCCACGATTGTGCGGATCACAATCACCGCCGAAAACGAGCGCCCGGACCTGGGTCGCCTACCCTGACCACTCCGAATCACCCCACCAAAGCCCCCGACATGAGGTCTTCAAGCAATGACGACGCCCGCCAGCCCCGCCGCCGATGGATCGAGCCCGAAGACACAGCGCTTCACTGGACCACCAGAGATGTGCATCGACCAATCCAAGACGTACTCGGCCGAGATGGTCACTTCGATGGGCACGGTGGTCATCGCCCTCGACCCGATCAACGCACCGAAAACCGTCAATAACTTTGTGTTCCTTGCCCGCTATCACTACTTCGAGGGTGTCGTCTTTCACCGCATCATTCAGGGCTTCATGTGCCAGGGCGGCGACCCCGAAGGAAGCGGGCGCGGAGGGCCCGGCTACAAATTCGCCGATGAACTTCCGAAGCCCGGACGCTACGAAATCGGTTCGGTGGCCATGGCCAACGCAGGCCCGAACACGAACGGCTCACAGTTCTTCCTCATCAGCGGTCCGAGCGGCGTCCGGCTCCCGCCCTCGTACTCGCTGTTCGGCAAGATCGTGAAGGGCCTCGACGTGCTCGACAAGATGGAAAAGGTCCAGACCGGTGCGGGCGATCGCCCGGTCACGCCGGTGACCATCGACAAGGTGACGATCACCGAGTCCTGATGGCAACCTCCCGCGTTACGTAAACGTAAGTGTACGTAGGTTTGACAAATCGGAGGTGTCGGTTCCGTTTGCGTGAATGCGAACGGACCCGGCACCTTCGACGCGCCAAGCCCCGGTTGGATCACGCAGCAGCGCAGTGCGCTCCGAGATCATAGCGACGGTGACGTTGCTCCCGGCGAGTCGCATCGTCCGCTTCGTGCGTTCATCGGACCATTCATGCGCATGGGGCAGCACGGCGAGGCCCGGAACCACGCCCAGGCCGAGTGTGAACGCGCCACCTCGCGGGTCGAGCATCGGGTCTCCGAGGGCCATCGCTCCCGCCGAGGAAGCAGCCAGCGTTGCCCCTCCCCGCCACGCCTCGACCAGTGCATCGAGCGCTGGCGTGTCCTTCAGGACGCTGCGCAAATGCATCGGCGAACCTCCTGCGATGTAGATGAACGAGGAGGCCGCAAGCTGAGCGGCGAGCGTCGTATCTTCGGCGTCTCGGCGTGCGAGGATCGGGCAGGCAACGACGATTGCGCCGAGCGCAGCGAACCACGACGTCGCGGTTCGAACGGCGGCATCAGGTTGCTCGAACGCGGCGGCTGTGGGGAGCACCGTCACGGTGTTCGTTGCGGAGCGCTTGACGAGGTCAGCGTCAAAGTCACAGCCGTCCGTCCATTCGTTTCCTCCGACTAGGGCGAGCCAACCGTGCATGACCGAACCCTACCGGTCAAGCCGCGTCATCACGTTGAGCCACCATGCGTTCGTCGGAGGTTGGGCTGGTGCTCGCGGGAGCAAGCAGACCAGACTGTCGCCATGGAGCACACCCCGCAGACGCGTCGACGCGACGAACCGTGGGTCATGCGGACGTACTCGGGTCATTCGAGTGCCGAAGCGTCAAACGCTCTCTATCGGAGCAACCTCGAAAAGGGTCAAACGGGCCTCTCCATCGCCTTCGACCTGCCGACGCAAACGGGCTACGACCCCGACGCACCGCAGGCGCGGGGGGAGGTCGGCAAGGTGGGCGTGCCGGTGGTGCATCTGGGCGATATGAAGACGCTGATGGACCGAATCCCGGTCGAGCAGATGAACACGTCCATGACGATCAATGCGCCCGCAGCATGGATGCTCGGGTTGTACATCGCCAACGCGATGGAACTCGGTGTCGATCAACGGCTGCTGCAGGGCACCACACAGAACGACATCGTGAAGGAGTACCTGTCGCGAGGGACGTACATCTACCCGCCTGCACCGTCGCGGCGACTGATCGTTGACATGGTGGCTTACACCGTGCGCCACGTCCCGAAATGGAACCCGATCAACGTTTGCAGCTACCACCTGCAGGAGGCAGGGGCGACGCCGACGCAGGAACTCGCGTACGCACTCGCGACGGCGATCGACGTCCTCGACGCGGTTCGAGCCAGCGGCCAGCTCACCGACGACGAGTTCCCCGAGGTAGTCGGCCGGATCTCGTTCTTCGTGAATGCCGGCATCAGGTTCGTGGAGGAAATGTGCAAGATGCGCGCCTTCACGAAGCTGTGGGACCGGATCTGCCTTGAGCGATACGGGGTCCAGGACGCGAAGCTCCGACGCTTCCGGTACGGACTCCAGGTGAACTCGCTCGGGCTCACCGAAGCGCAGCCGGAGAACAATGTGCAGCGCATCGTGCTGGAAATGCTTGGCGTCACGCTGTCGCGCGACGCCCGCGCCCGCGCCGTGCAGCTCCCCGCATGGAACGAGGCGCTTGGCCTTCCTCGGCCGTGGGACCAGCAGTGGTCGTTGCGGATGCAGCAGGTCCTCGCGTTCGAGACCGACCTGCTCGAACACGATGATCTCTTCAACGGCTCCGTCGTGGTCGAGCGCAAAGTCGACGAAATGTGCGATGCCGCGATGGCGGAACTCGACGACGTGATCGCCCTTGGCGGCGCGTTCGAGGCGATAGGGGAACTTAAGGCACGATTAGTACGTTCACATACGGAACGCACGCGGCGCATCGAGAACGGCGACCTTCGTGTCGTGGGTGTCAACTGCTTCACCTCGTCGGAAGACTCACCGCTCGGGGGCGCGGACCACATTTTGACGGTCGATCCGGCAGTCGAGCAGCAGTTGATCGACGGCGTGGTTGCGTGGCGTGCAGGACGTGATGCGCGGGCTGCGGCCCTTGCGATCGACGGCATCCGCCGCGCCGCTGAGACCGGCGAGAACATGATGCCGGTGACGATCGCGGCGGCACAGGCTGGCGTGACCACCGGCGAATGGGCCGGCGCCTTGCGGTCCGTCTTCGGCGAATATCGAGGGCCAACCGGGGTGTCCTCGGGGGGTGGCCGTCGAAGCGACGGCCTCGCCGCGTTGGCGGTTCGCAACAAGGCACGATCGGGCGGCCCTCCGAAGCTTCTCGTTGCCAAGCCCGGCCTCGACGGTCATTCCAACGGGGCCGAACAGATTGCCGTTGCTGCCCGAGACGCCGGCATGGAAGTCATCTACCAGGGCATCCGGCTTTCCCCCGAACAGATCGCGGCCACGGCGCGCGATGAGGACCCCGATCTCATCGGCATCTCGATTCTCTCCGGGTCGCACCTCCACCTCGTTCCCGAGCTCATGGAACGACTGCGATCCCTTGGTGTCGACGCACCGGTCATCGTCGGCGGGATCATCCCCGAAGCGGATCGGGCCACGCTTGCCGCTGCGGGCGTAGCACGGGTGTACACACCGAAGGACTTCGACATCACGAAGATCATGACGGACCTCACGGAGATGGCCGGAGCGTAAGGCCCGCGACAGTTGCCGTCGTTCAGCGGAAGAACGCCAGGCCGATCCCGATCGGAAGGACGATAAATGCCACCACGGTGAGAATGGTCGCAATCAAGGCGAACGACCGGGCCGAGTCTTTCGGAGCTTTCCCGCAGGCCCCGATCGTCTCCCACAATGCCTTCAGTGGGGCGTCGAGGGTGAGCTTGATCCGATGACGCGCCACCGCCGCGCCGCGCAGGATCGACCAGGTAAGGAGCGCAAAGATCAAGAACATCACCATGGTGGCGATGATCAGTCCAACCTTGGTCTTCGTGCCCTCCAACGCGCTGCTCATCGCAGAACCCAGCCACGAGACCGCTGCACCGCCAAGGAGAAAGGTGGGAACGCCCAACGGGTTCTTCTTGAGCGTCGGCATCATGCGCTCGGCGTCAATGCGAGCACGCCGGAGCATGAACCGCTCGGGAATGTCCTTCGCTGAATTGGCCTCACGGCGGAGATAGAGGTTGCGGACCGACATGATCACCTCGGCCTGGTAATTCCGCACAATGAACCGCGTGATGAGCTGCACGAGCCAACTTGTCAATGGCGTCAGCACGCCCATCTTTGCGTTGACACCGCGGGCACCGTTTCGATCGAGTACTTCAAGCGCCCGCATGACGAGGCGATGCGCCTCCTCGAATTTCTCCGGCATCCAGAGTGGTTTTCGGGCGGAGATCTCATGGACGATGTCCCGCTCGACCGCGCCGCCCGCACCGAACTCCTGGAGAATCTTGTCGGTGGCGTCGGTGTCATCGGTGTGGCTGAGGAGACGAAACGCGGCGAGCCGGTCGGTGAACTCGTCGACCAAGGCGAACTTCTCCTCGACAGCAACGATCGCCGGCGTGTTTTCTGTCGATCCGATGGGTTCGACCTGTTTCTCGTTCGACGTCACGACCTGTGAAGGTAGTGCGACGCGGAGCGCCGTGCAGTGTCGTTCGCACTTCGGCAGCAGGTGAACGGCAGCCGTCCAACCGCACGAGAGATCGCACAGCGCCACGTTTTCGGTACAGAGTCACGCTGCACCGTCAACGTGGCGCTGTAGCCGCACTCGTGCCAGGACGCCGACAGAAGCCGTGCTGCCGGGGATTGGCTATTTCTTGCCGGTCGAGCCTGGGCGGGTGATCGGGATCGCCTGCAACCACTCCGGCACATCGTCGGGGGCCCAACTTTCGGCGACCAGCGTCAACGTGCTCACGAGTGGAACATCGAAGTCGATCGATGCACCCGAACGATCCACGAGGACGCCGACACCGACCGGCGTTGCCCCGACAGAAGCGACTAACGCGAGGCACTCACGTATCGATCCCCCGGTCGTCAGCACATCATCGACGATCAGCACACGCATGCCGGCGGTCAAGTGATCGGGTCGGCGCACGACACGGGTGTTGTCCGGACCCTTCTCGCCGTACGCTGCCGGCAGATTGAGACGACGCCCAACTTCATACGCGAGCACGATCCCGAGCGTCGTCGGACCGAGCACGACGTCGGCCACGATTCCCGTGGCGGTTGCACGGCGGGCAAGCTCCTCGCCCAACGTCGCAACATGCTGCGGCCAGCGGAGCACGTCGAACTTCTCGAAGTAGCGGCCGGAGTGGCGGCCGCTGGTCAGCACGAAGTGGCCGCTCATGAGCGCGCCGCACTGCTCGAACAGCCGCAGCGTCTCGTCGTCGGTCATGAGATGGGCACAACAACGATCATGGGCGACGGCGGTCGCCCGCGGAGCGCGTGCTGCGGGCCCACGCGCGGCCCGACCAACGCCAAGAAGACGCAGCAGACGGCGCACGGGTACTCGCAGCCACGAGCACCGGACGCGGCCACGCGAACTCGACCGCAGCTGCGATCGCTGCGGCCTCCTCATCGGAGGGTACGGGTGTGATCAGTAGCGTCACAACGGCACGTTCCCGTGCTTGCGCTTCGGAAGCTCTTCCTTCTTCGTACGCAGAATCGAGAGTCCCCGCGACAGCATCTTGCGAGTGTCGGCCGGATCGATCACGTCGTCTACGTAGCCGCGCTCGGCCGCAATATAGGGGTTCGCGTAGCGCTCCGTGTACTCCTCCACGAGTTCCGCGCGCCGCGCGACGGGGTCCGTTGCAGCGTCGAGTTCACGCTTGTAGACGATCCCGACGGCACCCTGTGGGCCCATGACGGCAAGCTCTGCGGTGGGCCATGCGAAACACAGATCGGACCCGATCGACTTCGAGTCCATAACGACATATGCGCCGCCGTAGGCCTTGCGCGTAATGATGCTGATGCGAGGCACGGTTGCCTCGCAATAGGCGTACAATAGCTTCGCTCCATGGCGAATAATGCCGCCGTACTCTTGGTCGGTTCCCGGCATGAACCCCGGCACGTCGACGAACGTGACCAGCGGAATATTGAAGGCATCACACGTCCGGACGAATCGCGCTGCTTTCTCCGACGAGTCGATATCGAGTACACCGGCCATTACCATTGGCTGATTGCCGACAATGCCGATCGTGTACCCGTCGATCCGCGCGAATCCGCACGTGATGTTTCCGGCCCACTTCGGGAAATACTCGAAGTAGTCACCATCGTCAACCACTTCGCGGACGACCTTCTTCATGTCATACGGCTGGTTCGGCGACGCGGGCATGAGACCTGCAAGCGCCTCGCATCGACGTTCGGGATCGTCGGCGGTCTCAACGCGGGGAGCGTCTTCGAGGTTGTTGGAGGGCAGGAATGACAGGAGGTACCGGACGTCTTCGAGGCACGTTGCCTCGTTCGGCGACACGTACGTTGCGACCCCCGACTTCGAGGCGTGTGTGGATGCGCCACCGAGTTCTTCGAGGGTGACGTCCTCACCGGTCACGGTCTTCACAACGTCGGGCCCCGTGATGAACATGTGGCTCGTCTGGTCGACCATGAAGATGAAGTCGGTCATGGCCGGCGAGTACACCGCGCCGCCCGCGCACGGGCCCATGATGACGCTGATCTGCGGGACGACGCCTGAGTTCTTGACGTTGCGGTAGAAAATCGTGCCGTAGCTGGCGAGCGAGACGACACCCTCCTGGATGCGAGCACCACCTGAATCGTTGATCCCGACTACGGGGACGCCGACCGAGGCCGCTAGGTCCATCACCTTGGTGATCTTCTCCGCAAAGACCTCGCCGAGCGCACCGCCAAACACCGTGAAGTCCTGCGAGAACACGACGATCTTGCGGCCGTCAACGGTCGCCCAGCCGGTTACCACGCCGTCGGTATACGGCCGATCATTTTCGAGTCCCATGCCCTGCGCGCGGTGACGGGCGAGAAGATCGAGCTCCACGAAGCTGCCCGGGTCGACGAGGAGATCGATCCGCTCGCGTGCGGTCATCTTTCCTTTTGCGTGCTGCCGCTCGACCGAACGATCGCTGCCGGCGTGGTACGCCTGCTGCTTACGCTCTTCGAGTTGGGCGAGCCGTTCCTTCAGGGGGTGGTCCATACGAAGGAGAGAGGCTACCGGCCGTGGTCACCCACGGGCCAAGCCCGAGGGGCATCAACTCGAAATTTCGTTGTCGGGTGCCCGGAATCACGCCGAAAACCCTGAAAACCCGAATTTGCGTGTCGCCAACGCTTGCACACGGGCGGCAAGGCTCGATGACTCCAGCGACGCCGCAACCGCGGCGAACCGGTCCGTCGGGCCGCGCCAACGCAGCGACTCGACACCGCCCGGCAGCTCAATTGCGTCGCGCTGCACCGTCGCGATCGTCCGAAAGAGCACGGCGTCGGCCCGGTTCGCGAGCAGCGTCGCCGCAAGCTTCGCGGCCCCGCGGAGACCCGGCACATCCCATTGTCCGGCATGGTCGGGTATGTGTTCGAGGTGTTCGTAGCGTGCGATCACTGCCGAGGCCGATTTGGCGCCCCAGCCCGGGAGGCCGGGGTACCCATCGGCAGAATCACCGACCAGTGCGAGGTAATCGGGGATCGACGGTGGTCGCACACCGAACTTCTCGAACACACCATCGGCGTCGGTGAAGGTCCGCTTTCGACGATCGAATTGCACGACACGTCCGCCGTCGACGCACTGGCCCAGATCCTTGTCGGGCGTGAGGATCACCACCTGCTCGACGCTCGCGTCCGCCGCCGCTATGTGGGCTGCGGCAGCCATGGCGTCATCGGCCTCATAGGTGACCATCGGCCAGACCACGACGCCCATCGCCACGAGAGCGTCCTCCAAGGGATGGGCCTGCGACCAGAGCACCGGGTCCACGCCTTCGCCTGACTTGTAGCCCGCGTACATCTCGTTGCGGTACGACTCGATCACGTGGTCCGTGGCCACACCGAGGTGGGACACGTCGCGCTCGGAAAGTAAGCTCAGCACCGATTCGAGGACGCCACGGATGGCACCGACCTCGCGACCGTCGGCCGTTTCGTGCGGCGGGGCACCGAAGAAGTGACGGAACAGCTCGTAGGTACCGTCGAGGAGGTGCACCTTCATGCGCCGAGAGCGTACGAGACGCTGCCTACCATCGGCGTCGTCATGTCACGCCCGCCCGCTTCTGCCCCGTTCTCGATGTCGGGTCCACCCGCGTCGGGCCGATCGGCACGCACCTTCAAACCACGCCGTGGCCGATTGTCCGGTGCCGAAACCGATGCGGTGGCAACCCTGCTGCCCGCCTACCTCATGGCACCATCCATCGAGCTGCCGCCGGGTGCCGACCTCGTGTTCGACGTTGGCTTCGGAAATGGCGAGACCACCATTGCGCTCGCCGAACGATTCCCAGATCGGCTTGTTCTCGCTGTCGACGTGCATACGCCCGGACTCGGTGTGCTGGCCAGAGCCCTGGCGAAACGCAACGTCGGCAATGTCCGGATCGTCGACGCGGACGCACTCGACGTTCTCACCTGGATGTGTGGTCCCGGACAAGCGTCGATCGTGAACGTCTCGTTTCCGGACCCCTGGCCGAAGGCCGGGCAACAACACCGACGGCTAGTCGACGCGTCATTCGCCGATCTTCTCGCAACACGGCTGCGGTCCGGTGGCGTGTTCAGTTTCGCGAGTGACTGGCAGCCCTACGCCGACCTCGTCGACGATATACTACGCGCGCATAAGAACTTCGTCCCGACCGAGGCGTGGACCGACCGACCCGAAACGAAGTACGAGCGACGGGGCAGGGCGGCTGGCCGAGCAATCACCGACCTGTCCTACCAGCGTCGGTAACGCGTTACTCCTGGACGAGCTCGACGAGCGTCCCGAAGGTGGTCTTCGGGTGGATGAACGCGACCGTCGTGCCCCGCGAGCCGGGCCGGGGAGCGTCATCAATGACCTTGCCACCCGCCGCCTTCACGGCCGCCAGCGCGACCGCACAGTCGCTCACCCGGTAGCCGATGTGGTGCAGTCCCTCGCCCCGTTTCTCCAGGTATTTGGCGACGGGAGAGTCGGGACGGGTCGGGGTGAGGAGCTGCACGTAGCTCTCCGCGACCTTGAGCAATGCCTCCTCGACGCCATCGCGCTCAACCAGCTCGCGGTGGTCAACGGTTGCTCCGTAGACGTCGGCGTAGTACTTGATCGCGGCTTCCAGGTCGTGAACGGCGATCGCGACGTGGTCGATCTCGGTCAGAAGTCCGAGACCCGAGGGTGCAGAGGCGTAGGGGATACTCATGGCCTCAGTCTCGCGTCGAAACGTTCGCGCGCCGCATCGGCGTGCCGTCGGAACAGCGTGATTCGGTCCTCGCCAACCTTCGCACGAAACTCCGGATCGTCGATTCCCAGCCCTTCGATCGGGGCGAGGCAGAGCACCCCGATCTTGCCTTCATGCAGGTTGCGATGGACTTGGAGTGCTGCCTCGCCTGATTCGGCCAACGGGTAGACCGCCGAAAGCATCGGCTGAATCCGTCCCTGCGAGACCAGCTTGTTTGCGGCGTACGACTCCGCATAGTTCGCAAAGTGCGACGACACGATCCGCTTGAGCTTCATCCACAGGTGACGGTTGTCATACTCGATCATGTAGCCACTCGTCGCAGCGCACGTCACGATCGTTCCGCCCCGTTTGGTCGCGAACACGCTGGCACCAAACGTGGAACGGCCGGGGTGCTCGAACACGATGTCGGGATCCTCGCCTGCGAGGGCACGGATGTCGGCACCGAGACGCCGCCATTCCGTCTCGTCCTGTGTGGTCTCGTCCTTCCAGAAGCGGTAGCCCGCCGCCTTGCGGTCGATGACGCGCTCACAGCCCATCTCGTGGAGCAGGTCAACTTTGTCCGCGCTCGACACCACGCCCACGGGCGTCCCGCCGCCATTGAGGACGTACTGCACCGCATACCCCCCAATGCCACCGGTCGCGCCCCAGATGAACACGGTGTCGCCCTGCTTCATCCGCGCACCGTTGCCGCCGACGAGCATCCGGTAGCTCGTGGAGTTGCAGAGCGCATTGCTCGCTGCTTCCTCCCAGGACAGGTGCGCTGGCTTCGGCATGAGTTGGTTCGCCTTCACCACGGCAATGTCGGCGAGACCGCCGAAGTTCGTCTCGAAGCCCCAAATGCGCTGATTGTTCGCCATCATCGAGTCGTCGTGCGCGCTCGGGTCCTGGTCGTCCACGTGGTTGCAGTGGATCGTGACCCTGTCGCCGGGCTTCCAGTTCCGGACTGCGCTTCCGACCCGGAGCACGACGCCCGAACCATCGGAACCAATCACGTGGTAGGGCAGGACATGGCGCTTGCCCCAATAGCCCTCCCGGCCGAGACGGTCGAGGAAGCCGAAGGTGGGCAACGGCTCGAAGATCGACGTCCAGACGGTGTTGAAGTTGATCGAACTCGCCATGATGGCGACGAACGCCTCATCGGGTGCCAACTCCGGCAATGGCACGTCTTGTACGTGCAGGCTCTGTCGCGGGTCCTTGTCCGCGGAGGCCATTCCCTCGAACATGGCCTGGTCTTCGCGTCTGACGACGACCGCACGGTACGACTGCGGCAACGGGAGATTCGCGAGGTCGGGACCGGTAGCGCCCCCAAGAACTGCATCGACAAGTGGCTGCATAGATGCAGGGTACTCAGTGAATATTCAGCGCTTCTATTCAGCCGCTCAGCGGATAGGTCACGGCTGCGGCGCGACAATGGCCGGCGGCCGGCTTCGCCGGTCGTGAGGTTCTTCGTGGCGTAGAAGGAGAAGGCGACCGCGGCGCTCAACACTCGTGAGCCACGTCGCGGATCGGTCGCCCCTTGTAGGCGGCGGGCAGCGAGTGAGCGGCATCTTCGAGGACTTTGAGCCCGCGCGCCGGCACCCGATATCACGGGTTGTGGCGACTCACACCACTCTCCGTGAGAGATGGGTGATT
Organism: Acidimicrobiia bacterium; assembly: GCA_043720395.1. GTDB lineage: Bacteria > Actinomycetota > Acidimicrobiia > Acidimicrobiales > JANYDT01 > JANOYY01. The sequence continues at coordinate 40,489 of JAYSSR010000038.1, forward strand.
CAACGTGCGATACTGACGGTTCACACAGTGAGCGCACGAACCGCAGCCTCAGACCCCGCCTATCGCTGTGCACCGCCTTCGCCGTGCACTGCCACCGTGGTCTAGAACTGCGCTACACACGAGGGAGACACACACATGTCTGGATCGGTCATCGTCGCAGGAGCCCGCACGCCCATCGGGAAGATGCAGGGCGGGCTCTCGTCGTTCAGCGCGCCGCAGCTCGGCGGCCTCGCCATCGCGGCAGCTCTTGAGCGCGCCGGGGTCTCCCCCGAAGCCGTCGACTACGTGATCATGGGCCAGGTCTTGCTGGCAGGAGCCGGGCAGCTTCCGGCCCGACAGGCGGCGGTCGCCGCGGGGATTCCACTGCACGTGCCTTCAACCATCGTGAACAAGGTCTGCCTAAGCGGCCTCAATTCGATCATGCAGGCCGACCAGTTGATCCGGCTCGGGGAAGCCGAGATCGTGGTCGCAGGCGGGATGGAGTCGATGACGAACGCGCCCTACCTGCTGCCCGACGCCCGAGGCGGCATGCGGCTCGGCGATCGCTCCGTGATCGACTCGATGATGTACGACGGACTGACCTGCGCCCTGGACCACATCTCCATGGGTCTCTCGACCGATCGTTATGGCGTGAGCGCAGGAGTCGATCGCGGCGCTCAGGACGAATTCAGTGCCCAATCGCACGAACGAGCAGCGACGGCCATCAAAGACGGTCGCTTCGCCGAGGAGATCGTCTCGGTCGCTGTGCCGCAGCGCAAGGGTGATCCCCTGCACTTCGACACCGACGAGGGCGTCCGGCCCGGTACGACCGCTGAATCGCTTGGCGCGTTGCGGCCGAGCTTCGACAAGAACGGCGCGGTTACGGCCGGGAATGCGTCGCAGATCTCCGATGGTGCGTCCGCAGTGATCGTGATGTCCAAGGCCCGGGCCGAGCAACTCGGCGTCCAGCCCTTGGGGGAGGTGGTGTCGTACGGCATGGTTGCCGGACCCGACACGTCCCTGCTGCAGCAGCCTTCCCGCGCCATCAGGCGAGCCCTCGAAAAGGCCGGGCTTTCGGTAGCGCAACTCGACCTGCTCGAAATGAACGAAGCATTTGCGTCCGTTGCACTGGCGTCCATGGCGGACCTCGGTGTCACCGACGAGATTGTGAACGTCAACGGCGGAGCGATCGCCCTCGGGCACCCGATCGGGGCATCCGGCAATCGCCTTGCCCTGACGCTGCTGCACGAGCTGCGGAGGCGGGGCGGCGGGCTCGGAGCTGCGGCGCTCTGTGGCGGCGGCGGCCAGGGCGACGCAATCGTTTTGCGGGCGTACTGATCGATTCACCTGCTGTGGGTTTTCGTCGACGCTGCCTGAGGCGCGACTCCTCGGCTCGCGACTCTTCACCCTCTGGCGGCCAATATTGGTCAGGTCCGAGCAACCTCGTAGCGTCCCCGAAACCAATGGAACCTTCCCTCAGCACATGAAGCGCCGTACCTTTACGCTCGGCGGATTGGCGATAGCTCTGCTCGGCACGTCGCTCGCCGTTTCAACGGCGCGGACCGGCGTTGTTGGCGAGCGGCCCCCGACCACGACTCGGAGCGAAACTTCGACGACGCCGCCACCTCTCGTCGTTTCGGACGGACCGGTCGTCGCAACCGCAACCTTTGACACAGGCATCGAAGGGTGGGCCGAGTGGTGGAACGCCGCGACACTCACGGTCGCGTCAACACCGCGGACCGGCGCGGGCGCGCTCTCGGTTCGTGCGGGAAGCGGTCAGGCGACGGCGGTCCGTCAAACCGATGCGCTCGTGCCGGGCCACCGCCATCGACTCTCGGTCTTCGCAAGGGGGACGGGCGGCATGTCCACTCAGATTTTGCAGTTCGACAAGAACTGGGCGAGCACCGACACCATCACGCTCCCGGTCGTCGTGCTCAACGAAACGGACTGGCACCCCTACGAGGTGGAGTTCTCAGTCGCCCCAACGACCGTCCACGCCAACGTCGCGTTCGCGGCCGACGGACCCTCGATGTTGCTCGACGATTTCGTTGTCAAGGACCTCGGAGCGACGCCGCGCCCGGCGTACGGCGTTCCGGTCCCGCGAGAAATGTCGCCTTGGCAGCTTTCCTGGTCGGACGAATTCTCCGGAACCGCGCTCGACCGCACGTTGTGGACTCCCGACGACGCACCGACGGACTTCAACGGCGAACTGCACTGCTATACGTCGCGCCCCGAAAACCTCTCGCTCGCCGATGGCAACCTTGTCCTGACCGCTCGCCGCGAGGCCGCGCTTCCCTGCCCAGGCGAAACCAGATTTCCGAATGGTCGAACCTTCAGCTCGGCACTGGTCCGGTCCTCCGCCGTTCTTCGGGAAGGCCGGATCGAGATACGAGCGCGCCTCCCAAGCGGCAAAGGCATTTGGCCCGCCCTCTGGCTTTTGCCGAAGGACGCCGCCCGGTACAAAGACGGTCGAAACGGCGAGATCGATGTCGCCGAGGTCATCGGCAGTAGCCCGGACGTTGTCCACGCCTCGGTGCACTACGACTACACACGTCGAGTCGATGGCATTGGCCGCCAGACCGGGTCGCTCAGCCTCCCGGCCCCGGCCGATCGTGACTTTCACGTGTATGCCCTCGAATGGGAACACGACCGGATGAGGTGGTTTCTCGATGATCGACTGTTTTTCGAAAGCGGTGCCGGTACGCGACCGTGGTATCCCCCACCGGGTGCGGCCTGGCCAGCGCCGTTCGACCAAGACTTCTACGTGATTTTGAACTTGGCCGTAGGCGGCGGATGGCCGGGCGATCCCGATGCGAGCACGAGTTTTCCGGTCTCGATGGCGGTCGACTACGTGCGTGTGTTTCAGCGGGGGGCGTCGTGAGGTCAACCAACGCATCCAGCAGGTCGATGACCAAAGGAACCGTGGCATTCATTTGGCCTGAGGGACCGGGATTTCAAGCCGCTGGACAGTCCGCCCACCAAGAGTCGATTCGCCAACATTTCGAAGACTGTGGGTTCAACACCACCGTCTTTGTGCCGGGCGGGAAGGTGGCGAGTCCACTTCGCAGTGTTGGGAGCAAATCCGGGGCCCAACATCACGTTGTTACGCGCGGCGAACGCCGGATCGGAACGTGGTCGGTCGTCAGTCCCCGGACCGCTCTGACCGTGCTCACGTGGGGAGCGTTTCGACGTGCGCCGGAGCGGGTCCAACGCCGATTCGACCGGGCGCGGACGTTCGCCCGCGCTCGTCGTGGAATCGATTTTGTCCTCGGCTCGCCGCTCACCCCGGACGACATCGCGTGGCTCAAAATGGAACTGGCGGCCCTCCAGCCCGTCCTGGTTGCGCCGTTCACCAGCTTCTGCGCTCCGCCGCGCCACGCGCTCCCGCGGAGCGTCAAGGCAGACATCTTGTTTCTGTCTGACCATGAAGCGGATCGCCACCGCTCCCTCACCGAAGCCGGGCTGCGGGTCGCGCCATTCGACTACTCCGAGGCCCAAATGGTCACGGCCTTCTCGCCCTGGTCCGCGATCAGCGCGATCCAGTGGGACGAGGCCGCTTCCATCAAAGCCCTGCTCCCGTCCACAACGGTCTTCATCACGCCAGCGTCGCGAACCGCCAACCCGGCACCTCCTGATCGGCTGGGTGAAGCACCGGTGGCGCTTTTCGTCGGAAGCGGGTCGATGCACAACGTCGATGGGCTCCGCTGGCTCCTCGCAGACATCTGGCCCAAGATCCGTGCCAAGCGCCCCGACGCGGCTCTGCAGGTCGTCGGAACGGTGTGCGCACGCGTCGACGTTGTAGGCGAGGGCGTGACCGGACTCGGCGAGGTCGACGATCTCGACGCCGTGATCCAGAAGGCATCGGTCCTTGTTGTCCCGCTACGAACGGGGAGCGGACTCAAGGTGAAAGTGGTCGACGCGCTCTGCACAGGCAGCGCGATCGTTACGACCCCAATCGGGGCGCAAGGTTTTACGTCGATCGAACCGGAACCCTTTCTGGTTTGCGATGGTGCCGAACAGTTCGCCGATGGCGTGGTCAGCCTCTTCAACGATGAAGCACGTCGAATCGCACTACGACGACGCGCCACGGCGACCGCGTCGATGTTCTCCCCCGACAGGGCGTTCGACGCACTGGACGGCTATCTCGGCACGCGCGGCGTGACGATGGAACTCGCCGCAAACCCCGCAGCCGATTCACCCGCTGTGAGTGTCTGCATCGTGATCCCGACGTTTCGGCGTGACGCGCTGCTCGCCGGCCTTCTCGCGTCGTTGCGGGATTTGGTCATTCCGTCCGAACTGTCTGCCGACGTCCTCGTGCTGGACAACGACCCTGACGGGTCGGCCGAGGCCGCTGTGGAGGCGTCAGCGAAAACGTCGAGCCCGCTGAGCGTCCGCTACCAATACGTTGGAGCGGGTGACATCTCGAAGGTTCGGAACGCGGCGATCGACGCGACGAGGGACCGTTACGACTTTGTGGCACTTCTCGACGACGACGAACAGCCCGAACCTACCTGGCTCCTCGAATTGTTCGCATGCCAACGTCGGTGGGACGCCGACGCCGTCATTGGACCGGTGCTCGGGCGACTTCCATCGAACTGCCCACCATGGATTGCCGATGGTCGGTACTTCGACGTCGTCTCGGGCAACGACGGGGCCCTGCTCCACGAGGGGATAACCGGCAACGCGTTGTTGCGTTGTGCGACTCTCAAGATGAGCGCACTGCGTTTCGACGAATCCATGGGCCTCTCCGGCGGTGAAGACCAACTTTTCTTCCGTCAACTGGTCCTCCAGGGTTCTCAGATCCGCTATGCCGCAGGCGCCGTGGTCCGCGAAACCGTCCCGGAGCACCGGTGCACCGCGTCGTATCTTCTGCGGCGCAGCGTCCGAGTCGGCAACACACTCGGCCTGATCGATGGCTGGAAGCAACGCACACCGTCCGCCGTAGCAGCGCGTACTGCCAAGTCGGGTGCATGGGTGGCAACGGGAGCTGCACGATCGTTCCTTGACATGACCCGAGGGGCGAGCCCTCTACCCGGCGCACTCCGCATTGCGCGAGGTGTCGGCATGGCACTTGGTCTCGCGCATTACCGCTACGACATGTACGCAAAATGACCACCACCGCTCGTGACGAAATCGCGGCTACTCGGGATAATGTTCGCGGCCGACTCGCTGCCCGGCACAACGTCGTGTTGGAACAGGACCGCCGTCCGGTCAGGGGCGCACCCCAACGCAGTTCAGAAGGAAATCGCAGGATGGTCGAGGTTCGTCGGGTCCGGGTGCTCAACTCATGGGTTGAGACATTCGACTCAGAATCTTTTCTTGCCACGATCAGTCGACATGTCGCCTCGGGCGAGCAGGTCGTGGTGGCCAATCACAACGTGAACAGCCTCACAATTTTTCAGCATGACGAAAAGTTCCGCGAGTTCTTTGACATCGCGCAGCATTGTTTCGTGGACGGAATGGGTGTGCTCGCGATCTCGAGGCTGGAGGGCACCGGGGTCAGGGCGGTCAATCGCATCGCCGTTCTCGACTGGATCTGGCGGCTCCTCGCACTTGCCGAGCAAGGCGGGTGGCGGGTAACCCACCTTGGTTCCACCCCGGACACGATCGCCGCCGCTTCTCAAAAGATCCTGGCCGAGCGGCCGCAACTCGAACTCACGATGCTGGACGGCTTCTTCGACCACCAACGCGATTCCGAGGGCAACCACGCCCGTCTCGACGACCTGAGGGCGGCGGCACCCAACATTTTGCTAGTCGGTATGGGTATGCCACTTCAGGAACACTGGCTCGTTGAAAATTTGGGTGAATTGCCCAACTGCGTGATCATCACCGTCGGCGGGATCATGGGCTTCCTCGGCGGTGACCGCAAGACCCCTCCTCGCTGGATGGGACGTCTCGGAATCGAGTGGCTCTTTCGTGTCGCTACCGAGCCACGCCGATTGACCCGCCGGTACACCGTCGAACCCCTCGAGTTGGCACCGGTGATTGGACACCATGTCGCCGAACGTCTGCGGCGGCATCAGCGATGATCTCGGCACAATGAAGGTGCGACCCCCGATTGAGTCCGCGGCCCCTTGACCAGGCACGCCCCAACTGTGAAGCTGGCTTCATGACCACGAAGAGCGGCGAATCGTCGCGGCGAATCGTCGCGTTGACGCTGATCGCCACCCTCTGCGCTTGTCAGTCTGCTGCGCACGCTGCTACGGCAACGACCACCGCGAGCCCGACAACGACCCGGCCAATCGGCACTTCGCCCACGGCACGAACCCGAGTGATTGCGCCGACGACCGCCCTTCGACCGAGTCCAGTTAGGCCCACCACAACAGGCGTGGGCCTCAAGGGGACAGCAACGACAACGAAAGGCCAGCCCCCAACCACCACCATCGCCAAGGGACGCGTCACTACAACGACGTTGCTGAGCGTTTCGGCAACACCGACCACGCGAAGGACTCGGATCACGGTCCGACCAATCGCTCCGCCGAAACCGACCGCCGCGACCGTTGCCGACGCGTCCGTCACGGTCGCAGCCGCGCGTCGAAAGCGGGACGCAAAGGCACTCATAGCGGGTTTGAGGATGCTCGGCCTGCGACTCCTGGAGGCGAAACGTCCGGCCGAATCCGCCACAGCATTGCGCGAAGCCGTTGGTCTGCTCAACGCGCCGGGCGACCTCCTCGAACGCCGCGAAACCGAGGCAACCCTTGGATGGGCGTTGAACACCGCGGGCGACTTCAAAGGTGGCGTCACAGTCCTGCAAGACGCGCTCCGCCTCGGCGACGAGCAGCGTGCGACACAACCGGTCATGGTCAACATCTTGAAACTTCTCGTTTGGGGCGCACGCGCGAGCAGTGACCACGAGTCGGCCGTCAATGCGCTTGAACGACTGCGTGACTTTGGCGAAAAAGGCGATAGCACGATTGATCTTGGCGACACCTATGAGGGACTTGCGGTCGAACGGCTCCTCATGAAGTCCGTCGGTCCGGCGGTCTCCTATGCACGAAAAGCCGTCGCCGCTCGTGCCAACGCCAAACCAGTCGTGCTCGCCGGTTCATATCAGGTGTTGGGATGGGCGCTCGACAGCATGGATTCCTCCCCGGAGGCGATTCAGGCGCTAAAGAAGTCCATCGACTTGCGCCGCCAGGCTGGCGTCGCCGCTTCGGAGAACCTCGAAGCACTCCTACTCCTGGCCAATTCTGCCCGCAAGGCGGGTGACGCAGACACGAGCTTCACCGCTCGCCGTGACGTCATTCAGATAGCGCGAGACAGAGGCGATGCTCCTGCGCTGGCCGACGGCCTCGACGAACTCGGGCTCGCCGCGCTGCTGCTGCAACGCCCGCAAATCGCCGTACCGCCGCTTACCGAAGCCGTAGCGCTGCGTCGCTCGTCTGGTGCCAGCGTGGCGTTCGGTCGATCACTGCACCTGCTTGGCTGGGCGCTCTCCGGCAGCGGACGCAAAGATGAAGCTGTTGGCACGTACAACGAAGCTGCGGAAATCCGCCGTCAGGTCGGCGACACCCGCGAGGTGCAGCTTGAATCACTTCGCGCTCTCGGCTACCTACTTTGGGAATTGAAGCGCGGGAACGAGGCCATTCCGCCCTTTGAGCGCTCCCTTGCGTTGGTGAGAAAGGACCCATCAGATGCTCCCTCGGAGGCGGCTGCGTTGACGGATCTCAGCGTTGCCTATCTCATTGGCTCAATCCCGGACAAGGCCTTGGAACCAGCACAAACCGCCATCGATCTCTTCGAGCGAATCGACAAAAAAGGCGAGGCCCTTGCTGCGGCGTTGTATGCATATGGCTGGGCCTTGTTCAGCAATGCTCGCCAAAAGGAGGCCATCGATCCATTTCGTCGGTCACTCGCGATCCGCGAAGCGGCGGGCAGCGCAAAGATCGACGAAACACGATCGTTCCTCCAGGCAGCCATCGAATCGAGCGGGCCAGGGGGCTGACGTGGTTGTCTCGCGTCCTTCGCCCATTTCCTTGAGGACCCGTAACGAAACAACGTGCGCGCACACTGATCGACAGCGCCGTGCGCGACACGGGTACGGAGATTTGGGCGCGCAAGTAGTTACGTTCCGTGCCCTCCCGTGATGGAACGCGGCAAGCGCTACACACAGCAGCGTCGAGCGCCAGGTCTGCGCCCGGGCCGTCACTCGCGCCAACGTAACCTCGCGCATGACACGGGCTGGTCCGCTGCAATCCAGGTCATGCGGCTCCTGGCCTCGCTCGCCACCTTTATTGCGTTTCGCATCACCATCGGAAACGGCCAATATGGCCCATTTGCCGGTGTCCAAGGCCTTGTCGTGCTGTCGAGCCTCCTTGGCTGCTTCTGGCTCCCGCAACTGGCCTTGCAGCGCGTCTTACGCGACCAGGTCTCAATCCAGTCGATGGCCACGAGGGCCATTTCACTTGCGGTCGTCGGCGGTGCTGTTTCGTTTGCCGCCATCATGGTGTCCGGGCGGATCTTTTTGCCGACAATTCCCCGACTCGCGCTCGCTGGGCTAGGACTGGCCGAGATCGCCGCAGCGATTCTCATCGAGATGCCTGCATCACTGATGCAGGCGAAGCGCGGGTTCGCTGCCTCGGCGCGAACCCGTCTGGTCACTCCCACCTGTCGACTCGTTGCCGTCGCGTTGGCGATTTTGACCTCGGTAGACACTCTGCAACGGTTCGCCGTTTTGGTCGCGGCGACACTCATACCCGCTGCCCTCGTCAGTGCCTTTGTCACCTTCCGCCGACTCGGGATACGGCCCTCGTTCGGTCCGTTCCTCGGTTCAGACGTGGTCGGCGGGCTTTCGTATTCAGTGATTGGTGGGCTCTACGTGATTCAGGACGATGGCGACAAGACCATGCTGGTTTCCGCGGGATTCGATATCGACGCGGGACGGTATGCAGCGGCCTATCGACTTCTCCAGATCGCGATGTTCCCCATCAATGCCTTTGTTGCGGCAACCCATGGTCGGTTCCTCCAGTTCCGAGGAACAGACCCGCCGCGCGCCCGGCTTCGTCGAGCAGCCCGATTCGCGGCCCCGACGCTTGCCTATTCAATATTCGCAGCGGGCTTCGTCTTTGCGGCGGCTTCTCCCCTTGCTTCGCTCATGGGGATCGAGGGAGACGCCGTAATTTTCCGGTGGCTTTGCCTACTCCTCCCACTGCGCTGCACCGCAGAATTCGCGCTCAATGGACTGCTCGGACTCGGGCGGAACTGGATTCGCGTTGCGATCGTTGGAGTCTCCGGGTTCAGTAATGTCGCCATCAACCTCGCCTTCATTCCATCACATTCTTGGAAAGCCGCGGCCGCCGCCACGTTAATTGCCGACTCGCTCCTGACCGTAATCGCTTGGCTCGCGCTGGCCGTGCTGAGCCGGGGTCGATGGAATCAGTCGTTCACGCGGGCGGCGGAACCGGACCGTTCGGCCCGGACGGTATCGCCAGGCCGACCGAGGCGACGTTGGGGTGTGCGGCCTCGTCACGGGAGACCGTGAGTTCCCCACCCCCAGTGACCTCCCCACCCACACACCCAGGGAGTTCGAGAGGCGGATGCGGGGCAGCGCAAGGGATCACGAGTACACACTCGCGTCAGTGATGTGGCCGGGCACTGGGACGCGCATTGCGATAGACCGCAGACACGAGAAGCACCACGATCGCCCATCCGCCGTTGAGGAACGGCTCGCTTTCGGCTAGCGCCGTAGTCATGAGGCCGATGATGATGAGGGGCATCCACGCTCCCTTGCGTTCCCGTCGCAACCACGAAACCGAGCGGAGCAATGCGCCACCCAAGACGCAGAGGATTCCGACGAGACCGACCATCCCGAGTTGCAACCAGAAGTCCAAATACCCCTGATGTGCGTGGTACGCCCGAAACCCGGTCGCCGACCAGATCCTCACGCTCGCAGGGGTGGCGTCGTCCCAGATTCCGCCGAAGCCATGGCCTATCCACGGCCTGCGACCAATGGCCTGGACAACGGCGGACCAGATCCGGGTACGACCTGTAAACGTCGCGTCTCGTCCAAACACGCTCGTGAGTAGGGCGGGGTCGATGAAGAAGAGGCTCAGGCCGAGCAACACCCCGAGCAAAGCCGACAGGACGACGACGCTTCGGCGTAGGCCACGGGGGATCGAGCGGAACGCGCCGAAGAACGACGCGACACCGGCGACGACCACGAACGCGGCGACCGCAGTCGAAGATTGACTCAGCGCCACGAGTCCAATTGCCGCCGACGCCCAAAGCTTCCAACGACCACGGCCCTCCGTCACCAACACCACGAAGGCCATCCAGGCAAACATGCCGAGCGCGTTCTTGTGCTGGAACGAGCAGCGAAACCCGGGCGCGCCGTCGAGCGCAGTCCGACTAGCCCAGCCCGGCGCTACAACGATCTCGATGTAGCAGAGGGCGATAACCGCCCGAGCAAACTGCGCGAGCTTCGGCAGCAGGCGTTCGTTTGGTAGTAGCGCCCCGGCCGACCAGCCGATGAGCGACATCATGAACAGGGCGAGAACCCGCTTCCTGGAAGCTTGAACATCCACCGACCAAACAATGGAGAGAAGTGCCCAGCCACAAAGAAACATCAGCGATATGGGGAGTCGGAGGTGTCGAAGCACGGACGCTGGCGTCGAAATAAGAGCGGCCAGAGCCATCGCAGTCACAACAAATCGGAGTAACCCGAGCTTACCGTGATCGGGAATAAGCAAGACCGACGGGGCAACCAAACAAAAAAGCTGGGCGATCCGAGTTTCCTTTCGACGGCCGACCAGGTCCTTCTCCCAATCTCGATTGTCTGGAAACAGGGGAACTGCCAGTCTCGCAGGGTTCGTCAAAAGAGGTCCCCGGTGTGAGATCTCGTTCACGTGCCTATCAGGGCCGATTGATGATCGGGAAGATCGACTTTTGGTCGAAGGTCGGCGAAGTCGTGAGGTTGCGGAGGCGATCACAAACCTGGGTCGGAATCGGCACGACGACAACGATGAGATCCACGTGCGCCGCAAGCGCGACCGCAGCGGGACTTGCCGCGATGCCACCATCAAAGACCACGATGTCTGCGAGCGAACGTGCCCCCTCAACCAATCGCCCCGTTGCCTCGTAGGAAACCGCACCCGACGGTGCCGACTCCGAATCAGCGGGGAGAAAGAGAATTTTGTGGCCCTGCACCTCACGAACGAAGCGAAACTCAACCCCTTTGCCCTGATCGGCGAGAACCCGGCCGAGACCAGGCAGGCCGCTGGCACCCAGCAGCGTCGTCGTGTGCGCGTTCTCCAAATTGGCGTCCACCAATAAAACCGATGCGTTCGTGCCCTCGAAGGAAGCCGCGAGGGCCCGAGCAATCGTCGATGTACCCGCACGCTCCTCGGAACTTGTCACCAGTACGGTGAAATGCTCACCCTTCATCCGGCCGATGATGAGCGAGGACATGTGGGCGAAATCGCGCTCGAAGGAGCTTGGCGAAGCACCCGTAGCGGTCGCGGGGAAAAAGGGCCGATCACCGAGCTGGCGAGCGTGGTGGATCTCCGTGAGGACGGGACGCCCGAGCATCTCCTCGGCCTGAGGGCGCGAGAGAACTCGCGGGCGGCCGAGCGCAGCCAGCGCAAGGATGACAAACGAGCCGAGCAGACCACCCCCAATCGCTGACGCCAACAAGGCCGTGACCGCCGGACGGCCACCGCCGGAGAGGGCGTGCGGGGAGTCCAGCACCTGAACTGGCACATCGCGACTCGCGGTTCCGAACTCCACCTCGGTCTTGCTGGTAATCAACGCGTCGTACTCCTGCAGAAGCACCGCTCGCCGCGTGGTGGCATTTGACGTCGTGTCATCCTCAAGAATTCCGCTCAGAGCATCGAGATCGTCGAGTACCTGGGTAATTCGCGCGTCGATCGCCGTGGTCGACGCCACCGCACTCTGCGTCCGAATCTTCTGTCGGATCTCATTGAACGACGTGACCAGCGCCTTGCCAATTTGCACGCCGATGGCCGTGGAATCGCTCTTGATCGTGATGTCGATGACGTCCGTTCGTGGTCGTTGCACGACACCTATCGACGTCTGAATTCCTGTGGCGGTCGTCCCAGGGACCTTTGCGGCGATCAATTTCGCGAGCTCGTCGCTCTGTAGCACTCCTATCTGGGTCTGCACAAACCGGTCGGGATCGGCTATGTCATTCGTCGGACGGGCGATCAGCATCGAAAGGCCCGCAGCCGACCCGTCATTGAACAGACCCAAAGCCAACAGTACGTTCGGACCCATTACGATCGCGAACAACAGAAAGGCGGCGCGTCTGCGCAAAATGCTGATAATGGTGCTGAGTTCCATACGTGCTCCGAAGAAGTAAGTTGAAAATACTACGTGCGCTTAGTTCGTCGCTGTAGTTCGTTCGACTCAATGTGAGATTCAAGCAACTCAGCAAGCTGAGGAAGGTTTTTCGGTGCGATCATCGAAAAGTGGTCGCCCGGAGCGTCCCGAACCTCGAACGTGCCAACGATGTTGGCCGCAAGGCCGTATCCCTCCGGGTACGCCGGCCATTCGGTAGCTGCACGTGCGAGCAAGACATTCACCCTGTAGATGCCCATTTCGTGAAGGTCGTACGCACGCTTGAAGTCGAGCTCCGCTGCGACTTCCGCCGTTGCATCATGGAGTTCATCGGCAGGCACCCCCGACTGCCGCGAAAACCTGCGGTCCAACACCCCTCGTGCCCATGGCATCACTGCGACCGGACCTCGTCTCCACAGGTTCCGGGCCACATTACGCAACTTGGCACCGATCGGCGGATTGAACCCGCGTGGAGGCACGGTGTCGAGGAGGATAACCGAGACAACATCGCGAGCGCGTTTGCGGAGTTCCTCAGCCATTTCGAGAGCGATGACGCCGCCACCGGAATATCCAGCAAGGAAGAACGGTCCCTCCGGCTGAACTTCCATCAATCGGGACGCGTACCGTTGTGCCATAGCGGAAATGCTTGCGTCGGCAAACCCACCGATAACCCAATTCGCCTGATAGCCGTACACGCTTCGATCGCCCCGCAAGGCGCGGGCAAGGAGCCGGAGCCCGACGAGATTGCCTCCTGCGCCGTGCACCATGTGCAGTGGAGTGGTCGTCGAATTCCGTCCCTCACGCAGCGTGATTGCAACCGACAGGTCCAGTGCCCGTTCCGGGGAGCGAAGAACGGCGAATGCGTTCGGGCTTGGGGCGATCACCAGCATCGGAAGCGAGGCAGTGCCTCCCAGCTCCCGACGGATGCGCGCCAACAGCCGTAAGCCCAGCAGTGAGTGGCCCCCGGCTTGGAAGAAGTCCGTATTCTCATCGGCAGCGGGGTCCCCGAGGACGTCGCGCCACAGCAGCGTAAGTCGCTCAAGGTCTGGCGCGCCGGTTGTCTCTGGCGATGTCGTGTTGACGAGGTGCCCTCCGTGTTCGACGGCACCCGATCTGGCCACGTCCGCTCGGCCAAGCACGGATTCGGCCCCAGCATGTGTGGACGCAGACTCCGGCTCACCAATAGTCACCAGGATCGCGTCGAAGCCGCTCGTCGAGGCGTGAACCAGCGCGCTACGAGCACGACTGGCCGTCATGGCGAGCGGTGCCGCCGCCGGGCTTGTCCATACGTCGCGAACTCGCCTCAGTTCACATCCCCTGAATACGGCGATCACCCCGTCGGCGTCGACTAGTCGAAGGTCGAAACAAACGAGGTCTGTGGTCATTTCACGCCGTCGGATCACAACATCGAACGCACCCTCGACGGGGCGGAACACCTCGACCGACGCAAACTGGGCCGGAACCCAAAATCCGACGGCAGCGCCTACGGAACCTTCCAGCCCAAGAGCGAGTGCCAAATCAAGGGCCGCCGGGTGCACGATCCACGACGAGTGCTCCGCGGCATACGACGCAAGAACAACTCGACCGAAGTCACGGTCCGACGAGCCTTGGACGTTCGCATTCCAGTGAGGCCCGACTACGAGCGAGCGGGTTTGATTTCTGAACACGTCAACGACTTCGAAGTCCGACGCAGCCCGAATCTCCGAGCCGTCGTAGGAATCGCCGAGGTCGTCGGTCGGCGGTGCGGCCACAATCGCCTGACTGTGCAGCGTCCACGTGTCGCCACCGGCCGGACGCCCCTCAACCCGCACAGCGCGGATGTCGCGGTCTGGCGGATCGAGGACGGCCCGAACCTCGACGACGACGTCGTCGTCGCAGAGCAGCGGCTCGATGATCGTGACGTCGACGATGTGGCGCGACGCGGGGCCTTCGCCGAGCGCGGCGAGCATCAGTGCAATATGTGCGGTGGCAGGGAGGACGGCACGCTCCGCAATGCGATGCTCGTTCAAGATCCACGTCTCGGTAGGGAGCGCAGAACCCGAAAGGACGATGGACCCGTCGGCGAGGGCATCGCGAACGTTGAAGAACGGGTGCGAAATCGAAATCGAGCCATGGACCACAGGCGTGCTGGCCATGCCGCCATCGCAGAATCGTCCCCAAGCGATGGTCGCGATTCGCGACGACCCTCGGGCCCCTGCGAGCGCCTCGACAACCGCGTTAGCAGCGATGTACGCAGCCTGGCCGGGGATGCCGAGCGTGGTGCTCGCCGAGCCGACGAGCTGCACCAACGTGTCCGGGCGACTCTCGGCGTACCCGACCAATCGTTCAGCGATCATGAGCTTCGCCGCCAGCACCGCCTCCACGTCGTCCTCGGTCAACTGAGCGAGGAGACGGTCATGAAGCACACCGACCGCGTGGACGACCGAGTCGAACTCACTCGTTCGCAGCACCGCATCCAATTCCTTCGCGTTCGCCGCATCGACCACGCGGAGACTCACGGTGCGGCCAGCTTCGGTGGCCAACGCTTCGAGCTGAGCAAGGCGTCGAAGACGCTGGGATTGCGGTTCAGCGGGACCGTGTGTTGCAAGCCATGCCGATGCGTCAAGCGGAAGTTCAGACCTGGTCGTGACCGCAACGTCAGAACCGCTGGCGAGAAGCGCGGCTGCGTGAATGGCACCGACGTGTCCGAGGCCACCGAGCACAAGGCCGCATCGCCGCGACACGGCGTCGGCATGGTCCGTCAAGTCAGCACCTGTGACGGTGCGTGTCCAGGCCCGCCGCTTCGCTCCGTCGTGCCCCACGCCGACAACGCCGACGATTTCCGGGTCCATCAGAAGATCAACAATCGGTCCCAACACGCCCGACGGGGGTTCCGTGGAACCGCCGGACGCAGCACTGGAATGGCTCGCGAGGTCCACCACGATCCCGGTCAGTCCCGGGTATTCCTGTGCGAGGACGCCGGTAACACCCGCCGCGGCCGCCAGCCCTGGGTTGGCCGCCGGTGATGTTGGACTCGGCCATGCTCCGACCGTCAGCACCGCTAAGCGGCCGACACCTGTTTCCGTCCGCTCGAAGAGCTGATTCGCTGCCTGTGCGCAGCGCCGGACCAATGAGGCGGCAACGTGTTCGAGTTGACGATCCCCTCCTCGCGTCACGACAAGTGCGCCAGTAAGTGGTGCGTTGGGCATCTCCTCGCCGGAGTTCACAAGGTGGATGCCGCGACGTTCCAGAGCGATGGAGAGCGCAGCGGCCACCCGGTCGTCGGGCTCTGCGTCGAGTAGCCAAACTCCGGCATACGCCGCTGACTCCTGGGACACCACCGGTGTCCAGGTCGGAACCGACACGACGACGTCGTGCGACTTCGAAGCTCCTGATTCAGGCGCGTCCGGACTGGCCGCAGTTGTCGAGACCCCTGCGCTCGGTCGCACGGGATCGATCCAGGCGCGGTGCCGGTCGAGGCGCGGTACGGGAAGGCGTACTCGACGAACTGACGCGTCGACGAGGCGCCTCGCGTCAAGGTTTGCGCCATGGCACCAAAGCTGTGTGACGCCATGCAGCAACCCGGTGACGGCGTCGGCATCGATGCCTCCGAGAATTGGAATCACCGTCGAACTTGGCTCCAGCGTTCGAACTGCTGCGGTGAGTACTTTCCCCGGAGCGACCTCGATTCCGAGGAACGGGCCGTCTGTTGCCGCGGCCCGTACCGCATCGCTGAAGCGGACGGTGCCGCGCAGCTCGTCAACCCAATACGCAGCGTCGAGCAGACCATCGAATCGGCCACCGGTCTGTGTCGAGTAGAACGCGATCTCCGGACGCCTCTGCGTCGTGTCGTTCATCCGCGCTCGGAACGCATCGAGATGGTCGTCGAGTCCACGGAAATGGGCGGCCGCCGCGAGGTTGACCCGTCGACAGTCGATGTCCGCACTGCGCAAAGCGCGTTCGAACAGGTCAATATCGGAAGTCGCGCCCGAATACACCAGTTCGTCGGGAGCATTCACCACCGCCAGATCGAGCGCGTCCGAAAGGTACGGCCGCAGTTCGGACGCGGAAGCGAACACGGCGATCATTGCGGCCCCAGACGCTCCCGAACGCACTGGGTGGGCGGGCGGGGAATTCGCTGGGCGGGACGCGTTCGCAATCGCCTCGGCACGCGCTCCGATGCCAATCACCGCGTCGCGCAGCGTTGCCGCGCCTGCCGCAACAGCCGCCGCATGCTCACCCATACTGTGACCGAGCACCCCCGCTGGGGCGATACCCCAATCCACGAGCTGCCGGCTCAAGGCATACTCCGCAACAAACAACGCCGGGAGCCCGACCGCGGGGTTGCGCAGACGCTCATCGATCGCGTCATCGCGTCCTGCGCGGAGCAGATCGCCAAGGTCCAGTCCCAGTTCCGTCCGTGCGGCGGCCACGGCTTGCTCGACCGCGTCATTGAACGTCCGAAAGCGGGGACCGGGCGCTGCGAGCAGTTCCGAGATCATCCCCGAACGCTGTGGTCCGGCACCTGGGAAAAGGAACAGCACCCTTGCCGATTGACTCGCCTGTACTGGCTTGACTGCATCGAGACCGCGCCGAAGATCGTCGGACGACGACCCGATCACGCCAGCTCGCCAGGCGTGCGCCGAGCGGCCGACGCCAAACGTCGCAGCTACCTGCGCGGGTGTCGGCAAGGTCGGAGCGGGTGTCGCGATTGTCCTGCCGACTCGTTCGGCAAGGTTGCAAAGACTCTCCGCCGTGGGCGCCGAGATCAACAACACCGACGGGTCCACGATGCCACCAACGACCGCCGCGGCGTCGCTGGAAGCCGCGGCCTCCACCAACTCCCCGCCCGCCCCCCCGGTCAACTCCCCGCCCGCCCCCCCGGTGAACTCTTCGACGATCACGTGCGCATTCGTCCCGCCGACACCGAGTGACGTCACACCTGCGCGCCGAGGTGCGGGTGCGTCCCATACCTCGAGTTCCGTGACGATCCGAAGTCCAGCACCAGCAAGGTCGATGAGGGGATTCGGTTCGGAGAAGTTGGCCTGTGGCGTGATCGTCCGTCGACGCAGCGATTCAACGATTTTGATGAGACCCGCGATCCCGGCGGCCGTGTCGGCGTGGCCGATGTTCGCCTTGATCGATCCAACGGCGGGCAAGGTGGCAGTTGGCTCGGCATCGCGGCGATCTCGCGTTTTCAGCGCCTCAGACAGGGACGCGAACTCAATCGGATCACCAAGTGCAGTTCCGGTGCCGTGCGCCTCAATGAGCGAGACCGACGATGCTTCGATGCCTGCGACCGACAAGGCCTCACGGACGACGTCGACTTGGCCCTCCACGCTCGGCGCGTAGTAGCTCACCTTTCGCTGACCGTCGTTGTTGATGGCCGTACCTCGGAGCACGGCGAGGATCGGATCGTTTGCGGCAACGGCGTCCTCGTAGCGGCGCAGCGTCACCAGGCCCGCGCCGCTGCTGAGGACCGTTCCGGTCGCACGAGCATCGAAGGGTCGGCAGTATCCATCCGCGCTGAGCACTTCGCCAGCGACGTAGCGGTAACCAGCGCGCACGGGCACCTCGATCGTCGCCGCCCCCGCGAGAGCGAGGTCACACTCGAACGAGAGCAAGGCCTGTACGGCGAGGTGCACGGCCGTCAACGAGGTCGAGCATGCCGTCTGCACGCTCAGCGCGGGGCCTCGGAGATCGAGCCGATACGCGAGAGTGGTAGCGGCGAAATCTTTGTCGTTGCCAAGGTGTCGTAATCCAAACCAGCCGAGGTCTCGAATCAGGTCGGGGCGGCTCAGCAGGTTACGGGCGAGATAGGTGTTGTAACCGACGCCGACATAGACGCCGACACCGTCACGGAGGCGCTCCAGCTGGTGCGTGCCGGATTCGAGGGCTTCCCACGCGAGCTCCAGCAGGTGACGAATCTGCGGATCGATAAGGGCCGCCTCGCTCGGCGCAATCCCGAATCGGGCGGCGTCGAAGAGTTCGGGGTCGGCGAGATCGCCACCGCGTCGGATGCGCTCGGGGTCGGCCAAGTCGTGCGGCTCAAGGCCTGCCGCGATCAGATCGTCAACGGTCAGATCTGCGATCCCCTCACGGCCCGAGGCCAGAAGGTCCCACAGCTCGTCGGTATCGCGAGCACCAGCAAAGCGACCGGACATCCCGGTAATCGCGATTGCCCCCTCGAAGTGTTCAGAACCAGAGTTCACTGGGTGGGCGGGCGGCGAACTCAAAATGCCTGATCAGCTCGTTCGGAAGTTTTCAAAATAACGACTCGGAGTCGGTCCTCGCTGGCCCTGATACTTGGAGCCCAGAGCAGACGAGCCGTACGGGTTATCAGCAGGAGATGTCATTCGAAGAAAGCTGATCTGGCCAATTTTCATACCCGGGTACAACGTGATCGGCAGGGTGGCCGCATTGCTCAATTCCAGCGTGATGTGCCCATCAAAGCCTGGATCGATGAAGCCTGCCGTGGAATGAATCACGAGACCTAATCGTCCAAGGCTCGATTTGCCCTCGATCCGGGCCACAAGGTCGGCCGGCACGGCAATCCTCTCAGCGGTCGCGCCCAGTACGAACTCACCGGGGTGGAGAATGAACACGTCGTCCTCACCGATCTCGATGAGTTCAGTGAGATCTTCCTGATTCTCTTTGACGTCGATAACGGCAGTCGTGTGATTGCGAAACACGCGAAAATATCGATCGACTCGAAGGTCGATCGACGATGGCTGGATGTTCGCCGGTTCAAACGGGTCAACCACAATTCGCCCCGCGGCAATCTCTTCGCGAAGCGTCCGGTCGGAGAGGATCATGGGGGGAGAGTCCAGAGTTGGCGGACCAGACGTTCAGGCCACGGGACCACGCAGCGTAGTAGGTCACTGGGTGGGTGGGCGGGAAACTCACTGGGTGGGCGGGCGGGAAACTCACTGGGTGGGTGGCGGGGAGCCCGTCGAAGCGCCACGGCTCGCACACCCGACGAAGTCGCGGCGGCTCGCACACCCGACGAAGTCGCGGCGGCTACAACGGTGCGTAGACCCGAACCCAGTCGACCAGTACCGTCGCCGGGAAGTCGGCCAACGATGGCGGTCCCGGCCATTCGCCACCGACGGATTGGTTGATGATCACGTAGAACGGCTTGTCGAACGGGGCCGTGCCGCCAGGAACCCGGTAGCTATGGACCAGAACGTCATCGACGTACCACCGGATGATCCCCGCCTCCCACTCGATCGCGTACCGGTGCCACTCCGACGCCGGACTCGCAAGATCGGCACCGGCGGACGACGCTTTGTGGGAACCGCTTTCCCCCCAATGAATCGTATGGAAGACCGTCTGCGGGGGCTTGGCGACGTACTCCATGATGTCGATTTCGCCGCTATTCGGCCAACCCCCGTAGGCCGCGTCTGCCGGCATGAGCCAGAACGCGGGCCACGTGCCTTTCGCGAGCGGCAGCTTCATGCGCGCCTCGAAACGTCCGTACGTCTGCGCAAATTTTCGACGTGTGGTCACGAGCCCGCTGACCCAGGCACGGTTTGACCCATTGCAGGTGGCGGATTTCGGCTGGGCGGTGAGCTGCAAGGAACCACCAGCGACGACGCTCTGCTCGGAGCGATAGCACTCGAGACCGAACGTGTCGTCGAAGTCACCTGCACCGGTCGTGACGGCGGTCCAGTCGGCACCGAGCCCGTCTGTGAACTCGTCGGACCAGGTCAACACCCGCGGACCCACCGGAAGCGAGGTCGTGGTTGAGGATGGGGCCGCCGTCGCGGACGTTGTCGATGTGGACGTAATGGACGTGGTCGCTGGCACCGTCGACGTGGAGGCTGGCACCGTCGACGTGGAGGCTGGCACCGTGGACGCTGGCACCGTGGACGTGGTCGACGTGGCGGAAGGCGCTGTCGTTGTGGAGGCTGTCGTTGTGGAGGCTGTCGTCGTGGAGGCTGTCGTCGTCGCGGTGGGTGTCGGCGTCGTTGTCGTCGCCGCGGTCGGTCTCGACGTACTCGTGCCGGTCGCCGTCGCGGTCGTGGTCGTGACGCCGGGGGTCGCGGCGGTGAGGTTGGGTGGGGCCGGACTCGTGGTCGGAGCAAGGGTCGGCCGTGCAGACACCGTCGTTGCGGTCGTCGCCGTCGTGGTGATGGTCGGTGATCCGAGCAACTTCGGGACTGACGTGGATGTTGTCGCCGAAACCGTGACGGATGACGGCGCCAAGACATTCGCACCACTCGCGCCAACGCGCAACGCCGTGGTGGACGCCGTCGTGCTGGTCGACGTCGTGCTGGTGGGTGTCGTGAGCGGAACCGAGGCCGGGGTCAAGGTTTCTTGAACTGCGGCGAGTTCGGCAACACCGGTGGACCATGTCAGGTCCTCGCTGTCACCCGCTGTGGCCGAGCGGGGTTCCGCAACTGTCGAGACGGGTTCCGCAGTCGTCGGGACGGTTTCATCGGCCGTCGCAACCGGTTCCACACTCGTCAAGACGGGTTCTTCGCCACCCCGCCCACCAGGGACCTCGATCCAGTCAAACCAGACATCCGCCAAGTCGAATCGGACGGCGTTTGCACCCGCTCGAAGCGGGAGGACGACGGCGACGGTGGACCAACTATCGGGCGAGGCGAGGTAGCGGACGCCGCCCGCCACGGCAACGTCGTTTACCGAAATCGTTCTCGTCACTGCACCCGTCGTTCGAAACCTGACGGACATCACAACTTCGCCTGCTACAAGCGCCGAAACGATGCACGTCGCCGAACCCGTTCCCTCGGTGCCCGAGCCGAAGACGGCAGATCCCTCCAAGCCGGATGGATTCACCGAACTCGACGCCACCACGCCCGTGAGCGTGCAGTCCTCAACTTGGACGCGCGCAAGAGTCATGGTGTCGACCGGCCGGGCGGGCAACGACACGAGGGGTTCGATCTGATCGACCGAGTTCGCCCCGGAACCGCTCGAGAGAAGCAGCGCAGGCAGAGACCCGAGCGCGATGGCCACGACTGCGGCAAGAGCGGCGGCCTGCGAACGACGTGTCACAACTCAACCGTAGGCCGAACGAACCCTCGTCGTTGCACGGAGTGACGATCGGATTGTACCGAGCACTGTCAGCGAGTTTCCGTGACGCGACAATGCGCCGACCAACCCACAAGTCTGCGGGCGGTCAGCGCATCAGAAGATTCAGGCTCAGGCCGAGGTGACCTCGACCGTGACCGCGAACTGCACATCACTGTGCAGGCGGACGGTGACGGAGTGCGTACCCGTGGATTTGATGTGCTCCGACATGTGGAGCGTCCGACGCTCAAGGACCACGCCGGTCTGGGCCTTGACGGCCTCGACGATGTCTTTCTCCGCGACCGAGCCGAAAAGTCGACCCTCTTTGGCTTTCGCGACGATCTTGATCACCGCGGGCACGAGTGTGCGAGCAATGGTCTCCGACGAGTCACGATTCTTGGCGTCTTTGATGTCACGGGCAGTTCGCATGGCCTCTGCCTGAGACATCGAACCGGGATTTGCTGCCATCGCCAGGGACCGGGGCAACAGAAAGTTGCGGGCGTAGCCGTCGGCCACGTCCACGATGTCTCCTCGCTTGCCGAGGCCCTTGACGTCAGAGCGAAGTACGACCTTGGACATGGCTCACTCCTCGCCTTCGTCGTCGGTACCTTCGTCGGTTTCGGCCTCGACCTCGACGTCAACGGCACCCTTCTTGTCGTCGCCACCCTGATCACGGCGACGTCCACCGCGGGGACCGCGCTCGGCCACCGTTCGTGTCGCGTAGGGAAGCAGGGCCAGTTCGCGGGCCGTCTTGATGGCAAGGGCAACGTCGCGCTGCATCTGCGTTGAGAGGCCAGAGACGCGACGCGACCGGATCTTGCCACGGTCGGACATGAACTTCCGGAGGAGATTGATGTCCTTGTAGTCGATGTAGGCACCCTCGGGAACCGGAGGTGCCTTCTTCTTCGCCGGCCGGCGGTCGTTCAGCTTGGGTGCGCGCTTGGAGGTGCCGCGATCCCGATCATTGTTACGTGCCATTAGAACGGCTCCTCGTCATAGTCGTACGTCGCAGCGGGCTCGGCGTTCGACGCCGGCCGACTGGGTGCTGCTGGTCTGTTCGGTGCTGCTGGTCGGCTGCTCTGGCCGCCTTGATTGCCTTGGTTGTTTCCGGTGTAGCCGGATCCGCCCTGTCCGCCATCATCCCCACCACGGCGCTCGTTGCGGATCACCTGTGCGGTCGCCCATCTGAGGCTCGGCCCAATCTCGTCGGCGACGATGTCGACCACCGACTTCTTCTCGCCGTCGGGCGTCTCCCACGAACGCTGCTCAAGCCGTCCCGTGACAAGGGCTCGCGTGCCTTTGCGGAGCGACTCGGCACAGTTCTCGGCAAGTTCGCGCCATACAACGACGTTGAAGAAGCTGACCGCTTCCTCCCATTCGTTGGTCTGGCGGTTCTGCCAGCGTCGGTTCACGGCGAGTCCGAAGGTGGCCGTGGCCTGCCCGGACGCGGTGAAACGCAGTTCGGGATCTCGGGTCACGTTCCCGATGATCGTAATGTTATTCCCTGGCATCGAGGTCAGTCCCGGTCGCGTCCGCCGCCCGACGCGATGTCCTCGAGGGCCGGCGGTGCGGCCATCGAACGACCCGCGGCAGCCGCCGGGACCTGCATGATCTTGTGGCGAAGGATCTCGTCAGCGAGGAACAGTTGACGCTCCAGCTCGGCGATCTTTGCGGGCTCAGCGGTCATTTCGACGATCGTGTAGTACCCGTCCGGCTTCTTGCGGATCGGGTAGGCCAGCTTGCGCCGACCCCACTTCTCAACTCGACCGACCGTGCCACCAATGGCCTTGATCTGATCGAGCGAGCGATTGACGACGGTCTGAACGACCTGGTCGTCCAGCGTCGTGTCGACGATGAACATGACTTCGTACGGCCTGGTGGCCAAGGTGATACCTCCCGTGGACCTGCCCGCAGGCAGGGCCCCGGACGGTCCGGGGCAGGGTGTCGCCCGCTTGTTGGGCTCGAAGCCCGCCAGTGGTGGGACGGAGCCGCGGAAGCGAACCGGGAGAGACTAGTCGCTACCGGGGTCAGCAATCGCGCCGTCTATGCGTACAGCGCGATGAGGTCGTCCTCAATTGAGAAGTCAGCCATCGAGGGCACCGAACGCAGGCCCGAGCGATCGGCAAGCGCCTCTTCCAACTGCTCTGACGCCGCGTAGCTCTCGGCGGACGAGGGAAACGAGCCCGACCGGACGTCGGCCGCGTAGGCCGCGATCGCAACCTCGGCCGCCTTGCCCAGCTCCGCGTAACGTCGCACGAACTTCGGGGCGAGGCGGTCTTCGAGACCGAGGAGGTCGTGCCACACCAGCACCTGCCCATCGCAGTGCGCACCAGCACCAATGCCAATCGTTGGGATCGACACCGCTTCGGTGACCGCCCGGCCCACCGCGTCCGGCACGGCTTCCAACACGATCGCAAAGCACCCTGCCTCCTCCAGCGCTCGAGCGGCAACGATGAGGGCCTTCGCCGCGGCAGCATCCTTGCCCTGCACCTTGAACCCACCGAGTGCATTGACCGACTGCGGAGTGAGCCCGATGTGACCCATCACGGGGATTTCCGCATCAACAATCGCCTTGATGATCGGGATTCGCTTCGCCCCGCCTTCGAGCTTCACGCAGCCAGCACCCGAGCGCATCAGTTCCGCTGCATTGCGCACTGCGTCTTCCGCCGACAGGTGATAACTCATCCACGGAAGGTCGCCGACCACGAGGGGCCGAGTATTTGTGCACCCATCTGCCTCCGAAGCGGCGAGGCCGCGTGCGACCGCCTTCGTGTGGCGGGCCATGTCATCGACGGTGACCTGGAGTGTGTCCTCGTAGCCCAGGACGACCATCGCGACCGAGTCGCCCACGAGGATCATGTCGACACCCGCCCGATGAGCGACCTTCGCCGACGGGGCGTCGTATGCGGTGACCATGACCAGCGGTTGGCTCAGGCCCCGCTCGTTGCTCTTCCGTTCGGCAACTGCCGGCGCGGTGAGGCGACGCGGACCCTTTCGGGCGACGGGCTTCGGAGGCAAAGCGTCGGAGACAGCAGGGGGGACGGACACCGAGGACACAGCCGTAACGGTCCCGATCGAAAGTGCGTTCATGTCGCACCGAACCTTTCTCGTCGTCCAGTGCCAATGTGGCTACCGGCAACGACCACACTGTAACGACACCGGAGCCGTTTGTCACCCCGGGGCCACGGTCTCGACCGTGGAAGCACCAATCGGGACCGGTCCGGGTGCCACGGTGGGCGCGGGAGTCGTGGGCGCGGGCTGGAGGGGCGGCTCGGCCGTAGGCGCTTCGGAACCTGCAGGTCCGCTCGGCGGCTCGATCGCGTCAACCGTCGGCGACGAAACCATGCTGGCCGCTACGGCCGCCGTGCCACCGACGGAAACCGCAACCCGAGCAGCCCCTACGAGCACGTCCCCGCCGAAGTCCTCGACCGCCGCGAACCGTACCGACCCAACCGACGCCGGCACGGCCGCCCGCATCGTGGCCCCGAAGATCCGAGCGGGCAGCGTCCCCCCAGACACCCGCACGCCGTGGACCGTCCCCATCGCCTTCGCTCCCTCCGAGTATCCCATCCACACCGCGGTCACACAGCATTGGCGTGGCGTGAAGCCGACGAACCAGGCGTCGCGCGAGTCATTGGTGGTCCCCGTCTTACCCGCTACGCGGGCCGACGGGATCGCTGCCGCGGCCCCCGTGCCCGAACGAACAATCTCCCTGAGCACCGCCGCGATCCGGTCCGCGTCCTCCGTTTTCATGACCCGCTTCCTTTCTGGCTTCAGCACTTTGAGGTTTCGACCATCCGCCGTGGTGACCGCCTTGATCATCGTCGGGTACGTGCGCACCCCACGATTGGCAAGCGTGAGGTACGCGTTGGCCATCTCTAGGGGCGAGACTTCGGCCGTACCGAGCGCTAGGCTTGGGAACTCGTGGAGCGGCGATCGAACGCCGAGCAGCGCTGCAGCGTCGGCGACCTTGGAGGCACCGATGCCCTCATTCGAAACGACCTGGGCGAAGACGGTGTTGACCGAAAGCCGGGTCGCGTCCGCCAGGTTCAGCGTGCCAAACGCTTCGCCTCGGACGTTGCGCACGACCCAGTCCGCTCCACCCAGTTCCCCGGCAGGAATGGTCAGGGTGGCAGGGGCTGGGAATGCCGACTCCAACGAGTATCCCGCTCGCAGCACGGCGGCCAAAACGAACGGTTTGAACGTCGAGCCCGCCGGGCGACCGAGCCCGCCGCCTTCGCGGCCCACCGCCAGATTGACCTTCGATACGGACCAGTCGCGACCGCCGACCATCGCTCGCACCGCTCCGTCGTGGTCGAGCACCACGACGGCCGCCGATGGGTCGGCTCGGTCGGGCAGAACCGACACGTAGGCGGCGCGGTAGGCGGCGCGTTGCGTCGCCAGGTCAAGGGTGGTCGTGACCCGCAGACCCTGTGTCTGCAGGACCTGCTCGCCGTACCGGTCGGTCAACTCACGCCGCACGGCGTCGATGAACCACTGCGCCCCGACTTCGGGGTGGTCGTAGGCAGACGCTCTCGCGCGACGTGGTTTCACGCCTCCAGGTCCGAGAAGCGGCACTCGGTCGGCCGCGGCACGTTCGACTTGGGTGATCGCTCCGGTGTCTGCCATTGCGGTCAGTACCGAGGTGCGTCGCCGTGACGCCTGCTCGATGTTCTTCACGGCATCGGTCGACTCTGGTCCGCGGATGAGGGCGGCGAGGTAGGCCGCCTGGGGCAGGTCGACCTCGGATGCGGACGTCCCGAAGTACGCGCGTGCCGCCGCCTCGACACCGTATGCGCCGCGTCCGAAGTAGATCGTGTTGAGGTAACGGACCAGAATCTCGTCCTTCGACAGACGGCGTTCCAGCTTCACGGCGATCGCCGCTTCCTTCAGCTTCCTTGCGATGCTCGCCTCGCGGCCGACGTAGGCATTCTTGACGTACTGCTGGGTGATCGTCGATCCGCCCTGACGCTGTCCCTTGTGGCGGAGGTCCTGAAACAACGCCCGAGCGATGCCGAACGGGTCAACGCCGCTGTGCTGATAGAAGCGACGATCCTCGGCGGCCAGCACTGCCGATCGCAGGATCGGGGCGATCGCGCGAAGCGCTACGACCTGGCGGTTCTCGCCCGCCGACAGCGCGGCGAGCCGTTCCCCATGCACGTCGAACACGTAGGCGGTCTGCACCGGAAACCAGTCCGGTGGCGTCGGGGCCAATGCCACGTACGTGATTCCAAAGCCGAACAGCAACACACCAGTGCCGATGCAGATGAACAGCATCCTGCGGGCGAGTCGCCGCAGCGGTCGTCGCTTCTCGATCGGGGGCATGCCCCGCGCGTGACGACCTTTCGGAACAACGGCGGTTCGGGGCGACCGCCGCTCGGCGGTCGTCCGTTCGGCCGGACGTCGCTCAGCCGGCATGGGCCTTCCCGAGCTGAAACATCCGGGCGAGATGGTTCCAACGACAGTTCGGGCACACCTCTACGACGTAACACGCAAACGACCCGACCTGACGGCCAAATTTCACGAGCTCGTCCTTCGTGGTTATGCAACGCCCGTGTGCGGGAAGTCGTTCGCCAAACACGTAGGAAACGTCGACGAGGGGATGCTCCTCGCAAATCGGGCACGCGTCTTCCCGCTTGGTCCCGACGTGTTGTGCGGCCCGGATGAGCTCAGGATGAGCGTCGCAGACGTCGCTTCGCGAAAGGCGTCCTCGATGGAACTCCGCAATGAGGTGACGCCGCGCCAATCGGTAGTCGATGGTGCCTGACCGTTTCTCGGCAGCACCCCTCACGGCTTCGGGACGAAACGACATCGGCCGCAAGGGTAGATGGGCCGGGCCGCGGTCCGTTGCGAAACGATCAGGCGCCGCTCTCGTGCGTTGTCGGAACGGGCGTGGCCTGACGCGCCGCCCACCACGAGTCCAACCGCCGAACCGCTTCCTCGCGACCGAGCGGGCCTTCCTCCAGCCGTGCCTCCAGCAACATGTTGAGGGCTTGGCCGACGTCGCGACCAGGTCGAACACCGAGGTGCTCCATGATCTCGGTCCCGTCGAGGTCCGGACGCATTGCGTCAAGCTCTTCCTCCTCACGCAGGACGGCGATGCGCTCCTCCAGATCGTCCATTCGACGCGCCAGCCGCTCGGCCTTCTTCGGATTCCGGGTCGTGCAGTCGCAGCGGGTCAGTTCGTTCAGTTGGTCGAGCAACGGGCCAGCGTCGCGCACGTAACGCCTGACTGCGGAGTCCGTCCAGCCCATGGCATAGGTATGGAACCGGAGATGCAGCCCGACGAGTTGGCTGATGGCGTCCACGTCGTCGTTGGGGTACTTGAGCAGCCTCAGACGATCGCGGGCCATGCGCGCGCCGACGACGTCGTGGTGATGAAACGACACCCCGTTCGGACCGATGGAGCGCGTCTTCGGCTTGGCGATGTCGTGCAGCAACGCAGCCATTCGCACAATTCTCTCCGGCTTGGTCTTCGCGACCACGGCGATCGTGTGTGCGAGCACGTCTTTGTGACGATGGATTGGGTCCTGCTCCAGTGCCATTGCCGGGAGCTCGGGCAGAAAATGCGACGCAAGCCCGGTGTCGACCAGGAACCACAGGCCGGGGCTCGGGTCCGCGGTGACCAGCAGTTTGTCGAGCTCAGCGCGTATCCGCTCAGCCGACACGATCGAAAGTCGACCGCTGAGTTGGCGCACGGCCGTCACGAGAGCTTCGTCTGGCTGCAGTCCAAAACCAGCAATGAAACGCGCTGCTCGCAGCATTCGGAGCGGATCGTCGGAGAAACTTACCTCGGGGGCGAGTGGCGTCCGCAGACGTTTCGCGGCGAGGTCCGCGGCCCCACCAAATGGGTCGAGCAGCGTCAGGTCCGCGATGGACAGCGCCATGGCGTTGACGGTGAAATCTCGGCGCGAAAGGTCTTCCTCGATCCGAGTCGAAAACTGGACCTCTGGTTTGCGCGAGTCCTCGTGGTACGCCTCGGCCCGATAGGTCGTGATCTCATATGGACGCTCTAGATCAGCATGGCGAAACGTCGCCCCAATCGTTCCGAACTTCTTGCCAACCGTCCACACCGAGGTCGGCCGATGGGCCCGGACAAGGCGTTCGATTTCATCAGGCGGAGCATTTGTCGTGCAATCGATATCGAGGTCTCGACGTTGCAGGCCGAGCATCGTGTCTCGAACGATTCCGCCGACCAATGAAAGGGCGTACCCGGCGTCGCTGAAGCGATCCGCCAGGGGACGGGTCTCATCGAGCAGGGGCTGAAAACGTGCGGGAACCACCGGACGAGGCTAGTGGCCTGTCGGCCCTAATCTCGTGGAATGGGAACGACGGCGGCCGGGACCACCTCGTTCTCCATGGGTGGTTCTGCACCAGTTTCACCCGACGTGACGCGCCAACTCTTTCGGCTTGGTTCGCAACGGGCGGTGCTTGAAATCCGGAGAACCAGCGAGGGTCCGCAGGCGTTGATCCTGGCCGGCGCCGATTCTGGCCCGGTCTCCACCGCTCTCCTTCAGATTGTCACCACAACGCTGGACGAGCAGATGGGTTCCGTGGTCCGGGCGCGATCAACCGCCCTGACGGAGGAGGGGGCAGCAGGTTTCGCCGAATCGGGATTCGCCGTCCAGCGTCGGCTTCATCTCCTTGTCCTCGACCTCACGGCCGCGCGGTACCCGACCTCGGGTCACTCACCCGACGGCACGCGGTTGCGTCGGCTGCCGTTGCGGAACCGAAAGGCGTTGCTCGACGTTGACCAAGCCTGTTTCGATGACGATCTGCGCTTCGATGAAGCGGGGCTTGCCAACGCCCTTCGTGCGACCCCGATCGCACGTCTCCGTTGTGCCGTGACGCACCGGTCGCAGGTAGGGTACGCAATCTTCGGACGTGCTGGCCGTCGTGGGTATCTCCAGCGTCTTGCCGTCCATCCGTCAGGACAACGCAAAGGTATCGGACGGGCGTTGCTCGTCGACGGGATCCGCTGGTCCTTGCGGCGCCGCGTCGACCGAATAGTCGTAAACACCGAGTATGGCAATGACCCTGCGTTGCACCTCTACCGCTCTGTAGGATTTGTCGACGCGCCCCTCGACCTCGTGATCATGGAGCGTCCGCCACCGGCGTTAGAGAGTTCGCGTTGAGGGCGCACGGCCTGACCCGTCTCGTTGCATCGTTGTTCTTGTTCGCGTCAACGCTTCTCGGAACGGCGGTCGCCGCGACCCCACCGTCGGGCCCGGCAACGCCAAAGGTGCCTCGACCAAAGACGGTGCCGCAGCTCCGTCTCACCGACCAGGGCGTCAGTAGCGACCAGCGGTCATTCACTATCGACGCCGACGCGAACGGCCTTCCGGCGACGCTCGTGACCGCTCAGATCGTGGCGACGCTCCACCCAAGGGCACGAACCCGTGACACCTTCGATTCGAACGCGAAGGGACTCGCCCTGGGTTCGGTCCTAGCGGTTGCAACGAGTCCGAACTTCACCCCGGCCGAAATCCAGTCAACGCATGCGGCGCGTCGAATCAGCTTCGACCTCGGTGTTCCGTCGTCGACCTGTACCGCATGTATCGCGCTTGTGGCGAGTGGGGTCTACCCCGTCCACGTCGAGCTGCGGACGGCCGGGGCCGAAACGGTGCTGGACCATTTCACGACGTTCCTCGTGTGGCAAGCGTCGGCAAGAGCCGAGCCGATGGCCGTCGCGCTGATCGTCCCGATTCACCTTCCGCCTGCGCTACCCGGTGCCCCGCCCGCTGACACGCGTTCCGTCATATCGATCATCGAGACACTGGCTTCACGCCCTGACCCGACGCTGACGTTGCTTCCTACCGCCGAGACCCTCGACGCTCTGAGCCCCCCACCAGGACCCGACGCGGCCGAATCGGAAACCGGATCCGGGCCCTTGGTCGACGAACTTCGAGTGGCGCTCTCCGGCCGAGAGACTCTGAGTTCACCGTACGTTCGGTGGGACCGTGCACTGGAAGCCGACGACCGTCTCGGGTTGACCCTTGAGCATCAGCGCGACCTGGGCCGCTCCGTGATTCGGGAACGTCTCGGCATCACGACCGTGGACGACATCGCGATCGTGGGCGACCGAATTCCGTCTGACGTTGCGCTCGACCGACTCGGCGTTCAACGACTCGTCGTCACTGATTCGGCGATCGTGATGGGTAGACGGCCGGTCGAGCCAACTCTTCCGTTCGTCGTCGATCCCGGGGTGAGTTCGGGCCGCGAGACGCAGGCTCGCCCAACGGTGCTCCTCGATCGTCGCGTGCACGAGCGTCTCCAGGCTCACAACGCTGATCAAACCGGTACCGATGACGTCCTTCACGCCGAACAGGTAACGGCGGAGCTCGCCCTGCTCTCCCTCACCGGAGATGGCTCGGCACCGACCGGGGTGGCCTTATTGATCCCGGAGAGCACGTCGCGAGCACGCTTCAACGTCCTATTGGATGGTCTCGCTGCTCTGCCCGCCCTTCTTCGTCACACAACGGTCGGGGAACTCTTCGCCCTTCCGCTCCAGACCGAGGCCGATGGAGCGACCACCTACCGGATCCCTACCATTCAGGGCGCTCCGAGCACGAGTGCGGCGACCGAGATGTCGCGGTTCACCAACGCACTCCTCGATCTTGCCTCGCGGTTCGGCGGATATCGGACGCTGTTCTCCGCCATCGACCCGGGGACGAGTCCGGCTCGTTCACGTGAACTGGCGACACTTGATCGCGACCTCGCCCGCCTTACGGCCGCTGGCCTCGCTCCGATCGATCGTGCGGCAGCACTCGTCAGTCTCGAAAACGACGTCGCGCAGCGCATTGGCC
Source organism: Acidimicrobiia bacterium (assembly GCA_043720395.1). GTDB lineage: Bacteria > Actinomycetota > Acidimicrobiia > Acidimicrobiales > JANYDT01 > JANOYY01. The sequence continues at coordinate 71,580 of JAYSSR010000038.1, forward strand.
AGGTGGGACTTACATCGGCGAAGCGAATCACGCTGACGGCACGCCAACAGGACGTTCCGGTGGGCCTGGTCAACAACACCGGCGAACCCGTCGACGTCACGATGATCATTGAGTCCGACAACATCGACCTCGGGGATGGCCGACCCGATCCAGTCGTTCCGGCTCGTGAAACGCTCCGGCGCACCGTTCATATCGACGGGCGCGTGCACCGCGAAGCCATTCGCGTCAGCACTCGTGGTCCGGGTTCGTATTCCATGATCGTTCGGCTCAGGTCTCCGAACGGCTACGAATTCTCACGGGTTCGGTACACACTCCGCTCAACGGCCATCGGGCCGATCGGCACCATCCTCACGTTCGGGTCGTTGTCCATCCTCGCCCTGTGGTGGGGTCGTACGATCCTTGCGAAACGTCGACGGGGCGCGCTCGATCGACACCCGGCGTCGGCAGCGAAGGAGCCATTCGCATGACGCCAACGACGCCGACGACGACGAATCCGACCGTCGGACGGTCTTCTGCGGTCATGGCCCTTGGCACGCTGGCCTCGCGGCTCACCGGGGCGGTCCGAACCGTCGTGCTCGCCAGCTTCGGCCTCGGAGCACTCACGGACACCTACAACCAGGCCAATACGACACCGAACATGGTCTATGAACTCGTGGCGGGTGGCGTCCTTTCGGCAACCCTTGTTCCGCTGTTCACACAGCTTCTCCGCCGCGACACCCGGCGCTCGCGCGATGGGGTCAACGCCATTGTGTCTCTGTTCGCCGTCATTGTCGTCGTGGCGTCGCTGGCGCTCGCCGTAGCGGCACCTCTGATTCTGCGCATCCCCTATGGCGATCGCGCCGACCATGAAAAACTCGTCCTCGGAACCCGGCTGCTCCGGCTGTTTGCCCCCCAAGTCGCCTGCTACGGCTTCGTGACGATCGCTACCGCTTTTCTCAACATTCGGCGGCGCTTCTTTGCCCCGATGGTGGCACCGGTCCTGAACAACGTGGTTGTGATCATCATGCTGCTTTGGGTTCGACGACTCCTCCATGCGTCGAGAACCGGGGTGTCCGATCTCGAAAGGATCGGCCACGACACGTCGACCCTCCTCCTCCTGGGGCTCGGGACCACAGCAGGCGTTTTGGCCATGGCCCTCGCCCTTCTGCCGGCATTGCGGGGCACCGAGCTCGCGCTCGGCTGGCGTTGGGAACCGAGCCACCCCGCAATCCGTGAACTTGTCCGGCTTTCCGCCTGGACGTTCGGCTATGTCGCCTGCAACGTCGCCGCCCTGTTCTTCGTACAGCGTGCGGCAAGCAAGGGCAGCGACGGTGACTACTCGGCCTACACGATCGCCTTCCAGACGTTCTTCCTCCTGCCACACGGCCTCTTCGCCGTGTCGGTTGCCACAGCCCTTCAGCCGGAATTGTCCGAGGCGTTCCTCGAGCGGCGTCGAAACCGATTTCGTTCGACGCTGGCCCGCGGCATCCGGATGCAGATGACGGTCATGGTGCCGGCGGCGGTTGGCTACCTCGTTCTGGCGGGTCCGATCGCCTCTATCTTCCGAGCCGGCGATATGACCGCGGCGGATGCAGACCGCCTTGCGGGCGTGATCCGTGCATTTGCGGTCGGTCTGCCCTTCTTCAGCCTGTACCTCCTCCTCATGAACGCTTGCAAAGCAATGCGCGACACTCGGATCACCTTTGTCGTAAACGCCGCCGAGAACGCTGCGAACATCTTGCTTGCGGCACTCTTTCTCGCGCTGGGGTGGGGCGTACGGGGCCTCGCTTTCGCCTTTGCCCTGGCCTATGTGATCGGCGCGATGGTCGCATTCGACGTTGTGCGACGACGTCTGGGCGGTCTACGACTGGGGGAACTCGCAGGTTGTGCGGTTCGAGTTGTGATCGCCTCGGCGGCAATGGGCACCGCCGCGTACGGAGCGAGCGACTTCGTTTCGTCCATCGCAGACTCGCAGACGCACCTGGGCGCTTCCGTTCGAGTCGGGGCGGCAGTCACGGTCGGTGTTACCGTCTACGCCGCGGTCGGCCGACTTGTCGGCGTGTCAGAGATCGCATCAGCGGCCCGGGGTCTCACCCGAAGCTTCGGGCGGCTCCGACGCTGACCGCTGCCCCATCCGACGCCCGGCGAACCCCGACCAAACCAACGCTTCAAAGAAGGAGCAGGACCGTTTCATGGCCAGCGTGCGAATCGTGACCGACAGCGCCTGCGATCTCTCGCCTGAGGTCGCGAACCACCACGGTATCGAGGTGGTTCCCCTCTCCATCCGATTCGGCGACGAGGAGTTTGTGGACCGACGCGACCTTTCGCCACAGGAGTTTTGGCGAAAAGTCGCTGCCTCGAAGCTTCTCCCCGAGACCGCCGCACCCTCTCCCGGTGCCTTTGAAGCAGCATTTCGACGCGCAGCCGAAGAAGGAGCCGACGGGGTTGTTGTCGTATCGCTCTCGTCGAAGCTGTCCGCCACGATTGGCGCAGCGCAACTCGCGGCACGAGCCATGTCCGACCTCATCGCGGTCGAGGTCATCGATTCATGCTCCATCACGATGGGGCAGGGCACGATGGCCGTCGAAGCCGCACGAGCGGCGACCTCCGGGGGATCAATCGCAGACGTTGCTGCGGTCGTTCGTTCGCTCGTTCCACGAACGCGCGTTTACGGCGCTCTCGACACACTCGAAAACCTCAAGAAGGGTGGCCGTATCGGGGGCGCTCAGGCGCTCATCGGCTCCCTGCTGTCGGTGAAGCCAATTCTCGATTTGAGCAGCGGGGCCGTCGAACAGGCCGGAAAGCAGCGGACCCGAACCAAGTCCCTGATTCACCTGGCCCAAATCGTGGCTGATGTCAAGGCCGAGCATGGACACGTCGAGAACGTCGCCGTCATGCACGGGGACGCGTCCGACGTCGATCAATTTCTCGAACTGCTCGCCGTGTCATTTCCCCGCGACGCGATCGTTGTCGGTCAGATCGGTGCCGTGATCGGCACGCATGGTGGACCGGGCGTCATGGGCCTCACCTTCAACCTCCCGGCGTAGTTCGTGCAACTCGTGAACGCATCCCTGAGGAGTTGAGCGGCCATCTGGGAGCACGACGACGAGACCACAGCTGACCGGCCAGACCGGACCCCAGGAGCGCCCCCGTCAGCCGCACCGCAGGGTCAGGTGATCGCAGGCCGGTATCGCCTGCTGCGACCACTCGCGCGTGGGGGCATGGCGGAAGTCTGGCAAGCCCACGACCAGACGTTGGACCGCGACGTCGCCATCAAAGTGCTCCATGCACACCTCGCCACCGATCCCGACTTTGTCGAGCGATTCCGACGCGAGGCCCTGGCGGTGGCACGGCTGAGCCATCCGAACGTCGTGACCGTCTACGACACTGGAGTGGAAGGGTCGACCTCGGAGCGCGGCACCCAACGGGCTTACATCGTGATGGAGTTGCTGCGAGGCTCGTCGCTTCGGGCTCTGCTCAACGTTGCAGACCCGGCAGGCCGGCCAACGATGGTCGAATCGGTCCGGATTGCCGCGGAAGCCGCTGACGGTCTTGCGTACGCCCATCGAACTGGCGTGATCCATCGCGATGTGAAACCGGGCAACATCTTCGTGGAGGCTGCCCCGAAGGAATCAGGACGGGCACGTTTCGGTCGCGTCCGGGTAGTCGATTTCGGCATAGCGAAGCAGGCAGCAGGTGAACTCTCCGGTGAAGACCTCACCCAGATCGGGTCGATTCTCGGCACCGCGAAATACGTCGCTCCCGAGCAGGTCGAAGGACATCTCGTTGATGCCCGTTCCGACATCTACAGCGTTGGCGTCGTCCTCTACGAGATGATCTGCGAGAGGGTCCCCTTTCAGGGTGCGAACGACCTGCAGACCGCAATGCTCCACGTGCGCGCCGAAGTACCGCCGCCGCGGTCCGTGCGCGCTGGAATACCGCGATCTCTCGAATTGGTCGTCCTCCGAGCGCTCCAGAAAGACCCCGGGAAACGATTCGCTTCGGCCGACGAGCTCGCGAGTGCGCTGCGCTCGCTCGACATGCGCGCCGACGACGCTGTTCCCGCCGTTGCTCGGAATCCGGTTGATCACACACCAGCGCGCGGCGTCGATGCGCGTGCGAGGTCACGGCCAATCAAGCCGATCGACTTGTCCGGGCAGGATCCGACCGCCGTGAGGCGGGAAGTCGTTGCTGGCGCACCTGTAGGCGTCCGTCGGCCGGGTTTGCGCAACGACGCACCGTCGCCCGACGTGGCACGACCACCAAAGCGGCGCTCCCTCCGGTTGCTCCTCCCGATCGTCGGTCTCGTGTCCGGCGCGCTCCTCGGCGTGACCCTGGCCGACGGCCGTTCGGACCGGGTCACCCGTCTTGCGGTCCTACAACCACAATCCTTCGAGCTTGATCCGGACGGCGAGCACGACCTTGAACTCCCCCGGCTACTGGATGCCAACCCGTCAACCACCTGGTCGACCGAAACGTACGGTTCGCGGAGCTTTAACGGCCGCAAAAGCGGGGTCGGGGTCGTTCTCATCCTTCCGGACGCTGCCGAGGTCAGGAATCTGGACATTGACACGCCCTCGCAGGGTTGGTCCGGCAAGGTCTACGTCCGCGACGAACTCCCCAGTGACCTCGACGGCTGGGGAAACCCCGTCGGACAGGTCGTGAGCAGCCGAACCGGACACACCCGGATTGCCCTGCGGGCATCGCGCGGACGTTACGTCCTGCTCTGGATCACCGACCTCGGACCGAAGGTCACCCAGTTCGCCCAGGTGAAGATTGGCGAATTGAGCGTATGGGGATGACGAACCCGCCTAGTAGCGCGTCGCGGAAGTTCCGTAGTTGCCCCCTCGACCCGAAAAGTGACCTTGACCGGGCGAAACGGGAATCGGCGAGCGCCACGGAACTTCCGCTTGCGTGCACTAGTCGTTTATGAACCGATTGCTGGCCCACGACCGGGGGCGCGCCTCGTGGCTCGCTGCGCAACCCGACGTCGTGCTCGTGGCGGCCGCTCAACGTGACGAGGTCGACGCTCTCAACACGCTTCTCGAGCGCCACTACGACCGGGTCCGCAACGTCTGCCACCGGAGCACGGCCAACCAGGCCGATGCCGCCGACGCCACCCAAGAGGCGCTCATTGCGATCGCCAAAGGCATTCGGCGCTTCGACGGAACGGCCAGTTTCGCCACGTGGATCTATCGAATCGCCACGAACGCATCCCTCGACGAGCTGCGACGGCGAACACGCCGGCCAGTTCCAACCGACCAAGCTGCCTTAACGGCTGACTCGGTGACCTACAGCGATTTCGGTTCGGTCGAAGCGACCGTCGACCTGTCACACGTGCTCGGCCGGTTGCCGGTCGAGTTCCGAGCCCCCGTTGTTCTCCGCGATGTCTGCGGCCTCGACTACGCCGAGATCGCCGAGATTCTCGGCATTCCCGGCGGCACGGTCAGATCGCGGATCGCCCGCGCGCGCTCAGCGCTCGCTCCCCTCGTTGGTGGTGTGCGCTCGAAGTCCGCGTCAACGCAATCGTCTGACGTTGCGGAACCAGCCTCCGGCCTCGCAGCGTCCAAGGAACGACTATGACCACCGATTCCACACCGACGCGTTTCCTGCGCGCCGACCCTGGTCATCTCGACGGGGCCGGGCTCGCGTGGTGGATCGATGTCGATGTCGCCTCGAAAGCATCCGTGGATAAATTCTTGGACGCGCTGGACGAGGATCGGGCACTCGACCCCACCATCGTGTCCCGAACCGACCTCGCCGATCAGCGGACGCACCTCATGGGCTGCGCGCGCTGTCTAGGGTCGCTGAACCCCCTGCTTACCCACGTCGAAAAGGCCCTCGCGGCCCACGAGCCGGTCCCGGAGGCGGTCCGAGCGGCGAGCCTCGTTGCCGCCAGGAACGCATTTCTGGTTGACGTTCCTCGCCAAGACCCGCGCCTCACCGACAAAAAGAGGAAATCATCGAGCTTGCATTTCGGCCGCGGACGTGGGTCCGGGGTCTCGGCCGGGTCATCCGTGACCACGACGGGTGGTCTTGGGGCGTTGCGACCGCGTCTTGTCGTTCCGATCGTGCTCGCAGTTCTCGCGACCCTATTCGTCGCGGTAGCGCTTCGAGATTCGCGCTCTCCGATGACGAAATCCGCCCTCGAGACCATCGCGTCGACCGACGCCCTGATGTCGATGCCATCGGTCGAGTCGGGCGCGGGCATTGCGGAGGAGGCCCTGGTTGACACTCGCCCCGGCGCTGTGGGCGCGACAGAAGCAGCGAGTGCAGCAGCAACAGAAGCAGCGACCGCAGAAACGCAAGCGGCAGCGGCAGCGGCATTGGACACCGCTGCCGCAGAATTTTCCGCGGGCGCCGGTCCGTCAGCAAGCGTTACAGACGACTCGCAGAACTCCGCCCACCCGACCGAGGTCCAACCCCAGGCGGCGCAGCCGGGGCCCCCCAAGCAGCCGGACCCGAAGCGGACCCGTAGCGATGTGTCGACAACCACCCTTGCAACAAAAGTCTCCGCTGCGGCCGTTCCATCCCGTTCAGCAGCCGACTCCGGATCGTTCGCTCCGTCACGGAGCGTGTGGTTGGGCCAACTCGGCCAATTCTCCGACATCGGGACCGCCCGTGCTGCGGCCGAAGAGCGGGTTGTATCTCTCGGTCTGCTCCTCCCCGTCCCGACGACGCCGTCGGGAGCAACATCAAACCCAATCGCCGCAGCGACTGCTGCGCCTGCGGCGGGAGCGGCAACGACGCCCGGAGCGGCCGCGGCTACGGCACCCTCCAAGGCGTCGCCGCAGTCGGCCGCCTCGCCCTGCCTCACGGATGACGTTCGCGCCTGGGCCTCTGCCGACGTTGGCTCTCGCCAGGTCGTCATTGTTGTTCGAATCGGCATCGACGATGTCCTCGTGCTCGACGCATCGTCCTGCCAACCCATCACCTGAGGAGTGGCCCACGCCTGGGCAGGACAGGGTGCCCCAGCGCACGACGCGCTACTAGGCTGGAGAGGTGAGCGAGACCGCCGACCAGACAGAGTCCGATTGGGCCAGCCAGATCATCGATTCGCTGGAGAACGTCATCACGGCGGTTCGGTCGCGGACAACGGATCCGGTCCGCAACGCCGTCCGGCTGGTCGTATTTGGCGTCACGGTGCTCGGTCTAGCGCTGTCCGCGTTCTTTCTGCTGACAATCGGCGTCGTCCGTCTCGCCGATCGGTACCTCCCGACCGGGATCTGGCTCCCCTACCTACTGATCGGCGGAATCTTCACCGTCGTTGGTCTGTTGGTGTGGTCGCGTCGCCATAACGCCGACTGACCACTCAGATTCCGGCACCGTACGGCCAAACCATTCGGCGTCCGGCACCGTACGCCAAACCATTTCGAGACCACCAAGGAACCCCGTGTCCACCCCCGACCTGTCCATTCGCGACCTCCCGATTCGCGAAGTCATCATCATTGGTTCGGGCCCCGCCGGATTAACCGCTGCGATCTATACCGCTCGAGCCAACCTCAACCCGTTGGTGATTGAAGGGGAGATCTCGTCCACGAGTGACCAGCCCGGAGGGCAGTTGATGCTCACCACCGAGGTTGAGAACTTCCCCGGATTCGAACACGGCATTCAAGGGCCTGAGCTCATGACAACCATGCGTGCGCAGGCGGCACGGTTCGGGGCCGAGTTGCTTACTGCGAAGGTGACCAAGGTGGACCTCCATGCCTCGCCGAAGCGTATTTGGGTCGGCGACGACGAATACCTGGCGCATTCAGTCATCGTGTCCACCGGTGCCCGTTCGCTGATGCTCGATCTCGAAGCGGAACGTCGACTCCTCGGGCACGGTTTGTCGACGTGCGCCACCTGTGACGGATTCTTCTTCCGTGGAAAAGAGATAGCTGTTGTTGGCGGCGGCGACTCCGCGATTGAAGAGGCGACGTTTCTCACCAAATTCGCCACCAAAGTCACCCTGATCCACCGACGCGACACGCTCAGGGCGTCGAAAATCATGCAGGACCGCGCACGGGCCAACCCCAAGATCGAGTTTCTGTGGAACTCGCGCGTTGTCGACCTGCACGGCACCAGCAGCCTCGAAGGTGCGGTCATTGAGAACACGCTCGACAGATCACGCAGCGACCTCGAAGTGTCGGGCCTCTTTGTTGCCATTGGTCACGTCCCGAATACCGACCTTTTCCGTGATCAGCTTGATCTCGACGACGATGGCTACCTTCTGACCGAGGGCAAGAGTTCGCGCACCAACATCGCTGGCGTCTTCGCCTGTGGAGATGTACAGGACCACACCTACCGGCAGGCCATTACGGCGGCTGGATCGGGCTGCACTGCCGCAATCGATGCCGAACGTTGGCTCGAAGCCGCAGCGCACAACTAATTTGTACCGCCAATCAATTCCGTTTCATCCAAACAAATCTAGATAAGGAAGTCACCATGGCCGACGGTATTCTCACGCTGACCGATTCCACCTTTGATGAGCAGGTTGGCTCTTCGTCGACCCCGCTTCTTGTCGATTTCTGGGCGGAGTGGTGCGGGCCATGCAAAATGATCGCGCCCATCCTCGAAGACATTTCTGCTGAACAGGCCGGGCGCGTCACCATCGCAAAACTCAATATTGATGACAACCCGAACACTGCCCAGCGCTTCGGGGTGATGAGCATTCCGACACTGCTGTTGTTCAAAGACGGCGAACTCGTCAGCCGTATCGTTGGGGCAAAGCCCAAGGGCAAACTGCTCGAGGAGCTCGACCCGCATCTCTAGTGCACGCAAGCGTGAGTTCCTCGCGTGATGTCGGTACCGATAGCCCTTGTTACAAAAGACGCTTCCGGCGAGGCATCACGCGGGGAACTTACGCGGCGATGCACTAGTGGGTCGAACCACGGCCGGTTCCTTGTCGCACACTGTCGCACACTGCCTCAAACTGACGGTGCAACTCCGGCGGTCATTATGCGAAATATCCGCTCGAGGTCGTTGAGGTCGGCAAACTCAATCAGCATCCTTCCTTTGCGGCCCGGGACGAACTCGATGGCCACCTTTGTGTCCAAGGATTCCTCGAGCACGTGTTCGAGTTCTAGGAGACCCGCGGGGCGCTCCACAGCAGTTGACGGAGCTGTTGACGGAGCGTTCGACAGCCCGTTCTTTGCGACCTTCGCGGATGGTCCTGACCGTGGATCGAGCCGAAGTCGGATGGCCTCCTCCGTCGCCCGGACGGAGAGATCGTCCGATGTCACACGACGGGCCAAGGCCTCCTGGAATGATTTGTCAGTCGTGCCGAGGAGTGCGCGTGCATGTCCGGCGCTCAGCTGTCCATCGAGTACGAGTCGTTGGATCGCAGGCGAGAGCTGCATGAGCCGGAGAGTGTTCGACACCGCCGCTCGACTTTTGCCAACTCGGTCAGCCACCTGTTCGTGGGTCATCCCAAAGTCATCAATCAACTGTTGAAAGGCGGCCGCCTCCTCAAGTGCGTTGAGGTCGGCTCGATGGAGATTCTCGACGAGTGCCTGTTCCAGGGAACCATGATCATCCGCGGCCTTGATTATCGAAGGAATGACGGTCAGTCCGGCACGGCGTGCAGCCCGCCAGCGGCGTTCGCCGGCAATGAGCTCGAAACCCCCACCCTCGATTGCACGGACGAGGATCGGTTGAAGAACGCCCACCTCGCGAATCGATGCCGCAAGGGCCGCGATCCCCTCGTCGTCGAAGGTCGACCGCGGCTGATAGGTGTTGGGGCGTACGTCGGAGATCGCAATGTCGGCGAGCTGTCCCACCGCTGGACCCGAAGTTGGCTCCTCCTCCGCGGTCATGGCGCTCGGAAGTAGAGCCCCGAGTCCCTTACCCAGACCGCTTTGGCGTGCCACCACTAATCTCCTTTGCGAGACCGCGATAGGCAACAGCCCCGCGAGAAGTCGGATCAAACACGGTAATCGGCTGTCCGAAGGACGGTGCCTCCGAGAGCCTCACACTTCGAGGAACGATGTTCTTACACACTCGGTCACCGAAATGGCTGCGGATTTCCCTCATGACCTGGTCTGCGAGCTTTGTCCTCGCGTCGTACATCGTCAGGATGATCGCACTGATTTCCAAAGTCGGATTGAGATTTGACTGCACCAGGTTGACGTTCCGAAGCAGTTGACCAAGTCCTTCCAGTGCGTAGTACTCACACTGAATCGGGACGATGATTTCCGTGGCAGCGGCAAGGGCGTTGATGGTCAGCAACCCCAGCGACGGCGGACAGTCGATGATCACGAAGTCAAAGTCTTGGAGTACCCGGCCGATCGACCGTTTCAACCGCAACTCACGTGAGAAGGCTGGTACGAGTTCGATCTCTGCGCCGGCGAGGTCAATGGTGGTTGGGGAGATGAAGAGGTTCTGCACCGAGGTCGCCTCAATGGCATCTTCCATCGGAGTCTCGCGCATCAAAACGTCATAGATGGAGAACTGCAGGTTCCTGGCGTTGATTCCGAGCCCGGTCGTGGCGTTTCCCTGTGGATCGAGGTCAACCACCAACACGCGATACCCGAGATCCGCCAGGGCCGCCGAGAGGTTGACAGCAGTCGTTGTCTTGCCCACACCACCCTTTTGGTTCGCGATCGCTACCGTGCGGGGGAGTGGCCGTGTGAATACGTTCGTGGGAGCTGTTCCGGACATGCATCAATTCTTTCAGCCGAGAAACTGGGGCGATTCCGTGATCTTCCGCCTGCGCCCGGGAGTACGCCAATTGTTTCACGTGAAACATCGCACCGCGGGGATGGTGAGATGTTTCAGATGAAACATCTCACCGCACGGATGACGACGAACACCCGACCCGCCGTTCTGCCGCTGGGCGACCAGAATCTCCCGGTTCAACCCATCGCTCCCGGACGACGAGAAGACCTTGCCGTCGAGTTTTCGCACGCCAAGTTCGCTCTCCCGGTTGGTTGGCGAACTTGACCGTGCTCAACTTGGTTTCGGAAGGGTCCACGTACGCCGAAAAATCGAACGAGGCCCGCGCGTGGAGCGCGCCTCGCCGAAGCGGATCGACGCGAGTGAAGCTCTTGCGGCGAGGCAGCAGAAATGGCTGATCCGTCGATGTTTCACGTGAAACATCGACTGACGGGGTTGACCTCCACGACGATCAGATTCGCCAGACGACTCGACTGCCGAAACGGGAACTCAACGATGCAACCGCTTCGCTGCAAGCGTTACGGGCCGCCGGAGGATGCTGACCGTAAACCCCCGCCCCACGCTCGCGCGGGCATGTTTCACGTGAAACATCCCGCATCCGTTTCGACGGGCCGGGCACTGATGCAACGTAAAGACTGCCACCCCTCGCCACCAGTCGATTCCACCTTCCTCCGACGCTGTTCTTTGATGCAGCCATCCATCTCATCGTCCTCTGAAGCGGGAGATTCGCGCACGTCGATAACGCAGTGCCAATGTTTCACGTGAAACATCGACTCAGAAGATTGGTCGCTTCCCAGGGACGCCGACCCGGCGAGGATATCGGGGAGGGCAAGGAGCGATCGACCGTGCCGCGAAGAAGGTGAAGCCGTCTTGCTCGACCAATTCACCCTCCAGCATCAGCTCGGCCAGCCCCAAGGCTGACCATCGGCCCCGATCGTCCGGTGGCTCACTCATCACGAGCCGCGCCCCGACCTTCAGCAGTGGTGCCGCGCACTCAGCCGTGACAGCAGGGCCCGCAAAGCCACGGGCGAGAACGAGATCGAAGGAGCCGCGAAGGTCGGCCCGATGACCGAGTTCCTCTGCTCGCCCGCACACGACTTCGGACCGTCCCTCTAGCCCAAGACGTTCGATGGTGCCCCGCATCGTTGCCATGCGCCGCATATTCGCATCGATAAAAACCCATGTGGTGAGCGGCCACATCAGGGCCACGACCAGTCCGGGGACACCACCACCACTTCCCAGATCTGCTATGCGCCAATTGATTTGCCCCGCCGAAGGCCAACGTTGCGCCACCTTAGCGAAGGCAATCGCGTGTTGGACGTGGATACTAAGCGGGCCTGGTCCGAGGTATCCGAACTCGCGTGCTTCGCCGAGAACGGCGAGTAGCTTCTCGTCCTCGACCTCACCCGTGTGGCCCCCCGCCGGACCATCACTGATGTTCATCGCACGTCCAATCCGGATGTTAAGCCGGAAGGAGCACAACGTAGCGCGTCGGCTCCTCACCTTCACTCATCGAACGCACGCCAGCGATATCGTTGACCGCATCATGAATGACCTTTCGGTCTGCGGGCGACATCGGCTCTAGAGCCCGGCGCTCTCCGGAAGCAAAGACATCGGCGGCAACGCCTGACGTGAAGTTGACAAGCGCGGTTCGACGCTTTTCTCGGTAACCGGCAACATCTAGGAGGATTCGGCCGGAGTTGGACGAGGTGCTGTAGTGAATGACCGTTCGGAGCAATTCCTGCGCGGCCTGGAGCGTCTGCGCCTTCGGACCTATCAGCACGCCGAGGTCCCGCCCGACAACGCGGAACTCAATCATGTTGCCATTGACAACGCTGCATTCGATTGTCGCCTCCAGCCCCATCGCGGCCACCATTCCGGCAAGGAACTGTCGGCCCGACTCCTCGATCACCGTTGGAACGCCGTCGAGCTGTTCGCGATCGCCATACCGATGATTTGACGGCGGACTTGGAACTGCCGCACCTGCGGCGTTGTCCTCCGAGTTGGAAGAGGTTGTCGAGGAAGAGTCCGTTGGCGTTATGGTCGCACCCCGCGTGTCTCCGCCGCCGGACCGACGCCGCGCAGGAGCGGCTGGCTTGCGTTCACGACGCTCCTCCTTCGGGCGCGGGGTCGTCGGCTGCACGCGGGCGCGCACCCGAGCTTCACTTCTCATCCGGCCGAACAACCCACTCTTTGGCTCGTCAAGTACCTCGACCTCGACCTCATCGCGGTCGACCCCCAGTTGATCGAGTGCAAGGGAGATTGCCTCGTCAACAGTTTTCGCAGTGGTCTCAACCCATTCCATGGTCAGCGTGCCTTTCTCTTTCCTTTGGCGGTAGTGCCATCGTTCTTTTCTGAAGCGCTGCCGGGACGCGGGGTCGCCGCGCCCTCGCGCGTCGGCCGCGCCGCCCTTGTCGTTGCGACTGCGGAACTCGGCCTTTGCGAAGGCTTCGCCGGTGCCTTCGCATTCGGTTTGTTGGATGTATGCGGGCCAGCACCCGGAGCAAGGGCCGGTGGCTTCTTTTGCTGCACGTTGGGCTTACGTGCGGACTCGCTCGAAACTGTCGCCGCTACCTCGATCACCGCAGCGGGATCCAGGTCAGTTTTCACCGCCGGCATTGCTCGAGCGAGTACTTCCTGTTGGGCGATTGTCCATAAATTGGAAGCAACGAAGTAGAGAACGAGACCTGCCGGCATGGAGTAATAGAAGACGCCGAGGAACAGCGGAAAGATCTTCATCAACTGCTGGACTTGCGCGGCCTGTCCCGCAGCGGCTGGAGCTCGCTTGTTGGCAAGGTGCTGCTGAATGTAGGCACTTACGACGTAGACAACGATCAGAAAGACGTACGGGAAACGAGTCCCGATCCCGCCGGTTACTCCGCTGGCCGACTGAGCAAGGTCGAATCCGAAGGAAAGGAGGCGCCCGCCGCCGTTCACAATCGACCGGTACATGGGGGAGTTCGGCGAGAGGTACTGCGGCTTTGGCACGTCCACTTGCAACGACGCCAACCGTCCACTGCTGGAAAGGCCGCGAATCACGTTGAACAGACCGATGAACACCGGTATCTGGAGAACGAGTGGCAGACAGCCGCCGACGGGGTTGATGCCCTCCCGCCGATACAGCGCTGTCATCTCCTCTTGGAGCTTCATCCGATCGTCTTTGTGTTCCGCCTGAAGTCGCTTCAACTCGGGCTGAATTCGGCTCATGCCCTGCATCGAACGCATCTGCTTCGCCGTCAGCGGGAACAGGACCAACCGAACGGCGACGGTAAGCAAAATTATCGCGAAGCCATAGCTTTTCGTAACCTGGTAGAAGAAGGCGAGAACGCTGGCCAGTACTTCGAACATAATCAGCCTCGAACGGGGAACAAGGTCAACCTTGGAAAGGGGTGACGCGGGGAAGCGAAACGGACGGTGGAACTAGATCCACACCGGAGGGGCCGCCAGGACGACAGCGGAGGACTCGTTGCACGGTCATGGACCCTCCCCGGAGCGCTCCGTGCGTCTTGAGCGCTTCCATGCCGTATTGGCTGCACGACGGGTAAAAGCGACACGGAGAAGGGCGTCCAGCGCGCGCTCGTTGGTACACGACAATCGCGAACATCAGCAACGACACCACCGGCCCTTGCGTCGACGGGCGGTCGGATTGAGTCACGACGATCCTTTGGAAGTGGCGATGAAACGGGCCTCCAACTTGGCGAGCACGTCGTCCAGTTCGCGGGCCAGCCCCACATAGGAAGCAGTGACCGCACCTGCCTGAGCAGCAAGCAGATACTCGCCGTCGGGGAGGTGCCGTTCGGCGACGAGGGACCTGAGCCTGCGTCGAACTCGGTTGCGAACGACCGCCGGACCAACGTGGCGTCCAATCGCATAGGACACTCGAAGCTCATTCTGACCGCGGACGGCTCGGACGGAAAGCAGTCGTGCCCGAGCAGTTACTCCTTCGACGCGCAACTGCTCGAACGAACGACGGCCGCGCACCGGATTTGCGCTCGCCATCGCGGTCCTGGGCCCGACTCAGGTCAGGCCGAAAGCCGCGCTCGGCCCTTTAGCCGACGCGCTTTCAGGATCGATCGCCCATTCGCTGTCGCCATGCGAGCACGAAACCCGTGCTTCTTGGCGCGGCGACGAATGTTGGGCTGAAATGTGCGCTTCACGTTGTGGCTCCCGAGTGACGTCTGATGGAACTCGCCCGAACGACGGGCACTCGAACCGTCGGTCAGACGCTCGAGCGACCGATCCCGGACCGATCAGAACCGGGAAAGGCTAGAGCAAAGAGCGACGTTCCGCAAGTTCGACTCCATGACGGGTGTCTCGCACGCCTGTGGAAAACAAGTGCTACCGTGCTCCACCCCGGCCCAGGAAACCCTGGTGCGGCCATGTTCGGAACCACCGCAGCGCTGAGCAACGGTGGTAGGTGTCCATACAATTTCCACACCTGTGGACAATGTTGTGGACAATTTCCGGCAACACCCACAGCAGTCCACCAACCAGTTCGGAGTTGTCGTCGTGTCCAGCGGGGATCAGGGAACGCAAGCCTGGATCGACTGTGCAGAACAGTTGCGCGCCCGGGTTCCGCAAGCTTCGTGGAACACGTGCTTTTCGGCCGCACGACCCATCGTGTTCGACGACGTGCGGCTCGTGCTTGGCGTTCCACACCCGATTGCCAAAGAACGGATTGAGGGTCGCTACCTCGAGTTGCTCGCGCAAATCGTGCAGGAGCAAACGGGTGGTCGGCTGACGATCTCGGTCGAGGTCTTTGAAGGCGATACCACCGAGAGCCCGTTCACGGAGGACGTGCCCGCACCGATCCGCAAACGCGACGTAACCACCCACGCACCACCGCTCTTCACCGATGATCTGGTCCTCAACCAGCGCTACACCTTCGAAGATTTCGTTATTGGTGCATCGAATCGCTTCGCCCACGCCGCCGCGATGTCTGTGGCGGAGCGCCCTGCGCGGTCCTACAACCCGCTGTTCATCTACGGCGACTCCGGGCTCGGAAAGACCCATCTCCTTCAGGCCATCTCCCACTACGTCAGGCAGAACTACTCCCAGAGCCGGATTCGCTACGTCTCCACGGAGACATTCGTCACGGAGTTCGTCGATGCCATCAAGACAAACTCCACGGCAGCCTTCAAGCGAAGCTACCGAGACGACTGCGATGTCCTCCTGATCGACGACATCCAATTTATGGAGGGGAAGGAAGGCACACAGGAAGAGTTCTTTCACACGTTCAACTTCCTTCAGCAGTCCGGACGCCAGATCGTGATCTCGTCGGATCGACCGCCCAAGGCGATCGCCACATTGGAGGATCGACTGCGGAGTCGCTTCGAGTGGGGACTGATTGTTGACATTCAGCCCCCGGAGCTTGAGACCCGCGTGGCTATTCTCCGCAAGAAGGCAGAGCGCGAAGGAACAGTCGTACCGGCCGACGTCCTCAACTTCATCGCGACGCATCTGAAGGTGAACATACGAGAGCTCGAAGGTGCCCTGAACCGGGTGTGCGCCTATGCCGGTCTCAACCGAGTCTCGCTGGACCTTCCAATGGCAGAGCGAGTGCTCAATGACATCGTCTCTGGTAACGAGCCGCGGCCTGTCACGGCGAAAGCGATTCTCAACGCGACGTCGGAGATGTTCGGGTTCGCCCTCGCGGAGCTCACCGGTCAAAGTCGACGCCGACCGCTGGTCACGGCCCGCCAGATTGCAATGTATGTCTTTCGAGAACTCACCGAATTCAGCTACCCCATGATCGGGCGCGAGTTCGGCGACCGGGATCACACCACCGTCATCCACGCCGTGGAGAAGATCCAGGCTCAGATGAAGGAACGTCGAATTATCTACGAACAGGTCACCGAGCTCACCAAAATCATTCGAGCCGGAAACGGTGGGTCATGATCGACACCACCTTCTCGTCCTCGTACACCATCCGGCGCGATGTAGACGACTGCGTGGAAAACCCGGTGGATAACCAGGTATTTCTGTGGGAAACCTACGAGATGTCCACACGCTCGAACTGGAGGCGCCGGGGACACGCACACTCTGTGGATACGCCGCGCGCCCGCGCAGCCCCCACGACCAGGGAGTTTGCAGGGTTGTCCACAATCCACAGGCCCTACTACTCCAATCACCAAATCTCTCTACTTTTAACCTTGAAGAGCAACGTGAAACATCCCATCTCGAAACGTGAGGTCCTGTCGTGAAGTTTCGGTGCGAACGAGACGTACTCGTCGAAGCGTTCTCTTCGGCTGGCCGTGCTGTGGCCAGCCGTTCGACGCTGCCCGTCCTGTCTGGTGTCCGGCTGCAACTCGTGGGTGATCACCTGCGTCTCGCAGGTAGTGATCTCGATCTGACCATTGAGGTCGATGTCACGGTGTCCGGCGATGTCGACGGTACGGCCGTTGTTCCGGCGAAACTTGGTGCCGACATTCTGCGGTCCCTCGAGGCGGGCGCGGTTTCGGTGTCGATCGAGGCCGAGCAGGCACAAATCCGGGCAGGCCGGTCGGTCTTCTCCGTTCGGACGTTAAGCGCAGACGAGTTCCCGCGCCTTCCCGATGCTCCGCCGGGGGGTGTCACTATCCTCGCCGAGGAGCTGTCGGCAGCGGTGAAGCAGGTCATCGCGTCGGCAAGCCACGACGATGCCCGCCCGATCCTTACCGGAGTCCTCATGGCCGCCGAGGCCGGAGGCCTGCGGCTTGTCGCCACAGACTCCTACCGACTGTCCGTTCGTGACCTGCCCGGTACCACCGTGCTGCAAGAGGGCCAGACCGTGCTCGTGCCGAGCCGCGCTCTCGCCGAGGTCGGGCGCGTACTCGGCTCGAAAGGCGAGGTCACCCTTCATCTCGGCGAGCGTGAGGCCACCTTCGTGGTGGGCGGCACACGGGTCACAACGCGCCTCATCGAGGGTCAGTATCCGCCGTACCGCAACCTCATCCCGGCAACCCTCCCGAACAAGTTGACGGTCGAACGTGCCGCCCTACTCGAAGCGCTTCGCCGCGTTCGACTGCTGGCCAAGGATTCGACGCCAGTGCGCCTCAAGCTGGGCGGTGACAGCCTGGAACTGGTCGCAATCACGCAGGATGTAGGCCAGGCCAACGAGGACGTGGAGGCGACGTATGTCGGCATCGAAATGACTGTGGCGTTCAATCCGGACTTCCTCATCGCCGGGGTCGACACGGCCGAAGGGGAGACCATCACGCTCGAAACTATCGACAACCTCAAGCCCGCCGTGATCCGGGGCACGGGGCGTCCGGATTTCCTCTACCTGCTCATGCCCGTCCGGGTTTCCTGACGGGGGCCTGCGACCGGCCGTGCATCTTGAGCGGTTGTCTGTGCGTGACTTTCGGAGCTGGGAAATAGGTGAGATTGAGTTCGCTCCCGGGCTCACGGTCGTCGTCGGCGACAATGGAAGCGGGAAGACAAACCTCCTAGAAGCCGTCGCCTACGTCGCTCGCCTTCGGTCATTTCGAGGCTCCCCTACCGAGGCGCTCGTCCGGATCGGCACGGACCGCGCGGTGCTTCGGGCCTCGGCGACGGTCAATGACCGATCCGTGTTGTTCGAGGCGGAGATCAATCCGGGCGGCCGCTCGCGGATGTTGGTGAACAAGCAGCCACTGGCGCGTAGCCGCGACGTGCGCGACGGAATCGTAATCAGCGTCTTCACTCCCGACGACCTCGTGCTCGTCAAGGGAGGCCCGGGGGAGCGTCGTGATTACCTCGATGAGGTCCTTCGCGTCCTACACCCGCGCAACGATGCGCTGCTCAAGGATTTGGACCGGGTTCTCCGCCAACGGAACGCTCTCCTCAAACAAGCGGGCGGACGACTTAGCAAGGAAGTTGGCTTTACCTTAGACGTGTGGGATTCGAAACTTGCCCAGGTCGGTGAAACCCTCGTGGACGCTCGTATCTCGCTTGTCACCGAGCTCGATTGCCTCGTGAGCTGCGCCTATGCCGAGATAGCCGACCGCCCGGCCCCGGTGTCGCTGACGTATCGACCGTCGTATCCGCCCGGTGGACTGGCCGAACACTTGGCTGCTACCCGTAACGACGACGTGCGGCGATCGCTGACGTTGACCGGTCCTCACCGTGACGATCTCGAGCTCAGCATCGAAACCCGGTCCTCCCGTACGCACGCCTCGCAAGGCGAACAGCGAACACTTGCACTCGCCCTACGCCTCGGGGCTCATCGCCTTCTCACGGATCGTTTTGGGGTCGCACCGATCCTGCTGCTCGATGATGTGTTTTCCGAACTCGATGCGACGCGCAGTGATGCGTTGGTCCGCCACCTTCCAACCGGACAGGCCATCCTGGCGACGGCCGGTGCTATCCCGAAAGCCGCCTCGGTGGAGGCAACGCTAGGGATCGAGCGCGTTGGCCTCGGATCGTTCGTGACGCGAAGGCCGTCTGTGGATAAAGCTGTGGAATCTGTGGACGAAACCGCGCAAGATCACGTCAGATCACGTGAAAGTTCAGCATTGACGACCGGATCATTGGAAATTCCTTGGCCATCTGCTGTGGAATCGACCCGAATCGGTCCGTACTGACATGGTTTGGAAACCGCTTCGAGTTCGAGCCGACGAAGCCGAGCCGCGACCCGTCGGCGCGTCATTGCCCGACGTCGCGCGCCGGTTCGGCCTTGCGGCGCCGAATGTCCTTGGCGCGATCTTCACGGATTGGGACACGTTGGTCGGCGCAGCCATAGCGCGCCATGCCCGCCCGGTCGGACTGCGCAATGGGGTGCTCATGATCGACGTCGATGAGCCAGGCTGGGTGACCGAAATTCAGTTTCTTCGCGACGACCTTCTGACTCGGCTTGCCCAGGCAGCGGGGGAGGGGGCGGTGACGGATTTGTCCGTCAGAGTTCGTCGGAGTGTTGGCAGCCGAGTCCGGCCGAATTCCTCGGAGGTGCCTCCCGCTCCCTTTGGGCAGACCGGCGACGGACGACCTCCGTTCACCACGTGGCGAGGTCGGAAACCGCGCGCCTAATCGCAAGAAAGCTCGCCTCGGCTGCCGGTTTGGAGAAACTGTCGTACCCCCTCGGGTAGAATGACAGCGCTGCGATTCACCCGTTCTGACCTACTTGATCACTCGATCGATGCGGAGCCGAACAGGTGTACTTCCCCTCGGCGAACAATTCGTCCGGGTCACGTTTGCTCCCCACTTCGGCTCATTCTCGCGAAAGACCTTCTGTGGCGCAGGGTGATCGACCCACGACCGAAAGGCCGGCGCCCATGGCGCATGACAATTCAACCCTTGATCTGTCTCTCACCGGCAATGGGGCCGCCGTCACGACTGGCGCAGGCGCGTCCGTCGAGGGAAGCCAAACCCCTTCAGACGTATCGGCCCTGGCCCCGGCGCTGGACCCACCGTCACCGTCGATCAAAGGTTCTGCTGACTATGGGTCCGACGACATTGCGATTCTCGACGGCCGTGAGCACGTCCGCAAGCGTCCGGGCATGTACATCGGCTCGACCGGGATCACCGGGCTGCACCACTGCGTGTGGGAGGTGGTCGACAACTCGGTCGACGAGGCCATGGCGGGGTTCGCCACGCGCATTTCCGTAACGCTGCAGACCGACGGCGGTTGCCGGGTCGAAGACGACGGACGTGGAATTCCAGTCGCACCCATGAAGCATGCCGATAAGAAGTACGACGGCAAGCCGGCAGCGGAGATCGTGCTGTCGGTCCTGAACGCTGGCGGCAAATTCGGTGAAGGTTCTGGCTACAAGGTGTCCGGCGGCCTGCACGGCGTCGGTGTGTCGGTCGTGAACGCGCTGAGCGAGCGCCTCACGGCGGAAATCGACCGTGAGGGGCAGCGTCACTTCATCGAGTTCCACCGGGGTGGCTTGGTGAAGACGAAGCTCGCCGTGACCGGGAAGGCACCTCGCGGCCGCACGGGCACCACGGTCACGTTCTGGCCGGACTCCACAATCTTCGAAACGACCGAGTTCCGCGCCGAAACGATGCTGGAGCGGTTCCGGATGATGGCGTTCCTCAACGCCGGACTGGAGATCCGTTTCACCGACGAGCGTCCGAATCCGGCACGTGAAACAGAGGACGGCACCCCCGAGGTCCACACGTTCAAGTTCAACAACGGACTTGTCGACTTCGTAAAGCACCTCAACGCCACAAAGGACCCGCTCTTCACGAAGGTTCCGAACTTCAAGGTCGCCGACACCGAAGGTATCGGCGAGGCGGAAGTAGCGATGCAGTGGAACACGGGTTACTACGAGGGCCTCCACAGCTTTGCGAACGGTATCGCCACGATCGAGGGCGGCACTCACGTTGAGGGCTTCCGCACCGCACTCACCTCGGTGATCAACAAGTACGGCCGTGACAAGGGGATTCTCAAAGAGAAAGACGAGAACCTCGCCGGTGAGGACATTCGTGAGGGCCTCACGGCAATCGTTTCCGTGAAGCTCCGCGACCCACAGTTCGAAGGTCAGACCAAGGGCAAGCTTGGCAACACGAGCATGAAAACGCTCGTGCAGAGGGCCACCAACGAGAAACTCGCCGAGTGGTTCGAGGAGAATCCGACCGAGTCCAACAAGATCGTCAAGAAGGCGCAGTTGGCCCAGCAGGCGCGTATCGCCGCCCGCAAGGCACGTGACGTTGCACGCAAATCGGCCACGTTCGGCGGCGGCTTGCCGGGCAAGCTCAAGGACTGCTCGGGCAAGAATCCGGCGGAGTCCGAGATCTTCATCGTCGAGGGCGACTCGGCCATGGGCTCGGCGACCGATGCCCGCGAGCCGCGAACCCAGGCAATCCTGCCGATCCGAGGCAAGATCCTCAACGTCGAGCGGGCACGTATCGACAAAATGATGCAGAACACCGAGATTCAGGCGCTGATCAGCGCGATCGGCGGCGGTGTGGGCGAGGAGTTCGACGTCTCGAAGGCCCGGTATCACAAGGTCATTGCGCTCTGTGATGCCGACGTCGACGGCGCCCACATCCGGACGCTGCTGCTCACGTTCTTCTACCGCCAGATGAAGCCGCTCGTTGAAGCTGGCTTCTGCTACATCGCGCAGCCGCCGCTGTACAGCGTCGTGGTCGGCAAGGAAAAGCAATACCTGAAAGACGACGCCGCGAAAAACGCGTTCGTGGCCGACCATCCGAACAAGAAGTTCGACTTCAGTCGCCTGAAGGGCCTTGGCGAGATGGACGCTGATGAGCTCGGCGATACCACGATGGACCCCTCGAAGCGGACGCTGCTCCGGGTGACCGTGGAGCAGGCATCGATCGCCGACGAGGTCATGAGCATCCTCATGGGAGAAGACGTCGAGAGCCGCAAGAAGTTCATCGTGCAAAACGCCAGTGACGTCCGGTTCTTGGACATCTGAGATATCTGAGCCAGGCCGGAAGAAGAGAACGAGATGAGCAACAACGAGACACCCCTCGACTTCGGGGCCATTGAGCCGATCGAGATCCAGGAGGAGATGGAACGCTCCTTCCTCGACTACGCGATGTCGGTCATCGTGTCGCGGGCATTGCCCGACGTGCGCGATGGTCTGAAGCCGGTCCACCGCAGAATCTTGTGGGGCATGTTCGATGGCGGTTTCCTCCCGAACCGCCAGCACGTGAAGTGCGCGAAGGTCGTCGGCGACGTGATGGGCAACTTCCATCCGCACGGCGACAGCGCGATTTACGACGCTCTCGTTCGTATGGTCCAACCGTTCTCGATGCGCCATCCGCTCATCGACGGGCACGGAAACTTCGGGTCCCTCGACGCCTCGGCTGCCGCGAACCGTTACACGGAATGCCGGCTGCATCCGCTTGCGCTGCGACTCCTCGCCGGCATCGAAGAGGACACGGTCGATTTCAACCCGAACTACTCGGGTGACCGTGAAGAACCGTCGGTACTGCCAGCCCGGTTCCCGAACCTGCTGGTCAACGGCTCCCAGGGCATCGCGGTCGGCATGGCGACCAACATCCCGCCGCACAACCTCGGCGAGGTCATTGATGCTGTGATCCACCTGCTCGACCGCCCGGAAGCCACGATCGACGAGCTCATGAGCTTCGTGAAGGGCCCCGACTTCCCCACGGGCGCACTGATCCTCGGACGCGCCGGTCTTATGGACGCCTACCGCACCGGCAAGGGTTCGATCAAGATGCGCGCCGTCGCCGAGATCGAGGAGCTGAAGGGCGGACGTCAGCAGATCATCGTTACCGAGCTGCCCTACCAGTCGAGCCCCAACTCGATTCTGCTGCGCGTCGCCGAGCTTGTGAAGAATGGCGAGCTTGCCGGCATCACCAATGCCAACGACGAGTCGGCCAAGGGAAAGATCCGGATCGTCTTCGAGCTGGGCCGCGACGCCAACGCCAACGTCGTGATGAACAATCTCTTCAAGCTCACCGCCTTGCAGAGCACCTTCTCCGCGAACATGGTCGCCCTGGTCGACGGCGTGCCGCGCACCCTCAACCTGCTGCAGATTCTCCAGCACTACATCGAGCATCAGGTCGAGGTCATCACCCGGCGCTCGAACTTCCGGCTCGAAAAGGCCAAGGCCGATGCGCACATCCAGGAAGGTCTCCACAAGGCCCTCAATGTCATCGACGCGATCATCGCCCTGGTGCGTCGTTCCGATGACCGCACCGACGCCAAGAATGGTCTGATGGCGGCGCCGTTCGAGTTCAGCGAACGTCAGGCCGTGCGCATCCTCGACATGCAGCTGGGTCAGCTCACGCGGTTGAGCCGAGTCGAGATCGAACAGCGTTTGGAGGCCTTGCGGGCCACAATCGCCGAACTCGAATCAATCCTCGCCGACCGCACGGTGCTGAACACCGTGATCCGCGACGAACTGCTTTCGGTTCGCGCCGAGTTCGCGAACGCGCGGCGTAGCGTCATCACGTTCGATCCGGGGGACATGAGCATCGAGGACCTGATCGACGATCTGGAGCTCGTGATCACGTTCTCGAAGGTCGGGTACGTGAAGGCCATGCCCGCGGATACGTTCCGCACGCAGGGCCGCGGGGGACGCGGTGTCCAGGGAGCGCGTCTGAAAGACGAGGACTACGTCACCGACATCGTGACCACGTCCGCGCACGCGTACCTGCTGTTCTTTTCGAATCGCGGGCGCGTGTACCGCCTCAAGGCGCACGAGATCCCGATCAAGGACCGCAATGCGCGTGGTACGGCCATCGTGAACCTTCTGCCGCTCGGTCCCGACGAGAAGATCCAGGCGATCATCGATACGCGCACGTATGAAGACAACCTGTTCCTGTTCTTCTGCACGAAACTCGGCCAGGTCAAGAAGACCCGGATGAACGAGTACGACTCCTCGCTTCGGGCGGGCCTGATCGCGGTGAACCTGCGCGACGACGACGAACTTGTGCGGGTCATCCAGACCAACGGGAACGATCACATCCTCATGGTGTCGAAGCTCGGTCAGTCGATCCGGTTCAGCGAGGAAGAGGTGCGGTCTATGGGCCGTGCCGCCGCTGGCGTCCGAGGAATGAAGATGAAGGCCAACGACGAGGTCGTGAGCTGCGACGTGGTGTCCGACGCGATGGACATGCTCTTCATTACGAACAACGGCTTCGGGAAGCGGACCAAGGTGGAACGCTTCAACGTCCAGGGGCGCGGTGGGCAGGGCGTCATCGCCATCAAGCTGCCGGCCCGCAAGGGTGTGGTCGTTGCAGCGTTCACCTGTGAGCTGGACGACGAGATCCTGCTTATCTCCGACGGTGGGGTCACCACCCGCCAGGCCGTGCGTGAGATCAGCTCGCAGGGTCGAGAGGCCACGGGCGTCCGCGTGATGAAGCTCGACGCCGGGCAGGCCGTCGCGGCCGTCGCGAAGGTCATCAACGCGGACATCGAATAGCTCCACCGGTCCCATCGGACCGGTTGTGCGGATTCGTCTTCCCCCTTTTCGTCGGCTGAGCCGGGCGCGTTCTGCGCTGGATGAGGGACCTATGAATCGTTTCGTGAGTGAGTTGCAGCCCACCCGTCCGGCGACGTCCGAGAGAGGCAGCGTCACGATTGTCGCTGGGGCCGTCGTCATGATCTTCGTGGCGTTGTTCCTCGCCTTGGGAACGCTCGGGTCCGTAGCCCTTGATCACGCCCACGCCGTTGACGTCGCCGACGCTGCTGCATTGGCCGGCGCGCTTGGCGGCCGCAGCGCAGCCGCTGGAATCGCTGTCAAGAATTCGGCCACCCTCGTTGGTTGGACCGACGATGGTGAGGAGGTCGAAGTGGTCATCACCACATCGAAGCAGGCAACGGCTCGCGCACGCGCTCGTCACCGTGACCGTGTCGTTCCCATCTCGTTTGACATCGAGGTGCCCGCCGACGAACTCCGCTAGTGCTTGCTGGAATTGCCTATCCGTCTGGGGAACGTCGAGAACGGCGGGGTAAGGTTGGCTCGTGCGAAGAGGAGTCCGAGTTCGGCGGGTGGTTCGTCGATTTGAACTCTGGCCGGTCGCGAAAGTGGCGTTCTTCTTTCACCTCCTCTGCTACCTGCTGACGGTGGCCGTTCTCGCGTTGATCTGGCTGGCCAACGACCGTCTCGGCACGGTCGACAAGATCGAGAAGTTGTTTGTTCAGTACGGCTTCGGTGACAGCTTCACCATTCACGGCGACGTCCTGCTGCGGGTGGTCGTTTCGGTCGGTGCCGTGATGGTGGGCATTGCGACGATTGCGACGATCGCGCTCGCGTTCTTCTACAACGGCATCAGCTTGGTGTTCGGCGGCCTGGTCGTTTCCGTTCTGGAAGAACGCCCGGTGGTCGCGCCGGTGGGCGGCGCAGTATCGCCAGCTGGAGCGGCGCAGTTGCCCGAGCCGGCATCTGCCGACGTGTTTGCTAGCCCACCGCCACTGACGTCCCTCCCGCGGAACTCAGGAATTTCAGACACCCAGTGGGCACCGCCCACCTCCTGGTTGGAGGAATCAGTCGCCACCGACCCGGAGTACGCCTGAAACCCCTACACCCGAGCGTCGATTTCGCGGTTTGTCGAGGCCTCGCCTCGTGTACGCTCGTCCGGCCCAGGGGCTATAGCTCAGTTGGTTAGAGCGTCACACTGATAATGTGAAGGTCGTTGGTTCGATTCCAACTAGCCCCACGTGCAAGCACTTCGTCGCATCGCCGTATCCCTAGGAATCGCCGGCCTTGTGGCTGCGGCGCTTCGGCTCCGCGGGTCGGGTGGCATCCCTCCACAACATGGCGGGTGGCGTGAACTGTCCGGCTCCGACCTTCGCTGATCGCATGTCGCCTTCGTGAGGGTCCTTGTCCATGGGTGTGGGGTGGTTGGGACGCGTGCGGCTCGCCAGCTACTTTCCGTCGCTGGCGTTGATGATCTCGTTCTGAGCGATCCCCGCGTCGATCAGGTTGCGGCGGTCGCGAGTTCGCTTGGTGGACCGGCGCGTGCACTAGGTACCGACCCGTGGTGGACCGTCGGTGCGGACGTGGTGCTGCTTGCCGGACCCTCGAAGCACGTCGTTGATGCGCGTCGTGCTCTCGAATCGGGTGCTCACGTCGTTTCTGTGGGTGACGCCCTCGATGACGTTGAGGGTCTGCTCGGTCTTGACGGACTCGCCCGCACCAACGACCGTCACGTGATCGTCGGTGCCGGCTTTTCGCCAGGTCTGACGTGCGTGCTCGCGAAGCATGCGAGCGCAGAGCTGACCAAGGTGGAGGAGATCCATGTTGCGAAGCTTGGTACTGCCGGACCGGCGTGCGCACGACAGCATCATCGAGCTCTACAGACAAGCGGACGTGACTGGCGCGATGGTTCATGGGCGGATGTCCGTGGCGGTTCAGGACGCGAACTCTGCTGGTTCCCGGACCCGATCGCCGGGTCGGACTGCTACCGAGCGGCCCTGCCAGAGCCGCTGTTGCTTCACGAGTTGTTCCCGTCGGCAGAGCGGATCACTGCACGTATGTCAGCGACTCGGCGTGATCGCCTGACGGCACGACTGCCGATGATGCGTAAACCGCATTCCGAGGCCGGCGCGGGTGCGATCCGTGTCGAGGTGCGAGGCACGTTCGACTCGATGTCGGAAGTAATCGTGTTCGGCTGCATGGACCGGCCGTCGGTCGGTGCCGCAACCGTGGCTGCCGTGGCAACGGGGGAGTTGCTGGCAGGTCGCGTCGGCCCTGCCGGTGCACGCGGGCTCGGTGGACGCGTCGAGCCGGTGACGTTCCTCGTGGAGTTGGCACGACGCGGGGTCAAGTGCGCTCGGTTCGAAGGTTCACCGTCGCACGCGCGCTAACCGTTCCGGTCGGCGTGGTGGATGTGCCAAACTGGATAACGCCTCGGGGACGTAGCTCAATTGGCAGAGCGCCTGCTTTGCAAGCAGGAGGTCGACGGTTCGATCCCGTTCGTCTCCACAATCAAAACCGCTGGTGAAGGCAGGTGTCGTGGTCACGTCCGACGCTGCTCGCGCGGACGATGTAGGCCCGCGCGACAAGACTTATCGGTCTCCAAACGACCAAAATTCGGGTCTACAGGGGTCGCATGGAGACAACCTCGCTGTCTGACTTGAAGTCGCATCTCTCGGAGTACGCAGACCGGGCTGAACTGCAACACGAGCAGTTCACGGTCACGCGCAACGGGCGGCCTGCGGTTGTCATGGTGTCCGCCGAGGAATGGGAGTCGCTTCAGGAAACACTGTTCTGGCTGTCCCAGCCCGGCATCCACGAGTCGCTCGCGGAAGCCGAAGCCGACATCAGCGCTGGCCGCGTCTTCAACGAGGCTCAGGTTCGGCAGTCGCTCGGCATCTCACCGAAGGGGTGAGCGAGTACCAGGTTGTCATGACCGCAGCAGCACTGCGCAGTCTGCAAGCGGTGCCGCCAAGAATCAGCGGGCCGTTGGTCGCCTTCATCTTCGGTGGGCTCGCCGCCGACCCGAGGCGTCGAGGAAAGCCGCTGCAGCGAGAATTGGAAGGTCGGTGGTCAGCGCGCCGAGGCGACTATCGAATCGTGTATCGCATGGATGAGGACACGAACACGATGTACGTGTTGAAGGTCGACCATCGCGGGGGTGTCTATCGAAGCGGCGGAGCATGACCCAGCTGAACCGATGTGGTGGCCCGGCCCGTCGGAGTTGAGCCGGTAGCGTTCCGGCGTGTCCGATCGCGGTGAACCAGGCGGCGATGTTTCGCCCGACGAGTGGCCCGCGACGGCCACACCGGCTTCGGTCAAGGCACCGCGTCCGCCACTGAATCCTGCGTACGCCATCCTCGTGGGTGCGGTGCTCACCGCTGCAGCCGGGCTCGGAGCGACAATTTTGAACGTGCGTTCGTCGGAACGTCTTTCGAAGGAACGTGAGCGTACGGAGCTGGCGGCCCAGGAGAAGGCCGACCTTCAGAGGCAACTCGATGCACTCAAGGCGCAACTTGACACGGCGAACCTGCAGCTGTCGACGCTGACGGTCACGACGGCTGCCCCGGTCACCACCGCCCCCCCGGCCGTTCTACCGAGCATTGTGGTCGTCCTGCCGTCGATGCCTCCGACGACGACTCCGACGACGACTCCGCCCGTTGCGTCGACCGTTCGTCAGATCCCGACGTCCACGTCGGCGTCGACCACCACCGCACCGTCGAGTGCACCGCCCACAACCGCGGCCCCCGCCCCATCAACGACTGCGGTGCCTTCGACTTCGACTGCGACTGCCACCACGACGACCGTCGCGACTGCAACGACCACTGCCCACGCCTGATCGCTCGACCGAGTCCAAACGTAGTGCCGCGCTTTGGCGCTTCGCCCGGTGGGAGGAAAGACTCTGACCGACACCATCGAGACCGGAGTACGTCAATGAAGAACACCATCTGTGAGATGTTCGGGATCGAATTCCCCATTGTTGCCTTCACTCATTGCCGAGACGTTGTCGCTGCGGTCAGCAAGGCCGGCGGGCTCGGTGTCCTCGGGGCGGAGGCGCACACTCCGGAGTCGCTCGACATCGATCTGGCGTGGATTGCCGAGCAGGTCGGCGGCAAGCCGTTCGGTGTCGACGTGATCGTGCCCGCAAAGTATGAAGGGAAGGCCGAGGGCGAAATGTCGAGGCGCGAGCTTCGTGAACGCATTCCGCAGGGCCATATCGATTTCGTGGAGAACCTGCTTCAGTCCTACGACGTGCCGCCGCCGCTCGAAAAGAGCACCGACCGGCGCACTGACAGCGACGCGGCACCAATGAGCTACGGCGCAGCGTCGCAGATGATGGACGTTGCCTTCTCCCACCCGATCGCGCTCATCGTGAACGCCCTCGGAACGCCGCCACCCGACATGGTCGAGCGCGCGCACGCTGCCGGGATCAAGGTCGGAGCGCTCGCCGGGAAGGCGGCGCACGCGGTTCGTCACGTCGCTGCTGGCGTCGACTTCGTCATTGCGCAGGGGTACGAAGCCGGCGGCCACACCGGTGACATCGGCACGATGGTCCTCATCCCCGAGGTTGTGGACGCGGTCGCTCCCATACCAGTACTCGCCGCTGGTGGTATCGGCGGCGGACGTCAAATGGCTGCAGCGTTGGCGCTGGGCGCGGAGGGGGTGTGGTGCGGATCGGTGTGGCTCACGACCGACGAGGCGGAGACGCATCCAACCGTAAAAGCGAAGTTCCTGGCCGCGACGTCGTCGGACACCTTGCGCTCACGGAGCCGTACGGGCAAGCCCGCTCGGCAGTTGCGTTCTGCCTGGACGGACGCCTGGGAGGGACCGGACTCACCGGGGACGCTGCCCATGCCGCTGCAGCCGTTGCTCATCAACGCAGCGATGGAACGAATCGACCGGGGTGCATTCGACGCGGCGTCGGGGTCGGCGAAGCTCTCGAACTATTTCGTGGGCCAGATCGTCGGCTCGATGAACGAGTCAAAGCCCGCGGCCCGCGTGGTGATCGAGTTGGTCGAGGACTTCATCGACGCGGTGCAACGGATCGAGTTCATGATGGAGTGAGGTTGGTCAAGCTGATTGCGTGAGCAGCGGCATCAGGTCGGTGGCGACTCGCGTGAGGACACGTTCCTTCGGCTCGAACGGTGGGAGCAGCACGATCTGCGTGAGTCCTGCCGCCTCGAGGTCGCGGATCTTCTCCACGAGCTGTTCTGCAGTACCGACAAGGCACGTCGACTCGATGAGTTCCTTGGTCACGAAACGTTCCTCGTCGGGATGCACCCAGCAGTTGTGACCTTCATGGATGCGGAGATGGCGCCGCTCCTCAGGCGTCTCCTCGATCTGCGCGCAGTACTCGTCCCAGATGCCTGCCAGTGCTGGGTTGGGACGTCGGCCGTACTGACGCCATTGCTCGTAGGCGTAGTGAAGACCCGCAACGGCGAAGGCACCGCACTCGTCGCGGGCACGACGGCTGTCGATCGCCTCGCCCTCGTCGAGCACGACGATCGTTGTAAGCGTGCTCAGCATCAACGTCGAAGGGTCGATCGTTCGACCCGCAGCTTTGACGGCTTCGAGGTACCGGTTGCGGACACCAGCGACCGCGGCGCGTGTGGGTGGAACGGACACGATGAGACCGTCGGCGTGTTTCGCGGCAACTGCGGTTGCCTTTGGGCCGAACGCTGACACGTACAGAGGAATGCGCGGCTCGAAGGCGACGAAACCCTTGTCGGGCATGAGGTGTCGGACGGGTGCCTTCTGTCCTCGCCAGTACATCTCGGCCTCCCGACCGTCCAGAAGGGTACGTAGGGTTCCGAGGTAGTCGTCGAACTCGACGGTGCCGATCGGCTTGTGTCCCATGATCCGCATGGCGGTGTTGCCGGTGCCGACGCCGCAGAACACGCGTCCGGGAGCAATGGCGTTGATGGTCGCGTGTGCGGCAGCGGTCACGGCTGCCGGACGGGTTCCCGCAACGGCGACACCGGTCCCGATCCGGATGCGACTCGTCCGTGCGGCGGCGAGGGCCATGACCGCGTAGCAGTCGGACCAGATCATCTGACTGTCGGCCACCCAAAGGTCGCGGTATCCAAGCTGTTCGGCGAACTCTACATACTCGAGGTCGTCGATCTTGGCTGCCATGCATACTCCGAAGTCCATGGCCGCATCATCGCCGAAGTTCTCTGGCCCGGCCCACTACGAGCTGCTTCGCGGTACGTTCGGTGGCTCGCGGTACGTTCCACGTACGCAGAACGTACCGCGAGCGCGTCAACGTACCGCGAAGGTCATTCGGTGGGCCGGGAGGATCGGGCCGGGTGGGCTTTAGATGCCGAGGGATGCGAGTGGTGTTCCGCCCGCGATGACCTCGGACGCCGGTGCGCCGAGCCAGCTCGCGAGGCTGGCGTAGTAGTCGGCCATCGAGACGGTCGCGTTGACGTTGCCACTGCGGTCGATCTGCCCGAAGTTGACCGGTGCGCCGTGTCGTCCCGGTGGAACCGGGCCCATGAGTAGAGCCGTCGACGCGGTGCCGTGGTCCGTGCCGCCGGCGTTGGCCTCGGGACGTCGGCCGAACTCACTCGTCGTCGCAAGCAACACCCGGTTCGTGAGGCCGTGGCTGGCAACGTCTGCACGAAATGCGTTGAGCGCCGCGCCGAGCTGGCGCATCTGATCCGGGTGGGACCACTGCTGTCCCGCGTGGGTGTCGAACGAACCCCACGGGATATGGAACACGCGAACACCGGCGTCGATGGAGATGAGTTCTCGCACAAGCGCGAGAGCGGACGCGAGGTTCGTCTTCGGATAGCCGTCGGCCTTGCCGTTGATGCCGCCGAGACGATCGAGCAGTGTCAGGCCGGATGACATTCCCGCTCGGGCGCGGGCGATCAGGTCGGCGTTCGCGGCGACGAGACCGGTGATGTCTGCCCCGCCGTCGGCGAGCGATCCGAGCGCGGCGCGGGTTCGTGGGTCGGCGTCCTTCGTGAGGTCCTTCAGGAGGTTGAGATCGGGGAGCGCGACCGTACTTGCACGCGCGCTTATCAATGCGGGCGTTGCCCCTCCGCCGACGCTGACTCCGGCAATGGTTGCGTCACCGGCGATCGTGTCACAGCAGCGTCCGAGGAATCCGGTGCGAAGAGTGCCCGTGTTGTCGGGATCTCCTCGCCACCATCGGCTGAGCATGTCGAAATGCGAGAGGTCGGGTTTCCCAACGCCTACGCCCTCGACGAACGCCAGCGAGCCAGCTACGGGCACCAGACCCTTTGCGATCGAGTAGCGGTCGTCGAGTTGTTGGAGGTCGCCGGGATTCAGCCAAGCACGATCGCGCAGCTTGCGGAACTGGCCGTCGCCGCTCGGAACGAGCGTCGAGAAGCCATCGTTGCCGCCCTGCAGCTCGACCACCACGAGGACGCGGGCACCAGCGCGAGCCGCGGATGCAAGTGGCGTGGGGCCGAGGGCGGCTCCGGGCTTCGCCGGGGTCTTCTTTGCCTTTGACGCCGCACCGGCGGACGCAAACACGGCCGGCGCGGCGGTTGCTGCCGCGCTCACGCCGAGCATGGCCAGCAGCTGTCGGCGGGTCACGACCGGCATGGTGGGCAGGTCCCAGCTCATGCGAGTGCAAACTCCGGCGAGCACACGGCTGCGGTGAGCATTCGGCGTGAAATGGTGAGCTCGTCGGCGTTGCCCGCGGTTGCGATCGCTGCGTCGTGTAGGACTTGCATTGTCCGGTTCGAGACCTCGTAGAGCGATGCGCGGGCAAGCGTCGCAGCGACAAGGCCGGTGCCAGGTCCGGTCTGCAGGGGGGTCATCCGCCACGAGAGACTGCGGGTGTACGAGGCCCGTGCGAGCTGCTGATCAGACGACAGCCATTTGTTCGTGATCTGCCAACCGGCGACGTTTGGTGGACGGTGCGGCAGCTGGTTGAGCTGATTCAAAACCCAAGCCCCCGGATTCTGGTCCTGATCCGCGCGGAACGGTCCGAGTGCCTTCACCGCACCGACCCACCACTCGATCGGGAACTTTGGCCGGTTCATTCGTGACGTGAGGAACGACTCGCTGCGGATGATCGCCTCGACCAGCGGCCGGATTTCGTAGCCGCTTGCTCGGAACGTCTTCGCGAGGGAGTCGAGCTGGTCGTTCGCCGGGAGCACACCCACGAGGTGCACGAAGAGCTTCGCCGCGATGAAGGCCGCACACTGCTCCTGCGCAAGGACGATATCGATCACGTCGTCGAGGCTGAGTCGGCCGCGGCGTCCGAGGAAGACGACTTCCCCTCCGAGCGAGCGCTTGGGGTCCTTTGTGATTTTCGCGGTCTCGTAGTCCACGGAGTACCCAGCTACGGCGAGTGCCCCGGACTTCACGTCGTCTTCGGT
Organism: Acidimicrobiia bacterium; assembly: GCA_043720395.1. Taxonomy (GTDB): domain Bacteria; phylum Actinomycetota; class Acidimicrobiia; order Acidimicrobiales; family JANYDT01; genus JANOYY01. Next base: position 104,392 of record JAYSSR010000038.1, read on the forward strand.
GTATGCGCCTGCGCCGAGCGTGAACAGCTCCAGGAGTTCGCGGGCGAAGTTCTCGTTCGGTGCCTCAACGCTTGAGCCCGAAAGATCGAGGTACAGCAGCATCGCCGGATCGATAGCGATCTGGTGGAGCAGCGTCGCAAAGTTGCCCATCGCGTGCGTTCGGAAAAGTCGTTGCTGCGTGTGAAGCATCGCGAGGTTCCCGACCTTTTCGGACGACGTTGCGAAGTGGCCGTGCCAGAACCACGTCATCCGCTCGTGTAGGCCAGCGTCGGGTGAGCGGAGGTTGGTGGTCCAGCCGACGAGGGCGTCGTCCCACCCGTCGCGCTTCTGTGGGGTGGGAAGAATCGCTAACGGCGATGCGGCAAGTGCCCAGTCGATGGCGGCCGTGGCAGCATTCTGCGCGTTGCCCTTGGCCGCCTGAACGAACCGGGTGACGAGGGCTGGCCCTGGAGCAATCGCCGCGCGTCGCAGGACGTGTGCGACGAGGGCCTCGGGCGACGCGTCGATCATCGTGTGGCGTCCGATCGTGCTGCGGAGGGCGCTGGGCTCGGAGTTCCGTGGTGAACGCCCATGGCATTCATCTTCGGCACGATTCTGCGATTGCTTGACCTCACCAGCGCCTTCTCGGGCGTCCGAGGACGATGAGAAGTACACCCAGGACGATGAACGCGGTACCGAGCGCAAACCGACGTTCGTTACGAGCGCGGCAATTCGACCAATGTATGAATTCGCCGCGGACCACCGACGGGTCCTGGTCAGCGAACGTTCCGATGTATGGCGGCAGACAGCGGACGGTGTGACGCCTCTCCAGGTCCTCCGACGCCAGCGGTGCCTGTCGGACGACGGGCCCGTTCGTTCGAGGGCTGCGGACGATGAGTGTCTGGACGGTTTGTGACCACGGCCGAGCGAGCGTCACCACGGCGAAGAGGATCAGGCCGAGACCGAAGGCTCGGATGCCAAGGCGCAGGTTCACGTCACCAGTGTGACGGTTTGGCTGCCACCGTGCCCGCTCTCCGTTCCTGGGCGGTTGGGGCCGTGGGGGTCGCGGCCCACAATCGGTCGGCGTGGCCCCAAAACGGCCCGATTCAGGGCCGCGGTGACCCATTTGGGGCCACGGTCGCACGAGGAGGAGTGTCGAGTGCTAACCGGCGCAAATGGCCACGGGCCGTACGATCAATTGCCATGAGACGTTTCGCGGTATTGATGCTGATGGTCGCCATGCTTGGCGGGGCAATGGCGGCCGCGCCGGTACGTGCGCAGAGCGGGCCGACCACGTCGATTCTGCCGTCGGTGAAGGCTCCTGGGCCAGCGCCGACGTCTGGGCCTGGGTCCGGTGCGCCTGGTTCGCTCGTGTCGAGCAGTCGCCTCGCCGCAGCACCGGCGGGCTCGGTTGGCTTCTCGCTCAGGTATCGCTCGGTCTCCCCGTCCGGTGCACCGATCGAAGTCACCGGCATCGCCTTCGTGCCCGACCGTCCAGCACCGGCGAAGGGGTGGCCGGTTCTGTCGTTCGCGCACGGCACCGTTGGGCTCGCCGATCGCTGCGCGCCGTCGAAAAACGTGTCGCAGATCGAGACGCTGCTGGCGGGCACGTTCAACGCACTCGGTATCGCCGTCGTCCAGAGCGACTACGAAGGACTCGGCACCGACGGGCGTCACCCTTATCTGGTCGGGAAGAGCGAGGGGCGCAGCGTCGTCGACGCAGTACGAGCACTGCGCAACGTCCCCGGTCAGAAGATCGGCAATCGATTCGTGGTTTGGGGGCACTCGCAGGGAGGTCACGCTGCGCTGTTCGCGGCGCAGATCGCTTCGGCGTGGGCACCAGAACTGCAAGTGCTCGGGGTGGTCGCCGGCGCACCCCCGAGCCAGCTCACGACGGTGCAGAGTTCGCTGACTACCTCGCCGTTTCGTGGCTATCTGCTCATGGTTGCCGCGGGTATGCAGGCGGCAGTGCCGTCGCTGGACCTCTCGAAGGTGCTCACGCCGAAGGGCGTCGAGATTCTTCCGATCGTCGACACGGCCTGCAACACCGGCGTGTTCAGAGAAGCGAACAAGTATCCGCTCGCCGACCTCGTGACTGTCGAAGGATTGCAGGACCCGGCCTGGGCGAAGGAGTTGGCCGCGAACGAACCCGGAACCGTGCGGATCCAGGCACCGGTACTGATCATCCACGGCGAGCTCGACGAGCAGATCCCGGTTGCGACAAGCGCGACGCTCAAGGTAACCATGTGCAGAAAGGGGACCGTCGTGACTCGCAAGGTCTACCCGGGAGCAGATCATGGCGGTGCCGCACTCGTGTCGCTGTTCGACGTGAGCAGTTGGCTGAAGGATCGCATCGACGGCCGCGCAGCGAAGAACGGGTGCAAGTGAAAAGATCGGAGCGTGCCGACGCTGCCCGCCGACCTCCTCGCTTCCGTTGAACGCTGGATCGCGCTTGACCCCGATCCCGACACGGTTGCCGAGGCGCGCCGCCTCCTTGCAGACGGTGACGTGGATGGCCTGACTGATCGTTTCGGGACTCGTCTCGCCTTCGGGACCGCTGGTCTGCGGGGCCCAATCGCCTGCGGACCGAACCGCATGAACCGACTCGTCGTCCGCCAAACCGCAGCGGGCCTCGGGAGGCGCCTCTTGGAGGACGGTGCGGAAGCGGCCCGGCGCGGCGTCGTCGTTGGCTTTGACGCTCGCCACAAGAGCGAAGCCTTTGCGAGTGATACAGCGCGAGTTCTGGCGGCAATGGGAATCCGTGTCCACCTCTTCCGCCATGTGATCGCGACGCCAGTGGTTGCCTTTGCGGGGCTGCACCTTGGGTGCGCAGCCGGGGTGCAGGTGACGGCGAGCCACAACCCACCCGCCGACAACGGGTACAAGGTGTATTGGGGTGACGGCCCGCAGATCGTTTCGCCGCTCGACGAACAGATAAGCGCACATATTGATGCGGTTGCTTCGGCGCTGGAGTCCATCGTGCTCGCCGATGAAAACGACCCCTTGATCGGCTACGTCGACCAGTCGGTGATAGACGCGTATCACGCAGGTGTTCGGGGCCTCGATTTGCATTCGTCTTCTGCATCGGAGCGCTCCAGGATGCGCGTCGTGTACACGGCGATGCACGGCGTGGGCGCGGCGTCGATGCTGCGAGCCTTTGCCGAGGCCGAGTTCAACGACGTTCACCCGGTAGCTGCGCAGCGCGATCCCGATCCGGATTTCCCGACGGTCGCGTTCCCGAATCCTGAGGAGCCGGGTGCGCTTGCCCTGTCGTTCGACCTGGCCCGGTCGATGGACGCCCATCTCGTGATCGCGAACGATCCCGATGCCGACCGCATGTCGGCGGCGATTCCTGATCCCTCGGTGGACGCTGGCTGGCGACAGTTGCGTGGCGACGAGGTCGGTTGGCTGCTTGCGGACCACCTGCTCACGTGCTCCGATACGGAAGGTCCGGACCGGCTCGTCGCGACCACCATCGTGTCGTCATCGCTGCTCGGCACGATGGCAGCGCGGCATGGCGTCCAGTACCGCGAGACCTTGACCGGGTTCAAGTGGCTGGCCCGCAACGCGATCTCGCTGCCACAGTACCGACACGTGCTGTCCTACGAAGAGGCCCTCGGCTACAGCGTCGGATCGCTCGTGCCGGACAAGGACGGGATCAGCGCGGCCATCGTGCTGTGCGATCTCGCTGCAGCCTTGCGGGCTCGGGGGTCGTCGTTCGGGCAGCGTCTTCGTGAGATCGAGGCCGACTTCGGGCGCTACGACACGTCGCAGTGGGCGCTGCGCTTCGACGGGGCGGACGCGCTCACGAACATGGCCGCGCTGATGGCGCGGCTTCGGGTAGACATTCCGTCGGTCGTGGCGGGTGTGCCGGTGACAGAGGTGCGCGACCTACTCGAGCAGGAGCCATCTGCGGATGTGGTCATTCTCGGCCTGGGCGATGTCGGGCGGATCACCGTTCGTCCGAGCGGAACCGAGCCGAAATGCAAGGTGTACTTCGAGGTGGTCAGCCACGGAGGCATGGCACCGGTCACGATCGATGCGTTGCGCGTCGCAATGGCTACGGTGCTCGGCGTCGAGCCGTAACTGTCACATGTTCTCGCCGCGCATCGCGGCGAGCAATTCCTCGGGCGTCGCCCGCCTCCGGGCTGGCGTCGGATCGTTCGGCTGGCGCACGGCACGCAATTGGAGTGCGGCGAGGGCGAGCAGGCCGGTTGCGATGACGAGGACGAACACGCGGCCCGCCGCCTGGGACACGATCACCGCTCCGCCGACGAGTAAGACACCGCTCGCTGCGTTGATGGCCATCACGGCCGAAACCCGAGTTGCCAACGGACCCTTCCCGAGCCCCGCCGCACCGAGCAGTACCGCGGCCACGAGGAGCAGGAGACCAAGTAGAAGGACCAGGTACGAACTGACCCCGACGTCGGGCCCGAGCAGCGGGTTGCCCATGAGCACGAGACCGACGACGAGTTCGAACAGTGCGTCGACCTGGAATGCCTGGCGTACTCGGCGTGGAACCTGCGAAACCACCGGAGTCGCTCGTCCACTCATGGCGACATCGGCGAGCGAAGTGCCGCAAACCGCGGCTTGATGACCTGCTCGATCAGGCGCAACCGATCATCGAACGGCCAGAACGCACTTTTCATTGCATTGACGGTGAACCACTGCAGGTCAGCGAGTCCGTAACCGAACGTGTCGCAGAGCAGCGTCATCTCCGACGTCATCGAGCAGTTGCTCATCAGCCGATTGTCGGTGTTGAGCGTGACCCGGAACCGCAACCGCTTGAGCAGGTCGATCGGATGCTCAGCGATGGAGGGGGCCGCACCCGTGTGGACGTTCGAGGTTGGGCACATCTCCAGCGGCACCCGTCGGTCGCGCACATAGCTGGCCAGCGATCCGAGTGTCGCGGTGCCGTCGGGGTGGAGCTTGATGTCGTCGACGATGCGAACGCCATGCCCGAGTCGTTCGGCACCACAGAACTGGAGTGCCTCATGAATGCTGGGCAGACCGAACGCTTCACCGGCGTGGATCGTGGTGTGGAAATTCGCTCGGTGAACGGCGTCGAAGGCCTCTCGGTGGGCGCTTGGCGGGAACCCGTCTTCGGGCCCGGCGATGTCGAAGCCGACAACACCATGGTCGCGGTGGCGGATGGCCAGCTTCGCGATCTCGGTCGAGTGTTCTGCCTGTCGCATCGCGCACAGCAACGTGCCGATCGTGATCTCGTGGCCAACGTCATGTGCCTGGCGGCGTCCGAGCGCGAGGCCCTCCTGCACGGCGAGGACGACCTCGTCGAGGGTAAGCCCGCGTTGCAAGTGCTGCTCCGGGGCGTAGCGGATTTCGGCATACACGACGCCGTCGGCCGCGAGATCGACCACACACTCTGCTGCGACGCGCACGATCGCATCGCGTTCCTGCATGACACCGGTGACGTGTTCGAAAGTCTCGAGATAGAGCGGCAGGCTCAGCCGGTCCGCGCCGCGGCGTATCCATGCGGTGAGCTCGTCGACATCGTGCGTGGGTAGGGCCGTGTAGCCATGCTCGGTTGCAAGCTCAACGATTGTGGCCGGGCGGACGCCACCGTCGAGGTGATCGTGCAAGAGGACCTTCGGCGCGGCTTGGATGATCTCGGGCGTCAGGACAGCGGACATGCCCCATTCTGGCGCTCTCGTTTGCGGTGGCCGATCACCGTCGATGGCGACCAATCAGCTGCTCAGTAGTTGGCTCGTCCCACCGTCGGACGCAGCCGAGCCGACCAAGTGCGCGATTCCCACACGAACGACGGTTCGGCACACCCTGGGAGGTGGCATTCGCGCCGCCGTGTGGCAATCCCTCATTCAGGACCCGGTCAACTGATCCAATACCGGCACAACGGCACGTCGTCGGGTGTTGAAACGACCGATTCGAGCGCTCCGCCGTTGGACTCGATCACGCGACGGGAGGCTACGTTCGACTCGTCGCACGTGATCAGCACTCGGTCGATGCCGAATGCGAACGCGATGATCAGGCTCTGGCGGAGCGTCTCGGTCGCGTAGCCGCGGCGTCGAAACCCGGGCGAATGCCGTATCCAACGTGGCCGCCATAGCTTGCCAGCCACGCGTTGAGTTCGTGTCGAATCGAGGTCCGACCAACGATCTCTCCGGCGACAACCGCGACGAGAAACGTCGAGGGAACTCGCTCGGCCGGGACGTTGATGTTTCGCCGACGCTCGTCCAGCACGCGCACGTAGTCGGACCACACGGTCGCATTGTCGAGGTCGAACGCAAACTCGAAATCGTCGTCCGCGATTTCGCGTTGCGCCCTTCGAACGGTGGACTCGTCGCCGAGGGCGAGTGGCCGCAACCGCAATTCCGAACTCATCAGCGGAGAGTAGAACTCGAGCAAGGCGCTCTGCTCGGAATATCGCAGTGTGTTCCGCGATCGGGTGCCTTGAGCGGCAGGGGCTCGCCCGTCCCGATGTAGCGCTCAGCGCAACATTGTGCCGGGCGACATCGATCGCTACGGTCCCCAGACGGTTGGCTGCGGCTCTTCGCTTGCACGGTCGTTAGGGTTACCCAAGCTGCATCCCCGAAACCCCGAACGGAACACCGATGTCTGAGCTATGGCAAGCACACTTCGATCTCATCGTGGCGGGCGGCCGAGTACTCGACGGCAACGGCACCGAGGAACGTCTCGTTGACATCGGTGTCCGAGATGGCGTGATCGTTGCGCTGGAACCGGGACTCGCGTCCACGGTCGGCTCCGGTACCGAGGTGATCGACGCCGCGGGTCGACTTGTGACGCCCGGGTTCGTCGACGTGCACACGCACTTCGACGGGCAGGCCACGTGGGACGAAGTGCTCGACCCCGTGACCGGCCACGGCGTGACGACCGTGATCATGGGCAACTGCGGCGTCGGCTTCGCCCCGGTTCGTCCCGAGGCGCATCAGCAGCTGATCGAGTTGATGGAGGGCGTCGAGGACATCCCCGGCACGGCGCTCACGGAGGGCATGGACTGGCGATGGGAGAGCTTCCCCGAATATCTCGATGTGCTTGAGAAGGGTCGATGGTCGGTCGACGTGGGCACGCAGATAGCGCACGGTCCCGTGCGCACGTACGTGTGCGGGAGCGATCCTGGTGGCGACGCGACTGCGGACGAGGTCACCGAAATGGCCCGGATCGTCCGCGAAGCGATTGAGGCTGGCGCGTTCGGCTTCACGACGTCACGCACGATGGGACACACAGCCGTGAACGGACTCCCGGTCCCCGGCACGTTTGCGGCACTCGATGAACTGATGACGTTGGGCGAGGCCGTCGCTGCCGGAGGGGGGCACATCTTCGAGGTGGCACCGACCGGACTCTTCGGTCGTGACGATCCATCGATCATCGCGGGTGAGGTCCACTGGATGGGCCAGGTCGCGGAGCGCACGGGCTTGTCCGTCACGTTCATCATGTTGCAGACGCATCACGATCCGGATCGCTGGCGGGCGGAGAGCGAGGCTGCGGCGGAGTGGCGCGCCAAGGGTGCCAACGTGATTCCGTTGGTGGCCGCACGGTCGGCGTCGATCCTTTACGGGTGGGACATCCGTCATCCGTTCATGGCGAAGCCGTCCTACAAGGCGCTTGCCCACCTGCCGCTTTCGCAACGACTGGTCGCGCTGCGGGACCCAGCGGTGCGCACGGCGATCCTCAGCGAGGCCGATCAGGTTGACCGTCCGGCCGCGGCCGCGGAGCTGCGTTTTATGCGCAAGGCGTTGCCCGCTTGCTTTCGGCTGTCCGTCGACGCCGACTACGAGCAGCCGCTCGATCGTCGACTGGGTGACATCGCCGGGCGCGAGGGCGTAAGTATCGAGGAGACCGCCTACGACCAGCTCCTCATCGACGGCGCGATGCTGCGCTACCCGCTGTACAACTACGTCACGGGCGACCACTCGGTCCTGCACGAACAGTTGAGTGACTCGGACACCCTCGTGTCGCTCGGCGACGGTGGTGCCCATTGCGCGTTCATCTGCGACGCATCAATGCCCACCTATCTGTTGACGCACTGGGGGCGAGATCGCGAGCGTGGGCCACGGTTCGCGGTCGCCGACCTGGTGCGGCGTCTGACATCGCAACCCGCAGATCTCTACGGCCTGTCCGATCGTGGACGCATCGCGGTTGGCATGCGTGCAGACATCAACGTCATCGACTTCGACGCATTGACGCTTGCCATGCCGTATGCCGTTCATGATCTGCCGGCGGGCGGAACTCGCCTTCTGCAGCCAGCTACGGGCTACGACGCAACGATCGTTGCCGGTGAGGTGACACGTCGCGACGGCGTCGACACCGGTGCCCGGCCTGGCCGCCTTTTACGTCGACGCTGAACTCGTCTTTGCCGGTCGACCACCTGAAACAAAGCTGAACTGCGGTCGAGCGATCAGCTACCAAAGCCGGATTTCTTGAGCCGCTTGAGCATCGCCGCGACGTGACGATCGAGTCCATCATGGGCAATGACTGAGCCCTCGATTGCCTCAAGCAGCGTCCGAATCGTTGTGTCGCAATGGTCCCGGCTGAGTCCCCACCGCATACCTTCGCTCACGAGACCCTCCCTCGTGATAGACGTGATATCGGTGCATCCGTTCACGGTCATTGCCGGTCGACGACGCAGGTTCGGCCACAGCACAGTCGGAACAAGATCGTATGCTGGGGCCAGCCGAATATGTCCATCTCGTGCGTGTAACACGCTGAGATTCTTGCCATGCGCATCAGCATTCCCGACGACAATGTTGAGCGTTGTGAGCTTCAACAGCGTTGTCATTTCAGACGTTTGATCGGTAGCATATCTCCGAAGTAGGCCAGCTACGTCTCGAAGTGAGGGCCCACCGGACGCCTCGTACTTGCCCCGGCCTCGGGTGGCCTCGTGATCGAACCCGAGCGCCTGGCACACGTCTTCCTGGTGGACCCGCTCGAGCGTTCCGTTCAGTCCCCGTACTCGGTCGTAACGTCTCACGATCAGAACGGATCGTTTACCGATCGTCGACTGTTCGGGGTCCAACGTGGTCAATCCGATGTCCTGCGCGAGGCGAAGCGCGTGATACTCGGCATCAATGAGACCGCGATGGGCCGGGTCATCGAGTTTCAGGATATGAGTTGAAGGTTGGCCTCCGGCTGGACGAGCCCACCGTTCGCCGGAGTTTGCTCCGCGCTCGATGAGTAGCAGTTTGTTTTGAAGGCCGGCGAGAGAAAGCTCTGAATCGTCGTGAATCCACGCAGTTGTCTTCTCCTCGATTGCTTCGATGTCCGACAGCAGCGTCTGCGCTGTATATGGGATATCTGACCACATCGACGCGTCCGGCTCCCGATCGTGCGGAGTGAGGATGAGGGCCCCGGCGACATCGCGCCCGTAGCGCGCGAGGAGGCCGAACGTGTCTGCAGCCGCCACGTTGGCAGCGGCCGCCACCTGGCGAAGATGGTCGCCCTCGGGAAGTAGGCCGCGCATGAATACACGCGCAGGGTGCCATGCGCGCGAAAGCGGCATCGAACACGAGAGAAGCGGCGTATTGATGGGCCACCCGTTGAGCGCCGCCTTCGTATAACGCAGCCGAAGATCCGTGCCGCGTGCCTCAAGGTCGGCCACCCGGATTCCGTACATCCACACCGCGAGGCGTCGGCTCACGAACGGTCGTCCATGCTGCCCTCGATCCGAATGCCGAGTCGCTGCAGAAGCCGGAACAGATGCTCCAACTGGATCGAGGGCCGACCTTGCTCCAGCCGCGAAAGGTACGTGCGGTCGACGCCAACCTCGTCGGCGAGTTGCTGTTGCGTGAGCCCGCTGATCCGTCGGCCCTCAGCGATCGTGCGACCAAGATCCTCGGCGCTGAAGAAGGCGAAGCGTGTGCTCATATCGTCACACTACCAGCACTGGGAGCGATTGTGCCGAAATAGTCGCATTGCGAGTCGGAGTCTCGATGTGCGGTTTTCGTCACCGTCGATACGAAAACTAGCCCTGACCCTTCACCCACGGCTGGCCTGCCGCGGCAGGAGGTCGCAATCGTTCGCTGGAGAACAGCAGCACCAGCAGCGTGATGAGATACGGGAAGATCGACGCGAGCTTGTCGTCGACGCGGTTCACGCCGAGGTAGTAGGCGAACACGCCAATCGTGACCGCGACCAGGACACCCGACGTTGTGACGGCGCGCCGGGTGAACTGCCAGATCGCGAGCGCAGCGAGACCAAACCCAACGGCCAACATGAACGCCCGTGCAGGCTGATCGCCGCTGGCGTAGCGCACCGAGTCGGCGAATTGGAAGAGGAGCGCGCCGACGAAGATGCCGATCGGCCGCCAGTTCCCGAAGATGAGGGCCCCCAGTCCGAGGAATCCTCGGAGTCCCTCCTGGCCCTGCTGGTACTTGCCGACGTCGGTCACGAGCCAGGCCCCCCCGAGGCCGGCGAGCGCGCCCGATGCAATCACTGCGGCCCACCGGATCCGGGTGACGTTGACGCCGAGCGAGTCCGCCGCGCCTGGCTTCTCGCCGGAGCTCCGAAGGCGAAGACCGGCCGGTGTCCGCCACACGAGGTAGGCGACCAGCGGCAGGAAGGCCAGCAAGATCAAGGTCTCTGCGGCGATGTCGCGAGTCATTCCTCGAAGGAGTCCGGCGACATCCGCGACCAGGAACCACCGGTGCTTCTCAAGCCAGCCGAGCGGGTCCGGCGAATGCCATGAACCGATCCGTCCTCCGGCGAGGAACGGGAGTGTGAGACGCCCTAAATGGCCGACCGGTGGCGAGTCGGTCAAGGTTCCGCCGTCCTTTCCGGCGAACGCCACGCTTGAGAGAAACCGAGCCACGCCCGGCGCCAGGAGGTTGATTGCGACGCCGGACACGGCATGGTCGACCCCGAACGTGATGGTCGTCAGAGCGTGGAGAGCACCACCGATAGCACCCATCGCCGCTCCGCCTATGAGCGCGCCCCACGGTCCGAAGTGCCAGCCGAAGAACCCTGCACCCCATGTGCCGAGCACCATCATTCCTTGCAGGCCGATGTTGACGATGCCCGCTCGCTCGGACAGCAGACCTCCCAGGCCGGCGAGGGCGACCGGCGTCGCGAGACCGATCGCGCTGCCGAACGTTCCGCCGGACGTGAGGCCGGGGGCGTTCGTCACGATCCGCGCCGTAGACAGCATGACCATCGTAAGGACGCCGAGTGACGCGGCAATCATGCTCGGCGAGATGTGTCCAAATCGCGCCGCAAGAGCGCGAGTCGGAGAGCTCATGACACGACCCCCGAAGCTGGTGCGCCGATCGTCCGAGCAGCCGCTTCGGTGATCGTTGCTGCCTGGTTCCGACGGCGCGTCACCTCGTAAGCAATCACCGCGACAACGAGCAGCGTCCCCTGGAGGATCTGTCCGATCTCCTGCGGAATGTCCACGATCGCGAGTCCACGAGCGCCCTGCTCGATCGCAGCGAGGACAAGGGCCGCGGCGGCGATACCGCCGGGTGAGTTGCGTCCGAGCAACGCCACTGTGATACCGGCGAAGCCGAGCTGGGCCGGAAATCTGTCGCCGAATTCGAACTGGTCCGACAGCAGCACGGACATGGCGGCGAGGCCGGCGACGGCACCGGAGAGCGCCATGGTAGTGACCACCATGCGCTTCGGGTCGACGCCGCTCGACCGAGCCGCCGCCGCGTTCAGACCGGATGCCCGGAGATCGAAACCGAACCGACTGCGGTAGATGAGCACGTAGAAAGCGATTCCCACGACGACCGCGATCACGAGGAACCCGTGGAGGAACGTCTGGTCTGGCAGGTGGTAGCCGAAGAATCGCAACACCCGGTTGAGATTGGGGACTCTCGCGTTTGCCGGAATGGTCTTCGTGTGCGCCGTCATGACATCCGCCTTGTCGCGGAACTTTGTCCGCAAGAGGTACCCGATAAGCCCTGCGGCGACGCCGTTCATCATGATCGTGGCGATCACGATGTTGACGTTGCGGGTCACGTTCATGATTCCGGGTATCACCGCCCACGCACCACCGGTCAGCATCGCGACGAGAAGCATGATCGCGATGTTGAGCGCCCCCGGAACGTGAAGCGCCCCACCAACCGCGCCGGCCATCAACGCGGCGACCTGGTATTGGCCGTTGGCACCGATGTTGAACAGGTTCATTTTGAACCCGAGTGCGACCGCTGCACCCATCACGTAATAGCGACCCGAATAGTTGAGCACCGTCACAAAGCCGTCGGCACCATCGAGGTTGCCCCACATCGCTTGGAACGCCGTGACGGGATTGGAGCCAGCGACCAACAACGCGACCGAGGCAATCGTAAGCGCGCCGACGAATGCGACGAACGGCGCGGTGAGCGCCCGCCGGATGGCGACCGGGTTCACGCTGCTGCTCCCCGTGCGCCCGTCATGTAGGCACCGAGCTCCGCCGGGGTGGTCGTCGCGGGGTCGAGCGTTGCGACGATACGGCCCCGCAGGATCACGAGCAGCGTGTCGGCGAGACCGATCAGTTCGTCGAGATCTGCCGAGACCAGCAACATGGCGAGTCCGTTCGAGCGTGCGTCGCGGAGGTACTCCCACACGGCGGCCTGGGCACCGACGTCGATGCCGCGCGTCGGGTGCGCGGCGATGAGGACCTTCGGTTCGGCCATCATTTCGCGCCCAACGATGAGCTTCTGCTGGTTTCCACCGGAGAGAGCAAACGCAGCGACATCGACGCTCGGCGTCCGCACGTCGAAGCGTTCCACCACTACGGCCGTGTGCTTTCGCAGCGCGATTCGGTCGATCCAGGGACCGCTCGCGGCGGGTGGCTGCGTTTGGTGGCCGAGAGCGACGTTCTCCCACAGCGGAGCGGTGAGCATCAGTCCATCGTGCTGGCGGTCCTCGGGGATATAGCCGAGACCCATCTCGCGACGCGTCCGAGTGCCGACCGTGCTCACGTCGGTGTGCTCAAGCTCGATCGTTCCGGTATCCGGGCGATGAAGACCGAGAATGCATTCGAGCAGCGCGGCCTGCCCGTTTCCCTCGACGCCCGCGATTCCCACGATCTCTCCCGAACGCACCCGAAGGGAAATGCTGTCGAGAATTGTCCGCCCGTTCTGACGCAGTGTCACGTCTTGCAGCACCAGAACTTCGTCGTCGCGGACGGTGGACGTGGTCGTCGCCGGGCTTGGCAGTTCGCTGCCGACCATCATTTCGGCAAGGTCCTGGGCGGTAACCAATGATGGGTCGCCGACCTCGGCGACCGTTCGTCCTGACCTGATCACGGTGATGGCATCGGCGACCGAGAGGACCTCGTCGAGTTTGTGCGAGATGAAGATCACCGTCGAACCACTGGCGACGAGCTCGCGAAGCGACGTAAACAGCTCCTCCACCTCCTGCGGCACCAACACCGCCGTCGGCTCGTCCAGGATGATGATTTTTGCGCCGCGGTAGAGCACCTTCAGGATTTCGACGCGCTGTCGTTCCCCGACGCCCAGGTCGACGATCAGCGCGTCGGGGTCAACGCGCAAGCCGTAACGCTGGCCCAGCTCCTCGATGCGGGATCGAGCAGCCTTGCGGTCGAGGCTTCTCTTCGAACCTGGTTCTTGCCCAAGGACGATGTTCTCCCACACGGTCAGGTTGTCAGCCAGCATGAAGTGCTGGAACACCATCCCGATGCCGACGGCGATCGCGTCCCGCGGCGACTTGAATTGCACGGCGGAACCGTTGACCGTGATGGTGCCTTCGTCCGGACGGTGCGCTCCGTACAACGTTTTCATCAGCGTCGACTTGCCGGAGCCGTTCTCTCCGACGATCGCATGGATCGTCGCGGACCGAACCGTGAGGTTGACGCCGGCGTTGGCCACGACGCCGGGGAAGCGCTTCACGATGTCACGCAACTCGATCGCGGCGGGAGCGGACGTCACCTGCGCATCTTGTCAGGCGCGACGGCGGCGGGACGAAGTTGCCTCCGTCCCGCCGCAATACGAGTACTCAAAAGGTTCGCCGCGGATGTCGCGCGGCGATGCTTTACGAAGTCAGGGTTTCGTGGGTACGGTTATCTTGCCGGAGATGATGTCGGCCTTGGCCGCTTCAAGCTTGTCGGTGATGTCGCTGATAGCGGGGTTCGCCGTCGAATAGCCGACGCCGTCGCGGCTGAGGTCGAAGCGCGACTCGCCGCTCAGCGGCGTTCCGGCCTCGTACGCTTTGATGGCCTCGTAGGTGGCCACGTCGACTCGCTTGAGCATTGACGTAAGGATGTACTCCTGGCCGTTCTCCGGGGTGACGCTGAGGTACTGGTCGCTGTCGACACCGATGGCCCAGATGTCGCCGGGCGCTTTGCCCGACTCCTTGGCGGCGGTAAACAGACCGGCACCCGTGCCACCCGCAGCGTGGTAGATGACGTCGATTCCGGACTCGTACATCGCCTTAGCGATGGCCTTGCCCTTGGCCGGATCATTGAACCCCGAGAAGTCCGGTGGCTCGGTCGCATATTTCGACTCAACCGCGGCAGCCGGGTTTGTAGCCTTGGCACCTGCAATGAAGCCGGCTTCGAACTTGGCAATGCCGTCCGTGCGCACGCCTCCGATGAAGCCGAGCTTTCCCGACTTCGACTTGAGAGCCGCCGCGACGCCAACGAGGTAGCTGCCCTGCTCCTCCGAGAACAGCAGGGACACGGCGTTGGGTTCTGCGATCACATCGTCGATGATCGCGAAGCTGGTCGTCGGGTTGGCCTTGGCACCAGCACCGCAGTCCTTCGTCCAGAGGAAGCCGACGCACACGATGATGCCGGTCTTCTGTGCGATGAGGGTCTTGACGCGCTCAGGCCGGTCGGCGTCACCGGTCGGTGCCGACTCGGTGAACTTGGTGGCCGGGAACTCGGCCTTGGCCTTGTCGAATCCGGCGGCGGCGGCGTCGTTGAACGACTTGTCCCCGCGTCCCGTGATGTCGAAGAGCAGACCGACCGACTTGTCACCGGCCGGGGCTGCTGCTTCGGTCGCTGCTGCTTCGGTTGCGGCGGCCTCCGTGGCTGCTGCTTCGGTTGCCGCTACCTCTGTCGCTGCTGCTTCGGTTGCGGCGGCCTCTGTTTCGGCTACAACGGCTGTCTCAGCGGCGGTGTCGTCCGCCTTGTCGCTGCTGCACGCAACGGCGCCGAGCGATAGGACGCCGCAGGCGAGCAGCGTCCTCGCGAGTTTCGATACCTTCATAGGTCTCCCCTTGTTGATGGATTTCGTTGGGTTAGCTGGCGGAACGTTGTTCGCTGCGCGACCTGACGTTCCGTCGGTCCGGTCTCGGGCAGGGCTCGAGATCCGCCGACCCTACCGCGACCCGGTCTGAACATCCCCTTCTGTGCAATCACAAACTTGGTGGATGTCCGGCGACGTTGTGGCCGCAAATCGGTCGGCGTGGCCCCAGATCGGCCCGAACTGAGGCCACACGGACCAATTTGGGGCCACGCTCAGACGGTCACGGCGGCGAGGATCAGTGCCACCACAGCGTCGCGGTCAGCGCTTGTCACCACGTCGACGTTGGCCCTCGCGGGATCCGCCCAGGGACGGAGGTCTGCGACGGTCATGCCACGGCTGAGCGTCCCCGCGGTCTCGACGTCGACCCGCAACCGCTGCGTGGCGAACAGGTGTGGATGCGTGATCGCGAGCACGGCACACGGGTCGTGGAGGGGCGCAAGGACTGCGGAGGCGGCGTCGCCGGTGATCCCTCGGATCCGAGCCGCGAAGCCGTGGTAATAGGCCATGAGCTCGCCGCAGAACGTGGCCATGTCGGTCCCACTTGCGAGGAGGGCGTCGATGAAGGACCCGTCGACGCCCACCTGGTGGGTCAGATCGAGCCCGCACATGCGCAGCGGTGCACCCGACCCGAACACCTCGGCCGCCGCCTCGGGGTCGAATCCGATGTTGAACTCCGCCGTGGCAGTGAGATTGCCGTGGGTGATGGAGCCACCCATGAGGGAGATCCCGGCGACACGACGGGCCACGTCGGGTGCGCGTCGTAGCGCAAGGGCAATGTTCGTCAGGGGACCGATGGGTACGAGCCACAGGCCTTCGGTGGCACGAACCTCTTCGACGATGAAAGAGACAGCGTCGTCGCCGGTTGCGGAACGAGATGGGGCTCGGGGCGGCGGACCGTCGAGACCCGTGCGTCCATGGGCGTCCGTCGCGAACTGTCCGGAACTGCCATCGAGCGGTCCGGTCGCCCCCGAATGCACCGCGATGTCGCTGAGGCCGAAGAGGTCGGTCGCAATGAGCGCGTTCCGGGTCGTGTTGTCGAGCGGCGAGTTGCCAGCCACCGTGGTGATCCCCACGATCTGGCAGTGACGCGCTGCCACGCCGATTGCGAAGACGTCGTCGTGTCCGGGATCGCAATCGATCAACACACGGGGCTTGGTCATGGACGCGACCTTGCCAGATCACCGAGGGTTCTGGAGCGCACCCGATTTGATAGGCCCCCAAACCTTCGCGGTACATCCGGTGCTCTCGCGGTGCGTTCAGCGCGCCCGAATGCACCGCGGCCGTACCGGATGTACCGCGACCTCCGGTGCACAGCACGATTGTCCGCTTCTGGCGGCGAGTCGGACGTAGCTTGGACGGCCATGACGATGCGCCAACGGATCTCGTCCGGACTTCCCTACGAACTGATCCTCGGGTACTCCCGCGCGTTGCGGGTCGACCACCTCGTGTTCGTGTCGGGAACGACACCGAACTGGCCTGACGGGACGGTCAACCCGGATCCGGTTGTCCAGGTACGTCGGTGTTTCGAGATCATCGAGAAGGCGCTGATGGAGGCGGGCGGATCGCTTGCGGACGTCGTGCGCACGCGGGTCTACCTGATCGACCCGCGTGACGCACATGCGGTTGAGAAGGTGCACGGTGAACTGTTCGCCGACGTCTATCCAGCGAACACGACCGTGGTCGTCGCAGCGCTGCTCAACCCCGCCTGGAAGGTCGAGGTCGAGGTCGACGCCGTCATCGGCACGCTCGATCGGGCCCACAGCGGCGGCTGACGCCGGATAGTCTTCCGGAGATGTCGAAACGACGTCAACTCGTTCGTCGTAGGTTCAAACGCAACGCCATCGTGGCGTGTTTGACAGGAGGCCGACATGGACCCGTGGGATGGAATCAACCAGGATCGACAGGCATTTGCGGGCTATCTCGGGACGCTTTCGCCCGAAGACTGGCAGAAGCGGACATGGTGCGAAGACTGGACCGTCAAAGGTGTTGCCGCCCACCTGCTCGTGTCGCCGACAATGTCGAAAGGGCAAGTTTTCCTGGCGTTTCTGAAGGCCGGGTTCAACCTCGACAAGATGTCGGCCACGCTGGTTGGCCGCATGACGGCGGACATGTCGAACGAAGACATCGTGGCCCGCACGCGTTCGACGGCCAACGTCCGCAGTGCCCCTCCCGGCCTCAAGCCGGTCGGTGTGTTCAGCGAGATCCTCGTGCATGCCAGCGACATCTCCGAGGCGATCGGCAAGCCGTTCGATCTTCCGACGGAGCACTATGTCGTGGGCCTGAACCACATGAAGGACGTGCAGCCCGTCCTCGGCTGCAAGAAGCGCATTGCCGGTCTCAAGCTGAAGGCCGACGACGCGGACTGGTCGACCGGCGACGGGCCGCTCGTCGAGGGAAGCGCAAAGTTGCTGCTGTCGGCCATGACGGGTCGTCCGCAGGCGCTTGCGTCACTCCGCGGTGACGGCGTCGCCGTGTTGCGGACGCGGTAGCGCTTGGCCGTTGCAAGTCTCAGCGCCGCGTTGACGCTATGGCGTCACGCTCTGGCCGCATCGTGTCGCTGCGGAAGGAATCGTCAAGTTTCATAGGCCGTTGAACGACGTAGTTCTTCCAGCCTCGACATCACCCGCATCGGGAACGGCGACCACCAGGCGACCCGCGTCGTCCGTAGCGCTGCCGACACTTCTCAGGCTGGAAGGTCGTCGGGGCCGAACCAGTCGGGAAGCAGTTCGCGCATTGGCCGGATGCCGTGCTCCCCGTCGACCAGACAGTCCGGACCGGCGTGCTCCATCAGGATCTGGCGACAGCGTCCGCAGGGCGTGAGGCGTCGATGGAACTGGTCGGTTGCCGCGACAGCGAGCACCCGCTTGCCGGCGTGTCCATCTATGCGAAAGCGTCCGATCATGCCGACCTCCGCGCACACGCCGAGTCCATGGCTGGCGTTTTCGACGTTGCAGCCGGACACGATGGTGCCGTCCGCCAGCAGCATCGCCGCGCCAACCTGGAGCTTCGAATACGGGGCATAGGAGAACGCCGTTGCTATGGACGCTGCCGCCCGGAGAGCATCCCAGTCAATCGGGGGCAGCGGGGGCGGCGGGTGGTCAACAGGCATGCCGGTACGATAAACCGGGTGCCCTACACGCCGATCACGGGGACGCTCGGCTACGTGTTGGATCACCACCGCCAAGCAGTCCTGATGGTGCATCGCAACGCGCGAGCCGACGACGAGCAACTCGGCAAGTGGAACGGTCTCGGCGGCAAGCTTGAAGCCGACGAAGACGTCGCCACTGGCATGATCCGCGAGCTGCAGGAAGAGGCGGGCATTGAGGTTACCTCGATGCGGCTGCGTGCCACCGTGTCGTGGCCGGGCTTTGGACCCAACGGGGAGGACTGGCTCGGGTTCGTCTTCGTCGTGGATTCGTGGACAGGCGAGCCCCCGGCGTCGAATGACGAAGGGACGCTGCACTGGGTGCCACTCGATCGTTTGCTGGCGGCATGTGACCCGGACACACCGGCCGCCGAAGAGCTCCCGATGTGGGATGGCGACCGCCATTTCCTGCCGCTGCTGTTTGACGACGACCAGCGCGTGGTGCATGGCGTCATGCCCTACAAGGGCGGGCGTCCCCTGGACTGGCGGTTCCGGCGCGTCTAACCGGATCTGTGCAGCAGCCGCCGTAACCGCTTGCACCGGAGTCGCTGGCATGGGCCAGAATGACACTCATGACGTTTGCGCCCCTCGACGACGACCGCTCGCCGCGACGCGCCGACGAATTCGCCAACGGGCGAATCGCCGCACCCCCGCAAGGCTCTCTCGCCCGTGCAACGATTGAAGACGTTGCGAGTATGGCGAAGGTGTCCGTCGCGACCGTGAGCCGTGCACTGCGTGGGTTGCCAAACGTCGCCGACGCAACTCGCCGACGGGTAAGCGAGGCGGCAACGGCTCTCAACTATCGAGCCGACCCGAATGCCTCGCGTCTTGCGGCCGGGAAGACCATGACGATCGGTATGGCCGTACCGCTTCTCGGTCAGTGGTATTTCTCGCAGGTCATCGCTGGCGCAGCAAGCGCGCTCGGGCCGGCTGGTTACGACCTGCTTTTCATGAACGCCCAAAGCGGCGAGGCACGTCGACGTTTCATCCAGGAATGCGCCCTCCTGCAGAAGCGTGTCGACGGACTGATCCTCGTTGACCTCCACCTTGAAGCCGACGAGGTAGTTGCTCTCCGTGCCGCCAGCGCGGTCGTATCTACCGTTGGCGACTCCTACCCCGGCTTCGCGTCGGTGGCCATCGACAACCGGTCTGCGGCGAAGTCAGCGGTACGTCACCTCATCCGCCTCGGCCACCGTCGAATCGGATTCATTGGGACCCAGCCAGTCCAGGGACGCGACTTCGCAATCGAATTCTCCGTGCCGATGGAGCGCCGCATCGGCTACCGGAACGCGCTGGCGGAGGCCGGACTGTCGCTCGATTCCGCCTATGAGGTGGAGGGTGACTTCACGATTGACGACGGCGTCGGCGGCATGATCGAAGGAGGAGCGATCGGCATGCGACGTCTGCTCGACCTCCCGCGGCGCCCGACTGCGGTCTTCGCCATGTCCGATGAGACGGCGTTCGGGGCGATGCAGGTGGTACGCGAGGTCGGCCTGCGGGTTCCGGAGGACATCTCCGTGATCGGTTTCGACGACCACGAAGTGTCTGGAGTGCTCGGGCTGACGACCGTTCGCCAGCCCGTCGTGCGCTCCGGGGTCCTTGCCGCGCAACACCTCATCGCCGGGCTGATCGATCGGACGGACGTTCGCGACGCGACGCTC
Source organism: Acidimicrobiia bacterium (assembly GCA_043720395.1). Taxonomy (GTDB): domain Bacteria; phylum Actinomycetota; class Acidimicrobiia; order Acidimicrobiales; family JANYDT01; genus JANOYY01. Next base: position 124,362 of record JAYSSR010000038.1, read on the forward strand.
GGCGTCGAGCTGATCGTACGGAACACAACGGCCCCGCCTGCAATGTGATCGGTTGCAACAGCGGGGTGCCGCACCGAACCGCGAACAACCCGCGACCGTGCGATCTACCTGCCGGGCTGCGGAAGGACGCGGAGGTACGGCTTGACGGTCGTCCAACCCTGCGGGAACAACGTTTTCGCTTCCTCGTCGGTCACGGCCGAGCCGATGATGACGTCGCCACCTGACTGCCAGTCAACCGGTGTTGCCACCTTGTACTGGGCCGTGAGCTGGAGCGAGTCGATCACGCGGAGGATCTCGTCGAAGTTCCGTCCGGTCGAAGCGGGATAGGTGATCATGAGCTTGATCTTCTTGTCCGGCCCGACCACGAAGACGCTGCGGACCGTCATCGTGTCGTTCGCGTTCGGGTGGATCATGTCGTAGAGGTCCGCAACAGTGCGGTCGGAGTCGCCGATCATCGGGAAGTTGACAGCCGTGCCCTGCGTCTCCGCGATGTCCCCCTCCCACTTGACGTGGCTTTCGACGTTGTCGACGGACAGCCCGATGACCTTCACGTTGCGCTTGTCAAACTCCGGCTTGAGCTTCGCAACTCGGCCGAGTTCAGTTGTGCAGACCGGTGTGAAGTCCTTCGGGTGGCTGAAGAGGACGCCCCACGACGTTCCGAGCCAATCGTGAAAGCTGATGTCGCCCTGGGTCGTGGGGGCGGTGAAGTCGGGGGCGATGTCGCCGAGTCGGAGTGCCATGGAAGTATCCCTTGTTGGATCGGTGCTGCTTGGGTTGTACTGGTGTCTGTACTGTGCTGTGCTGGGTCTGCGGTTTGTCCGCAATGTACCGCAGAAAACCGACCAATTTGGTCGGGTATTCCCGCGGCCTCTGCCCCGAGTCCGTTCCCAACTACCTTCGATGCCCATGTCCGTGCCTGTTCTGTCGCCCGATGCGAAGGGAACCGCAGAAGCGGTCCGGCTTCTCGCCGCTGGCGGGACCGTGGCGATCCCGACCGAGACGGTGTACGGGTTGGCGGCGGTGGCGTCCAACCCCGGAGCTGTGGCGCGGATCTTCGCAATGAAGGGTCGCCCGGCTGACCATCCGCTCATCGTCCACCTCGCGTCGATCGACGACATCGGGGCCTGGGCGCTCAACGTCTCGCACTGGGCGATGCGACTCGCCGCTGCGTGTTGGCCGGGGCCGCTCACCCTGATTTTCGAACGAAGTCCGTCCGTTTCCGATGTCGTCACCGGCGGCCGCCCAACCGTCGGTCTCCGAGTGCCGGACCACCCACTGGCGCGCTCGGTGATCGCCCAGGTCGGCGGACTCGCAGCGCCCTCGGCAAACCGGTTTGGGGCAGTTTCACCGACGACGGCCGCACATGTCATCGCCGATCTTGCCGACTACCTCGACGGTACGCGTGATGCAGTTCTGGACGGCGGCTCGTGTCGCGTCGGGCTGGAATCCACCATCGTCGACGCCACAGGATCGTGGCCGCTGATTCTGCGTCCCGGAGCAGTCACGGCGGAGGAGATCGAAGCGATCACGGGCCTCACGACGACTCGCGAAATGGGCGGTCCGGCCCGCGCCCCAGGGATGCTCGCCGCGCACTATGCGCCGTCAGCCGAGGTGATCGTGGTGGAGCAAGGTGCGAATTTCGAGGTCGTCGGTCGGACCGGCTATTTCGGAGCTGGGACGATTCGCGCTGACGTTGAGGTCCTCGACGCGCCGCGTCCGTACGGCGCCGAGCTCATCGCTGCGGTGCTCTACGCACGTCTGCGCGAGGCGGACTCGATGGGGCTCGACCGGCTCGTTGTGGAGCGTCCGAGCGCGACCGGTATCGGCGGAGCAGTCATCGATCGGCTGCTTCGAGCCGCGAACGGGAGCCGTCGCATTTGAGGTTGCTGGTGGAACTTCCGCCTGCGTGCACGAATCGGCCACGTGGCCGGAGGAAAGGAGACCCATGGCTCACTCTGCGGTCATCGTTGACGCGGTTCGCACTGCGGGTGGGAAACGCAACGGCAAGCTGAAGGACTGGCACCCTGTCGACCTTGCCGCGGAAGTGCTCAAGGCGCTCATCGATCGCAGTCAGCTGGACCCGGCCCTGGTCGACGACGTGATCATGGGTTGCGTCACACAGATCGGCGAACAGGGTTTCAACATCGGACGCAACGCCGTACTGGCAGCCGGGTGGCCCGACTCCGTGCCCGCCACGACCGTCGACCGGCAATGTGGGTCGTCACAGCAGGCGGCGCACTTCGCAGCCCAGGGCGTCATCGCCGGTGCGTACGACATCGTGGTTGCGGCCGGCGTCGAATGTATGACGCGGGTCCCAATGGGTGCCGCCCTCGCGCATCGCGAACTTGGATTCCCGTACCCCGCGTCAATCGGGGCCCGCTACGCGTTGGTTGGTGGGCTCCAACCGCAGGGCATTGGGGCGGAAATGATTGCTGACCGTTGGGGAATCAGCCGCGAGGAACTCGACGCATTCAGCGCAGAATCTCACCGTCGGGCGGCGAGAGCAACGACCGAGGGACGTTTCGACAACGAGATCATTCCCATCACGATTCGGACGGCCAGGGGTTCGCAAACGTTTCGCATCGACGAGGGCATCCGCTCCGATGCCACCGTGGAGGCGCTCGCCACGATGAAGCCGTCGTTCAAACCCGGCGGCACGGTGACGGCAGGGAACTCAGCGCAAATCACCGACGGTGCAGCTGCCCTGCTCATCATGAGCGAGGAGATGGCGAGGAAGCTGGGCCTCCGTCCGCGAGCACGCTTCCACTCCTTCGCGCTCGCCGGGGTTGATCCCGTGACGGCGCTCACCGGGACGATTCCGGCAACCGCCAAGGTCCTCGCCAAGTCAGGGCTTTGCATCGACGACATCGACGATTTCGAGGTCCATGAGGCGTTCGCAGCTGCGGTTCTTGCGTGGGAACGGGAGTTCCACCCCGACATGTCGAAAGTCAACGTCAACGGTGGTGCAATCGCCCTTGGCCATCCGCTTGGCAGCTCCGGGGCACGGCTGATGGCCACGATGCTCAACGAACTCGAACGCAGCGGTGGAAGGTTCGGCCTACAGACCATGAGCGAGGGTGGCGGCATGGCCAACGCCACGATTATCGAGCGTCTCGGCTGAAGGTGGCAGTGCCCGGCCCGCTGGCGGGTCAGACCCGCGTAGCCTGACGTCGTGGCTCTGCTCATACGAATTGTGCTTGCGGCGGGCATGGCGGTCGTCATCTGGCGATTCGGCGTCGCGATGCTGGGAGGTCTCGCCCGTCCCGTGCCGCAGCCGCCACCCGACGGTGAGCTCCGTCGCGTCAATCTCCGCTACCGCTGTCCGTCGTGTGGCACCGAATTGCGTATGACGAAGACGGACGCCGACGATCCAGTGCCACCGCGTCACTGCATGGATGAGATGGACCTCGTCGCCCGCGACGGCGAGGCGCTGGAAGCCGAATAGTCACCTTCGAGTTTCCCCAGGGTGTGGATAACACTGGGGAGAGTTCGAACTATGTAACTTTAGGGTTCTCGCTCAATTCGTTGCGGGGCAACGGTGAAACCGCTCTCAAGGCCGTGGTGGCAACGCTCTCAGTACAGCTGCGTGGCGGCGAGGAATCCGCCGCTGATCGCGACGATCCCGCCGAGGAGGTACCAGTTCGACGGTGCGCTGGGTAACAACCCCAAGTAGTTGCACACAATGGAGATGAGACCGATCGCGAACATCGCGAACATGATCCAGGGCACCCACGGCTTGGTGAGCTGAACGGACTCAACCTCACGTACCGCCGGGGGTGTGTAGCGCCCGGTCGTGGAGGTCGGCGCGGAACTGTCGGGCGCGCCGCCGGGGCGGAGTACGCCGGGGTCCTTCGCACCCTTCGGTGTGAAACGTCCAGAAGCCTTTCCGGACGCTGCTGCGCGACCCTTGGCGGCAGGAGTGCTGCCAACCGGATCGCTGGTGGATGGGGTGTCGGGCGCGGTCGCCATAGGTTGCCCACGATAACGGAGGGAATGGCCGCCGCGGTGGCGGCTACCGTGGCGGGTCGATGGGCACCCACGATGTCGTTCCCCGTACTGTTGTGCCTCGCATCGTCGTGATCGACAACTACGACTCGTTCGTGTACAACCTCGTGCAGTACCTGGGCGAGCTGGGCGCAACGCCACTGGTTCATCGCAACGACGCCATCAGCGTCGAGGAAATCGCAGCGCTTCGACCCGACGGGATACTCGTATCACCCGGTCCCGGTCGGCCCGAAGACGCGGGCATCAGCTGTGAGGTCATCCGACTGCTCGGACCGACGATCCCCCTGCTCGGCGTGTGCCTCGGTCACCAGGCGATCGGTCTCGTGTTCGGAGGTGACGTTGTCCGGGCCCCGTCGCTCATGCACGGCAAGACGTCGATGGTCGAACACATCGGGGTCGGCGTGCTTGAGGGTTTGCCAAGTCCCTTTACGGCGACCAGGTATCACTCGCTCGTGATCGATCCGGCAACGATGCCCGATGCGCTGGAGGTCACGGCGTACTCCGACGACATTGTGATGGCGGTCCGTCATCGCGAGCACGAGATCCACGGGGTGCAGTTCCACCCCGAGTCGATCCTCACCCAGGACGGTCACCGCATCGTGGCGAACTTCCTGGCCCGCACGGTTGCCCGTACCCCGAGCGCCGTTTGACCCGAGTGGGCAGGGTCAGGCCGCCGATGAAGGCGCGACGACAACGACGGACGGCACCGTGCTGGATGCCCCGGCGGCCGGGACCGGGGCTGGGATCGTGGTGGCTGCCTCCGTCGTGGTGAGCGGAACCGTTGGTGCTGCCGTTGTCGGCGCTGCCGTTGTCGGTGCTGCCGTCGGAACAGTCTGGAGAGCGACCGGTGCTTCGGTGACGGGCGGATCGCTCGCATTGGTCGGCAGGGTCGTGGTGGTCACGGGGGCGTCGAGAATTCCAATCCGGATGGTGACGTTCGCACCAAGTTCGGCCTCCGCTGAAGGGACCGGGCTCTGGGAGACGACCTTGCCGCTCTGTGCCGGGTCCGTGGTCGCTCGGTCTCTGGCGGTGACGGTCAGGCCGACGCCCTCCAAGGCAGCAGTGGCGCTCGACTGATCCTTGCCAATCACGTTCGGCACGGCAACAATTTTGCCCCCCGATGTGACGATGACGACGGGTGAGCCCTTCGCAACGCTGGTTCCGCCCGCTGGCTCCGTACGAATCACGAGCCCTTTTTCGACCTCGTTCGAGGCTTCCGGGTCCACAACGATCAGGAATCCCTCCTTCAGCAGCGCGGCCCGCGCCTCGTCGGTCGTGAGCTTGTCGACCTTGGGAATTTCCTTCGTGCCGGAACTCACCGCGACCTGGACGGCCACCGTGGTGCCCTTCTCGACCTCGGTCTCGGCTCGCGGTTCCTGGCCGACGATCGTTCCCGCGTCGACCGAGTCGTCCTTCTTCTCCGCCGCCGTCATCACAAGGCCGTAGGAAGCGAGGACGCTCTTCGCCTGCGATGCGGTGAGGCCGGTGACGTTCGGGACGGTTGGCTTTGTGGAGCCGGTCGATACCGTGAGCGTCACGAGTGATCCCTCGGCCACTTTGGCACCGGCGTTCGGCGTTTGGCGAATCACCCTGTCCGCCTCAAGCGTCGCCGAGTTCTCGCGCTGGACGTCGAAACGCAGACCAGCCTCCTTGAGCGCGTTCTGTGCTTCTGCGAGCGGCCTCGATTCGAGCGAGGGAACGACGACCGAACCGGTGGCAATGTCGCCGCCTCGAAGCTGGCGATTCAACAGGAACGTCAGGACGCCGAGGATGCCAAGGAGGATCACCAGAGCGGTGAAGTACGGCCAGCGCCGTCCCCGCCGCTCGAGCGCGCTGAAGTCCTGATCGGGACCCGCTGGTAGCGCACCGTCATCGCGAATCGGGCCCTTCCTGGTCCGCTGCTTCGACCGTGGCTGCACGAGCGTCGCATCGGGGGTGCGGCGCGACGCGGCGTCGGGGACGCCATTCCCACTGGGGCTTGCGGGGTCGTTCGGGGCAAGGCCGCTCGACATCACGACCGTTGCGTCGTCGTCGGCGTGAATCGAAAGGCGGATTGGGGCAATCCCGGGGGGCTGCTGCGGGAGTGGTCGCGCGGCATCGGCCGTCTGAGTCGGCAACTTGACGACGGGGCCGGAGACCGCCGCGGCGATCCGTTCACGCACGCGCACCATTGCGCCCCGTTGTTCGGTGACCGATCCGTAACGGTCGTCCGGGTTCTTCGCCATCGACCGGCCGATGAAGGCTTCGAAGGGCTTCGGCAGCGCCGGATTCAGCTTGGTGGGTGCGAGCGGCACTTGATTGAGGTGACGGTCGCGAAGTATCTCGACCGTTTCACCGGCATAGGGCGCTCGCCCCGTCACGAGGTAATACGCGACGAGCCCAACTTGGTACACATCTGTCTTCTCGGACGCGCCGTCGCCATGGAACTGCTCCGGTGACAGCCACGCAGCCTGCTCGACACTGCCCTCGCCGGGTACCCACGACGCTCCGAGTGCGCGTGTCAGGCCAACGTCGATCACCTTGACGACCCCGCTCGGCGAGACCCGAATCAGGTCCGGCGTAAGACCTCCGTGGACGCTGCCGGCGCGGTGTGCAAACCCGAGTGCGGCGGTGGCGGCGACAACGACGTGTGCAGCTCGGTCCATCGGCATCGGACCATTTGCCGAGACAAGTTCGGTGAGCGTGCGTCCCTCGGCCTGTTCTGCGACGAGGTAGAAGGTCGGGCCCGGGCGCATCGCACCGCGACCATCGGGTATCGGTCCGGGGTCGCGTCCCCAGTCGAGGACTGCGTTGATCGCCGGGTGATTGAGGTTCGCTCCGGCCTGTGCCTGTGAACGGAACCGGTCCACGAACGCCTTGTTGCTCACCAGTTCAGGGCGAAGGGCCTTGAACAGCACGACGCGGTCTAGCAGCAGATCGTCGGCGAGGTATTCGTCGGCGAGCACCGTTCGACCGATCCACCGTGTGAGCTTGTACCGGCCGTTCACGGTGACATCGACGTTGACCGGTCGGACGGCAGGATCAGGGGTCATGTCGGTCGCAACGCTACTGGCCGTCCGCGTCAGATCGGGGACGCGAAAATTGCCGATGGACTCCAAAGACGGTGTCCGTCACGGTGTCCGTCACGATGTCGCAGCCAGTGCAGCCCGGAGTACCTCGCGAGCCACCGGTGCCGCTATGCGTCCGCCGGTCGCCGTGCTGACTTCGGGTTGATTTTCGATGAGGACCGCGATCGCGACGCGGGGCACGTCCGCGGGAGCAAACGCGATTGTCCAGGCATGCGCGGTGCCGAGACCGGTCTGGGCGGTACCGGTCTTGGCGGCGACCGGTATTCCCGGAATGGCGGCCCGGGTACCCGTGCCGCGCTGCACCACCTGTTGCATCATGGAGGAGATCTGGCTCGCGACATCGGCGCTCATCGCGCGACTGAAGTCATTGTTCCCGGCCTGCTGCACAAGCTCGTCATCGCTTGATCGAACCTCACGCATGAAATGGGGTTCCTTGATGACTCCCTCGTTGGCGACCGCGGCCGCCACGAGAGCCATCTGCAGGGTCGTCGCGGACACGTTGCCCTGTCCGATGCCCGACTGCGCGAGCTGCGGATCGTTCTTCACGAAGAACTGGGGAGATGGGAAGAACGACCGCACCGCCCCGGGGGATACGTCGAGGGGAACGCCGCGGTCGAACCCGAATCCCCGGGCACCGTCGTAGAGCTGCTGGCCGCCGAGATCGAGCGCGAGCTGTGCGAACGAAGTGTTGCACGAGACCACAAAGACGGTGATGAGGTTGCCGCCGCAAGACCCGCCGCCGAAGTTGCGCAGCGGTCGAGTCGTATATCGCAGGGGGAGGGCAGAGAGAACGGGATACACCGGCGTCGTGAGACCGACAACCTCTGTGGTCAGTCCAGTCGCTGCCGTCACCGCCTTGAACGTTGAGCCCGGCGCATACCGTTCGCGATAGGCCCGGGCGAGCAGCGGACGGTTCTTGTCCGCGTTGAGCCGGGTGTAAGCGTTCTGTGCGACGGTGAGACTGGCGCTGGCCAACGGATTTGGGTCATACGACGGGTACGACACGCTTGCGAGGATGCCGCCGGTACGCGGGTCGATCACGACGATGGAACCCTTCCGTTTGCGAAGTGCCTGCGCCGCGGCACGTTGCACGCGATGCTCGATGGTGAGTTCGACGTTGCCCGTCACGATCTTGGACGTCAGCAGGTCGCGCATGCCCTTCACCGTGGGGGCAACCTTTCGGCCCGCCAGCACGCCGCTGTACGCTCGCTCGATTCCGGTCGACCCGAAGTTGTAGGAGAAGTACCCCGTGATGTGGCCGTAAAGCGGCCCCCTCGGATAGCGACGGAGATACTCATAAGCGCTTGTGGAGTCGGGGTTCTCGTATGATTCGGCGATCACGAGCCCATCGGCGGTGCGGATCGTGCCGCGTGGCTGGCCGAAGTCGCGCACCGCGCTTCGCGTGTTGCCCGGATGGTTGGCGAGCTGGTCGGAGCGGATCACCTGGAGATAGTTGAGCTGGAACACAAGCAGCACGAACAGTGCGACGAGAACGATGCCAAGTCGGCGGATGTTCGCGTTCAACGTGCGGAGGTTTCGTTCAGCGGGTCCGGCACCATGTTGGTGCTGCGCAGGTCGAGACTCGTTGCGTCATCGGCAACGGCGTCGAGTCGACGCTCGCGTCGACGTCGGCTGCGACGCTCAAGCGCGGTCAGCGGCACGTCGTCACCGTGTCGGACGTTCGAGTCGTGGGAGATGCGCAGGAGCAGTGCAATCACGACATAGTTCACGACGAGCGAGGACCCGCCGTAGGACACGAAGGGCAGCGTCACACCGGTCAGCGGCACGAGTCGCGTAACGCCTCCCACGATGATGAAGGTCTGCACGCCGAGAATTGTGGTGAGACCGACCGCGAGCAGCTTCTCGAACGCATTGTCTGCGCGCAGAGCAATTCGTAGTCCGGCACCAACGATCAGAAAGTAGATGAGCACAACTGCCGTCGAACCGAACAGGCCGAGCTCTTCGCCGATTGCGGCGAGGATGAAGTCGTTGTGGCTGGCCGGGATACGGGTCGGGGCACCAAGCCCGATTCCCGTGCCGGAGATACCACCCGACCCGAACGCGTACAGGCTCTGTACGATCTGGTATCCCTTGCCGCTCGCCGTCGGCCAGGGGTCAATCCACGTCTGGAGGCGCACCTGGACGTGTCCGAACATCTGATACGCGAGGGTGGCCCCGGCAAAGAACAGGCCGGTTGTGATGACCACGAACGAGCCACGTCCGGTCGCGACCCAGAGCATGGCGAGGAACAACGCGTAGAACAGCAGCGACGAGCCGAGGTCTTTTTCGAGGACCATCACGAGCATCGAAACCAGCCACGCGAGGAGTACGGGCCCGAGGTGCTTCGCTTCGGGGAACGTCATCCCGAGGACTCGGCGACCCGCAACAGCGAGCAGCTCGCGCTTCTCTACGAGATACGACGCCATGAAGATTGCGAGCGTGAGCTTCGCAATCTCGCCGGGCTGGAAGCTCACCGGTCCGACGCGTGCCCAGATCCGTGAGCCGTTGCGCTCGTACCCAATGCCCGGCACCATCGGCAGGAGGAGGAGCACAATCCCACCGAGCGCAAACGTATAGCGGAAGTATTCGAGAGTTCGGATATTGCGCGCCAGAACGAGCGTGGCAGAGAACGCGGCGATTCCGACGGCCGTCCAGAGCGCCTGCTTCGACGCGTACGAGGGGCGGAGGCGGGCAATGAATACGTATCCGATGCCGTTGAGGAGGGCGGCGAGAGGTAGCAGCGTGGCGTCGGCGTGTCGGGCGCTTCGGCGGATCACGACGTGTGCGAGGAACAGCATGCCCGTAACGGCACCGAGGAACAGGCGCAGGTTGGCAGGCAGGACCGCAGCCTTCGCCAAACTCGCGAGCGTGTAGGCACTACCGGTGAGAGCGATGGCGAGGATCAGCAGTCCTAGTTCCGTGCGACGTCGCGCGACGGTGCCGACCGAGACCTTCACGGTTGGCGGGTCGTCGTTTGGGTTGGGGCGGCGGAGGTGCTCGCCGTTCCCGGCGCAAAATCGTCGATCGGCGTGGTGGGTCCGACGAACGCCGCCGTGGTTGGAACAACGAGGACCGTCCCACTGGACGGGTCGACCACGACCGACGTGGGCGAGGTGATCGGGCTCGGGTCGCTGGTGGGTGCGTTCTTCAGCACCGCGTAGACGAGAGTGCCAAGGGCGATCAGCATGGCGAGGAACAGGATCACCCGCAGGTTGATGGGTCGAGGACGCCTCGGACCTTTCGCACGCCTGCCTGCCTGCCTGCCTGCTCGACGTTTCGCTTTGGGTTGGTCTGAGGCGTCGGGTATCAACTCGCGGGCGGGCGTCGCACGAGTTGACGCCACGTTGCCGGACGCCGTCAGAGCGAGGTCGTCGTGGCCGCTGTCGTCGGTAACGTCCACGACGATCACCGAGATGTTGTCGCGCCCACCGCGTTCCAGCGCGACGCGGACGAGTTCGCGTGCCGCTTCGTCGGGGTCACTGAGCCGACGGAGGATCGCACCGATCACCTGATCGGGTACCTCGGTCGAGAGCCCATCGCTGCACAGGAGGTAGCGGCTGCCAGGTGCCGGGATGATCTCGAGGAAGTCGGGCTCGACCGCTCCATCGACGCCCAGCGCTCGGGTGATCACACTTCGCTGGCGATGCGTGCGTGCTTCGTCGCGGGTGATCTCTCCCGCTCGAATCAGGTCGCTGACGACGGAGTGGTCGTCGGTCAGCTGCTCCAACTCCCCGTTGCGAAGCAGGTAGGTGCGGGAGTCGCCGATATTGGCCACGAGCAGCAGTGGAGTCGTATTGCCGTGGGCGACGGGCTTGTCCGAGCGGGCGAGCATGGTGAGCGTCGTGCCCATACCGAGCAGGTCATCGCTCATCGCGGCGCGGTGGAGGATCTCGGCGTTCAGGTCTTCCAGGTGGCCCAGAATCGTTGTTGCGGCGAGTCCGCCAGGGGAAATCTGGTCCGTGGCGATTGTGCTGCTGCCGATTGTCTTTGGGGCGGCGGCCTCGGCGAGCCCGTCGGTCACGATCTGTGCGGCTACTTCGCCGCCCCGGTGCCCGCCCATGCCGTCCGCGACAGCGAAGAGGACGTTGTCGACGACAAGCACGCGATCCTGATTGTTGGAGCGGATGCGACCGGGATCGGTCGCCGCGCCGGCTCGGAGGCGAATCATCGCGTGAGCTCCAGGACCGTGTTGCCGATCTGGATGCGGTCGCCGCGCTCGATGCGCAACGGCCCGTGGACCGGTTTGCGATTGAGAAACGTCCCGTTCGTGGAACCGAGATCCTCCACGAAGATCTGCCGCTCGCGTCGAAAGACACGGGCGTGGAGCTGCGACGCGAACGTGTCGTCGATGCACACCGCACAGCCGCTGGCGCGGCCGATCGTCATCTCGTCATCGATCGCGAAGGTGGTGCCCAGCAGTTCAGGAGGCTCGACGATCTTGAGCATCGGCGGCGCGTCCTTGCGGCGTCGCTTCTTCTCGTGCACCACGGGCTTGGCGACCCGTGGGCCCGGTTCGTTTCGTACGACGCCGCTCCGCACGGCATTCGCCGCGCTCTGACGTTCCGCGAAGATCTCGACCCAGACCGCCCGCAGGACCCGGGCCAGGAACAGGTAGAGACCGGCGAGAAAGACCAGTCGGAGGATGGCCAGTACCGCCTCAGGCATCGGGCTTCCGGCTTCTCGGCAGTCTCGACGTGGAGTACCGAATCGTCGTCGGCCCGACCGCGATGAGATCGCCGTCGCTGAGCGCAACGCCGTACTCGTCGGCCGGGACGCCGCGACCGTTCAATTTGGTTCCGTTCATCGAACCGAGGTCGACGACACACACGGTCCCGTCGTTGCAGCGCACTTCGGCATGGCGTCGAGAGGTGTTCGAATCGCTCACCACGATGTCGCACTCGGGAAGGCGTCCGATCGTGACCGGATCGTGCTCGACGACAGCCACGGCGACGCCACCCGGTACGTCGAGCCATCCCTTGGCGACGGCGGCCTTCGGCGCAACCTTGATGAGCGTGGCCACCTTGAACTGCCCGGGACGCTGCCGAGGGCTCACCAGAAGGTCCACCATTGCCGGGCCCTTGAGCGCCAGTTTCTCGTCGCGCGCATGTTCCTCGATGGCCTCGGCAAGCTCCGTTGCGAGAGCGTCGGCAAAGGGGGCGAAGCGGTCGTAGTCGGCCTGGTTGAGCGTGAAGGTCACGTGGTTCGTTGCGACACGTTCGCCGCGGATTCCGAGCGTGATGTGAGCGTCGATCTCGCGGATCATGCGACGGCCGAGTTCGACGGGACGCAACTCGCTGCGGAACGCCCGTGCGAATGCTCCCTCGACAAGTTGTTCGAGGCGCTTCTCGATGCCGTGAAGGGCCATGACCTGTCCGAGCTTAGGAGTGCGTGACCCGCCGGTCGCGCTAAGCCTGAATCCATCGATCCGACCAAGAAGACCGTCGAGAATCGAGGCGGGCCGGGCAATCTGGCACGCGCACCGCTCGCGCCTCGTCGACCCACGTATCCACCGTGCCCGGCCCGCCGGGCAAGAGCAACCGGTATCTCAGCTCCCGGATCGGTGGATCCAGGCTAAGGTGTCAGCCTTCACTCGGGCGAGTGGCGAAATGGCAGACGCACTAGCTTCAGGTGCTAGCGAGGGAAACTTCATGCGGGTTCAAGTCCCGCCTCGCCCACACTGCGTTCGATGGCACGCGTTTCGCGATGCGAGTGCGCCTACAGCGCCACGTTGGGGCTAGGGCGTGACTCTGTGCGAGCAATGTGGCGCTGTACGGTCACTCGTGAGCCACGCCACTGCGGCGGTCAATCCGACAACGAGGGCGAGGCCGAACCACAGCAGGAGGAATGCGCTTGGCGAGCGGGCCTGGTCGCTGAGTGATGGAGCGAACAGCCACACCCTGACGCAGCGGTACGCGCTGGCTGCGACGATGAGCGCGAGTGCAGCGCGGTGAACCGACGCTGCGGCGAGGGCCCCCCCGATGAAGAACAGCAGCGGGACGGCGAGGCTGCCTTCGTGTGGGGCGGTGCCCTTTGGCCCGTAAAGAAGAAGTGCCCACAGCAGCGCCGTGAACGTGGCAAAGGCGAGACACGCGCCCGCAGCCCGTCCGGCAACACGCGACTCCTCGGAAGGGACGAACGCCCGGCCGAGCAGACGTCGGACAACGCGCGCGCCAACACCTGCGAGACCGATCGCAACGCCGATCAACGATACCGCAACGGTGTTGCCGACATGGCCGAACTCGCGTGCACGTACCCGCCAGATCGACTCACGACCGCCGGCGATCGGCAGAATGTCGGCGACAAAGCGCTGACTGTTCACCAGCTCACGAACGTTCGAGCGCTTGTTTGCCAGAAGCGAAGAGACTGGCACGTCGGTATACGCGTCGACCATGGTCGTAAGGAAGTCCCGCGAGTCGATCGGGAGCTGACCGGCCAGGTGCCATTTCATCAGCCGATTGCCCGGCGGGGCAACGAAGTGTTGGTACGCGAGCCACGGCGAGTACACGCCGAGGCCGACCACCGCAGCTACCGCGGTTCCGGCGAGCAGCTGCCGGAACGCTGGTCCGTCTACCGCCCGGGCTCGCCGACGCCGAACGCTCGACCTCACGGGGAACGCGATCACCCATGCCGAACCGACCAGCGCCAAAGGCGCGAGGACGAAACTCGCTCCCCCGTGCGACGCTATGGCAAGCGAGAAGGTCCATCCGGTGAGGGCGGTCGTGCGCAACGTCGACCGAGAAGCCTCGACCCGGCCATGCGTCGGTCGGGGGACTAGCTCCGCCAACGCGAGGAGCGAATACGCGGCGCAGATCAGCTTCGGCCACACGTAGGTGCTGTGAATCACCATCGTCCCCGTGAAACAGGTCGCGAGAACGACGCCGAACGTGGTGGTGAGGGACATCCCCGCGCGCCGGACCAGCACCCACATGCCAGCGATCACCAGCAGCTGGAGGGCAGTCGCCTGTGCCTGGTAGTGGAAGTCCCGCGACGACTTCGGCGTGAGCGGGCTGATGAGTGCAAAGGCCCCGGCTTGGAGCGGCGGTCGATCGCTGGAGAGCCAGCCTGCGAAGAATGGTTCGACCGCCTGGCCGTCGATCACCCGTGCAGCGAGCATGATCGGCAGCACGTTGTCGGGCGGGAGGGGATGTGTGTAGCGCACCACCGCCGCGTCGGTCGGGTGTGCGATACTGCCGCGGAGCATGACCGATCCGGTGAACACCAAGCCCAACGCCACGATCAGCGCGAGCGGCAGGGCCATGTCAACCGAGCCGAGCATTGCCCGTACGCTGCGTCGGGTGGCCCGGCGGCCGAGCATCGCGACCGTGCCGATCAGCACGCATGCCGAGAAGACCCGGCCAAGATTCGGGGCGAGGTAGTAGGCGAAGAAGGCCAAGAAGGCGAAGCTTCCGGAGATCGCCAAGGTGGGTGCCCACCCGTCGATCCCCGAGCGCTCCCCGCGAACGGTCGCGGTTCCAACAATGCCCGGGGCGAGGAAGAGCGCAAGATGCGCGACCAGGAGCACACAGAGCCAGGCCACCTGCACCGAGGCATTCTGTCAGTGCCATCGATCATTTTCCGGCGGCTGCGTCGAACCGGCCTCGGAAACTGTCATACCCCCTCTGCATACTCGGTCTGTGGACAACTCACGACTTCTCCACAGAGTTTTCCGGAGACGGGTCGTCCTCTACTCACAGGAATGAGGGAATCCTCCACAGCTGAACGCTGATCATCCACAACTTTGACCCCCTAGCCGTCCCCAGGTTTGCCCCAGCAGGATGGCGGCCCACCAAACGGTCCGTTCCCGGTCCGTCCAAACGCCACCCACCACTCCCCAACCCAGGACCACATGGCCCAGTCGCTTGATGATTACCGCCGCCGTTCCGGCTCTGCCGCGAGCGGTTCCGGCGCGCCCAACGGCTCGGTGCGGCTGTTGCCTCACAACCTGGAGGCCGAGGAGTCACTGGTTGGTGCCATGTTGCTCAGCCGCGACGCGATTGCATCGGCGGCAGAGATCTGTTCGAGCGCCGACTTCTACAAGCCCGCGCACGGCCACATCTTCGACGCGGTGCTGTCGCTCTACGCGCAGGCCGCACCGGCCGACCCCGTCACGGTCGCCGATGAACTGCGGCGCGCGGGGCTGCTCGACATGATCGGTGGTTCGTCTGCACTTGTCGGGCTCCAGGCCGGCACGCCTACGACCACCAACGCCGCCCACTACGCCCGCATCGTCGAAGAACACGCTCTCCTGCGGCGTCTGATTTCCGTCGCAGGTGAGATCGCAGAGATGGGCTATTCGCTGCCCGACGACATCACCGCGGCGGTCGATCGCGCCGAAGCCATGGTGTTCGAGGTCGCTGAGCGCCGAACGTCCGACACGATGGCATCGATCCGCGACCTGCTCGGCCAGAACCTCGACCGGTTGGAAATGCTCTACGAACGGGGTGAGTCGATCACCGGCGTCCCGTCGGGCTACCTCGACCTCGATGAGCAGCTCAATGGCCTGCAACCGAACGCGTTGTACATCGTTGGTGCCCGACCCGCGATGGGCAAGTCAGCCTTCGCGCTGGGCATGGCCGCGCACGCGGCGCTGGAGAAGAAACGTCCGGTGCTGTTCTTCTCGTTGGAAATGAGCCATCTGGAGCTCACGCAGCGTTTGCTGTGCTCGGATGCGAAGGTCGACTCGCTGCGCATGCGCAACGGCAAACTGCTGGCCGACGACTGGCCCAAGATCACCAACGCCGTAGCCCGACTGGCCGACGCCCCGATCTACATCGACGACAACCCGCGGCTCACCGTCATGGAAATCCGCGGCAAGGCCCGTCGGTTGAAGGCCAAGCTCGGCGACCTCGGCCTCATCGTGATCGACTACCTCCAGCTCATGACCGGTCGGACCAATGCGGAGAACCGTCAGGTCGAAGTCTCGGAGATCTCCCGCGGCCTGAAGATCCTGGCCCGTGAACTTGAGGTGCCGGTCGTGGCGCTCAGCCAGTTATCTCGTACGTTGGAATCACGGGCAGACAAGCGTCCGATGCTGTCCGATCTGCGTGAATCCGGCTCACTAGAACAGGACGCCGACGTCGTCATGTTCTTATATCGTGATGAGGTCTATAACCCCGAGTCACCCGACCGTGGGACGGCCGAGATCATCGTTGCCAAGCACCGTTCTGGCCCGGTCGGCTCGACACGTCTCGCATTCCTCGACCACTACACCAAGTTCGCCAACATGGCCCGGACCTGACCGCAGCGCCCACTTGACGTTGTGGCCCCGAATCGGTCACCGCGGCCCCAAATCGGCCCGATCTAAGGCCACGGTGACCGATTTGAGGCCACGCTCAAGCCCGGGGAAGAGTCAAGTCCGAGACGGGTCGTACAGGGCGGGCTCGATATAGATGAGCGTCGCCTGCGGGCACGCCGAGCGAATGTTTGCCTCGATGTCGTCGATCGCGGCCGCCACCGCCGAGAACGACATCGCCTCGTTGAATTCAACCTTGGCCGTAACCAGCAGCGTGTCCGGACCCAGGTGAACCGTTCGCGAGTGGATGAACCGCGACACGAGGGGCGTGTGGTCTATGGCCGTCCGGATTGCCTTTTTGGCCTCGGGCGAGGCGGCCTCCCCGAGCAGGAAGCTGCGCATTTCGATGATCAGGATCACGGCGATGACGCCCAGCAGTACGCCGATCGCAATCGTGCCGTACGCGTCGAAGAGAGCGTTGTCGGTCGCCATCGTGAGCAGCGTCGCACCGAGGGCGATGATGAGTCCGAGCAGCGCCCCGGAGTCCTCGAGCAAGAGGACTGGTAGTTCCGGGACCTTCGCGTGGCGGATGAATGACCACCAGGACTGCGAGCCCTTGAGCGGACGCGACTCAGCAACGGCGGTCTTGAACGAGAAGGTTTCAAGGATGATGGCGACAACGAGGATCCCGATGGCGACAAGGGGCTTCTCGATTTCGTGTGGGTGGTTCAGCTTCGAGAATCCTTCATAGAGGGCGAACAGCGAGCCCATCGAGAACAGGATGAGTGCCACGACGAACGACCAGAAGTACCGGGTCATGCCGTACCCGAATTCGTGGTCTTCGTCCTCCGCCCGCTTGGCCTGTCGGCCGCCGAGCAGCAGGAGTGCCTGGTTGGTCGTGTCGGCCAGCGAGTGCCCGGACTCGGCCAGCAGCGACGACGATCCGGTGATCAGAAAGCCGACGAATTTTGCGATTGAGATGCCGAAGTTCGCGACAAGTGCCGCAAGGATTGCTTTGGTGCCGTGGCCCTCGTGGGTGCTCATGAGCGGGAGACGTTAGTGGCGGAGTCATTCCGCCAGGTATCCTGAAGGCGTCTCATCAGCCAGGTCTGAATCGGTTCGTTCACCACCCGTTGGGCGGCGTCCCCGGAAATCGAAACGGCTGTTGCGGTGCCGCCGCTGGCACCGTCCCTCCCCGTTGGAATCCCCATGAACAACTCCGGCCTTGCGATCCATGTCCACGCGGTCACGAAATCATTTGCCACAAAGGCGGGAGTGGTCGATGCCCTTGCCGACACGTCGCTAGAAATCGAGCCCGGTGAGATCGTGGTGCTCATCGGGGCCAGCGGATGTGGGAAGACGACGCTGCTTCGCTGCATAGCCGGGCTCGAATCGCCGAGCAGTGGAACGATCACCGTCGGCCGCGAAACTCCCGCTGCGGCTCGGTCGAACCGTCATATCGGCTTCGTTCCGCAAGACCCGGCGCTGCTCCCTTGGCGCAGCGTCCTCGCGAACACGACGCTGCTCACGGAGGTCAACACGGGGCCGCTGCCCGCCGATCGCCCGGACCCGATGACGCTGCTCGCTGCAGTCGGGCTCAAGGGTTTTGAGCACGCCCGCCCGCACGAACTTTCTGGAGGAATGCGCCAGCGCGTTGCGCTCGCCCGTGCGTTTGCCACCGGTGCCCCCGTGCTCCTTATGGACGAGCCCTTCGCAGCCCTCGACGAGATCACCCGCGCCGACATGCGGACGCTGCTCTTGGACCTGTGGCGCGACCGACGTCCGACGGTCGTGTTCACGACCCACTCGCTGGAGGAGGCGGTCCTGCTCGCCGACCGCGTCGTCGTGATGGGCAGGCGACCCGGACGAATCCTGGCCGAGATCCCGGTCGCGTTGGAACGACCGGCCCCAGACGACGTCACCGATGACCCCCGCTATTTGGACGCCTTGCGTCGAGTTCGCCGAGCGCTCCACGATGCGCGGTTACTGGCTGGAGCAGCGTCATGAACCGGCGAACCCTTGCGCCCGTCGTGGGGGTTGCGGCCCTCCTCGCCGTCTGGGAGCTCTTCGTGCGGGTGTTCCGTGTGGCGAGTTACAAGCTGCCTCGACCGAGTGCGATCGTCGCTGAACTTCGCGACCATTGGTCGGTCTACGTCCGAGAGGCGTGGCCGTCCATTGTGGTGATGCTTGGCGGCCTGGCAATCGCGCTGGTCCTTGCCGGGGTCGTCGCGGCCTTACTCGCACATAGCTCGTTCGCCGAACGGGCGGTCACCCCGTTGGCCGTGTTCGTGCAGGTCACGCCGCTCTACGCCTACGTCACGGTGGTGTTGCTCTGGGTCGGATTCGGCGTGCGAGCCGTCGTCACGATGATTGCAATCGTCTCGTTCCCGCCCTTCCTGATGAACCTCACCGCAGGTTTTCGCGATGTCGACGCAAGCGCACTGGAGCTCTTGCGCAGCGTCGACGCCAGCCGCTGGGAGATCTTCCGGCGACTCCGGGTGCCGAGCGCGCTCCCGCAGTTCTTCAGCGCACTGAAGGTGTCGAGCGGGCTTGCACTCGTCGGAGTCGCAATCGGCGAGCCAGGCGCGTTCGTGGAGCACGGAATTGGTTTGATGTTGCGACGTGCTGCCGCAGCGGGTAATGATGGGGTTCCCCAGCTGTGGGGTTGCATCTTCGTGCTTGGTCTTATTGGTTCGTTCGCCTATGTGGCGATCTCGGGAATCGAAAGGGCTGCGTTGCGCTGGCACAGCTCGTCCGCCGACTTACGTCGGTAATCGAAGTTTCCAACGCGCCCGCTCCAGACCGTCAGACATCGATCGATGCCGACGTTGAAGCGTCGCACCTGAACCGGAGTCCACGATGTCTCTCAAACCCCCCACCCTGCTCGCTCTCGGCGCAGTCGCGCTGCTCGCCCTGCGCGTCCCCTCTGCGAATGCCGCCACGAACAAGACCACGAAGCGAGTTGCTCCGAAGGTCACCACAACGGTCGCGACACCAACCACAAAGGCACCTGGGCCGACCGCGACCGTCGCTCCGGCCGGTGTGAGCACGTCCGGCATCTCCGCCGAGCGGTGCGCCGCCAACAAGAAGGCAGGCAAGATCACGTACCTGTCCGGTTTCGATTACGCGGCGTCCGCGTCAATCGTCGAGATGATCGTGGCCGACGCCAAGGGATACTTCACGAAGATGTGCCTCGATGTGGACGTGAAGGCCAGCTTCTCGACAGCGAACTACGGATTGGTTGCGGACAATAAGGCCCAGTTCGCCTCGGCTGGCAGCTATGCCGAGTTGCTCAAGCAGACGCCGAAGGACGCCTCGCTGGTCATGGTGTACAACCTCGGCAAGACCGCGATTGACGGCCTGATGGTGCGCGACGACGTCATCAAGGGTCTGCGGGATCTGCGTGGGAAGACGATCGGCGTGAAGGGGGAGTTGCCTCCCTCGATTGCGGCCATGTTGTTCAAGAGCTCGGGGCTCAAGCAGGGGATCGACTACACGACCGTGCCCGTGGATGGCTTCAACCCGCTCGCCCACTTCCAACTCCCGATCGACGCGCTTCCCGGCTTCAAGTCCAACGAGCCCGGCCAGCTCGACCGCGCGAACTTCAACTACAAGCTGTTCGACCCCACGGCGTATGGCATCTCCGGCTCGTTCGCGAACGTCTATACGAACGCCAAGTTCCTGAAGGAGAACCCGACCGCTGCGCAAGACTTCGTTCGAGCCGCACTTCGAGGCTACGCCGACGCCGCCGCGAACCCGGATGAGGCAACAGCGCTCGCCGTGAAGCGCATCAATGCGAACGGCAACCAGAACTTCCTCTCGCCGGTCGGGGAGGGTTACCGCTGGAAGGTGGAACTGAAGATCGTGGCAGCGAACACGCCGAAGAGTACGGCCATCGGATTGATCATTCCGAAGCTGCTCCAAGACCAGGTCGACGACTACACCGCGGCTGGCGTGTTCGCGTCGAAGCCGTCGATTGCCGGGAGCTACGACGATTCGATCGTGAAATCCGTCGTGGACTCCTCGAACAAGGTGATCTGGCCGACGAGTTGAGCCCCTGACAAGTGAGCATGCTCACTGCACCAAGGACGCCACCGACCAGACGAAGATAATGAGACCGAAGACGGCCATCGCCATCGTCTGGCCACGTCGGAGGACCCGCGGTGGCGACGTCGGCTCACCGCTGCTTGGCCGGGGCACGTTGCCGGACTTCCCTCGACGCGCCCTGGGGTCGCGTCGAGGCGCTGCCGGCGGCCGGAGCAGGGCGGCCACGTTGCCTACGCAGAGTGCGGCACCCAACGCGGCAATGAGACCCTGCAAGAGGGCAATTCCTCCGAACACGGCGTCAAACTACCTGCTGGCGAGGGACCCATTGCTTGGACGGTCATCGGATCGTGACCGACATGAAACCTCCCCGAAACGCGTGGCCGGTACCGTGAGCAGGGTGTCGACTGCGCAGCCCTCTGCCGAGCTTGACGCCTTGGACGTCGCGGAACTGGTCCTCGGTCCGCGCGAGGAGGCGATGCTTGAGGTCCTCCGCGCCCAGGCGGGCCGGGTTGTCACCCGAACACAGCTCGCCAGGGTTGCCGGTCTTTCGGTGTCGTCGCGGCGACTCGACGTGCACCTCGTGAACGTCCGCCGCGTCGTCGGCGCGGAGAACCTCACCAACGTCCGAAGCCGCGGCTGGATGCTCAACTGATCGATCGAAGTCTTCGTTGATCCGAAGCGCACCAACTAACGTGACCGCCCATGGCCGCGACCCCTGCGCACTCAAGTACCGAAGGCGTTCCCGCCACGAAAGCACGCCGCTCACCGAGCCAATTGGCGCTGCTCGTCGGCTTGGTGATGGCGGTGGTCACAGCGGTGTCCGGGATCGTCGGTGCGCTCGCCCAGCAGCACGGCGACTCGGACGTCAGTCGGCGCGTCTTCGGCAACATTCCATCCGCGGTGCAGGCCGGGTTCTACACGATTCTGCCGCTTATGTTCCTCGCCGGTGCCTGGCTGTTCTCGCTTCGCGTTCGCAACTGGGAACGCGGCGCACCCGACAACCGTCGGACCACGAAGGCCAATGCGCCGCGTCGTATGGCCGACTTCCGTTCGGGCGTCTATATGAAGACGCTGATGCGCGATCCGGCCGCGGGGATCATGCACTCGATGATCTACTTCGGCTTCATCGGCTTGTTCGCCGTCACAACAGTGCTTGAAATCGACCATCAGATGCCGAACGCTCTGAAGTTCTTGCACGGGGGCGTCTACAAGGCATACTCATCGTTCGGTGACGCTGCGGGGCTCGTGTTCACCGGGGGAATTTTGTGGGCGATCATCCGGCGCTACGTGCAGCGTCCCTATCGCATTCGGATCAAAAGCCGCCCGGAAGATGCGGTGATTCTCGGGACATTCCTCACGATTGGCGTCTCGGGCTTCCTCTCCGAAGGGCTTCGGATATCGATCGCAGGTCGTCCCGACTTCGAGAAGTTCAGTTTCATCGGCTACCCGCTGTCGGCCGCGTTTGATTCGAATGCGAACCTTGCCGGGTGGCATCAGGCAGTGTGGGGCCTCCACGTCGTTGCGTTCGTCGCGTTCCTCGTGATCCTTCCGATCACCAAGCTCCGCCACATGTTCACGAGCCCGCTGAACATGTACCTGAAGGATCGCGAGCGCCCGAAGGGTGCCATGCGGCCGATGCCGAATCTCATGGAGACGTCACTCGAATCCTTCGGGGCGTCGACCATCGAGGACTTCACCTGGAAGCAGTTGCTCGACACCGACGCCTGCACGATGTGTGGACGCTGCACGGCAGTATGTCCGGCGCATGCCACCGGGAAGCCGTTGGACCCGCGCGAGATCGTGCTCAAGATCGGCACGGTGATGGCGCTGTCGGGACCGAACCATGGCAACACAAAAACCGTGAGCCCGCCGGTGTCGGTCGACCGCGAGATCACCGTGACCTCATCGAGTGTGTTCGAACGCATTACCGCGGATGAGATCTGGGCCTGTACAACTTGTAAGGCCTGCGACGAAGTTTGCCCGGTCAATATCGAAATCCTCGACAAAATCCTCGACATGCGCCGCTATCTGTCGCTGATGGAGTCCAACTTTCCCGCGGAGCTTGGCAACGCGTACCGGTCAATGGAGAACTCGGGCAATCCGTGGGGCATCGGCCAGAACGAGCGCCTGGCCTGGGCAAAGGATCTCAACATCGCGGTCGCCGAGCCGGGTTCGCCGATCGAGCAGGAGTACCTGTACTGGGTCGGGTGCGCGGGCAGCTTCGACGACAAGAACAAGAAGGTCAGCGAGGCAACGGCCAAACTCTTGCAGCGAGCGGGCATCGACTTCGCAGTACTTGGCCCGAACGAGCAGTGCACCGGCGACCCCGCGCGTCGCTCCGGGAACGAGTACGTGTTCCAGATGCTTGCCATGGCGAATGTGGAATCGCTCAATGGCATGGGTGTGAAGAAGATCATCACGCAGTGCCCGCACTGCTTCAACACGCTGCTCAACGAGTACCCACAACTCGGCGGCCACTTCGAGGTGGTCCATCACAGTCAACTGCTCGAAGAACTCATCGCCGACGGCCGTCTCGACCTTGCGAACGCGTCGCTCGACGAGCGCATCGTGTACCACGACTCCTGCTACCTGGGTCGTCACAACGACATCTACGCGGCACCACGCAAGGTACTCGGGTCGCTGAAGGGCATTTCGATCATCGAGGCACCGCGCAACGGTACGAAGGGCATGTGCTGCGGTGCCGGCGGAGCGCGCATGTTCATGGAGGAGAACGTCGGCACAAAGGTGAACGACGAACGTTCGCAGGAACTTATCGACACGGGTGCCCAGCGCGTCGCCACCGCCTGTCCCTTCTGCTACATCATGATGGACGACGGTGTGAAGGCCAACGGACGCGACGATGTCGTCGTCAAGGACATATCGATGCACCTCCTCGAAGCCATCGAGCGTGGCGAGGCGGACCAGACTTCTCCTCCCGTGCACATCGGCCTTTAAGAGTTCTTCCCCGTGGGCTCAGCCCCGTGAACCCCAAAAACCACCCTTCATTGGGTCGCACGCCTACTGTGAACGCTGACGCGCGACTCATCGCTGAATGATGAGTCAAACGAGCAATGTCGGTGCACTTTTCGGTCACCGTACACTTTCACCTAGTGAGGACGCATTGACGTTCCGGCTGTAGTTGGTCACGGCGCCGGGACTGAGCGAGCGTGAACCCGCCCTCCGACACGAAGGAATGGATTCATGTTTCGCAATCGATCGATTCAAACTGCTTTTGGAGTGCTCACCTTGGCGGCTGGCTCCGTTCTGTTCGCCACGGGCGGACCTGCCTCGGCGGTGACTGCGGCTGACATCACGATGACCGCAGTGCAGTGTCCGGGTGCCACGCCGCTGCCGACCGCGACCGTGGTGAATCCGACCGAGATTCCGTCCGGCTGTGTCCGCCTCTCGGGACTCGGGTATGTGATGCCGACCGGCACGTTCGTCACGGGTGGTACTGGGCAAGTTTCGGCCCCGGCGGCGAACGGCACATTTACTGTCACGCCGGTTCCGTCCGGGCCGCAAGCCGGCGGTACTGCGAGCATGCGCTGCACGGGTGATACGACGGGCGACACCGACCCGGCGGAGACCCTAACGTTGACCGTCGGGTCGGGCACGATCCATTGCATTGCCTACTACCTCGGCGAGCCCAACGTCACGGTCACGAAGACCGGACCGTCCACGGCTGCGGTGGGTTCGACGGTCACGTACACAATCACGATCGAGAACACCGGCCAGGGCACCTACTTCAATGCGGTGCTCAACGACGTCGCGACCGGCCTCGGTACGGCAACGATTGTGTCCCAGCCCCAGTATCTGATCGACGCTGGCCAGTCGTGCACCGGATTCCCGTGCCCGTTCTGGTTCCTGAACCCGGGTGCCAAGAAGGTGTTCGTCGTGTCATTCGTGGTGCCGCCGTGTCCTGCTCCGACTTCGGGCTCGGCCACGAACGTCGCCGCGGTTTCGGGGTCGGCCGCGACAGTTTCCGCAACAATCTCCACCACGATCACGGGCTGCACCGTGACCACGACGACGCAGGCCACGACCACTACGACGCAGGCCACGACCACTACGACGCAGGCCACAACTACCACGACGCAGGCCGCGACAACTACAACGGCCGCAGCCACCACGACCACCACGACAACGACGACGCCAGCAGGTGTTGTGGTCGGAGCGACGACGACCACGACGCCAGCCGCCACGACCACACCCACGACCGCGCCGGCCACCGGCTCGGGTGCGTCGTCAGCCGCCGCGCAGACTGCTACAACGACGGCCAAGCCTGCGACGACCACCACGGCCGTTCCCGTGGACACGGCACCGCCGATCGTGAACGTCGAGGGCCGGCAGGTCAACCAGCCAATCGCGTTCACGGGACCCAGCACGGCGCGAACCAACGGCCTCCTGGCCGGGATCTTGCTCGTGCTCGGCATGATCCTCATCGTGTCGGCCCAGATGCCTCGGGCGAGCCGTCGTCGGCGCTGAACTGAGCTGAGCTGAGCTGATTCGCGGGCGAACGCATACCGCGCAGGGTAGGCGTTCGCCCCATTCGCAGTCCTCAAAACCCGCCCCGCACTGACCGATCGCCGTTGAGGACCCCTGAATGAAGCGTCGCAGTGTCGTTGTGGGCGAGGTGTCGCTTACTGCCCGTTGTGCAGACATTCTCCGAGGACGAGACTGGGAGGTGGTTCTCGTCGCGGACCGAGTCGGCCTGAGTGAGGGGCTTGAGGTTGAAACCGTCGGCTTCGGTGAACTTGGTGCCGTGACGTCGGCGGGCGACGTTGACCTCCTGGTGAGCGCCGGCAACCTTCGGGTCCTACACCGCGACGTGATCGACTCGGTTCGGCGAGCGATCAACTTCCACGATGGGCCGCTACCCGAACTCGGCGGGCGCAACGTGACCAGTTGGGCAATCGCCGAGCAGCGTCCAAGCCATGGCATCACGTGGCACGATCTCACCGCAATCGTTGACGGCGGTCGGATTCTCGCCGAGGAGCGATTTGCGATCGGGTCTGATGAGACCGCATTCGTGCTGAACACGAGGTGTTTTGAGGCGGCACTCAGGACGTTCCCGACGGTTCTGGACCAGCTCGAGGCCGGATCTCTCGAAAGCGGGGTCGCAGGTCGACCGCCGGACCAACTTCGGCACAGCACAGAACGTCTCGGCGACGTCGCCGTTCTGCGCTCAACGTCCTCGGCGCGCCAATTCGCAGCTGCGGTTCGGGCGCTCGACATCGGTGCGTTTGCCGCGAACACCGTTGGTCGGGCTCGCTGGCTGACAGGGCGCGAGGTTGTTGTTGTCGCCGCCGCCTCGGTGCGCTCGGCTGAGTCGACCGCGGTTCCGGGAACCGTTCTCGAGGTGCGTCCGAACGGTTTCGATCTTGCGCTTCACGACGGCGTTCTCGTTGTGCACGCGCTCGAACGTCCCAATGGCGAGCCGCAGCCGACGTCGACGCTGCGACTGACGGTCGGTGCCCAGATTCCCGTTGCGGACGATCAGGACCAGGCGCTCTGGCTTGAGGCGGAGCGTCGAACGGCACCGGCCGAGGACCGCTGGCGTGGTCGCCTCGAGCGCCTCGACGTTGCTTCCTTTTACGTCACCGGTTCCAAAACGTGGGGTCGGGGTGGTGTTCTCGACGGTGTCGACGACATTGCCGCGGCCGCTGCGTTGGCCGCGATCTGGGGTCGGCACGTCGGAGGGGATGGCCCTTCCGCCGTCGTTCTCCGCGCCGGCCAACACGACGACGTGGCGGGTCTTGCCTCCCCGTTTCTTGTCGGCGACGCGGGAGGGCGGCCGCTTCCTGACGAGCGGGCGGTGTTGGCCGCTGCCGCCCGGGCGGCACTGCTTGACGGACCGTTCGTCGCCGACCTTGTCGGCCGAGTCCCGGCCGTCCGAGGCTGCGATGTGGTTGGGTCGGCGGTCGCTTCCGTGGGAAGGCACTACGACGGTCGGGCCCCTGGCCAGCTCCAACTCGTGGTCGGCGAATCCGGTACAGCGGTGTTCCTCGTCGATTGCGACGATGCTTGCGCGCGGGTCGCGACCGCGCAGCTGCGAGAACTCCTTGTAGCGACGTGCCCTCTGGCGCAGGTCGAGCGATCGAGCGTCGAACGGGCACTCGTGTCCGCGGTGAATTGCGACGTCGCAGCGCCACCCATGTTGGGGACATCCGTATGGAGTGACCTCCGTTCGAACCTGCTCGCTCGCGCCGAAGAGGTGGTCCTGCGCCATGGCGCGACCGCTATCACCGGCGAACGGTTGGTCGCTCTCGCCGACGCTCGTTGCGTTGCGCTGCGATCGGTCGGGGTGCGGCCCGGTGATCGGGTGGGCATCGCCCTCGATCGGTCGGACGAGCTTGTGGTGACCCTGCTCGCCGTACTCGCGCTGGGCGCGGCCTACGTCCCGCTCGATCCGACGTATCCGGAGGCTCGGCGGCAACTCGTGCTCGACGACGCGGACCTCACCTTGTTGCTGGTCGAAGAGTGTGAAACTCGCTCGGGCGATTCGAGTCGCCTGACCCTTGCGGCGCTCGACAAGGCGGGCACGATGGCGATCCCGTCCGGGGCGAACCACGACGCAGCCGGGCCGACCGACGCCGCGTACCTGATCTACACCTCCGGGTCCACCGGTGCCCCCAAGGCGGTGGTGATCGAGCATCGCAACGTCCTCAATCTGTTCGCGGGCCTCGACCAGTTACTGTCTCCACCTCCCGGTTCTGTGTGGCTCGCAGCGACGAGCCTGTCGTTCGATATCTCGGTTCTTGAACTTCTGTGGACGCTGCACGCACGGGTAACGGTGGTCGTTGCGCCGCTTCTGCGTGTCGGTGCCGACACGGTGGACACGGGGACCGTCGAGGCGAGCGCCGGTTCCGATCGCGCGGCCGCATGGCCTTCGCTGAGCCTGTCGTTCTTCGCCGCAGCGGGCGACCAGGGGGCGGTGGGCGCAGTCACCGAACCGGACCTCTACGAGTTTCTCCTGCGCAGCGTCGAGGTGGCAGACGCCGCAGGACTCGAGGCCGTGTGGCTCCCCGAACGCCACTTCCACCAGTTCGGCGGGCCCTACCCGAACCCGGCCGTACTCGGAGCTGCGGTCGCGGCCAGAACGTCGCGGATCGCGATTCGCGCCGGCAGCGTCGTTGCGGCCTTGCATCACCCGGCACGCATCGCTGAGGAATGGTCGGTGGTCGACCGGCTGAGCGGCGGACGGGTCGGCGTGTCGTTCGCCTCGGGTTGGATGCCGCGCGATGGCGTGCTGGCACCGTCCGGGCGCGGCATCGGACGCGACGCGATGGTCGCG
Organism: Acidimicrobiia bacterium; assembly: GCA_043720395.1. GTDB lineage: Bacteria > Actinomycetota > Acidimicrobiia > Acidimicrobiales > JANYDT01 > JANOYY01. Next base: position 152,008 of record JAYSSR010000038.1, read on the forward strand.
ACGATCGACGAGGTACGCCGGTTGTGGCGCGGTGAGGCGGTCGCCTATCCGTCCTCCGGCGGACAGCAGTACGACGTGACCACACTGCCACGGCCGACCCAGGCGGAGTTGCCCGTGTGGGTGACGTCGGCTGGGACTCCCGAGACGTTCGAGCTCGCTGGTCGCCTCGGCACCGGACTTCTCACGCACCTCCTCGGCCAGGACCTGGAACGGCTCACCGCGAATATCGAGCGGTACCGGTCGGCGTGGCTCGTGGCCGGTCACCGAGGACGTGGCCGGGTGACGCTCATGCTCCACACGTACCTCACGGGTGACGCGGCCGAGGACCCGGCGGAGATTGCGGCCGCTGTCCACGAGCCGATGAAGGCGTACCTTCGTTCCGCCGTCGGACTCGTGGGCAGCGTCGCAAGTGTCTTCCCGACCTTCGCCGGTGTGGGCCCCGAGGCCGATCGGCTGCTCGCCGATCTGAACGACGAGCAACTCGACGCCCTTCTGGACGCGTCGGCCACGCGGTATGAGCAGACGGCCGGGCTGTTCGGCACCGATGCGCAGGCGATGGCGATGTTGCGCCGCGTCGCCGATGCAGGGGTTGACGAGGTGTCGTGCCTGGTGGACTTCGGCGTCGATCTCACGCTCGCGAGCGCGGGCGTGGAGCGGATCGGCCGACTCCAGGCTCGTCTCGCCGCGGAGGAGGAGTCCGGCTTTTCCGAGGTGGTTCGTCCGGGCTTCGCCGAGTTGGTCGAGCAGTACGGCATCACGCATTTCCAGTGCACACCGTCTCAAGCGACGTTGCTGGTGAACGATCCCTCGACCGCACGTGGATTCGAGTCGCTGCAACACCTTCTCGTCGGCGGTGAGGCGCTGCCACCGACGCTTGCCAACGAACTGCGAGCCTGCATCACCGGCCGGATCACGAACGTCTACGGCCCCACCGAGACCACCGTGTGGTCGCTCGCATCGGAGATCGGGACGTCACCGGTCGCACGGGTTTCGATCGGCCGACCGCTCTTGAACCAGTCTGTCGACGTGGTCGACGAACGCGCACGGTCCGTGCCGGTCGGTCGAGCAGGGGAGTTGCTGATCAGCGGTGGTGGTGTCGGTCGTGAATACAGAGGACGCCCCGACCTCACCGCTGCACGATTCATCGAACGTGATGGCATCCGCTGGTATCGCACGGGTGACCAGGTCCGCTTGACTCACGACGGGTCGCTTGAGTTTCTCGGTCGGGCCGACGATCAGGTCAAGCTCTCCGGGCACCGGATTGAACTGGGCGATATCGAAGCCGCGTTGCTCGGCGTTGCCGGGGTGCGTGAGGCGGCCGTGGTGGTGGACGGCGCGGGGGCCTCGGCTCGACTTGCGGCCTACGTCGTGACCGATCCATCCGTTGATCCGGCAAGCGTGCGGGCAGCGGTTGCCGCCGTTCTCCCGGCGATCATGGTCCCGTCGGTCGTGCGCCGGTTGGACCGTCTTCCGCGGACGCCGAACGGCAAGCTCGATCGCCGGGCCATCGCGCCGGTTGCGCCGGTAGCTGCGGTCGCCGGTGCTGCGGCGGGTACGCCCGAGGCGGTGGTGCGCGACGCCTGGGCCGAGGTGCTCGGTGAGGTGCCTCCCCCGGATGCGCCGTTCTTCACCGTCGGTGGCAATAGCCTGCTGGCCGTGCGTCTCTTCCGCCTGCTGGAACCGACCACGGCGGGCCGATTCCAGCTCACCGACGTGTTTCGCTACCCCACGCTGCGGTCCATGACGCAACACGTGCGGACGTTGCTCGCGGCCGGTGTTCCAGCCGCGTCGGACGCGACCGACGACAGTGCGCCCGACCGGGGGGCGCGTCGGCGGGCGGCCCGCCAGCGTCCCTGACAGCGAACAACCAGCGCTCGCGGCCACGTCAGATACTTCGCGGTACGTTCTGTCGGTCGCGGTACGTTACACGTACGCCGAACGTACCGCGAGCCGCGGAACGTACCGCGAAGGGTGGTTCGCCTCAGGCGCGGAAGCCTGGATCGTGACGACGCAGCTCGCGACGCGCGATCGTCATCTTGTGCACCTCGTCGGGCCCGTCGGCGAAACGTAACGCACGTTGCCACGAGTACATGCGTGCGAGCGGGAAGTCGTCGCACAGCCCGCCCGCGCCATGGACTTGGATCGCCCGGTCGATGATGCGACCGGCCACGTTCGGTCCCGCGACCTTGATCGCGGAGATCTCGACGGCAGCACCCTTGTTGCCGATGGTGTCCATCAACCACGCCGTCTTCATCGTGAGCAAGCGGATCATCTCCAGATCGATGCGTGACTCGGCGATCCAGTCCATGACGTTGGCCCGCTCGGCAACCCGCTTCCCGAACGTGGAGCGTGCAAGCGCCCGCGTGCACATCAGTTCGAGCGCTCGTTCACCGGTGCCGATGCTGCGCATGCAGTGGTGGATGCGTCCCGGGCCGAGGCGTGCCTGACTGATCGCGAACCCTTCACCCTCGCCGAGGATGATGTTGTCCTGCGGAACGCGGACGTTGTCGAAGTGCACCTCGCAATGGCCCTCCTGGTCCTGGTAGCCGAACACCGGGAGGGCTCGCACGACCTTCACGCCAGGTGTATCGAGTGGCACGAGGACCTGACTCTGCTGGCGATGGGCCGACGCGTTCGGATCGGTCTTGCCCATCACGATCATGATCTTGCAGTGCGGGTGCATGACCCCCGAGATCCACCACTTCTTGCCGTTCAACACGTAGTCGCTGCCGTCTCGTTCGATGCGCATGCTGACCTGCGTGGCGTCGGATGAGGCGACGTCGGGCTCGGTCATCGCATACGCGGAGCGGATCTCGCCGTCGAGCAGCGGTTGCAGCCAGCGCTCCTTCTGCTCGGTCGTGCCGAACATCGTGAGCACCTCCATGTTCCCGGTGTCGGGCGCGGAGCAGTTCATGGACTCCGAAGCGATTGGGGAGCGTCCCATGATCTCGGCGAGCGGGGCATACTCCACGTTGGTCAGGCCCGGTCCGCCCTGCCCGGCGTGGGGCTGGAAGAGGTTCCACAGGCCCCGTGCCCTTGCTTCCCGCTTGAGCTCCTCCATGATTGGCGGCTGCGCGTTCGGGTTCCCGGCCTCGACAAGCTGCGCCTCATACGCATGTTCGTTCGGATAGATGTGGGAGTCCATGAACTCGAGCACCTTGGTGCGATAGTCCAGGGCACGGTGGGAGAGGTCGAAATGCATCGGTCGCGACCGTAGCGCCGCCGGTTGTTCGCGACCGAGTTCGACAGCGCGGGAGACTGGTCGAATGCCATCGGGACGTTTCGCACCGAGCCCGACGGGGCGTCTGCATCTTGGCAACCTCCGTACGGCGCTCGTGGCGTGGCTCGCCGCACGGTCGACCGGGTCGGCCTTCCACCTGCGCATCGAAGACCTTGACCCGGTGGCGTCATCGCGAGAACACGAGCAATTGCAGGTCGCCGATCTCCTTGCGCTCGGACTCGACTGGGACGGGCCGGTCGTGCGGCAATCGGAACGTTCCGACCTCTACCGGGACGCCCTCCACTCACTGACGCGGCGGGACCTGGTCTACCCGTGCTGGTGCAGTCGCCGGGAGATCGCCGAGGCGACCAGCGCGCCGAACCGGCCCGACCTGCCCGAGGGCGCGTATCCGGGGACGTGTCGCGATCTCGGTTCGGCGGCGCGGCGCGAACGGGAGCGGTCCGGGCGACCGGCAGCGCTGCGAATTCGAGGTGGTGGAGCGGTGCGGTCGTTCACCGATACGGTTTGTGGTTTATCGACTGGAACGGTCGACGACTTCGTGCTGCGACGCGGCGATGGTATGCACGCGTACAATTTGGCCGTCGTTGTCGATGACGCAGCGCAGTCGATCGAGCAGGTGGTGCGGGCCGACGATCTGCTCTCCTCGACGCCACGCCAGATCCTGCTTGCCGAGTTGCTCGGGCTACCCGCGAAGCAATGGGCGCATGTGCCGCTGGTGGTCAACGCTCGTGGGGAGCGTCTTGCGAAACGTGACGGTGCGGTGACGCTGGCGGACCAGGCCGCGCTCGGACGCTCACCGGCGGTCGTGTGCGCGGTGCTCGCCCGGAGCCTGGGGCTGCTGTCCGAGACGGACGACCCTGTCGAGGTCCATCCGTCGGACTTGTTGGCACGCCTCGACCTCGCGACGCTCCCGACGGTGCCCTGGACGCCCGATGCGTTGTTCAGCGTCTCGGTGGTCGCGGCCCCAAATCGGTCATCGCGGCCCCAAATCGGCCCGATCTGAGGCCACGGCGACCGATTTCAGGCCACAACGTGCCGAGCGACCTCAGGGTCAGTTCTTGCCGAGGGCGTCGTGCATGATCATGTCGACCGCAGTCCAAACCGTCTTCGTGAACGGATACGCGACCACGGGGAGGAACAGTCCGAGCGCACCGGTGATCACGGCGAGCTTCACGACCGGCGGATTGGGCAGTGTCACACCGAAGCCGATCGCCATGGCGAGAATCAATGCAAACTCCGTCACGACGACGTTGACCACGAGCGCTCCGAGGAAGAAGCCCTCCTCGCGCTCGAAGTGGTAGCCACACGCGGGGCAGTCGGCGACCATGTGGGTCCAACGGCGAAACAGCTTCCCCGCACCGCAGCGCGGACAGCGTCGGGTCAACCCACGGGCGAGCAGCGTCCACGGGGAGCGAGGCGGCGTGCGTTCGCCAGTACGAGTCACCCGATCAACACGACGGGCGTGCGGGGCGACCACGGCAGTACGCCCAGGTGGCGGACGCCGGGGCCCGCGGCAAGGCGATCGTGCGATGTCGACACGAGCAGCATTCGTCCGGTCGGCCCGACGAGGATCTCGTCGAAATGCGCCGACGCGTTGGGCGCGACCACGTCGGCCCGCTCGGCGAGCCACACCGAACGCAGCGTTGCGTCGTCGGCGCGTGGCGAAGACCCGAAGGTGCCGGCCCGACCGATCACGAGGAATCGCGTGATGGCACCCGCGAGGTTGCCGACGCTTGCCCGTGCCAGTTCCAAACCGACCTCGGCTTCGAGGCCGATATTCGCGATAGCGACTCCGTGGCCCTGTGACGCCACCAGGCGACATGCTTCAGTTGTCGAAGAACACTCGACCGGCACGAGGTTGTTCGCGGCAATGAAGGCGGAGCATTGTCGGATCACCTGCGGGTGCGTGTATACGGTGGCGCCGGGCTGAAACATGGTGCCGGGAGCGACGTAGGCATCGAAACGAACCAGTACATCGACGACCCCACCCGCGACGAAATCGGCGGTCGAACCGAGCAGCGCTTCGGCCGCACGATCCACCAGTCCGCTCGACGAGTTGGCGATGGGTATGACTCCGACGACCACGTCACCCATGGCAACGGATTCCACGAGGGGGCCGAAATCGACATGCTCAATTCGTGCGGCACCAGCCTCGCCGGTGAGGCGAGCGAGTTGACGTGCCGCCGTGTCGGAGAACGTCCCCGCCGGTCCCAAGAACCCAATCGGACCGTCGCGCAAGACGGGCAGCACGACACCGTCGGGCCACACGAACACCTCATCGACGCGGCGTTGGATGGCGCGCTCGATCGATTCGAGGTCACGGTCGAGCCGAGCGGAGAATCGAACCACGATCTCGCGCTGCCCGAGTCGCACCTCCTCCGACACGAGCGCTGCCGACACGACCCCGCCGATGCTCTCCACGACGTGCACCGCCGAGCCACCGCTGATCGACTCCGGCACCAGTACCTTGCAGCCGCGTGCGACGGTCGGGAGCCATTGATCCAGTTCGGCTTCGAGCTCGTCGCCCGACAGGATGCGAACGCGGCCCAGGCTGAACTCGACCCGCTTCGTCTTCCCGCCGATGCCGAGTCGCCGTGCGTTTGCGATCGCGCGATCGTCGGTCAGCAGCGCGGCCGCTCCCTGCTTTCCGACGAGCAGATCGGTGAGCACGAACGAGGTGGGTGTCATCTTCTCGATCCGTCCGACGTGCAGACGTTCGCCCCCCACAATCGACCGGACGCCCACGAGATCGCTGGTCCGACGCTGACGCGAAATCTGTGCGCGAGTTGCCTGCACGGCCGTGGTCGCGAGTCCACCGACCTGTTGGATCTTGGTGAACAGCGCACCGGGGAACGGCTCGCGCAGCGTCGAAAGGTGATCTGCAAGCGCCGACGCGGGCTCGGCCGAGAGCTGTGTGTGGTGGAGCCGCTCGTTGGCGGCCGCAAAGGCCCGCGTGACCGTCCCGTCGTCGGCGGCTTGGATCGACGCCGAGGTCGCTTCCTGACCGGGTGTGAGGACTCGGCTCGCAAGCGCGAGGAGCAGCTCGAATACTGGGGTCCGATTGGCCCACAGGTCGTGTTCGACATCGAGACCCGATCGACCGATCACGTCCGCGAACCCGAGCAAGGCCTGGTGGGCTGCGGTCTGGACGTAGCGCATGATCTCGTCGTGACGGGCCGCCGTGAGCTCGTTGACCGTTCCGCCAGCAGCCTCGATCGCGTCACTGATCCATTGATGAGCGTCCGGGGAATCGAGCGACGGACACACCACGAAGGTCTGTCCGTCGGCGCTCGGAGCCGAGATACCGAAGAGGGCGTGGACGCCGACGACGCGGCCAGCGAAGGGCACTGCCCGGAACACATCGTCTGCCCGCACACGATCGTGGGACAGGTCGATGATTGTCGCGTCGGGTCGCAGAACCGGCAGTAGCCACGCCGCAACGGTCGGGAGTGTGTCGATGGGGACACCGATCACCACGTTCAGGCCGGGCTCGTCGAAGGACACGCCTTCGGGCCCGGCGTCGCCAACCTGCACCCGCGCCACGGGTACCTCGAATGCCACTTCAACGTTGTTGACAGACGAGCTTGCGTCCAGCAGCGTCACCGTTCGCCAGGGCAGGGGAACGAGAACGTGCTCGCCGAACCAGCGTGCAACGCCGGATGCCGCGCCCACGATGACAAGGGAACGGGTCGGTCGGTCGGTCGGTACGGCGGGCTCGCTCACAGCGACATCAAAGCTAGACGTGCGTCACGGAGGCGCGAGCTGGGCGAGCAGGTCCGCCACGATCGAGCGGGCACGTTCCGAACGTTCCCATGCGTCGGCAACCACCTCATGGTCGACCCAGCCGGAGGCCGTCGGTTCGATACCGAGACGGGTCGTCACCCAGTCCTTTAGGAGTGCAGCATCGAGCGGATCGTCATAGGCCGCAAACGCTTCGAGCCCGTCCCACAGCGATGCCGGTGGTGGCGAGACCTCGGGGGCATCGGACGTTGCAGCAAGGGCCAACGCGGCGAAGACCTGGGCCGTTGCGATGCCCCGTGGCTTGACGTAGTTCGCGACGGGGTGCAGCCTCCACTCGATGACGACGCCACCCGGACCGTCGTCGTCGATCCAGACCTGCGACCCGTTGACGTAGGCGTCAACTGGCTCGCCCAGCGTCCGATCGAGCGCAGCAATCAGGTCCGGTGTGCACCGCCAGACGCACGTCGCAACCATGGGGTTCAGCTCCCCGCCGCCGCGCCCAATCCGTTGGCACCGACCAGCGTGGGTGCGTCGTGGTGTCCTTCGACGTTGAGCTTCGGGAGCAGCCGGTCCAGCCATGCGGGGAACCACCAGTTGCGATTGCCGAGCAGCTCCATCGTCGCCGGTACGAGAAGGATGCGCACGACGGTTGCGTCGAGGAACACGGCCGTGGCGAGTCCAATTCCCATGAGTTTAAGTTGAATCTCGCCCATCACGAACGGAAGAAACACGCAAATCATGATTGCAGCGGCGGCGGTGATCAGCCGGGCGGTACCGGCCAGGCCCTCTACGACAGCTTCCGAGTTGTCCCCGCGCCGGTCATACTCCTCGCGGATCTTCGACAGGAGGAAGACCTCATAATCCATCGACAGGCCGAACACGATCGCGAACAGCATCATCGGCATCCACGGTTCGATTGGTCCGGGCTTGCCGAGTCCAAGAACCGAGCCGAAGTGGCCTTGTTGGAAGATGAACACGATCACGCCGTAGCTGGCACCAATCGAAAGCAGGTTCATGACGACCGCCTTGAGCGGCACGAGTACCGACCTGAAAACGGCCATCAGCAACAAGAAGCTAAGAAGGAGCACGGCACCGATGAAGGCGGGTAGGCGTCCGCCCATCACGTCGCTGAAGTCGACGCCAGCCGGCGTCCAGCCGCCGACAAGTGCCGTCAGGGGCGTCCCGGCAGTCGCCTTCGGCACGACCTCATTGCGAAGGCGGTGGACGAGGTCAAAGGTGGCTTGATCCTGCGGACCAGTCGTCGGAATCAAGGTTATTGGGACTGCACCAATCGCAGCTGCGGCGGGATCGATCGGCGAGACGAATGCAACCCCGGGCGTCTTCGAGAGCGCATCAATGAGTGCGGGAAGCGCGCCTGCAGCGCCGGCCTTGGACGTGTCGGCGACGATGAGGAACGGACCGTTGGAGCCGGGCCCGAATCCCTTCGCTTTCATGTCGTAGGCCCGACGAGTCGTCATCTCGGTGCGGTTGTTGCCCAGGTCGCGGAACCCGAGGCGCATCGAGAGGAGCGGCGCGGCGAGAAAGAGGAGAATCGTCAGGCCCGCCAACGCGCAGACGAGGGCGTTGCGTTGCACGAACCGGCTCCAGCGGTGCCACATCGTTTCTCTCCCGGCGTGGGCCGCAATCTTCAGCTGCTTGCGCTGCGACGTGATCTTCGTGCCAACGAAGCCGAGCATCGCCGGGATGAGCGTCAATGACGCCAAAACGATGACCGCCACGGGAAGGGCACCTGCGATAGCGATCCCGTTGACGAAGCCGAGACGCATGAGGAACATCCCGAGCATTGATATGAGAACCGTTATACCGGCGAAGAGCACAGCTCTTCCGGACGTATCAAGTGAACGGACAGTTGCGTCGTGCGGGCTCAGTCCGTTGGCGAGTTCTTCCCGGTACCGGGTGATGATGAACAGCACATAGTCGATCCCGACGCCGAGGCCGATCATGGCCGTGATGCTCGTAACAAAGCTCGGCATCGTGATGACTGCCGAGGAGAGTTGTACGAGCGCAGTCGCGATCCCAACGCCGAGGAGTGCCGTGAGAATTGGCAATCCCATTGCGATGAGCGACCCGAACGCGACAAGCAAGATGATGATGGCTGCGACGATGCCGAGGATCTCCGAGGGCGGAATCTTGAACTCGTTGAACGGGTTGCCGCCGAATTCGGTCGTGACCCCAGCGTCACGAAGTGGCCGAGCAATCTTGATCAGCTTCGGCGGGTCATTCAGGATGCTGATGTTGTCGCTGAAGTCGATGGTCGCGACCGCGACCGTCCCGTCGGGTGAGACGAAGGGTTGATTCGCGTCAAATGGCGACTGGTAGCGCTCCACGATCTTGTCGCTCGTCGGTCCGCTGCGACGTACCGCAGCCGCTTTTTTGAGGAAGTCCTCGATCTCCGTTTTGAACGCCGCGACTCCCCCCTTCTCGGCGGGAACGGCGAAAAGGACCTCGCCCGTCATGCCAGCAGCAAGGTCTTTGGCCTCGGGGACTGCTTTTTCGATCAGCTTGAGCGCCTTGAAGCTCTCGGCACCCGGAAGGTCGCCGCCCTGGGACTCGTCGAAGGTCCCCCCGAACGCGCCCGCGAGGACGAACGAAAGTGGAAGGGCCACGATCCATGCGACGAGCACAATCCGGCGCTTCCGGAACGAAAAAGAGGCGAGACGTTCGAGCACGGTGTTCTCCCGTGAGGTGAGTGGGGTGGGGTGGGGGGAATTCGGACAGGTCAGCCGAGCTGAACCGGTGCACTGCTGAGCTTCGCGATGGCCTGGCGCGCGAGGTCGGGGTCCTTTGAATCGACGGTCATCGTGACCCCGTCGTCGTAGCGCCTGCTGAAGGTGGTGACGACCTGCGTTACGACTCGGTCATCAATGACACGATGCCAGGTAGCGCCGTCGATTATCTCGGGTTCACCGACAACCGCGAGGGGGTCCTGGAGACGGCGAGCGAGGAACTTGTCGTTGCTCTGCCACACGTGCACACTGCGTCCGCCGCGATTGGACTCGAGGCCTGGCGTGCGGTACCAGACGTTGAGCTTGTACGCCTGGAACCCCTGCTTCGAATCGGGCTCGTCGAAGAACACCCTGACCATTTTCGATTGCTGTGGTGACGTCGTTGGGAGGCGGATCGTGAACGGTGCCTTGGCATACGCCTCAGCCAGCGCCGCTTCGGCGTTCGATTTTGCGTTGCCGCGATGCGACGCCTGCCATGCGCCGTTGGCAATCAGCGAGAGCGCCAGAAGAGCCGGGGCGATCAGCACCCACTTCGCCACTCGACGACTCTTGTGCTGGTCGGCGGGACCGTACTCGGCGTTCAGGGAATCCGCCCCGACAGGACTTGCGACTGACGCCGTGAGGTTCACCGCATCAAAGGTACAGGACACCTCCTCGAAACAGAACCCGCAGAACTACGGTGTGTCACATGGCACGGCGCGTCGGGACGTTGATCGGATTGCCTCTTGTCGCCTTCCTCCTTGGACCTGCTGGTGCCTCCGGAGTGGGTGGTCCGACGACCGCGGAATCAATCGCGTCGTGCGCGCCGGCACCGCTCACGCCGACCGGCACGGACCGTCAGCTCCTTCGCAGGGTCCTCTTCCTCGGGTTTGCCGACGAGACACCGAAACGCCTCACGTTGCTCGCTAAAAGTGGCGTCGGCGGGTTCTTCATCATGGGCAGTCGCTCGTCGTCGTCGATCAAGAGCCTGCGGGCGCAGCTCGCGGCGATCGACGTGGGGGCAGCGAGCGCCACTGCGTCGCGGCCGTTCGTTGCGGTGGACGAAGAAGGTGGGAGGGTCCAACGGCTCAAAGCGCTCGGTGCCCTCCCGTCGGCCCGGGCCATGAGCCTGCTGGCACCCGCCGCAATCACGAAACTCGCATCCGATCACGCGGCGAAGATGAAGACGATCACGATCGACCCTAGGCGAGGAATCAACATGGACTTCGCCCCTGTCCTTGACCTTGACAGTCGCGCGAGCGGGATCATCGCAACGCGATCCTTTTCCGCCGATCCGTCCAAGGCCTGGCGGAGCGCCAATGCGTTCGCTGCTGGACTTCAAGCGCAGGGGATCACGCCGGTGTTCAAGCACTTCCCCGGACATGGGCACGCAACGGGCGACTCGCACAAGCTTCTCCCGTCGACGCCGCCGCTCGCTCAACTGCTGAAAAGTGACCTCCTCCCCTTCATGGAAATGATCGCCGCCCCCGGCGACCACGTAGTGATGGTCGGTCACCTCCTGGTCGACGGACTCTCGGATGGCCCCGCGACCCCAACCTCCATGTCGACAAAGACGTATTCGTACCTTCGCGACGAGCTCCGCTTCCGTGGCCTCGTGCTGACCGACGATCTCGGCATGGGCGCATTGTCCACAATTCCAAGGCTGAGCGACCGAGTGGCGAAGGCGATCTCGGCCGGTACAGACATGGCGCTGGTCGCCACAACGAACGGGATCGAGGCCGTGCTCGATCAGCTCGAAGCGAAGATGGGTACGGACAGGACGTTGCGCGGTGCCGTGATCCGGGCGAACCAGAACATCGCGGCGTTCCGGTGCCGGAACCTTTCGAGCGAAGGGACCAACTGACTTCGTCCCGGCTGACGTGCGCAACAACGCGCTGAAACCCGGCAAGACTCGGCGAACCATGTCCCCGAAGCCCCGCAGCGTCCGTCCTGCCAAGCCGCTCGCCGCCGCGAATCCGGGTGCGGGTGCGGCCGCCCGAGCCCGTCGTCGACAGGCCCACGAGCCGCTCGACGAGATCAACAAAGGGATCATCACCGAGCTCCAGCTCGACGGACGAAAGAGCTACACCGCCATTGCCGAACGAGTCGGCCTCTCCGAAGCGGCCGTCCGGCAACGCGTGCAGCGCCTCACCGACGACGGCGTGATTCAAGTGGTCGCGGTGACCGACCCGATGCGTCTCGGATTCCGACGCGTGGCGATGATCGCCATGCGGACGGAAGGCGACGCAACGGTTCTTGCCGAGCAGCTGTCGAAGGTTCCGGAGGTGAGCTACGTCGTGCTTGCAGGCGGGACGTACGACCTTCTCGCCGAAGTCGTGTGCGAGGACGACGACCACCTGATCGACGTCGTCAACAAGACCATCCGTCAGTTTCCCGGAGTCCGGGAGACCGATACGTTCATGTACCTACGGCTCTTCAAGGAGAGCTACACCTGGGGGGTTCCGCCGAATGACTAGCAGCCTGTCTCCGTTCCTGCATGCGTTCGCGAAGCCGTCGGCCAAGCCCGGCGACTTCATCAACATCGTCCGAGGCGAGGGCGCCGCGATCTTCGACGACAAGGGCAACCGCTACGTCGATGGACTTGCGAGCCTTTGGTATTGCCAGGTCGGCCACGGACGTGAAGAGATCGCCGATGCCGTACGCGCGCAGATGGTTTCCATCGCGGGATACAACACGTTCGACATCTTCACGAACGAGCCGAGCGAACGGCTCGCGGCGGAAGTAGCGAACCTCGCACCGATGGCTGACGCGCGGGTGTTCTTCACGAGTGGCGGTTCGGAGTCCGTTGATACCGCAATGAAGTTGGCGCGCATCGCCCATGTACAGGCGGGTCACCCGGAGAAGACTGTGATCATCAGCCGTCAGCAGAGCTATCACGGCGTGAACTATGGCGGTCTGGCCGCCACCGGATTGCCGCTCAATCGGGCGGGATTCGGCGAAATGCTGCCCGAGGTCGTTCACGTGCCGCAGCACGACCTCGACGCGGTCGGTGCAATCTGTGCGCAGCACGCCGGTCGCGTTGCCGCAATCATGACGGAGCCGGTGCAGGGTGCGGGCGGTGTCCATCCGCCGAAGCCCGGGTACCTCGAAGGACTCCGTGCCTTGGCCGATCAGCACGGCGCATTCCTCATTTTCGACGAGGTCATCTGCGGTTTCGGTCGACTTGGCACCTGGTGGGGTGCGCAGCGCTTCGGCGTCACGCCCGACCTGATCACGTTCGCGAAGGGCATCTCGTCGGGGTATCTGCCGCTCGGCGGCGTCCTCGTAGGACCGGCCGTCCGGGCCCCTTTGGAGGCTGATCCCGCCTTCATCCTTCGCCACGGATACACCTACTCGGGTCACCCGAGCGCGTGCGCTGCCGGGCTCGCCAACCTGGAGATCATGAAACGGGAAGGGCTTGTGGAGCGTGCGAATCACGTCGGTGCCCGTCTGTCCGCCGGGCTTCTTGCGCTTCACTCGGCGGGCAAGCTTGCCGAAGTACGAGGTGACGGTGCCGTGTGGGCCGTTGGACTGCACGAAGGGATGAATCCGGCCGATGTTCGGGGCACGATGATGAAGAACGGCGCGATTGCGCGCCCGATCCCCCCGTCGACGCTGGCGTTCTGTCCGCCGCTCGTCATCACTGACGACGACATCGACCTTCTCGTCCACGCGCTCGACGTTGCCGTCACGAAGGCGGGTGCGTGATGGCCCGACTCTCCGCATGGAACGTCACCTGGGCCGGTGGACACGCCGGGCTGCTGAGCGAGTTCGAGATCCGTTCGTGGGGTGCCCTCGTCGAGAGCCATCCCAGTACCCACGGCCGCGTGAAGCGGCCATCACAAATCTGACCGTTCCCAGTATTCGGTACCGCGGAACGGTCCCTGAACAAGGACCGATATGAAAGTGCTCCTCATAGGAAGCGGTGGCGTCGGTGGCGCCATTGCGGCGATCGCTGCTCGGCGCTCGTTCATCGAACTACTCGTCATTGCCGATGTTGACCCCGTGAGAGCACGGGGGGTCGCTGCCGGGGCAGCCGAAGGCGGGATGCGTTGCGTGGCGGTGAGACTCGATGCCTCCGACGTCGGCGCGATCGAATCCGTGGCACGCCAACACCGGGTCGACGTCATCGTGAACGCGTGCGACCCGCGGTTCAACCCGCCGATCTTCGAGGCGGCATTCCGGGTTGGCGCGACGTACCTCGACATGGCGATGAACCTTTCGACACCGCACCCTTCGAAGCCCCACGAGATGCTGGGCGTGCCGCTCGGGGCGGGGCAGGACGCCATGCACGAGCAGTGGGCGGCCCGAGGACAACTGGCGTTGGTGGGTATCGGGGTCGAGCCGGGCCTGTCCGATGTGTTCGCCCGTTATGCCGCGGATCACCTGTTCAGCCGCATCGACGAGATCGGTGTTCGTGATGGCGGCAATCTCGTGATCGAGGGCTACGACTTCGCCCCGACGTTCTCCATCTGGACGACCATCGAGGAGTGCCTCAACCCGCCGATCATCTACGAGCGTGAACGCGGGTGGTTCACGACCGAGCCGTTCAGCGAGCCGGAGATGTTCCATTTCCCCGATGGAATCGGGTCGATCGAGTGCGTCAACGTCGAGCATGAGGAGGTGCTGCTGATCCCGCGGGTCATCGATGTGGGCCGCGTCACATTCAAGTACGGCCTGGGCGAGGACTTCATCGACATGCTCGAGATGATCCACAAGATCGGTCTCGACACCACGAAAAAGGTTCGGGTCGGCGACGCGCTGGTGTCGCCTCGTGACGTGCTCGCGGCGTCGCTCCCTGATCCGGCGAAGCTCGGCGATCGTATGCACGGCAAGACGTGTGCCGGCACGTGGGTTCGCGGGCTCGACCTGGCCGGGCATGCGAGTGAGGTGTATCTGCACCATGTCGTGGACAATGCCGATTCGATGCGCGACTTCGGCTGCCAGGCGGTGGTCTGGCAGACGGCGATCAATCCGGTGATTGCGTTGGAGCTGCTGTCGCGTGGCGTCTGGAGTGGAGCGGGCGTCCTTGGTCCGGAAGCATTTGACGCCGTGCCGTTCTTGGACCTGCTCGCGTCGTACGGCAGCCCGCACGGCGTCATGCCGTATGGACTGGCCGCTGTGGCCTGAGTCTGGCTTGGGTTCTCCGGTCGGTCCTCCTGCAAGGTGCGGGTAGCGTGACGGCGTGGCCCCGACTTCCCCGCCCACCCGCCCGGTGACTTCCGACCTCCGCTGGGAGCGAGTCCCCGAGTTGCGGCGGCCGGTACTGATCGCGTCGTTCGAGGGTTGGAACGACGCCGGCGACGCGGCGTCCGGAGCACTCGCGCACCTGGCCGACGTATGGGAGGCGGAGTCCTTCGCCGACATCGATCCCGAGGACTACTTCGACTTCTCCTCGACACGGCCCGAAGTCCGGCTCAACGACGGCGTCGCCCGCGAAATTGTGTGGCCCTCGAACGAGTTCCTCGTGGCACCCATGGGCGACAGCGGCCGTGACGTCGTGCTGCTGGCTGGTGACGAGCCGCAGCTTCGGTGGCGCACGTTCTGCGAGCGGATCATCGAGGTCGCGACCACGCTGAAGGTCGAGATGGTGGTCACCTTCGGTGCGTTGCTGGCCGACGTCCCGCACACCCGTCCTGTGCGCATAACGGGTACCGCGGGTGATCCGGCGCTGGTCGAGCGACTCGGCCTCCAGCGCTCACGCTATGAAGGACCGACCGGCATCGTCGGCGTGCTCCACGACTTCTGCGCGAAGGCGGGCATACCGTCGTGCTCGTTGTGGGCCGCCGTGCCGCACTACCTGCCGAGCACCACGAGCCCGAAAGCGGCGCTGGCACTCATCGAGCGGGCGTCGGACCTGCTGTCGGTCTCTATACCGACGCTGGCCTTAGAGGTAGCGTCGGTCGAGTACGAGCGTCAGGTGAGCGAGGTGGTGGAGGCCGACGACGAGATGGTCGGATTCCTCGCGCAACTTGAGGCGAACCACGATGAGCGCGACGACGATGACGGCGTGGAGGACAACGACGCGTCGGAAGTCGTCGACGCCCGCACCGCGTTCAGCGATGCGGAGGGCAAGCTACTCACGGGCGACGCCTTGGCCGAGGAGCTGGAGAAGTTCCTCCGCGAACAAGGTCGCTGACGGCTCGCTCGCGTCGGCTCAGGCCGGGTCGGCTCCGAGCACGCCTGCCGCTGACAGTGCTTTGACCTGCTCTGCCGAGTAGCCGAGCCACTCGCCGAGCACCGCCGCGTTGTGCTCCCCGCGGAACGCCCCGCCGCCGCGTACGCCGCTCTCGTAGGCCGAGAACCGGTACGGCGATTGCACGACACCCCGGGTGCTGCCGCCGCGGTCATCGACCTGCACGACGACGTTGCGGTGTACGGCCGTTGGCCCGGCCAACGCGTCCGCCGGCGACGTCAGCACACCCCACTCGATCTTCACGGAGTCGAGTGCGGCCCGCACCTCGGCGTCGGTGCCGAACGAGGCGAACCAGGCGGCGAATGCGGCACGGCGCATCGCAATCTTGGTGTCGAGGTCGGATTCCGTCGGGGCCGGGTCGGGAAACGCCCGGGCCTTCGAGACCTGCGCCCACACATGGCGGAACTGCCCGCTCACGAGAATCCAACCGCCCTCGGGAAGCCGGTAGTACTCGCCGCCGAGCCGCACTGGCTCGATGCCGTCGATCGAGTAGTGCAGGTAGTCGTCGGTGGCGAGCATCGCATCAACCATCGCGATGTCGATGTGGGTGCCGTGGCCGGACGTCTTCGAAGCGTGAAGTGCCGCGAGCACGCCGATGAGACCGTGGAGTCCGGCGTTGTAGTCGGCGATCGAGAGCATCGGATCGGTCGGCGGCTGGGCGTCGAAGTGAGCCTGGCGGTGCACGAGTCCAACCTCGGCCTCGATCACCGGAGCGAACGCGCCACGACCGGACTCCGGGCCGACCTGGCCGAAACCACTGATCGACACCATGATCAGGCGCGGGTTGACCGCGGAAAGGACGGGCCAACCAACGCCGAGCCGATCCATGACGCCTGCCCGGTAGTTCTCGATCACGATGTCTGCATGCGACGCGAGACCTTTGATCAACTCGACGGAAC
This sequence comes from Acidimicrobiia bacterium, assembly GCA_043720395.1. Taxonomy (GTDB): domain Bacteria; phylum Actinomycetota; class Acidimicrobiia; order Acidimicrobiales; family JANYDT01; genus JANOYY01. Next base: position 168,811 of record JAYSSR010000038.1, read on the forward strand.
CATCTGCGCGCATATCAATGGAGATGTTGCGCTTGCCCGCGTTCTGCTGCTGATACGCCCCGGATATGCCGTTGCGAACTTCACCCCACAGCCGGGTGACGTCGCCGTCGGGCGGCTCGATCTTCACGACGTCGGCACCGAGATCTGCGAGCATCCGACCGGCGACCGGGCCGGCGACGACCCGAGCGAAGTCGAGGACCTTGATACCTTCGAGTGGCCGCATGCGCGCTTAGCTCTTTCCGTCGTCGATCGAAGTCGATCGTAGGTGCATGCGCAGCAACGGCAGTGCGGCACCGACGGTGTCGTCGCACCACGTCCGCTGGGGGAGGACTTCGTCGATCGAATCCAACCCGAGCCATTCCACGCGGGCCACTTCGCCGTCGGTGAACGTGAAGGGTCCGTCGTGATGGGAGACGTAGACCATTCCGTTGACGTGTCCGTCGTCGCAATCGAAGCGCAGCGGGCCGAGCGGCGTCAGAGCGACCGACACCCCGACCTCCTCGACCAGCTCCCTCGCCGCGCTCGCGTCGTAGGTCTCGCCGGCCGACACGACGCCTCCAACGGCGAGGTCCCACCGGCTTGGCCACAGGTCCTTCGCAGCAGATCTCTGGTGCGCGAGCACGCGCAAGCCGTCTACGGAGAGCACGAAGACGTACGTCGCTCGGTGACGCAAGACGTGCCGCCGCATCTCCGACCTTGTGACGGTGCGAAGGACCCGGTCCGCCTCATCGACCACGTCCACATGTTCCTCGGTCGGGCCGTTCTGGATGGTCATCGACCAAGGACCCTATCCTCGGGGCTGTGCCAACACCGCGCCCGAACACACTCGCCACCGCATCGCTCGATCGGGTAAGTGATCACCGTAAGAACGACGAGTGGCTCGCCGGCGCGCTGACCCGCGAAACGACCGTCGTGCACGTCGTCGTGAAGGGCCAGGTTCCGACGCTGGGCAGCCGTTCGGCGACCCTCTCGGTCTCGACCGCTCTCAACCTCGGTGGCCAAGAAGCGCTGATGCTCCTTGGCGTGATCGACGACGTCTCTCACTTTGCGGCTGATCTGTCTGCGGTGGAGCGCCGGGCCATCGACGACGCACTCCACGAGGACGCCATGTTTATGGGCCTCCGCGACGCCTCCGCGCTTCTCGACGCGGACGACGCGAACCTCCTCGCGCTGGCAACCGGCATCTCGACATGGCACGGCAACCACCGATTCTGCAGCCGCTGCGGCGCTCCGACCGTGATGCGAGCCGCCGGCCACGAGCGCCACTGCGACGGGTGCGGTGCCGATCACTTTCCGCGGACCGACGCGGCCATGATCGTGCTCGTTCGTGACAGGTCCGGTGAGCGATGCGTCCTTGGCCGTCAGAAGATCTGGCCGCCGCGGATGTTCTCCACGTTGGCCGGATTCCTCGAACCGGGGGAGAGCCTTGAGGACACCGTCAAGCGGGAGGTTCGCGAAGAGGTCGGTCTACCGGTCGACGACATCCGCTACTCGTCGTCGCAGCCGTGGCCGTTCCCGCAGTCACTGATGCTCGGATTCCATGCCGTTGCAACGTCGGACGAGCTGCACGTCCACCCGACGGAGCTCGACGCCGCGCAGTGGTTCGACCGCGACGTGATCGACGCGGCGCGCGCGATGGGCCGCCGCTCCGACCCGATGATCCCTCCGCCGCTCACGATCGCGAGGCGCCTCATCGACGAGTGGCTCGACAACCAACTCCCCTCGTGACTCACTGATACCCCGCGACGTTGGGAAGATCCACTACCTCGGGGGTCGGTGATGTTCCCAACGTCGCGGGGGTCGGAGTGGTCAGACCAGACGCCACTGCGGTAGTTGGATGACCGTGCCGTCCTCCGCCGTGTGCGACGTCCATTCGGCGCTCACCGCAGCACCGATCGCCAGACCAGTCGTGGGCGCGCCGAGCAAATTGCCGATGACCGGCAGCTGCGGCGCGTCATCGAGGCTCACGAGCACCACCACGTACGGCACCGACGTCTCGAGCGCCCGGCTCGCCGCGTAGTGCACGACGGTGTGGCTATGGATCGTGCCCCGCGGCGCAAGCACACGGGTGTCGAACGACATCGACCCACAAGCACGGCAGATCTCCTCCGGCGGGTGCTGCAGACGCTCGCAGGCAACGCATCGCTGCACCGCCAGCGTCCCCGACGTGAACCACTCACGGTTGAAAGGGGTCAGCGCGGGAAGCGTGAAGTCATCCGGAAGGGGGCGGGTCATGATGCCTTTCCGAACAGCACGGCGCTGCCGGGTGAGTAACCCGGCCCGGACACCGAGAGGCTGAGGTCGACATCAGCGACCTGGCACGTCGACTCGCCCCGGACTTGGCGCACGGCCTCGATGACGTTGCCGAACCCGTGGATGTACCCCTCGCCGAGGTTCCCGCCGCTGGTGTTGATCGGGAGGCGGCCGTTCGGCCAGGCGATGTTGCCGTCGGCCACGAACTCGTTCAATTCCGTTGGCGCGCAGAATCCCATCTCCGCGATCGCCATGAGCACCGGCCCCGTGAAGTTCTCGTAGAACTGTGCGACCTTCACATCGGCCGGGCCGACGCCGGCCCGCTTCCACAGCGTCTTTCCTACGTGTGCATAGTAAGCGGTCGGGAAGTTCGCGTCACTGAATGCGGCCCCCCCGTCGCCGGCCGAAAGCCCATGCGCGGCAGCCACGATGGCGACGCCGGGCTTCGCAAGGTCGCGTCCACGCGCGGCCGTCGTGACGACGATCGCGGCCGCGCCGTCGTTCTCGGGACAGCAGTCGAAGAGATGAAACGGCTCGGCGATCCACCGTGAAGCGTCGTAGTCCTCGCGGGTCAGCGGGCGGCCGTAGCGGATGGCCCTCGGGTTGCGCTGCGCGTGGGTGTAGGAGGTCAGCACGATTGCGGCGAGCGCGTCCTGCGTGACGCCGTGATCGTGCATGTACCGGGTCGTCTGCAACGCCGTCGTCTGCGCCGGTGTGACCAAGCCGTACGGAGCGGTGAAGGCCGCCGTGCCGCGGGCCGTACGTGCACCACCTGCTCGTCCGTAACGTCCGAATTGGCCCTGCGCGAGTGCTCGGAACACCACGACGCACTCGGCATATCCGGCCGACACCGCTGCGTCGGCGATCGTGACCGCCGCGCCCGCACCGTTGCCGCCGCCGCCGAAGGTCTGCGCGCTGAAGTTCAGGTCACCCGCGCCCAGCGCGGAGGCGAGGCGGACCGGGTCGTTGCGATCCATGTACGACACGAAGCCGTCGACGTCGCCCATCGTGAGGCCCGCGTCGGCCACGGCGTTGCGGATGGCGATGCAGGCGAGCTGGAACTCGGTCTCCGTCGCGCCACCTCGGCGGTAGTAGGTCGACTCGCCGACTCCGGCGACTACTGCTGATTGGTACATCTGGTCAGCGCGCCGGGGGAGTCAGGCCAAACAACGCGGCGGCATTGAGCCCGAGAATCTTCGCTCGCGACGCGTCGGTCAGGTGGCCCATCGTCCGCTCGATCGCCGCGGCGGAATGGGGCCACGAACCCTCGTGGTGCGGGTAGTCGTTGGCCCACAGGAGGTTGTCAACGATGTTGAGTCGCTCCGCGTCCGCGAGCCCGTGATGGTCTTCCTGGAACGTGGCGAAGCACTGTCTGCGGAAGTAGACGGACGGCAGTTCCGGGATCACCGGACGGACCCAGAAATGGTGCGCGCGGTAGGCGTAGTCCATCGTCTCCAAGAGCCACGGTACGAACCCGATGCCACTCTCCACGAGCCCGACGCGCAGCTTCGGGTGACGTTCCAGCACCCCCGACGCGATGAGCTGTACGAGCGGCTCGATCGTCGTTTCCATCGAGTGGCACACGTAGTTGATGACCGCCCCGCCGTTGCCGCCGACGGCGCGTGGATCGCGTCCGGTCGACACGTGGAACGTGATCACGAGGCCCGTCTCCTCGATGAGCGACCACATCGGCTCGAAGAGCGGATCGTTGTACTGCAGGCGTCCGTAGTCGTTCGGTCCGTACACCGGTTGGTTGCCAAGACACACACCGCGGAATCCGTTCGACGCCGCCCAGCGGATCTCCGCCGTCGCACCATCGAGATCCCCGGCCGTGATCGAGGCCATCGGGAGCAGGCGTGGGTTCGGACCCTGCATGTGCGGGCCACAGTGGTCGTGCGTCCAACGGTTCCACGCGCGGCACATGGCCATGCCGAAGACCGGGTCGGGTGTCGCCCAGCAGAGGAGGCCGACGTTCGGGAACAGCAGCTCGGCGTCGATCCCGTCGAGTCGCTGATCGGCGAGGCGGTCCTCGATCGCGCGACCTGCGGTGGAGCGCCGGACGTCTTCGACTTCCATACGTGATTTCGAAGGTCGGTTGTGTTCGGCGCGTTCGAAGCTCTGCTGTGCCTGGACGCCGCCCGCAGCAGCGGTTGGCGGACGCACCATCTGCGCGTGGTTGCCCTCTGTGATGAGCCATTCCGACCCGTCTTCACGCGTGTCGCGTCGCGGGACGCGGGAGCGGAACTCGGGCTCCACCAGGTCGAACATCGCGAGTGGCTCGTTCACATGACAGTCGGCCGAGACCATGAAGTACTTGTTCGGGTCGTCGGGCCGTGCAGTACGCGGCCATCCCTCGTTGCCGGGTGTTTCGAGACGCCATGCGTTGCGGGGCGATGCAGGTGCCGATTCGGTGATCGTCATGGAGCCCTCCTCTTCGTGTCCGAACCTACCGGCTCACGCTGCCGCGGACACAGCCGACTGACCGCTGAGCGGACGGCGGTGCGGTGCGGTGCGCCCACGTTGCGTCGGCGACGAGTGACGGCACAGCGCCACATTGTCCGGACCGAGTCACGCTGGAGCGTCAACGCGGCGCTGTTGACGCACTCGTCCCGCTGCGCCCGTAACTGAGTGTTCTCAGTTGATCAGCTTGCTGCGGCCGGCCCAATAGGGCTCGCGGAGCTTGAACTTCTGCAGCTTGCCGGTGGCGGTTCGGGCGAGCTCGGTGCGGAACTCGATCGTGGTCGGGCACTTGAAATGCGCCATCTTCGAGCGGCAGAACTCGCGGATGTCGGCCTCGGTCGGCTCGGGCACGCCAGCGCGGAGGACCACGAGTGCCTTGATCGTCTCGCCCCACTTCTCGTCGGGGACGCCGATCACGGCGCACTCGGCAACGGCCGGGTGCTGGAAGAGGCAGTCCTCGACCTCGATCGACGACACGTTCTCGCCGCCCGAGATGATCACGTCCTTCTTCCGGTCGGCGATCACCACATACGCACCGTCGAGATAGCCACCGTCGCCGGTGTGGAAGTAGCCGTCGGGCATGGCCTTGGCCGACTCTTCGGGCTGCTCCCAATAGCCCTCGAACACGACGTTGCTACGCGCGCATATCTCCCCGTCCTCGGAGATCTTGACGGTCACGCCGATCGCGGGTGCGCCGGCGCGGGACAGCATCTTGGAACGATCGGCGGTGCTCAGATCGTCGTATTCCGCGCGCTTACGATTCATGGTGAGTAGTGGCGACGTCTCGGTGAGCCCGTAGATCTGGATGAACTCCCAGCCCAGTTCCGTCTCGACGCGTTCGATCGTCTTCGAGGGGGGCGGTGCGCCTGCGACAACGATGCGCATGAGGTCGCGTCCGGGAATCGGCTGACCGGCGGCGGCTCGCTTCTCGGCGGCGTCGAGTGTCATCGCGACCACGGCGGGGGCACCGCAGGCGAAATTGACAGCATGCTGTTCAACACGGTTCAAAATGTCCGCACCATCGACCTTGCGGAGAACGATGTGCTTGCCGCCCATACCGGTCACGGCATAGGTCTGGCCCCACCCGTTGCAGTGAAACATCGGGAGGGTGTGGATGTAGGTGTCGCGATCGCTCACCGACGCGTGCCACCCAAACGTGACCGCGTTCGTCCACGCGTTGCGGTGCGTGATCTGGACGCCCTTCGGCCGGGCCGTTGTGCCGGAGGTGTAGTTGACCGTCGCCGTCGCGTCCTCATCGGGCTCCCACGGCGTCGGGTCGGCGGCACCGTCGGGCAGCGGTGCGAAGAGGGCAGCGTCGCTCACACCGTCGAGGATGAATTTGTGCTCGACGTCGATGTCCTTCACCACGTCGGCCTGCTCGGGATCGACCAGCAGCACGCGAGCACCGCTGTGCTTCACGATGTACGCAATCTCCTCGGTGTTGAGTCGGAAGTTGATCGGCACGAGCACGCGCCCGTACTTCGACGTCCCCCAGAACGAGATCAGGAACCGTGCAGAGTTCGGGCTGACGATCGCCACCCGCTCACCGACACCGATGCCGAGGTCTTCGAGCGTGCGGGCCAGGCCCCGCACCCGAGCGTCCATCTCGCGGTAGGTGAGCGAACCGAGCGAGCCCGCCACGTCCGGCTCATCGACCACGCCGATGCGATCGCCGTAGACGTTGACGGCGCGGTCGAGGAAATCTGCGACGGTGAACGGAACCTTCATGAGAGCGAGCCTCCGGGTGAATGAGTCGACGGGCGACGCTGGGAACTGACATCTTGCCGCGCGGTCGTGACCGGTGTCACCACCGCGGGTCGAACGCGTCGCCGAGTGGGACGTTGCGGCACCAAGCGGCGGTCCGGGTTTACAGCGATGCGGCGATAAGACCGTCGAACGCGAGACCCCAGGGTGGACGGAGGAAGCCGAGCGCCCGGACGTCGGAGAACCACGAGGCGAACGGTGACGCCGCCGAGAACGTTCCCCCTCCGATCACGCGGGTGATGCGAAGGAGCACTTGCTCAGCGATCTCGGCCACCGCTGTCTTGCCGCGCATTCCTGCCCGGCTGGCCGCGGCGCGGTCGCCCGATTCAAGCGTGCGAAGCATTCCTTCGAATACCTGCTCGGCCACCCAGTGATCGGTCGTGGCACGTGCCCATTCAACGCGTTCATAGGCGCGCATATCATCGCCGTGCGGAGCAAGCCGCTCACGCCCAACCGCGATGGCTTCGTCCAGGACGCCCAGCACGACCGACGTGAACAGGCAGTGGTTCACCGGCCCTGCACCACGAAGCATCGACTCGAACGTGTCGGGCCACTCGATTCGAACCGCAGGACAACCGTCGAGTCGCACCGCGTGACTCTGGGTAGCCGCCATGCCCACACCGTCCCACTCCTTTGCGACGCTGAAGCCGAGCTGTTCGCGGCCGACCACCAGGTCGCGCGTGTCGAGGAAGAACGCGGCGGGCTTCGCTTCGCCGTCGGCGATCGCGGTCGTAAGCATGAACGAGCACACGCCGGTGCCACTCCCGAAATGCTTGTCTCCGGAGATCAGATAACGCCGCCCGGGAACGTCGAGATCCTGAAGCGCATCGGTAGGGACCGCTGTCGAGCGTGTGCGTGTCACGTCGCCGCCGCTCCCCGGCTCCGAGGTGACGGTTCCCCATTGCGCGCCACCGGCGACGGTTGCGCACACGGCAGCCCGTTGACGTTCCCACTCATCGTTTCCGGGCGATTCGTTGGCGAGCCAGAACGAGAGGACCGCAGGGTGCATCGCGGACACGAGCGTCGGCGACGGGTCGGCGGCAGCAAGCACTCGGAGCGCTTCGCAGATCGGCCGAACGGAGGACTCGACGTTCTGCCATGCGCCGCCGCGTGCGATCGGGACGGCGAGTCGGGTCAGTCCGGCGTCTCGGAGCTGTTGGAAGTCGAGCGGGTCGAGTCGGCGGCGGAGTTGACGCTCGACACGTTCGCGTCGCCACTCGTCGGCGATCGGAGCAGCGAGCGAGGAAGGGGCGGGTGCCATAGGGGGATGTCTACTCCCGTTCGTGCCCCCGAGGTCGGTGGCTCTTCGCGCCGGTGTCAGCTCGGATGTATGCTCTTTTGCATGCAGAGCACGAGTGTTCGTATTGACGTGGCTACTCACGAAGAACTGAAGAAGCTCGCCGCGACACTCGGAACGTCGGTCGGGAACACCGTCACCATCGCGGTTCGTTCACTGCGACAAGACCGAATTGGTTCGCAGCTTGACCGTCCACTGACGCCCGACGAGACGGCCTGGCTCGATGCTGACCTCGGGTGATGTCGTCGATCTGGATCTCGGCTCACCCGAAGGCCGAGAAGCGGGTTTTCGTCATCCAGCGGTGATCGTAAGTGCACAGAGAATCCTGGACCGACGCCCGAACGTCATCCAGATCGTGCCACTCACGTCCACCGTGCGCGGGTTCGATTCCGAAGTCACGATCCGCCCGAACCAGGACACCGGCCTGGTCGATGTCTCGGCAGCGCAGTGTCAGCACATCAGAGCCGTCTCGCCCGCCCGGGTGCTTCGTACACGGGGCAATGTCGGACCCATGGTCCTCGCCCAGATTCGCGAGACGCTCTCGGTGATTCTGGACGTTCCGTAACGCCTCACTCAGAGCTGGCGGTGACGTTGGCGGCCGGACTCGTGTACGTCATTTCACGAACTCGGACGAAAATCGCAAAAAAACAGGGCTATTCGGCCAATATTGAGCGCCGGTTTGATGGTCACGGGACGATATGCGGACCAACGTTCGGAACCACCCAAATTGACCACCGAGTGTACGGTTTCGGCTTTTGGGTGGTCCGATTGGGTGGTTCTTGCGGACCACAACTTTGTGGCCGATCCACGCCATGCCGATCCGCAAGCGCTACCTGAACCTCCTCCCCAAGCCCGGAGACCAACATGCCTGAGAACAAGTCCTACGGATCCTCACGTGGTCACCTCAGTGACGATGCCGAGATCGAACGCCTCGCAGCCGAAGCTGAGATCGGCTACGAGCCCGCGACACTTCGTCGACGCGGTGGGCGCTGACTCATGGGTACCGCCCCGGCCGAGGTCGTTCCAGTCCGCCTCGACCCCACACTCCGAATGGCCGTTGAAAAGCGCGCGGAGCTCGACCACACGACCACTAGCCACGTCATCCGCGAGGCGCTCCGGCACTATCTGCACGTCGCCTGACCGCCCGGGGCGGGCGGTGCCGGGGCCACTACGGCTCATCCGTGATGTCGTGCTCTCCGTATCGAGCGAGGGATCACCTTCCACGCTGGTGACGTGCATAACCCTCCCGGTTGGAGCGGAACGACTCTCCGAACGTATCTCGACGCCATCGGCTTGCCTACTAGGTGGCGATGTACGCCCTCGCTGCTTCGGGCGAACAAACAGTCGGGGAACGCTGGACACAACCCCTCCCGTTGAACTCCGGGATAGACGGAATACCTGATCGCAAGACAGAACGGCTGAGTCAGGTACGCAATGGGATTCCCGTTGCCCGAATCGTTGTATGGACGTTGTAGTGCTGTGACTCGAGATAGAGGGTCAGGGAGCCGAGGGCAGGTTCTGGGTCTTGCATGGGTCCCTGCACAACTTCCGACAGCGCGAGGCGGCCGGAGAACACGCCAGCCGAGTCTCGAAGCGGGATCTCAAGATATGGCACCAGCCCGAGGGGCGAAGGTCGGAACTTAATTTCCAGGCCCTCGGCGCCTAGCCCCCTCCCAAGTGGTATTCCCGGGACATTCATTTTAGCCAGCAGCTCATTGCGGCGTTGGTCACCCATTAGCCGAACTTCCTCGCGAGCGTCAACAAGCCGAATGACCCTCCATTCGCTTTCCTCTCTGAACGTCGGATACTTGAAGCAGAGCACGTACTCAGTCAATGCCTCCTGCAGAGCCCAAATTGCTGGGTAGGGAAACAGCTTTCGAGCGTTCTCGCCATAGTCCAGCAAGAGGCGACGCGCAGTAGCCACCCACCGATCAACGGCGCCGGAAATCTCGGCCCGCTGTTGGTCTTCGTCGTACAACACCTTTCGCAGAATGGTCCGGGGCGGCCGAGTGAACGCGCGAACTGTGGAAGGCGGAGACCCAGAGATATACCGGCCTGTCCGCGAGCGTATCCACGCCACTGCGAGAGGAGGTCACCGTCCTCGCAAAAGCAAGCAATAAACGGCCTAGGTTCATATCCAAAGTCGAATATGGCAGTGAACCCTCGTCGTAACTCAAACAGTTCCTTGAGGGCCGGGTCCGCAACCTTTTCAAGTTCTTCATCGACAACGCGCACAATCAAATCCGTTGCGTACGACAATTCCGACGAATCGTTCATGAAACGTGCGTCGGATGCCCAAATACTTGAGTTGGGCAGGATCCCCATCAGCCCGTTGATTGTTGTGTAGTGGTACAGCCGCTCCGGAACCTGACCATGGCGCGTCAGCCAGGATTCCCGTTGAGGGCGCTGGTCGGCATTGAACTCGGCCATGGCGCGAGTTGTCTCGTGACGCTTCGCTTCGACACTATCGGCGGGCGCGGACTCATCGGACACGTCAACATCTTGGTCCGGGTTTCGAGACCAACGGGAAACGCCCGCAGCGCTCAACTGGGCTTGGATCGATAAATAACTGGCTCCTCCGGTTGTTCCAGGGTGGCGAACTACCTCACATGGACCGACTCGACCGGACAGAAGGCACGGATCAAGCAGTTCAAACTGCCGCTCGGTCCGGCCGACGCGAAGCACGATCCGCTCGCCATCGTGATCGTGAAGTCGATGCTGCTCACCGGCTTCGACGCTCCCGTTGCCCAGGCGCTCTACCTCGACCGCCTCATCCAGGAAGCCGAGCTGCTCCAGGCCATCGCCCGCGTGAACCGAACAGGGTCGGACAAGCGGCACGGATTGGTCGTGGACTATTTCGGCGTTTCGACGCAGCTGTCCGGGCGCTGTCCGCCTACATGTCGACCGACGGCGAGATCGATCCCGACGTCGACGGTGCGCTCGCCCCACTCAGCTCCGAGATCGAAAAGCTGAGCCCGCAGTGTGAGCGCGTCCGCCAGATCTTCGTGCAGCGCGGCGTCCAGCCCGAACGGACTCCTGTGGCAATCGAGGACTGCGTCGAACTCCTTGCCGACGAACGTCTGCGCGCCGAATTCGACGTTGCCCTCGGTCAGCTGCTCGACACCTTCGACATCGTGCTGCCTCGTCCAGCGGCGCTCCCGTTCGTGGACGACGTCGTGCTGTTCACCGAAATCCAGATGCAGACGCGCAGCCGATATCGCGACACCGCCGACGGTGACTTCGATCCGCGCAAGTACAAGGAGAAAGTACGCGCGCTTATCGATCAGCACATCACCGTGCTCGACCTCACGCAGAAGATCGCACCAGTTCGGATCACGGACCCGAACTTCCTTGCCAGCGTCGGTGAGCTACCGACGACGCGGGCGAAGGCGTCGGAGATGGAACATGCGCTCCGCCATCACATCCGTCAGCACCTCGACGAGGACCCTGCGTACTTCGGGAAGCTGTCGGAGCGCGTCGACGAGATTCTCGGACGCCTCAAGGAACGCTGGGACCAGATCGTGCTGGAGCTCGGTTCCGTTATCGGCGAGGCCCGACAGGGTCGCTCCGACACGAGCAACACCGGACTCGATCCCCGCACCGAGTTGCCCTTCCACGGCGTCATGGCGGAACACCTGGCGACGTCGGACCCCGAAGCGGCCGGCCGGCTCATCGCAACGACGGGCATGCTCGTGACCGAGATCCGCCGACAGATCGCGATGGTCGGATTCTGGGAGAACGCGACGAAACAGGACGACCTCCGACGCTCCGTGAAGCGTCTGCTCGACGACAGCAACCTGTTCGCCTACGAGGACCTCGACGAGCTGTCGGTCAACGTTGTTGATCTGGCCAAGGCGAACCACCGGCGGCTGACGTGACCGGCCCCGCGCTCGCTGCCGAGAGGCTGCATGACCTCACCGTGCTCGACGTCGGCGACCTGACCTTCACGGTCGCGCCACCGTCCGCACGGTGCACGCTGGAGGTGATCGTCGACCGCGACGCATCGCTCATCGTGCTCGGTCCGTCGACGGCGACCGTCGAGCAGGTGCAAGCGTTCGAAGCGTCCGTGGATCTACCGACGCCTCGCGGAGAAGGACGCGCTCACGGGACCGCCGATCGTGAAGCAATTCGTTGACGGTGAAGGCTTCGCGTACCTCGGGCGGAGCTACCGGCTGCTGTTGGACGACGCGGTCGACGGCGTGCGGCTCGACCGCGGGCGCTTCGTGATGTCTCGGGACAGCGCGTCGGACGGTTCGGAAGCTTCGGACGCGATGCGTCAGTGGTACGTGCAGGCCGGGCGGGCGTGGCTGCGTCGCCGGGTCGAGCCGTGGGCCAGGCGGGCGGGTGCTGCCGCTGTGCAGGTCGATGTGCGCGACCTCGGCTACCGGTGGGGGTCCGCTCGTCCGACCGGTGGCGCGGCGGCGCGGATCAACGTGCACTGGGCGACGCTGCAGCTCCCACCGAGCCTCATCGACTACGTCCTCGTGCATGAGCTCGCGCACCTCCGCGAGGCCAACCACACGCCCGAGTATTGGCGGATCGTGGAGCGCCTCATGCCCGGCTACGACTCGTGCAAGCGAGCGCTTGCAGGCATCGGCAAGAACGTCTGGCTCGGTCAAACGGCCGAGTAGCTGACCTTCACGCAACCTTCTCGAGGTCGACGAATCGGAAATTCTCCGAGACTTCAGTGCTCCGGCGGAAAGGCCGTGGGTGTGTGCGGGAGTGAGCGCAGCGAGCGAAGCCCATCGCAAATGAAATTGTCATACCCCCCTGGTTCAATGGTGGTGTCGCTGCAAGTCGGCGACCTGCGCTTCCCTCGTTCTGACCGTCTGTCACCGTTGTGCCTGGCGTGCGGAGCCCGCGCGCCCGCGCCCACCAACGGGTCCTCCCTCAAACGGAAGGTGTCGTGTGAGCGCTTACGAAGTTTCGTGGGACCACCTCGCCGCGCTGGTCCTTGCCGCAGAGCAGCTTGATGTCTGCGCGCCGATGTGCCCAGGTCGTGAGCAAGACGTTGACGGGGCCTGCCGCTCAGCGGTACTCCGAGCACTGATGCTCCAGAACCGGGCCTCGGTTGCGTATCGCTACCGAGAGACGGTGTCGCCACTCGACGACGTCCCCAAGATACGCGGCGCTGTACCGCTCGACACGGTGCGTGATGTGGTCGGCGCCCTCAATTGGGTCCGGTGCTACGAGTATCAGTCGTGTGAGAGTCCCGACTGGACGGCGACGTTCGCCCACCACTTTTGCGAAGCCCTGCGTCGCGCGCTGGTCGGTCGGCTCGTGACGCTGCATCGCGCTCCGTGGGACTACGAGGGTCCTGCTCTCACCGGCCAAACAGTGCCGAAGTGATCAAAATGGTGACACGAACATACGTTCGTATATGTGCTATGGTGATGCCATGACACCCACCGCACTGAGCGAGCACATTGACACGCTCGCCAGCGCGCTCGGTGGGCTGGAAGACGCACTTCAGGTAGTTGATCCGTCATCGGTGAAGAAGACGGATGTGGTCGCGCTACGGGTCTTGCTCGACCGCGTCGACCAGGCGTGCTCGGAATCGTTCGTCCGATTCATCGACAACGGCGGCCACCTGCTGGACAACAGCCTGAGCGCTGGGGCGTGGCTCGCCGAGAACACCCATGTCGTCAGGTCGGAAGCCGAAACTCGGCGTCTCACTGTGCGATTACAAGATGAACTCACGTCGTTCGGGGTTTCGTTGACCCAGGGCGAGATCGGTTTGGCGCACGTTCGGCTGCTGGCGCGAGTCGTTACGAAGGAGCGACTCGACCTCGCACGACGCGACGAACACGTCCTCCTCAACGCGGCCCGCACGCTCGATCCGTCACGCTTCGCTCGAGCACTACGCGTGTGGCAACAACTCTGCGACGACGAACTGCACGATCCCACCGGGGCCGATCAGATCGAGGCAAGGCGCAAGCTCCGGCTCGCCGCGCTCGCTGATGGCATGTGGCGAATCGACGGTGACCTCGACCCGGCAACCGGCGAAGCGCTCGCCACGGTCCTTGACCAGATCATGGGCAAACCGGCTGCCGACGACGACCGCTCTATCGGACAACGCCGCCACGACGCACTCGGCGAACTCGCCCGATCCGTCCTCGCGAACGGCGACATCGGCACGTGCCACGGGGAGTCCGCAGCCGTCACGGTGATCGTCCAAGGCAACGGTGTCGCAACCACCTCCGCAGGCATGGTCCTCTCAAAGATCGATCTCGGCCTCACGATGTGCGATGCCGTCATCAATCGCATGACCATCAACCCCAACGGACGGCCCTTCGACATCGGCGTGTTCAACGGGCCAATACCGATCCGTAACCGACGAGCAGTGATCGCCCGCGACCATCACTGCCGCTTCCCCGGGTGCGACCGCCCGGCCCGCTGGTCCGACATCCACCACATGCGACACCGCGCCGAAGGCGGCACACACCACCCAGATGGGCTCGTCTTGCTGTGCCGTCGTCACCATCGCCTCACCCACAAACAATGCATCGACATGCAAATGGACATCGATGGGGTCACGGTGATCTTCACCTGGCCCGACGGAAGAACCGCCCGAAGTAGTCCCATGGCCCAACTCTGGGCCAAGACGCAGGACCAGTCGTTCACCCCACCCGTCGATGCCTCGCGGGTCGGAACGGCCAAGAACACCCCGATAGCCGGATGAGGAATCGACATTTCCGATCCATCGAGTCAGCCCGCGCCGAGTCAGACCGCCGCGCCCGAGCACTCACGCGGGCAATCACTCACGCGGGCAATCACTCACGCGGGTGAGCACTCACGCGGGTGAGCGTCGCCGACATCGAAACGGCCGGGTCGCATGCCTGTCACACCAACATGACGAGGGAATCGACCAACTCGTTTCCCGGCGTCAGACCGACACGAGTAGCAGCCTCGGCCCGGAACCTGATCGACTGGCAACGTGACTGTGGTGACGAGCTATGTGAAGAGCGACGATGGCGTGGAGGTCGCGGTGCACGACTCAGGTGGACCGGGGCATCCAGTCGTCGCCGTGCACGGGACCGGCATGGTCGCTCGCATGTGGGAGGCGGTGTTTCGTCTGCTCCCTGCGGACCAGGTTCGGGTTCTGTACGTCGACCTTCGAGGACATGGCGCAACCCGCACTCCCGACGGTGTTGCATTTCGGGACGATCGAATGGTTGCGGATCTCACCGCCGTGGCGGAAGCCTTCGAACTGGATGGCGCATGGGCCGCTGCACATTCGATGGGTGCGGCGACGACGCTTCTCACATCGGCACAACGACCGACGACGTTTTCGAAGGTGTTCGCCTTCGAACCGATCATCTTTCGACGTGAACCGTCCTTCGGTGGCGGCGACCCAGAGTTCCTCGACGCTGTCCTCCGGCGAAGGGCGGTATTTCCGTCACGCGAGGCGGCGTTTGAACGTTACGCGTCGAGACCGCCGCTCGATGTTTTGACCCCGGAGACACTTCGGGCTTACGTGGAGCACGGTTTCGTCGACGACCCCGAGGGCGTGCGTCTCGCGTGTTCCCCGGCAAATGAGGCCCGAATCTTCGACGAGTTCTTGCGCGACGGTTACGAACAACTGGGGTCAGTGGCTGCCGACGTCGTCCTCGCTGCCGGGAACGCGCCGTCCCCGGACGGCGAGTCTCCTCACCCATGGCTCGACGTGGCGGCGCAAATCCCACGTTGTCGTTACGTCGAGTTCGACGGCGCGGACCACTTCGGACCCTTTGCGACCGGTCACGTCGAAACGACCGCGGCACTGCTCTCGGAGTTCTTCGGCCTCGTGTGAGGCACCGTGATAGCAAGAACGGATGAGCACGCCGAACCAACATCTCCAGCCAGCCGGTCTCTCGATCAATCCGGCGTATAGCCACGTCGTCATGACGGACCGGCCCAAAACGATCTACATCTCCGGGCAGGTCTCCATGGACGCCGACGGGAAACTCGTCGGCGAGGGCGACCTCGCAGCGCAGACCGAGCAGGTCCTTCGCAACTTGGGCTCGGCACTCGCGGCCGCCAACGCGACGTTTGCCGACGTCGTGAAGATCACCACGTTTGTCGTCGATTACACCACCGAAGCCCGTGCGGTGATTTCAAACGTGCGATCGAAGTTCTTCCCGACGCCACCGCCGGCAAGCACGCTTGTCGGTGTGAGCGCCTTGGCGCTGCCCGGTTGGCTGATCGAAATCGAGGCCATCGCAACGCTCGACTGAGCGGCGGGCCGAACGTCACAAACCTCTCACGTGCGGAAGTTGCGGCTGAGCCCGAGCGACTCGGGCGCATGCATCGTGACCATCATCCCGGACACGTCGGTCGGACGGGTGCCGGGGCTCGCCAGCGACACGAGGATCATCGTGGCGAAGCCGATCGGGATCGACCAGATTGCTGGCTGCGCGAGCACGATGGCCGGCCACCCGGTCAACGATGGTCCGACGAGCGTGAACAGGATCGCGAGCGTGGCGCACGCTGACCCGCTCAACATCCCGGCGATCGCGCCACGAGCCGAGAGTTTGCGCCACCAGATGCCGAGCACGATCAGCGGCGAGAATGACGATGCGGCGATCCCGAACACCCAACTCACAAGCTGGTTGATGTCCGTGCCGACTACGCGGAACCCGAGGATCGCGATGACCACGCCGACCATCAGCGCGCCGAGGCGGAAGTCGCGCTTCTCGCCGCGCAGCACGTCCTGCGAGATGACGCCGGCAGCCGAGACCATGAGTCCCGACGCCGTGGACAGGAACGCAGCAAACGCACCGCACGCGACCAGCCCGGTGAGGGCGTCACCGACCAGGCCCCCGAACACACGCCGCGGCAGCACGAGGACCATCGTGTCGGTCGCCTGCTTCGCCAAGAGATCGGGCGCATACAGACGACCGAGCGCGCCGAGCACCGGAGGGCAAACGTAGAAGAGCGTCAGCAGCAACAGCACGATGAGGGTGGTGCGGCGCGCTGCCTTGCCGTCGGGGTTCGTGTAGAAGCGGACGAGGATGTGCGGAAGCCCCATCGTCCCGACAACCTGCGCGAGCACGAACGACGGGAGCGTGTAGCCGGGTTTGCCGGGTAGGGCGGTCGCCGAGTCGATCGGCGTCGACCAGGTCGTGACATCACCCGACGCGAGTGGCCACGGCACGCGGTGCATCAGGAAATAGGACCCGATGGCGATCGTCGGTACCGCAATGGCGACCCATTTCAACCAGAACTGGAAGCTCTGCACGAACGTGATGCCGCGCATGCCGCCCATGGTGACGTTGGCGGTCACGACGACCGCAACGATCGCAACTCCCGCCCAGTAGGGCGCGCCCGTGAGCACGCGGAACGTCACACCTGCGCCGCGCATTTGCGGCACGAGATACGAAATGGAGATCAACACGACAAGCCCGCTCGCGATTCGACGCGCCAGCAGCGACTGAAGTCGCCCTTCAGCGAAGTCGGGAAGCGTGTAAGCGCCGAATCGTCGTAGCGGCGCGGCGACGAAGAACAGCATGAGCAGATAGCCAGCGGTGTACGACACCGGGTACCAGAGCACATCGGCACCGAAGCGCATCACGAGACCGGCAACGCCGAGGAACGACGCCGCCGACAGGTACTCGCCGCAGATAGCGGAAGCGTTGCGGACCGGCGTGACTGATCGGGATGCCACGAAGAAGTCGCTGGTGGTCCGCGCCCTCCTGATGCCGAAGGCACCGAGGCCGATCGTGCCGAGAATGGCGAGTCCAATGGCCAGTGCGGTCACGACGCCGATCTCGACGTGCTCCTGCGCGGCCAGCATGCTCAGCCCCGTCCTTCGATGGACGACCCGGCGTCGACCGCACCAGCCGGCCGACCGGTCACAAGCTCGATGAACTCGGCCTCGTTGCGCTCCGTTCGCCGGATGAACACGAACGCGAGGAAGAGGAAGAGTGGGTAGAAGCCGACCCCCACGATCAACCAACCGAGCGGCACTCCCGCCACCTTGACCCGCCGAAGTGACGGTTCGAGCCACATCATGAGCGGAACGCCCGCCAAAGCCACCGCTGCAACCGCAAGCAGCCGCAGCGCCAGCGTCAGCTGTGTACGAACGAGTGACCCGAGGTAGGCCTCGCCGATCGTCGTGCGCTCGGCGATCTCGCGCACCGGGCGGAGACGCTGAGTGCGGGTCGGATCGCGGACCACGAGGACGCGGGTCGGCGGCGTCTCGGACTCGGTGGACTCGGAAGCGACCACCACGCGTTCGTCGGGCAACCCGTCGGGCACCGAGGCCTCATCCGTCACGACGACTCCTGCGCGTGGCGTCTTCAACGAGACGTGCTCGCAGCGGTCCCGCCAGCCGACGGCTCACCGGCAGCATTCGGTCACCGATCCGAACGACATAGCCGCGTCCGGCTTCGATCCGTACTTCGTCGATGTGCGCGAGCGCCACGAGGTAGCTCCGGTGGATGCGAACGAAACCCGCCGACGCCCAACGTTCCTCCAATGTCGCCATGGCGGCGCGGACCAACACGCTCGTGGCGTCCAGATGGAGCCGCACGTAGTCACCCGAGGACGCCACATACTTGACGTCGCGGCGATCCACGAACCGGATGCGGCCACCTGACTCGACCGAAATGAGATCGTCGTCGAACGGGCTGCGTGCGCCAACCTCGGCCGGATCAAGAGAGACCGTCGACTCAGCCGACCCCGGCTCAGCAGCTACGGCATCGCGCTGACCGGCCACAATCCGGGGTTCCGACTGCCCCGACTGCTGCACCGAAAGCCAAGCCAGGATCTTCGTGACCGCCTGTTCGAGACGCTCCTGACGCACGGGCTTCAGCAGGTAGTCAACGGCGTTGATCTCAAACGCATCGACGGCGTGGGCGTCGAATGCCGTCACGAACACGATTGGTGGCGGCGACTTGAACGCCTGCAATACCCGAGCCAATTCGATGCCATCAAGGCCGGGCATTCGCACATCGAGAAAGACTGCGTCGAACGACTCGTTGCGGATTGCACGCAACGCCTCGTTCGCGTCACTCGCTTCCGTCACACGGCCGATCGTGGGGAGTCGGCGCAGCCCGAACACCAGGTCCGCCAGGGACGGCGACTCATCGTCCACGACCAGGATACGAAGGAGGTCCTCGGGGCGGCTCACGATGCACGAACTCCCGGCCGGTACTTCGGCACGCGAATCGTAACCTTCGTACCGGCACCGATAGCTGTTTCGACAGTGAGCCCGTAGGCGTGTCCATAGATGGCGCGGAGCCGCTCATCGACGTTGTACAGCCCGATGTGGTCGCCCTGATCGACGTCGCCGTTGAGATAGCTGCGCAGTACTTCAGGGTCGGCACCGACACCGTTGTCGTCGATCGTTATCACGCAGTCGTTCGACTGCTCGGACGCAACGATCGCGACGCGACCGACCTTTGTCTGACGTTCGATGCCGTGGCGGACTGCGTTCTCTACCAAGGGCTGGACCACGAGAAACGGAATGGCGACAGGCAGGACCTCGGGCGCGACCCGCAAATCGACGGTGAGGCGATCACCGAAACGCGCCTTCTCAAGCGTGAGGTACTTCTCAACGGAGCGCAGTTCTTCTGCAACGGTGGTGAACTCGCCGTGTTTGCTGAGCGAGTACCGCGTGAAGTCGGCGAACTCAAGCAGCAGCTCCCGAGCCCGCTCGGGATCGGTGCGCGTGAACGACGCGATGGCCGTCAACGCGTTGTAGATGAAGTGCGGAGAGATCTGCGCGCGTAGCGCTCGCAGCTCCGCTCGGGCCAGCCGGACGCGATGCTCGTCGAACTCGGACAGCTCAATCTGGCTCGTGATCCACGCGGCGACCTCGGTCATTGCCCGAATAAGACCCGGACCGCCCGCGGCGTCGAGTCCCACGATCGCTCCGACCACGGCACCGCGAAGCTCGACGGGCACAGCGACTGCGGAACGGATTGCGCAGTCCTCGTGCGCGCAGCGGACGTCATGCACGTGGCTGCGTCCGGTCGACAGAGAAAGCGACGCATGTGACGCCACCTCGTCGGCGTGATGTACGGGCACCCCTTCGAAGCAGAGGAGCTCTCCATCTGCACCGACCACGCCGATGGCTCGAGTCCCGACGAGAGCCAAGAGGTGTGGCGCTGCTCGCCCGAGTGCCGCGCGCGTGAACCCGGTGCGAAGCGTCGGCGACGCGAGGTTTGCCGTGTGCAGAACGTCGAAGGTTGCAGCCTGCCCGGCAGTCATGAAGCTCCGCCGTCGCTTCGATGCCCAGATGATCGCCGACAGCGGTGCCGCGAACGTGGCGAGCAACACGGCGATCACGACGACGATCCGCACGGAAACTTCTTTCCCTCAATCGACACAGCCAGACACGGCGGCCTGCGGCACTGTACGTGCCGCAGGCCGGTGTCAACCCAGGGTAGGTGTCTAGGTTGGTGTCTGAAAACGATCAGCTCTTGCGGTACTCCGCCGCGATTGACGTGCCGTACTCCTTCTGCAACAGGGTGAGAGCGAGCTGCTTCGAACCGTCGGCCTTGAAGATCGAGTTCTTCGGTGCGGGTACGCGTTTGGTGAGATCGACCGAGGCCCCAATGTTTCCGATGTCGACGGCCGGGAGCTCATTGGCCGCCTTCAGCATGCCGTCACGGCTGAGGTCACCATTGGCGACGGCCTTCTCAAGAACGGCGACAACGACCTTGGCCTGTGCGTAGCCCCAGATGTTGCCGACGTCGGGGTTCGCAACGTAGTTGCTGAACCCGTTGCCCTTGAGTTCACTGATGAGGTCCTTCATGCCCGCTATCGAAGCGTCACCCCATTCGCCACCGTCGCCCGACATCCAGACGTACTTCTCGTAGAGAGCCGACGTTGTCGGTGTGACCTGCTTGTCCGAGAAGGTCGGAGACATGAGAATCCACTGCGGTGTGAAGCCGTTCTGCGAGCCCTGAACCAGCAGCGCGGTTGCCTGCGCCGGTCCGGTCGTCACGTACACGGCATCGCACTTCGTGTCGCGCAGGCGGACCGTGACAGCGGCCATATCGGCTTGCGATGCCGGGACCGTCTCAATCGTCCCGAGCTTGAAGCCGGCCTTCGACTGCGCGAACTTCACCCCTTCGGTCCCCGTCTCGCCATAGGCGTCCTGGCGGCTGACTGCACAGACGACCTTGTCCTTCCCGGCCTTCTCCAGGTAGTAGGACACGCCGTTGATGGCTTGCACCTGGTAGCTGGTCAGGACCGGCAGCATGTTCTTCTTGCTGATCCACTTTGCGTCGAGCGAGCCAGGGCTTGCGACGAGCTTGTTCTGCTCATACAACGGCAGGAGCGCCTCGTTGACGGGCGTGCCGAGCACCGAGGCGTACATCACGACCTTGTCCTTGGAGGCGTTGAAACCCTGCACGGCGAGGTTCGGGTCGTAGTTGACCTCGACCTCCTCGACTTTCAGGAGATACTTGCCACCAATGCCGCCTTTGGCGTTGATGGCCTTGAAGTGAGAGTCGAGCGCGGCACCGATGCCCTTGCTGATTGGACCCCAGGCGGCGTTGGTCTTCGACGTGATGTTGCCAACCGTGATGGTCTTCCCGTCGAATCCGGGTCCGTTCTTGAGGCCCGCGGGCGCCGCAGCCGCAGGCGCTGCACCTGCCGCTGCGACAGCCGTCGTGGGTGCGACCGCTGCGGCCTTCCAGATCTTCTTGCGGCCGTTTGCCGTGCAGGTCAGCGAACCCGAGACGTCGCCGAGCTTGGTGCACGCTGCGCCAGCTTTGGCGGCCTTCGTGGCGGCGAAGCCCGCTGTGGGAAATGCTGCGGCCGCGGTCAATCCGACGGCAACCGCGATGGTTGTCTTCATACGCATGTCTGAATGGTCCCCCTGAGAGACTTCGGGCCGACGTGGTCGGCAAATCACAGCGGGTGCTGTGACTGTCGTCACGGAGGGTACGGGTACGTGTCCGAGCCGACAATGAACCTGCGCCGATGGGTGCGAAGACGCCATGACCGGGCCCATCCGACGCTCAATGGTGCTGAATGGCATGTCGCCCGACCGTTCGTCGAGGCAGCGCGCCGCCCGGCGTGACAACCACGACGACCTGACGACCATCTGTCGTGTCGCCCGACCGTTCGTCGCAGCGAGCCGACACCTCGGCGCTCAGTGCTCGCCGCAGCGTTGCGCAGTTGGCACGCTGCCGAGGTCGTGACTGCGGTCACAATCTCGGCCGGTGTGAGTGCACCTGCAAATCCTGCGCCCTCGGCGACATCGACCACCCGAGACATTCCGAGACATTCCGAGACATTCCCGTACTGACTTGTCCCTGAAAGGACGCCGCGTGCAGCAAGCCCCGATACTCGAAGCCGTGGACCTGCAGGTGGTCTATGGCGGCGCGATCCAGGTGCTGCGTGGCGTCACGATGGCCGTCGAAGAAGGGTCGGTCGTGTCGATCCTCGGCGCGAACGGAGCAGGGAAGACCACACTCCTCCGCTCGCTCTCGGGCCTCCTCGGCCACCACGCGGGTCGTGTGACCCACGGTCTGGTCCGCCTCGACGGCGTGGAGTCGACGACCGCCGATGCGGCTTCGCTCGTGCGGCGGGGGATGGCCCAGGTGATGGAGGGTCGTCGCGTGTTCGCAGAGCTGACGGTGACGGAGAACCTACGGACCGGCGCATACACCCGACGTGACAAGACCGAGGTGGCCGCGTCGTACGAGCGGGTCATGACGCTGTTCCCGCGTCTGGCGGAACGGCGAACCCAGGTCGCGGGGTACCTTTCCGGTGGCGAACAGCAGATGCTCGCGATCGGCCGGGCACTCATGGCCAATCCCCGCCTGCTGCTCCTCGACGAACCATCGCTTGGCCTCGCCCCGATCATCGTGGAGCAGATCTTCGAGATCATCGGAGACATCAATCGACAGGGAACCTCGGTGCTGATTGTCGAGCAGAACGCGACGATGGCGCTACGGAACTCATCGTATGGCTACGTTATGGAGACCGGCAGAATCGCCAAGGAAGGTGCCGCTGCGGACCTGCTGAACGATGATGACGTCAAGGCGCTCTATCTCGGCGGCGAGTCAGCGCGTACGTCGTTTCGCGACCTCAAGTCGTACCGTCGCCCAGCGGAGTACCTGGCATGAGCACGTCGCCAGGGCCGGACAGCCGTCCGCTCCTCATCGTCGACGGCATCACGCTGCGGTTCGGCGGCGTGACTGCGATCGGTGGGGTGAGCTTCGACGTTCGCCCCAACGAGTTGTTCGCGGTCATTGGTCCGAACGGTGCCGGCAAGACCTCCATCCTGAATTGCCTGAATGCGGTCTATCGACCGCAGGAAGGAAGCATCCGGCTCGACGGAGTGGAACTCGTGGGGCAGAAGCCACCGTTCACGGTGACACATGGCATCGGGCGCACCTTCCAGAACATCGGCTTGTTCCGGAACCTCGACGTCGTTTCGAACCTGATGCTCGGCCGTCATCACCTGATGCGCGGCGGGTTCGTGGCCGGCATGGTGTTCCGAGGACGTGCACGGAACGAGGAGATCCGACACCGCCGCCGCGTGGAGGAAGTGATGAAGCTCCTCGATCTCCACGTGTTCCGCGGTCAGCCGGTTGGCCTGCTCCCCTACGGCGTCCAGAAGCGGATGGAGCTCGCCCGCGCGCTGTGCATGGAACCGAAGCTGCTGCTGCTCGACGAACCGGTGGCCGGCATGAATGCGACTGAAACGGAAGACATGGCTCGCTACATGTTGGAAATCAAAGACGAGCTGGGTCTCTCGATGATCCTCATTGAGCATGACATGCACATGGTTATGGATGTTGCTGACCGGGTCATGGTGCTGGATTTCGGACAGAAGATCGCCGAGGGCCTTCCCGCTGAAATCAAGGAGAATCCGACGGTCATTGCGGCATACCTGGGGGCAACCGCATGAGCACGGGCACACTTCCCGGGCTGCTGCTTGAGCGAGCGAAGACGACTCCGAACGCTCCTGCGATCCGCTTTCATGACCTCGGGATCTGGGAGGAGGAGACGTGGTCCTCACTCGCTGATCGGGTGCGCGCCGTCGGCAACGGGCTTGCGGCCCTGGGCATCGTACGCGGCGACGTCGTCGCGCTCGCGGCCCGCAACCATCCATCGTGGATCGTCGCCGACTTGGCGATCCAGGGACTCGGCGCGGTCACGCTCGCGCTCGACCCGGATTTCTCTCCGGCCACGGTCGGATTCCTGCTCGAAGCGAATGGCGCGGTCGCCGCGATCACCGGTGATCAGGAGCAGTACGACAAGGTCGCCGATGCTCGGTCCACGCTCCCGCGCCTTCGCAACGTTGTCGTCATCGACACCCGTGGCATCCGCCACCTCGACCGCCAAACGGCACTTGCTGAAGACGACGGCCACGCCGCTGGAACGACATGGGCGCGGATCGTGAACCTCGGCGGATCCTCAGGGGTGAGCGACGCCTGGACCGCCACCGCGGCCGCGCTCGACGAGGACGAGATCGTGACCGTCGAGGTCCATGTGGAACGTGATGCACACGGTGGTTCCGTCGTACGGACGACAAGCGCAACCTCGCGCGATCTCCGCGATGCAGCGAACGACCTGGCGTTGCGCCTTGGAGCACACTCCGGCGACGACCTGTATCCGATCGCGTCGTTTGCCGATCCGGTCGAGCGGACGCTGGGCGAGGTGCTCGCGCTCCACGTCGGCACGGTGGTGAACATAGGAGCGGGAGGCGCGCTGACACGCCTCGAATCCCAACAGGTGCAGCCGACGATCGCTCACATCCCGGCGGAACGGCTGCGCGCAATGCGCGCCGAGGTCGAGCAGCGACGGGCACGACGCGGAATACGGCGCATAGCGGTCGATCGGGTACTCCGAGACTCGGGGACCGTGTCGAGGTCCTCGATGCTGGACCTGCGGGTCACGCAACTGCTGCTGGCGGGGCTCGCTGTCGCTTCCGTCATCGTCCACCGAACACTTGTCGACCGCAGCGGACTCCTGCGCCTCGGCATTATCGCTTCACTTGCCAGCACCGTCGCGGCAATCCTGATCGGCGGCGGCTTTGCGGTGCGCCCGTTCATACGCAAGACGCTCGGACTGTCGCGTGCGCATTCGCTGCTCACGAGCCCGGATGCAGACACCGACACGATCCGCTTTCTCGGTGCCTTGCGACTCAACCCGATTCTCGAACGCCGCTCCGTCGCCTCGGGGTCAGAAGCGTCACGACCCGAAGGGGCTGCAGACTCATGACCAACTTCCTCCAATACATCGTGCAGGGCCTCGCGCAAGGTTCGATATACGCGCTCGTCGCCCTTGGTTTCGTGATCATCTTCCGCGGCACGAAGGTGCTCAATTTTGCCCAGGGCGCGTTCATGCTCTTCGGGGCCTTCCTGACGTTCAACGTCTCGCGAACATGGGGCCTCAACTACTGGCTTGCGATCGTGGTTTCGACCGTCCTGATGGCCGGTGCCGGGTTCGGTGTCGAGGCAGCAATCCTTCGTCCGCTGCGCGGGCGGCCGACGTTCACGGTAATCATGGCGACGCTCGGGCTCAGCTACGCCGTCGAGCAGATCGTCCTCGCCATCTGGGGTACCGACCCTCTACCGCTGAACGATCCCATGGGCATCCAGTACTGGAAGATCGGTGGAGTGACGGTCACGCGCGTCGACGCGGTAACGCTCGTTGTCACCGCCGCACTCACGACAGCGCTGCTCCTGTTCTTCAATCGCAGTCGGTTGGGCACGGCGATGCGCGCCACGGCGTTTGACGCCGAGGCCTCAATGGCGCAGGGCATCAACCCGCGCGTCGTGTACGGCCTTTCCTGGGCGATCGCCGCGGCGATTGCGACGGTTGCCGGCGTGTTCCTTTCCTCGGGCAACGGCCGCAACGTCGCACCGACATTGCTGCAGATCGCTCTCACCGCAGTGCCCGCTGCAATCCTCGGTGGACTTGATTCGACGAAGGGTGCCATCGTCGGCGGTGTCGTCATCGGCCTCGCGCAGCAGCTCATGTTCGGATACCAGCCGGACATCAGCAGCTGGTTGGGACGCGTCATCGACCTCGACATCGGCGGGTTCCACTACACGGCGGGTCTCGGACCCAACTTCCACCTCGTATTCCCGTACCTGATCATGGTCACGATCCTGCTCGTTCGTCCCTACGGTGTCTTCGGCACCAGAGAGGTGCGACGGGTCTGACATGAGCGGCGCAGTCATCACCCTCGTCTTCCTAGCGGTCGCGCTCGCGGCCATCACGCTCTGGGCACGTCGGGACGCTCGTCACCGACTCGTCACGTCGTACGCGTCCGATTTGCGGACGCTGCGGTCGAACTGGGCGAAGCTCGGACTCGTTGTCGCGGCGCTCGTGTATGTGAGCGCACCGATCGGATTCTCCTGGATCGGCTATCGCGGTCTGCACCTTCCCGGCCAAATGATTCCGGGTCTGGCGCTCACCAACCTCGGACTTTCGTTGCTGAACTTCGCCGGCATCTTCGCGATCGGCACACTCGCCCTCAACCTCCTCACCGGTTATGCCGGACAGGTCTCGCTCGGGCACGCAACGTTCATCGGCGCTGGTGCCTATGCCGCTGGCTACTTCGGACAGGACCTGACCGTTCGCGGACGGCACCTGCCGTTCCTGGTCTGGCTGCTCCTGGCGGGGCTCGTCGGCGCGTTGATCGCGACAGCGGTCGGACCGTTCGCGTTGCGTCTCCGCGGCGACTACCTCGCCGTGATCACGGTCGGCATGCTGGTCTTTGCCGAGCACATATTCAACGCGTGGAGCGACATCACCGGTGGCACGCCCGGTCGGAGCAATCTCCCTCAGCCGAGCCTCACGATATGGCCGGGCAAGACGATCACGTTCACGGTTCCCGGCTCGAACGACGCTGATCTGTTCGGCTTCAGCTACCGACGCGATCAGGCATTCTTCTGGCTCATCTGGGCCTTCGTGGCGCTTGCCGCGATCGTGGCGTACAACGTCACCCGGACGCGGCAGGGTCGGGCGATGATGGCCGTGCGGGACCGTGACCTTTCCGCGGAAGCGATCGGGGTGAACATCGCGTCCACGAAGATCCGCGCGTTCGCGCTGTGCGGCGGTCTCGCCGGTGTCGCCGGTGCTCTGTATGGCTCCCAGATCCAGTCGGTCACGCCGGAGTTCTTCGATCTCAAGCTGTCGATCCAGTACGTCGCGATGATGGTCGTGGGCGGAAGCGGAACCATTCTCGGCTCGATCCTCGGTGCCGTTGCCATCATCGGTGTCGAGCGATTCACGGACCGCTTCAAGTGGATCTTTACGCTTCCCGGTGTTCGCAACGTGCTGTTCTTCGTGTCGACGTCGAGCAACGAGCAGGCGACGACCTCGGGTTTGCGGGGTTTCATCGACCGGATGCAGATCCAGCTTCCGAATTTTGTGCGGCTGCTCTACGGGCTGCTCATCGTTGTCTCGCTCGTGTTCTTCCCGAACGGCATCGCCGCGCTCTGGGGACGCGTCAAGCGGTACTTCGCGCGTTGGCCGTTCGCTCTCTGAGTGTGAGTGCCGCGTCTGCGCTCTGCTCCGAGTCGGGAAGAATCAGCACATGAGCTTTGAACGCGTTGGTGTGATCGGTGGCGGCCTCATGGGGTCGGGAATCGCGGAGGTGTGCGTCCGCAATGGGCTCGACACGATCGTGATCGAGGCGAACCAGGGTGCCGTCGACGCGGCGATGAAGCGCATCGAGACGTCGCTCGCCAGGGCAGTGCGGTCCGGCAAGCTCGACGAGGCGGGTCGGGAGAAGGCGCTCTCCTTCATCACCGTCACCGAAGATTTCGACGCGCTGGGCAATCGAGACCTTGTCGTGGAGGCGATCGTCGAGAACGAAAAGGCCAAGGTCGAGGTGTTCAAGCGCATCGACGCGATCGTCACGGACCCCGACGCCGTGCTCGCATCGAACACGTCCTCGATCCCGATCATGAAGTTGGCGATGGCCACGTCGCGGCCGAACCAGGTCATCGGCATCCACTTCTTCAACCCGGTGCCCGTGCTCAAGCTCGTGGAGTTGGTCACGAGCCTCCTCACGAGCAACGAGACAGAGGCCCGAGCTGCCGAGTTCGCCGAGTCGACGCTGCACAAGCACGTCGTGCGGTCCAAAGACCGGGCCGGCTTCATCGTGAACGCGCTCCTGATCCCGTACCTCTTAAGCGCGATCCGCATGATGGAGTCGGGTTTCGCGACCGCCGAAGATATCGACATGGGCATGGTCGAAGGCTGCGCGCATCCGATGGGCCCGTTGCATCTCGCCGACCTCATCGGTCTCGACACCACGATGGCGGTTGCCGACTCGCTGTATACCGAGTTCAAGGAGCAGCTATACGCCCCGCCACCGCTGCTGTCGCGCATGGTTGAGGCCGGGCTCCTCGGACGCAAGGCAGGCCGCGGGTTCTTCGTCTACGGGAAGTAGGCCCCCGACCTGGTGTTGCGCTCAGTACTTGAGTGCGACCGCGAAGAACAGTGCGCCCACCGCACCAAACGCGCCCACGGTGCCACCGACGGCGAGCATGGGCACGCGCAATGCCGGGCGGGTGCGGCCGACGCTCGGTCCAGCGGAATGCAGCGCCGCCCCGAAGGCGGTGAGCAGGTAGCACGTCATCTTGATCCCGAACTTTGCCTTGTACGCACTGGGCATGTCGGCGAACTCGACCTCCATGGCGTTCCAGATGCCGGTGAACGTCAGCACGGCGAGCGCCGACCACGAGATCACACCGAAGCGGCGGGCGAGGAGACGCGGGGCGTCGGGACTGATCGAGCGCGCGACAGGTACCAGTCCCATCATGACCAGCTGCCCGCCGACCCACACGGTGGCGGCGAGCACGTGCACGAAGAGCCGAACGGTCGTGAGCGAGATGTCCATTGCTCCACCGTACTGAGCTGGTGGCCGCGCGACGTTGGGAAGATCACCGACCCCGGAGGTCGCCGATCTTCCCAACGTCCGGCGGGCTTTGACGGATTGTTCACCGGTCGGCGAAATGCTTTGCGACTTGCAAAGGTGCCGGTACGCTGCTGGTCGCATGACCGTGCTCGCTCCAGCATCGATCGACGATGCCGTCCGCATGCTCGGCGAGTATCCGGGTGCCTCGATCCTCGCCGGTGGTACCGACCTCATGGTCGAGGTCAATGCAGGGCACCGTCGGCCGGCCGACGTGATTGCGCTTCGCAACGTCAGAGAACTACGTGAGCGTCGACGCACCACCTCAACTCTCACGATCGGTGCCGGTGCCACGTACACCGAACTGTGCTCGCCGGATGTCTCGACGCTGCACCCGGCACTCGCCGCCGCCGCCCGCACCGTCGGGTCGCCGCAGATCCGCAACGCGGGCACGATCGGCGGCAACGTCGCCACGGCATCCCCTGCCGGCGACACGCTTCCCGTTCTCGCCGCGCTCGACGCCAGCATTGTGCTCGCCGCCACGAGCGGAGTCCGCACCGTGCTGTGGTCTGACTTCTTCATGGGACCGAAACGCACCTCGCGGCGTCCCGACGAACTGATCACCGCGATCCAAGTGCCAGTGCTCGATTCGCGCCAGGACTACCTGAAGGTCGGCACTCGCAACGCGATGGTGATCTCGGTCGCAGGTCTGGCGCTCGTGGTGGACTTCGGCGGCCGCAACGTCCGCTGCGCGCTTGGTTCCGTGGGACCCGTCATGATCCGTGCGACCGAAGCCGAGCAGTGGGTCGCGGGCGAGATCGACTGGGACGCCCGCCGCGTGCCCGATCCGCGGACCTTCGAGACCTTCGCCGCCATGGTTGGTGCCGCAGCCCGTCCGATCGACGACCATCGTGCAACCGCCGCCTACCGCCGACACGCGATCCGGACGCTTGCCGGTCGTGCGCTCCAGCGAATTCTCTAAGCGCGCATATGGAAACTGACCTCCTCCGCTACGAACTCAACGTGAACGGTGCGACCCGCGAGGTCGCCGATGCCTGGCTGGGTGAGAGCCTGCTCTTCGTCCTTCGTGAACGGCTTGGCCTTCCCGGAGCAAAGAACGCATGCGAACAGGGCGAGTGTGGCTCATGCTCGGTGCTCGTCGACGGTTCGCTTGTCTGTGCATGCCTCGTGCTTGCGGCAGCGTTGGGCGACGCGCAGATCACCACGGTCGAAGGCATCGCTGAGGCCTCGACGTTTAGCGACAGAAGCCGGCCCGGCGAGAGCACCGCTCTCTCGACGGTGCAGCAGGCGTTCGTGGACGCTGGCGCAATCCAGTGTGGCTTCTGTACGCCGGGGCTCGTGATGGCCGTCCACGATCTCCTCGACCGGACGGCCAACCCCACCGACCTGGAAGCACGTGAGGCGATCAGCGGAAACCTCTGTCGCTGCACCGGCTACGGCCGAGTCCTCGAAGCGATCCGACTCGCGGTCGCGGCATCCATCCCCGACGCAAGCCCCTCGATATGAACGACACCGCGACCACGGCAAAGGGCCACGTCATCGGCACGTCCGCGCCACGGCCCGACGGTGTGGCCAAGGTCCGCGGCGACTTCGCCTT
Organism: Acidimicrobiia bacterium; assembly: GCA_043720395.1. Taxonomy (GTDB): domain Bacteria; phylum Actinomycetota; class Acidimicrobiia; order Acidimicrobiales; family JANYDT01; genus JANOYY01. The sequence continues at coordinate 199,027 of JAYSSR010000038.1, forward strand.
CTCCTCGGACCTGTGGGCGGAGGGAATGCTCTGGGCACATATCGTTCGTTCGCCGCATCCATCTGCGCGCATACGATCGATCGATCTCAATGGTGCGTGGCAGATCGCCGGTGTGCGCGCAGTGATCACGCAAGACGATGTGCCGGGCAAGAAGATCTTCGGCCTCGAACATCCCGATCAGCCCGTGTTCGCCGACGGCGTGGTCCGCTACTTCGGTGAGGCGATCGCAGCAATCGCCGCCGATCACCCCGAAACGGCGCGACGCGCGGCCGAAGCGATCGTTGTGGACTACGAGGTGATGACGCCGCTCGTCGATCCGGAAGCGGCCATCACAGCCGACCCGATCCATCCCGACGGGAACGTCTTTCGCCATCTCGTGATCCGCCATGGCGATCAGTCGCTTGTCGGCGAGGTGCAAGTCGAAGGCACGTACGAGGTCGGCATGCAGGACCAGGCCTTCATGGGCCCCGAGTCCGGCCTCGCCATCCCCGACGACGATGGTCAGGGTGTCGAGCTGTACGTGTCCACGCAGTTCCTGCACTCCGATCTGTGGCAGACCGCCGCATGCCTGGGGCTGCCGGACGACAAGGTTCGCCTCACCCTCGCCGGTGTCGGTGGTGCGTTCGGCGGGCGCGAGGACGTGAGCATGCACATCCACTTGGCGCTGCTTGCCTTGCGAACCGGTCGGCCCGTGAAGATCGTGTACTCACGTCTGGAGAGCTTCCTCGGCCACGTTCATCGCCACCCGGCACGCATGTGGTACCGCCATCACGCAACGTCCGATGGCGTTCTCGTGCGGGTCGAGGCTCGGCTGCTCTTCGACGGTGGCGCGTATGCGTCGACGTCGAGTGCGGTGCTGGCGAACGGGTCGTGCTTCAGCGCCGGTCCGTACCTCGTGCCGAGCGCGACGATCGAAGGCTGGGCCGTGCGCACCAACAATCCGTCGTGCGGTGCCATGCGCGGCTTCGGTGCGGTGCAGACCTGCTTCGGGCACGAGAGCCAGATGGACAAAGTTGCGGACGTGCTCGGCATCGATCGGATCGACTTCCGTCGGCGCAACGCCCTGCAGTCAGGCGACACCATCATCACCGGCCAGCGGATCACCGGGACGCTGCCCGTGCGCGAGGTGATCGACCTGATCGCCGCGCACCCCTTGCCCGCTGACACGCGATCGACGGACGACATGATGGCGAGACCCGGCGGCGCGGGCCGCACTGCGGATGCGGAACACGTCACGAGAGGCGTCGGTTTCGCGGTCGGATGGAAGAACCTGATGTTCTCCGAGGGCTTCGATGACTATTCTACGGCCAGCTGCACCGTTCAGAACGGCCAAGTGAGTATCAAGTGCGCCTGCGCGGAAGTCGGTCAGGGCTTTGTGACGTTGGTGCAGCAGATCGGGCGCACGGAGTTCGGTGTCGATGACGTGGTGGTCGAACCGGCGGACACGTCGATCGGATCGGCCGGTTCGACCAGCGCGAGTCGTCAGACTTGGATGTCGGGCGGCTCGGTGAAGGCAGCGTGCGAAGAAGTACGCGCGCAGATGATCGCAGCCGTCGCACGTGCGAGCGGTGTCGCCCTGGAGGCGCTGGAGTTGCGTGACGGACGGGTGCGTTCGCTCAACGGCGACGTTGATCTCGCGCTCGCCGAGGTCGAAGACGGACGTCGGTTCAACGCCGTCGTGGAGTTCCGCCACGCGCCGACATCGAAGCTCGACGAGAACGGCCAGGGCGACGCCCATGTCAGCTTCGCGGTATCGGCGCATCGGGCGGTCGTCGACGTCGACAACGGATTGGGTCTCATCCGCGTTGTGGAGATGGCGATGAGCCAGGACGTCGGCAGGATCTTGAATCCCTTGCAGGCGCTCGGACAGTTCGAGGGCGGTACCGCCCAAGGCGTCGGTCTTGCGGTCATGGAGGAGATCGTGCTCGACAACGGCAAGGTCCGCAATCCGAGCTTCACGGACTACCTCATCCCGACCGCTCTCGACATGCCACCGGTCGTGATCGCGGGCATCGTCGAACAGCCGGAGCCCGGTGCGCCCTATGGCGCAAAGGGCATCGGCGAACCGCCGACGATCTCCTCGACCCCCGCCATCGTTGCCGCATTGCGCCTGGCGACGCATCACCCGCTGACCCGTGTGCCAGTGAGGCCCGACGACATCGTCGGCCTGTAGCCCGAGCGACGACTGACGGTACAGCGCCACGTTGACCGTACAGCGTGTCGCTGTGGCGTCAACCTGGCGCTGTGGCTGCAATGGTCCAGCAAGGCTGGCGCTCAGCGCTGCTGGGTTCTCGGGAAAGGCAGACCTACAGCCGCGCGCCCGTGGCGGGGTCGAAGAAGTGGAGGTGCGACGTGTTGACGGCCACGTCGATAAGCTCTCCCGGACGCACGCGGCTGCGTGCGTTGAAGCTGCCGACGAACGTCGCGCTGCTGTCGGTGCCGAGCCGCTCCAGCTCCTCCTCGGACTTCGTCTCCGAGTGGACCTGCGGCGAGTCGATGCCGAAGTGAACCATGACGCCGGAGCCGAGCGCCTCGGTGATGTCGACCTTCGATTTGATGACGCGATCGGGTGACACCTCGGCAAAGGCGGCATCCTCCATGTCTTCCGGCCGGATGCCCAGCGCAATCTTGCGGCCGTCGAGAGCAGACGACAGTTCGGCGTGAGCCGCCACGAGGGCGGCGTCCAGGAGGAGCTTCTGGTCGCCGAGGTGGACCCAGGTGCCAGAGGCGTCTCGGGTGACGGTTGCCTCGCACAGGTTCATCGGGGGTGAGCCGATGAAGCCGGCCACGAAGAGATTCGCCGGGTTGTCATAGATGAACTGGGGCGTATCGACCTGCTGGAGGATGCCCTTCTTCATCACGGCCACGCGGGTGCCCATGGTCATGGCCTCGACCTGATCGTGGGTGACGTAGATCGTGGTGACGCCAAGGCGCTGCTGGATGCGGGCGATCTCGGCGCGGGTCTGCACACGCATCTTCGCGTCGAGGTTGGAGAGCGGCTCGTCCATGAGGAACACCTGCGGCTCGCGCACGATGGCGCGACCCATGGCGACGCGCTGACGCTGCCCGCCCGACAACTGTTTCGGACGCCGGTCGAGCAGCTCGTCGAGGCCCAACATCCGAGCGGCTTCCAGCACGCGACGCTCGATATCGGCCTTCGGCATCTTGCGGAGCTTGAGACCGAACCCGATGTTCTCGGCAACGGTCATGTGGGGATAGAGCGCATAGCTCTGGAAGACCATTGCGATGTCGCGGTCCTTCGGCGGAACCTCGTTCACCCGGCGATCGCCGATCTTCAATTCGCCACTGGAGATGTCCTCCAGGCCGGCGATCATCCGAAGCGCCGTGGTCTTGCCGCAGCCCGACGGGCCGACGAGGACGAGGAACTCGCCATCCTGTACCTCGAGATTGAGGTCGAGAACGGCTTCGAATCCGTTGTCGTACGTCTTGCCGATGTGCTCAAGAACGACGGATGCCATGGTTCCCCCTGGAAGCGTTTACAACGTGTCGCACGACACGTCGGAAAGGGTAGCGCGAGATTCGGTCCACGTCGATGGGGAGCCTGTCTCAGACTCGACCGACCCCGACCATGTCGCGGCGGAAAATTGAGCCGATCTTGACCGGTTTGCCACGCCGCGAGGCCTCCACCATCTTGCCGTTTCCGACGTACATCCCGACGTGGTGGATGGGATGTCCGAAGAACACCAGATCCCCGGCCTGATTGCCGACACGGACACTCGCTTCGTCCCTGCGAACTGGCTGCGCGAGGAGTGCGGGAGGCTTCGTCCGGACGCTGCCCACGCGTACAGCATCAGCCCGGAACAGTCGAGCGAATCGGCCTCTCGACGCTGCCGGGCCAAAAGCGCCGATGTCGCGGCGGCGCGGCGGCGAGCGTCGTCGATCCGCGCCGACGACCGAGCCAGATCGGCCTGATCGGCCCGAAGTTGATCGGCCAAGTCGGCCTTTTCGGCCGCTCTGCTGATGCTCGATGACCAACCGTCGCTCGAAATCCCCGAAATCGCTCGATCCCTCCAGGGCATCGAGCCCTGCACCGCCCGCAGGATGCGTGAACTCATACAGCGCCTGCTCCCGGAGCTGTACCCGAATGCGTTCGAGTCTTGCCACGACGGCATCGCGCGTTACGGAAGAACGCGCCGATTGCGTGCGGAGCCTCGCGAGTCGTTGCTCTGCGGAGAGATAGTCCTCGTTGAGCTGAGCAATGCGCACCCCAAGTGATTCAATCTGCGCGCTTAACTTCGCCGCCTCGCGGCGCTTCTTCGCGATGGATCCGCTGGCTGCGTTCGAGCGAGTGAGGGGAAGCGCTACCGCAATCATCGCCGAGACTGCGAGGACGCGTGTCCGCAAGCTCACCCTGGCACCCATCGCAATATCGTATGCGCACGTATCTCTCGTTGGCGACCGAGCGGCGTTACTGCTCAGCGGCGTGGCTCGAAGACCTCACGTCCACCCAAGTACGGACGAAGGGCCGCTGGTACTCGTACCGATCCGTCGGCCTGCTGATGGTTCTCGAAGATGGCCACGATCATCCTTGCCATCGCACACAGCGTGCCGTTCAGCATCGCCACCGGTTCGGTGCCCTTCTCGGCGCGCGTACGAATGTTGAGCCGTCGTGCCTGGAATTCGGTGCAGTTCGACGTGGACGTAACTTCCCGGTACGCGGACTGACTCGGGAGCCAGACCTCACAGTCGAATTTGCGCGCCGCACTCGACCCGAGATCTCCGGCCGCGGTGTCGATCACGCGAAACGGCAGCTCCAGCTTGGTCAGGAACTCCTTCTCCCAGGCAAGGAAGCGGCGGTGCTCCGCTGTTGCTTCGTCGGAATGGCAGAACGAGAACATTTCCACTTTGTCGAACTGGTGGACGCGAATGATCCCGCGAGTGTCCTTCCCGTAGGAACCTGCCTCGCGTCGGAAGCACGACGAGAAGCCGACGTAACGCAATGGCAACGTCGCAGGATCGAGAATCTCGTTCATATGGAACGCAGCGAGCGGAACCTCGCTGGTACCGACGAGGTAGAGGTCGTCGGCAGGCAGGTGGTAGATCTCATCGGCGTGCACACCGAGGTAGCCGGTGCCTTCCATCGACTCCGGCTTCACGAGAACGGGTGTGATCATCGGAGTAAACCCGACCTCCACCGCTTGCGCGACGGCCAGGTTCAGCAGCGCCAGCTCCAGCAGAGCACCCATCCCGGTCAGGTAATAGAAGCGTGCGCCGCTGACCTTCGCGCCGCGTTCAGTGTCGATTGCCTCCAGGAGCTCGCCCAGCTCAACGTGGTCCCGTACAGTGAAGTCGTAGACGCCGGGGGTTCCGACGTGGTCGATGATCACGAAGTCGTTCTCGCCACCTTCGGGCACGCCCTCCTCGACGAGGTTCGAGATGCTCAGGTGCAGCGTCCGAAAAGCTGCCTCGGTCTCGTTCTGCACGACCTCCGCGGCTTTTACCTGCGTCGACAGCTCCGACGCTTTGGCGAGCAGCGCGGTCTTGTCGTCTCCCTTGGCCCGAGCGATGTCCTTGCCGATGGTGCGCTGCTCGTTGCGCAGGACGTCGAAGGTCACGATCGCTTCGCGCCGGGCTCGGTCGGCATCGAGGGCCCGGTCGACAACGGAGACGTCCTCGCCGCGCTTGCGCTGTGACTCGCGCACGGCATCGGGCTGGTCTCGCAGGAAACGGGGGTCGATCACGGCCGGAAAGGCTACTTGCGAGGCCTTGACCGACTTGGGAGGTTTCGGGCCGCCCCGCCAGTATCGTGAACAGCCGTGTCCGTCCCGCCCGCAGGTCATCGGTCGGACGCCCATGGTCCGGCTGTCATCGTGGATGACCTCGTCATTCGATACGGCGACACGGTGGCGGTGAACCATGCGAGCTGGACTGCCGCCGCCGGCCAGATCGTTGCGATCCTCGGTCCGAACGGTGCCGGGAAGTCGAGCACGATCGAGACGCTGGAGGGGTATCGTCAACCGAATTCCGGCCGTGTCAGGGTCCTTGATTTGGACCCTCGCTCCGATGCGAGGACCCTCGCACCGCGCATTGGCGTGATGCTCCAGCGCAACGGTGTGTATCTCACCATGCGGCCGCGTGAGGTGTTGCGACTCTTTGCCTCCTACTACGGGACTCGCGCGCTTGATCCCGATACGTTGCTGAGCCGTGTTGGGCTCGACCTCGTCGCTGGCACCCCGTGGCGTCGGTTGAGCGGCGGAGAGCAGCAGCGGCTGTCGCTCGCGCTTGCGCTCGTGGGGCGCCCGGAGGTTGCTTTTCTCGATGAGCCGACCGCGATGATCGACCCCGGAGCGCGACAAATCGTGCGGGACCTTGTGAGCGAGTTGCGCAGCGACGGTGTGTGCGTCGTGCTCACCACCCACGACCTCGATGACGCTGAACGGCTGGCCGACAGCGTCGTCATTCTCGATCGCGGCACAGTTGTGGCAATCGGAACGCCTGCGGAATTGACCGCTTCTACGAGTACCGACGGGATCGTGTTCGACACGTCGCAGGCCGTTGACCTCGCAGCGCTCTCGCAACACATCGGCGGGTCCGTCTCACCCATTGGCACGGGCGCGTACCGTGTTGATCTCTCGTCGACGCCTCAGCACCTTTCGGCGCTGACCGCTTGGCTCGCCGATAACGACGTTTCCGTCGGCGGGATCCGCGCGGGGCGGCGAAGTCTCGAAGAGGTCTTCCTGCGTCTCACCGCCGAGTCAGTGCCGCAGGCCACCGGGGCCGCACCGGCCGGCGCCGCGCGTGGCTCGCGCCGGGGGCGCCGATGAAGCCGCTCGTCGCCCAGATCCGGGCGGAACTCGTGATGACGCTGCGCCGCGGGGAGTCGGTGCTCCTTACCCTCGGCATACCGGTCATGCTTCTCGTGTTCTTTTCGGTTGTCGATGTCCTGCCCGTTGCGGACGACACCCGTGACCCCGTCGACTTCCTGGCGCCCGGCGTCCTCGCTCTTGCGGTTATGTCGGCAGCGCTGGTCGGAGTCGCGATCGCAACGGCGTTCGAGCGTCAATACGGCGTGTTGAAGCGCATCGGCACGACGCCGCTCGGCCGGCCGCGCCTGCTCGGCGCGAAGATCGCCGCGGTTGTCGCTGTCGAGGTGATCCAGACCGTGGTGATCATCGCAGCGGGGTACGCGCTCGGTTGGCGACCACAGGTCTCGGGGCTCGTTGGTGGCGTCGTCGCCGTCCTGCTCGGCACGTCGGCCTTCGCCGGAATAGGGCTCTGGATGGCTGGCACGCAGCGGGCCGAGATGGTGCTCGCGTCCGCAAATGGCCTCTACCTGCTGCTTCTCCTCGTGAGCGGGATGATGCTCCCGCTGGCCAAGCTTCCCGGCGCACTTCGGGCCATTGCCCAAGTACTTCCCAGCTCAGCGCTCACCGAGATCTTGCGTGGGCTGCTCACGAGCGGTGACACCGTCGCCGGATGGGCATGGCCGGTCCTCGTAATTTGGGCGGTCGCTGCGCCCGTTCTCGCCGCACGGACGTTCCGGTGGGAATGAACCTAAGACGCTCCGCGGATAGGTCACGCCTGCGGAGCGGCGATGTCCGGCGACCGGCTTCGCCGCTCGATTCATTCTGCTGTGTCCAATTGAGGACTCGCCTATCGGCTCGTCCTCTAAGACGCTCAGCCATCGTCGCGTTGGCGTTGCTTCTCGTCGGTTGCGGCGGCGCTGGGAATTCCGTCGAAGCAGGCAGGGGCGGTCCCGACGAGGTGTTCGGTGAAGTCGCCACCTTCGAGGTTGTCGCCGGTCGACCTGGCCGAATCGCCGTCGGGCTCAGCACGACCGACCTGCGCGTCCTTGCCGGTGGAGCGGTCGATTTCGTGATCACCCGTGCGAACGGCGACGGCGACTCTGTACGGGCCGCAGCTCGCTACCTCAGCGTCCCAGGAATGCCGACCGTGAGTTCGGGACCCCGGCTCGGACGGCCGAGCCAGGGCACCGGGGTCTACGCCGCAGACGACGTGGTCGTTCCCGCGCCGGGCTTCTGGACGATTCAGGTGACGCTGCCCGGGCGCATGTCCAAGCAGCGTCCGGAAGCCTCGTTCGAGGTACTTGCTGCACCGCAGGTCCCGACCGTCGGGGAGGACGCGCCGCGCACGCAGAACCTCACGCTCGCTTCGGTCGGGGTCCAGCCACAGTGGCTCGACTCGTCAGCTTCGAGCGAGGTCCCGCCGGATGCGCTGCTGCACTCGACCGTGATCGCCGAGGCGATCGCGGCGAAGCGTCCCCTTGTCGTGGTTGTCTCGACCCCGGCCTACTGCACGAGCCGTTTCTGCGGGCCGACGACCGAGGCGGTCAGACAACTTGCCGCCCGCGATGAGGCGGCGGGTCGTGATCTTGCCTACGTGCATCTTGAGGTCTGGCGTGACTTCGATGCGCACGTGGTGAACAAGGCAGCGGCTGAGTGGGTCATGTCGCGAGGTGCGCAGGGTCGCGAGCCCTGGGTGTTTCTCGTCGGGAGTGACGGCAAGATCGCGGCTCGCTTTGACAACGTCGTGCCGACCGACGAACTCACCGCAGCGGTCGATGCTCTGCGGTAGCAGCTCTTTACAGCCCTGGAGCCTCAGGCGACGCCGGTGCCGGCCGCTTGGTCAATTCGATCGAACTCGGCCTGCACCTGGTCCCACGTCAGGACGTCCTCGACCCGCCCGCCGGACACGGTCATGCCGGCGATGCTTCTGACCTCAGCGACCGGGTTGCGATTGTCGTCGGCGCGACCGGCCTTGCAGTCCATCCACCATTGGTAGAACAGATAGCCGACGACGGCCCACAACAGCGACCCGGCACCGAGTTTCATGATTGCAGCGGCGATCTGCTGATCACCCGTGGCGTCAAGGCCGCTGATCAGGCGTGGAGCATTGCGGTACGTCGCGTACGTCGCCCGCTCAGTGAAGACCAGGAACGATGCTGGGACGGTTGGCACGATCGACTGTGCGAACAGGTACATCATCTTCGTAGGCGCGCCGAGCTTCGGGAGTCCGTCGATTCGGTTGATGACCGGAATCCACATGAATGTGGCGCCAGCGAACAGGACCACGTGGACGCTGAAGTGCAACGCCTCGCTGTGCAGGGACCGCTCGACGATGCCCTTCCAGTGCGTGCCCGCCACCAGGAGGTTGAAGGCGATCAGGGCCAGGAGCGGACGCGAGGCAAAACGTGTGACCGGACCGATGATTCGCTTGGAAAGCGCCCACTTCCACAGCCAAGCGGGTGCTCCGAGCAGGAAGCAAGCCGGTGCGACCAGTGTGAACACGGTGTGCTGCGTCATGTGCACGAGCAGGAGGTACCGCTCGGAAATGTCGTGCAGCGGCCAATACGACCACACGAACGTCCAGGTAAGGCCGGCGACGATCCATTGCTTCTGGCGACGGGTGGCGACGATCTCACCTTTGGCCACAAGTCGAGGACCGAGGCGCGTGAAGGCCCACCAGAAGAACGCAGCCACGCCCCCGATGACGAGCAGGACGGATGGGTGCGCGTGGAACGGAAGTTCCGCTCTTGTTGCGGCAGCGGTGGCGGCACCGATCATGGTTGCCTCTTCATCGACAGTTTGACGGGTGTCGCGGGATCAACGTCCCGGCATTTCAGTGTGCGTGGGAATGGTCGTCGTGGGCGTGATCATGATCGCCGTGGTCGTGGCCTTCATGGTTGCCGGGGTCATGATCGTCGTGGTCGCCTATCCGCGGAACCACCCACACCGCAACGATGCCGACGAAGCCGATCAGATACACCCACCAGTGGATGGGGAGCAATGCCTGTGGCGTGCGGAGCGCACCCATGGCACTCATCACACCGAAGTAGCAGAACACGGCGAGAAGGCCACCGCCGATAAAGAGCCGCCGCAGCAGCGGCGAGTCAAACTTCAGGTGCATGAAGTACCCGGCAACGATCACGAACTTGATCGCAGCCAGTGCCATCAACGACGAGGCCAGCGACGCGTGTTCCAGGCCGCTGTAGGACAGTGCAACCTCGATCGCCGTGAGGACGAACAGGCCCGCTGCGATCTTGAGATACATGATGTCGTGGCCGTCGAACATCGGCCCGTTGTATTCACCCGTGACGGGGTCGATATGGGTCGTGTCAACGCTCATGCTGTGTTCCTCATGAAATTCATCTGGGCCTCGGAATCGGGGCCCCATGGAATCGGGGCCTCATGGAATCAGGTAGACGACGGTGAAGATGACAATCCACACAATGTCGACGAAGTGCCAGTACAGACCGACGATCTCGACAACCTCATGCTTGGACTGGGAAATCTTGCCCTTGCGTGAGAGGTTCACGAGCGACATCAGCATCAAGATGCCAATCGTGACGTGCGCGCCGTGGAAACCTGTCAGGACGAAGAAGCTGGAACCGAAGAGGTTCTTTGAAAGATTCAGCCCCTCCTTCACGAAGAAGGTGAATTCGTAGATCTGGCCGGCGATGAACGTCGATCCGAGCAGCGCGGTCGAACTCAACCAAAGCCGCAGGCGGCGGTGATCACCACGCTGGATGGCCGAGTGGGCGAGAACCATCGTCAACGAGCTCATGAGGAGCACGAACGACGACACCGACGTGAACGGGATGTCGAAGATACCCTTGACCTTTTCGCCGTCGATCACGGTGTCGGTCGGGTAGGGGCCATTCACTGACCGGCCCTTGTAGACCAGGTAGGTCGCGATCAGTGCACCGAAGAGGAGGCACTCGGAGCCGAGGAAGGCCCACATGGCGACCTTCTCGTTGGAGACGCCCGTCGCTGTTGCGTGGGTACCGTGGTCGTCAGCGCCGTGTCCTCCCGCGTGCTCGCCGCCGTGGGCAACCTGTTCAACGGTGACGCCGGACATCAGTACGCTCCTGCTGTCGCGACGGCAGACGGACCGTTGTGGTCATCGTCGTGGTCCTCATGCGGCGCTGCGCTCGGTTCGACGCCCCAGCCGAATGCTCCTCCGAGGATAACGAGTGCGCCGATGATTGCGACCGGCCAGGCACGAAATACCATGCCGTAGGAGAGGATCATGATGCCGAAGCCGAGGATCAACGGCCAATAGGACGGTGATGGCATATGGATCGACTTCGGATCCACCGGATCGGCCGCGAGCACCTGCTCGGCGGTGGCGACACGTCGCATCAGATGGGTTTCCGGGTCAAGTTCGTACTTGCGGTGCCAGAATTCGTCGACGGTATGAACGGTCGGGATGTGATCGAAGTTGTGCACCTTCGGAGGGCTTTCCGTCATCCATTCCAGCGTGCGCGCATCCCACGGGTCACGCGGCGAGCGGGTCTTGGAGCGCTGCGTCTTGGCGACGTTTGCGAAGAAGATGAGCAGTGACACGAGGATCACGAAGGAACCGACCGTCTCGAACATGTTCCAGAAGTCAAAGCCCATGTCCTTGTCGTAGCGATACATTCGCCGCGGCTGCCCCCGAAGGCCAACGATGTGCATCGGTCCGAACGTCATGTGGAGGCCAACGAGTTGCAACCAGAAATGGGTCTTCCCGATGCGCTCGTCGAGCAGCTTCCCGAAAATCTTCGGCCACCAGTAGTAGACGCCCGAGAAGAGTCCCATCACGGCTCCGCCGAAGAGGACGTAGTGGAAGTGGGCGACGATGTAATACGTATCGGTCTGCTGCATGTCGGACGCCACGAGCGAGTGGGTGACGCCTGACAGTCCGCCGATCACGAACGTCGTGATGAACCCGACGGAGAACAGCATGGCCGTGGTGAACTTGATCGCGCCGCCCCAGAGTGTCGCCGTCCAGTTGAAGATCTTCACGCCGGTGGGAACGGCAATGAACATCGTGCTGATGCCGAACGCAGCCACGGCCACGGGACCGAGTCCGACCGCAAACATGTGGTGGGCCCAGACTCCCCAGCCCATGAAGCCGATTGCGATGCCGGAGAACACCACGACCGGATAGCCGAAGAGCGGCTTGCGGGCGAAGGTGGGGAGGACCTCCGACACGATGCCCATCGCAGGTAGCACCAAGATGTACACCTCGGGATGGCCGAACAGCCAGAACAGGTGCTGCCAGAGCACGGGGTCGCCACCGGCACCGGGGTTGAAGAAGTTCGCTCCAAACGTCCGGTCGAAGGCGAGCAGCACGAGCGCCACCGTGATGATCGGCATGGCGAACAGCAGCAGAAAGCTCGCTACGAAGGTCATCCAAGTGAAAATCGGCATGCGGAAGAACGTCATGCCGGGCGCGCGCATGTTGATGATCGTGACGATGAAGTTCACGGCCGACGCGGTCGAACCGATGCCGAGAATGGCGAGTCCGAAGATCCAGAAATCTATGCCGTGTCCGGGCGAGAACGTGATCGAGGTGTTCGGTGCGTAACCGAACCAGCCGCCGTCGGGCATGCCACCGAAGAGGATCGACGAATAGATGAAGATCGCACCGAAGATGTAGCACCACCAGGAGAATGCATTCATCCGTGGGAAGGCCACGTCACGTGCGCCGATCTGCAGCGGCAGGAAGTAGTTGAAGAAGGCGGCCGACATCGGCATCACGAAGAGGAACACCATCGTGGTGCCGTGCATCGTGAACATCTGGTTGTAGATCTCAGCGGTGAGGAGATCACCGTTCGGCTTCGCCAGCTGAAGCCGCAAAAGGAGCGCTTCGATGCCACCGACGCACATGAAGAACAGCGAAGCAATCCCGTACATGATGCCGAGGCGCTTGTGGTCGACCGTGGTGACCCACGAGAGGATTCCACGTTCGGATTCGACCGGTCGACGAAGGATGCCCTGGTCTACCGGCCTGGCGACGGGAAGGGTCGCTCCGCCGGGCAAGGCCGGGGACGACGACGGGGGTTCAAGAACGATTGCCATCAGCGGGCTCCGTTGATCACTTCGGTTACTTCCGTTACTTCCGGTTGCTTCAGGGACGTTTACTTGAGGGACGTTTACTTGAGGGACTTGATGTAGGCGACGAGCGCGAGCACTTCGTCCTCGGTGAACTTTCTGACCACCATGCGACTGCCCGGTTTGAATCCCTGCGGGTCGCGCAGCCACGCCTTCAGATTGGCGTCGCTCATTAAGGCGATCGCGCCTGCGAAGTGCGTGCGTGAGCCAACATGGGCGAGGTTCGGACCGATCTTGCCGACGATGCCGACGTCGTTCACTTTGTCAGACTCGGTGTAGTGGCAAACCACGCACCCGGCACCGCCCTGGAACAGTGCCTGGCCCTGGGCAACGAGATCAGTCTCCGGGTCGCCAGTTGCCTCAGCAGCCGTGTCGGCCTGGTCCTTCAACCATTGCTGCCATTGCGCCGGGCTGTCCACATGCACCTTGAAACGCATATCGGCATGTGACGCTCCACAGAACTCGGCACACTGTGCGTAGAAGACTTTGCCGGCGTCCTCCGGGTCACTGTTGATGTTGAGATGGTTGAGCTTTCCGGGAACGGCGTCGATCTTGCCGGCGAGCTTCGGGACCCAGAAGCTGTGGATCACGTCCTGGCTCGTGACCGTCATGCGAATGTTGCGACCGGCCGGGATGTGCAGCTCGTTCGCGTTCACGACCACGGGAGTGCCCTCGGTGAGGTAGTTCGCGATCTTCTTCGGAGCGCGGCCCTCCTCCTTCGCTGCTTCGAGATCGAGAGGGTCGTCAACCGTCTCGAGCGTTGTCTGCAGTTTCTCCTGGCCGGCGACCGGGTAGTGGAACTCCCACCACCACTGGTGTCCAGCGACCGTGATGTTGATCGAGTCCTTTGGATCATTCGCTTGATCAAAGATCGCACCCACGGAGAACACGCCGATGACAGCCAGCAGCAGTGCCGGTGCGGCCGTCCACCCGATCTCCATTGCCGTGTTGCCGTGCACCTGCTTCGGTACGTGATCCTCGGACTTCCGCCGGAACTTCACTGCGCAGATGAAGATCAGGGCAAACACGAAAACGCCCATCGCGGCGGCAATGAGGAACACCGGGACCGCGAGGTTGTAGATGTCTCTCGCGATCGGGCTGTCAGGCGAAAACGTGTCCTGCGGATCCTTCGAGGTACAACCAGTGAGCAGCACCGACATGAGCGCGACGAGCGCGGCGGGTGAGAAGCGGAACCAACGTCGTAGAGCCACGGGCAGAGCCTTTCGCGTCAGCGAGGGACGTGCAAAATGCAGAATCAGTGAATGAACATGAAAAGTCATAGGAGATGGCTCAGGAAATCGATTGGAGCTTGGAGTTCAGGTCGGCCGGACTTATCGCCCCTAGGTGGCGTCGGATGATACGGCCTTCTCTGTCGACGAAGAGCGTCGTGGGAAATGCCAGCGCTCCAACTAACGGTGCCAGCCGCCCCGACTCGTCGTTGAGCAGCGTGTAGGTCAGGCCGAAACGGTCGGCCATCGCCGCGCCCTTCGCCACCGATTCGCCGTGATCAATCCCGACAAATTGGACGTTGCCCTCCGTCGACTGAGCAACCTGCTCGAGAAGCGGCAATTCTTTGGCACAGGGCGGACAGTCGGAGAAGAAGAAGTTGATCACAAGTGGTGTTCCGCGCAATTCGGCGAGGTCGAGTTCTTTCGTGGGGTCACGCAGGTACGGGAGCCGAAGTGACGGCAGCGAGGAAGTCGCCCTCGGGACATCGGAGTTCGAGGCACCGAGCAACAAGAGCACGGTCATCAAGGCAACAAAGAAAACGCCGAGCAATGCGATGCGACGGGGATTCCAGCGGGTGCTGAACCGATGCGTCGCCGTGGTCACATCACCTGACTGCCGACGCGGTAGGTCGCAGCGTGCTCTTCGCCGACCTCTTCATGGTGTTCGACCGGCCGTTCGCCGAGGGCCAAGCCGTAGATGCCGAGTCCGCCGACCACGATGGCCGATACGACGAGGACGGCGGCGAGCGTCCGCCTGGAAAGCCGCGGCCGAGTCGCGAGAACGATGGCACCTCCGAAGATCAAGGCCGCAACCACGAGGGCGACAACCCACGCCGCGGTCGCGTTGACGGCAAGCAGGGTGCGCGAAACCGCAAGCCCGATCAAGGCGATCAGCCCGAGGAGTGCGAGGGGCATCGCGAAGGGCAGGCCGACTCCGTCGGAGACGCGCGCACTCAAAGCGGGTACCCAGTTCGGGTGATCGCGCCATGCCTGTGAAAACCAGGCGATCAGCACAGCGACGAGTGCGCCGCCACCCACGACAAACCCGGCGGCGCCGAGCGCGAAGCCGAGCACAACACCGCCCGCCCCAAGCGCGGCCACGAACGGCACGATGGTTCCTCGCGGTTCGCGGCCCGGCGCCGGGTCTTCGCCTCCAACGTAGGAGTGGCGATCTGAGGCACCTGCGCCCACAAGTATCGAGAGCGCGATCGCGACTGCGGCACCCGCCGCAGTAACGAGAAGCAGGACGCCGACCGAGTCCGTTGTGTTGGCGGAGTACACGATCGCCGCGACAAGCGCGAGGCCGGCACCGCCGAGGAACGTCTTCGAACCGAGGGTGAACACGGGGTGGACTCCGTTACTTCTTGAGGAACACGAGGGCGAACACAATGAGCCACGTCAGTCCGGCAATATGCTGACCCCAGGCGGCGGCGCGGGCGAGCGAAGCTGACGACGGACCAGCATGGCCACCGAAGCACGAAACGAGTCCGGTGATGGAGGCGATCACACCGGCGGCGACCGCGAGGCCGCCGACCGTGAGCAGGGTGTAGATCAAGACGGCATACGGGCTCGCCGCGGGAAGAGCGATTTCCTTGCCGATGAACCACACCAGATTGAGAGTCGCGAGCCCGATGAGCGCGGAGAGCCCGAACCCGGTCGACGCCCAGCGTCGATTGCCAATCCGAGCGGAAACGACACCCCAGTTCGCCGCGAACGAGGCAAGCGCCAGCGAAACGAGAGCCATCGATCCGGCGTAATTGTTGAACGACATCTTCTTGTCGACGAAATCGGGGTCACCGAAGCGCAATCCCAAGTACGCGGCACCAAAGCCACCGACTGCCATCAAAACAGAAGCGCCAAGAGCGATCGTGGCGGTATGGGTGGCGTGACCGGCCCGGTTGGTTGCCGGAGCGAGCGGGTTGGTGGCTGCCATCAGTGTCCGGCCTCCGAGACGGTGGCGATATCGCCAGAACGGTTACGGCCAGACCCAGAAGTGACGAACGCGCTAGCGAGAGCGAGTCCGGCGATTGCGATGCCAGCGGCGGCAACCAGGCCACCGAGCAGGGCGATCACGCTCAGGGCCGTGGCGGACCCCGTGAGATCGTCTCGGTACCAACTCACAGCCATTGCAATGAAGTAGATGGCAAACCCAGCGAGTACGGCCAGCCCACCGAGCGACGCAGCGCCCACGTGAGCGCGACGATCCGCCGACCTGGGGATGTACTCGACCGCCGCAGCGAGTAGGCCGACCAGCGGCGCTGCGACAATCACGAGCAGGCTCTGGTTGATGCCCCAGAGTGCAACGGCGTTGGGGTCGGTCACGCCCCGAATCGCAGCCACGGCGATATTCACCACAGCAAGAATCACCAGCAGCTCGCACGCAGCGGCGAAGATCAGCGAGGCGTCCATCTTCAGGTTCTTGATGCCGGTCGCCACGGTGCCGAGGGTGAGAACAGCGAGCAAGCCGAGGGGAATTGCCACGACGCTCGATTGCAGCGTCGAGTTCGGCTGCACCATGTGGTCCATGTTCCAGCTGTCAACCGCCCAGGCGGTCAACGTGGCCACGCCGTAGAAACCGAGCAGAGCGTTCGTTGCCCGACCGCCGGCCGGGCGGGAACCGACTCGGGCCGAGACGACATCGACAACCGCACCAAGTGCCGGGAGCAGGAGGAGCAGGGCTTCGGGTCGACCGTTCAGCCAGATCATGTGCGACCAGACGCGCGTGGCCCCGTCGGTGCCGCCGAACAGGCCACCGCCGACGTGCTGATCAATCTCAAGGAGCAGCAGACCAGCGAGGAATACTGGTGATGCGAGCAGCAACACTCCGCTCGTGACCATGGAAGCGAAGGCGAAGGGTCGCACATCGGCCAAGCGCGTGCCCGTCGCCCGCTGAGTCACGACCGTGACGAGAATGTTGAGCGCCCCGAGGATCGTGACGATCGTGACCAGCATGAGGCTGCCGATGAGGAGATCCGTCGCTCGGTTGGCAGGTGCGGAAGCATTCGGTACGAGCGATCCGAGAACATCTATGGCTGGTGGTCCGTCGCCGATTGTGTACGACGCTATGAAGGTGCCAGCGGCGACGACGTAACCCCAAAGGACGAAGGCCTGGAGCCGGGGAAAGGCCATCCGGTGCCCACCGATGAGGTGCGGAACGGTTGCGGTCGCGACGCCCAAAAACAGCGGCAGGACCACGAAGTACGGCAGGCCAGCGCCGACCATCTTCCATATCCGCTCGAACGAGAAGGCTGCGTCTCCGACACTCCCGAGATAATCGCCGGTTGAAAGCGCACCCCGCTGGAACGTGTCGAGTTTGCCGGAGAGCAGAGCCAGCATCGACGTGCCGACAACCCCCATGAGCAGCGCTGCACCGGTGAGCAGGCGTCCGACCGTTCGGTGGTCGACCGACGTGAACCAGGTCTCGGCCGGGTCGACAACGCCATCGAAGACGGCATGGTCGATGGCGGCAGAAGTGGATGGAGAGGCAATCAGCGACATTCGCGCTCCGAGGCGATGGGTGCCGACTCCCGCGGCAAATCGCCGCGACAGTTGACCACCCGAGGGAAAACGAGCACCGACGACTCTACAGGTGTCCGACCCGCCCGCACGAGTCAGGTCGACCTTCGAGGGTCAGATGAACTGATCGATGGCCATGACCGCAAACAGCAGGGTCACGTAGGTGATCGAATACCCAAAGAGCCGCATCGCGGGCTTCGTAACCGGCTGGTTGGCCTTGCCGGCCTGGCGGAGACGCAGGGCGTAGGCCAGAAACACCAATCCGAGGAGTGCCGCCGACACGACATACACGATGCTGAGGTGCGCCACTGGTGCCAGGAGCAGCGTCAACGCGACCATGACGACGCTGTAGCCGACAATCTGATTCGCCGTCTCGTCGAAGCTCGCCACGACGGGGAGCATGGGGACGTCGGCAGCCTTGTAGTCGTCGCGGTACTTGACAGCGAGTGCCCAGAAGTGCGGCGGTGTCCACACGAACATGATGAGAAAGAGTACGAACGGTGCCCAATCGAGGCGGTTGACGACGGCCGCCCAACCGACGAGCACCGGAACGGCCCCGGCGGCCCCGCCGATCACGATGTTCTGCCTCGACGTCCGCTTCAGCCATAACGTGTAGACGAACACATAGAAGAGGCACGCGGCCACGGCGAGGACGGCGCTGAGCAGGTTCACGGTGGCCGTGAGCCAGACAAACGCGATTGTCTCGATGGCGATCGCAAAGACCAGCGCCTCACGGGGGCCGAGAGCCCCGGTCACCAGAGGTCGATTCTTCGTCCGCTCCATCAGGCTGTCGATGTCGCGGTCGACGACCATGTTGATGGCGTTCGCGCCCCCGGCGGCGAGCGTGCCACCGATCAGCGTGGCGACCATCAGCCAAAGGCCGGGCCAACCGTGCTTCGCCAAGAACATGGTGGGGATGGTGGTGACGAGCAGGAGTTCGATGATCCGCGGCTTGGTCAGGGCGACGAATGCCTTGATTCGCTCGACTCCCGACGCTCGGCCCGCGAGTCGCACGGTACCGACCGGGAGTGCATCGAGCACTGGCGTCCGCTCAAGGGGCGCGGTCCGGAGGCGAGGCATGACCCGCCAATCGTACCGGGCGTTTCTTTGACGTCGGAAAGTTGGCTTGGCTCGGTCCGGGCCCTTCCCTACCGCGGTCAGAATGGCCGGATGCCGAGTGCCGCGCCTGTGGAGGTGGTCGAGCCCGACGTCGATACCACCGTCCGCGCCGATCGGCCGTGGGTGGTCATCGTCTGGAACGACCCGATCAACCTGATGTCCTACGTGACCCGCGTACTGCAAATGGTCTTCGGTTACTCGAAGGAGAAGGCGGAAAAATTGATGTGGGACGTCCATACGAAGGGTCGGGCGGTCGTGTCGAACGGCAACCGGGAGAAGGCGGAGATGGACGTCTTCCGCCTCCACGAGCACGGGTTGTGGGCCACGATGCAGCACGACACGTGATCCCCGGCCGCCGCATCAAGCGCTCGCGCAAGGGCGGTTTCGACCTTCGCCTGCCCGCGTCCGAGCGCCAGCTCGTCGCCTCCCTCGCGGGGCAGCTGCGCAGCGTGCTCACCGGGCAGGACGTGGCCGCCGATGCCAGCGTGCGTCGACTGTTCCCGTCCGCCTACGCCGACGACCCGACGAGGGACGCCGAGTACCGCGAGATGGTCCGCGACGACCTGCTCCAGGCCCGCCTCGGCGCGCTCGACGTGGTGGAGGAGACCGTCTACTCGCCCAAGATCGACGAGGCGCAGCTGCTGGCGTGGATGGGTGCCGTCAACGACCTGCGGCTCGTGCTCGGCACCCGCCTCGACGTGAGCGAGGAGACCGCCTTCGACAGCGCCC